>NZ_JADDKQ010000020.1 GCF_016464425.1 Actinotalea solisilvae
CTTCTCGAGCGACTTGCTCAGGTCGTTCTGCGTGTTGGACAGGTTGCGGTAGCTGTTGACCGCCGCGATGTTCTGGTTGATCGAGAGACCCATGAGAACTCCTCCTTGATTCGGGTCGAGTGCTGCAGCCCGTCCATGGGCTCGCACCGTGCTGATCGGACCGCGTCCCGCGGATGTGAGGCGTTTCCCCGAGAAGTTTCTCGCCGGACCCCGCGGGCACCGCTCACGCGGGGACGGTCGGCTGCACGAGGCCGGGCGCGACCTCGTCGAGCAGGCGCAGCAGCTCCGCCTCGTGCTCCCCTGGCACCCGTGCCAGGGCGTCCTCGAGCCACGGCAGCACCGACTGCTGCCCGTAGGCCTCGATCGTGATGGCCGCGGCGACCGCGCGCTGGCGCGGGTCGAGGTCGACGGTCTGCGCGATCGCGACGAGCGGGCACAGCTGCGGGAGGTTCGCGTTGCGGACCTCGAGCGACCATCGCATCGCGTCCTCGATCGACATCACCGACGCCATCGCGGCGGCGCACGTGAGCACCGTGACGTGGCCGGGCCGCGCCTCCAGCATCACGGCGAGCAGGTCGAGGCCGAGGTCGGACGCCGTCCGCGTGCACAGCAACGCGAACGAGTCCCACGCGGCCGCGGACATGCTCGCGAGGAGCGCCCGGAGCTCCTCGGGACGGTCGGCGCAGAGGGCCGTGAGCACCTCCGGCGTCGCGGGGACGAAGCCGGCGGCGGCGGCGTCGCGCGCCACCCGGAGGGCGTGGCGACGTCGTCCCGTGCGGTGGAGCGCCCAGACCTCGACCGCGGCGAGCTGACGACGGTCCAGCGTCCTCTGCGCCGCGTCGACCACGACGGTCGGCATCCGGTCCAGCGCCTCGAGCGCCGCCTCGGCGTTCCCGCGCTCTCCCGCGCACTGCGCTCGGTACGCCCACGCCCACGCGGGCGTCGGGTCGGAGTCGGCCCAGGTCTGCGTCCAGAACTGGAACGCCTCCGCGTCGCGGTACGTGTGCGCGACGATGCTCATGAGACGCGCGAGCGTCGACGTCGACGGCGCCTCGAGAAGCCCTTCGTCCACGAGCTCGCGCGCACCCGCCAGCGCCTCGTCGCCACGCCCCGCAGGCACGAGGGACCGGAGGAGGTTGGCCCGGAGCAGTGCCTGCTGCCGCGCGGGAGCGCCGGCACGGACGGCTGCAGCGAGGTCGCGCTCCGCGATCGCCAGGTTCCGCTCGGACTTGCCCTTCTCCTCGAAGACCGCGACCGAGTACCCGTGGTGCACCAGCCGCGCATGCGGCAGCGCGAGCGTCGGCCCGGTGACGACGGCGCCGGGGCGCGGGACGACCTGCTCGTGGAGCTTGCCGCGGTAGTGGTAGACGTCGCGCCGGAAGAAGCGGACCGACGGCTCCGTCGACGTCGGGCCGAGGGCGATCGGGCTCGCGTTCTCCACGAGGATCGTGTGCCGCTGCGCACCGTCGTGGCCCAGCCGGGCGCGCACGATCTCGGGGCTGCCGTGGAACACCTCGTCCGCGTCGAGGACGAGGATCCACTGGCCGGACGCATGACGGATGGCGCGGTTGCGCGCGGCGCCGAAGTCGGCGTCCCAGTAGCCCTCGACGACGTTCTCGGTGAACCGCCGCGCGATCTCGCGCGTGCGGTCCGTCGACCCGGTGTCGTAGACCACGATCTCGTCGGCCCACGCCACCGAGGCGAGGCAGCGCTCGAGCACGGCCTCCTCGTCCTTGACGATGAGGACGGCGGAGATCGTCGCGCGCTGTCGCGTGCTGGTCATGGGCTGCTCCTCCGGGTCGGCGCCGCGGGCGCGCGCGGCTCCCTGAGGATCGACCGCCGTCGGCGGCTGATGAGGGCCCGGACATGACGAGACCCCGGACGCCTGCGGCAGCCCGGGGCCTCGTCGGACCGTGACCTGGCCCGGTGTCGTGCCGTCAGCCGACGGCGAGCTCCCGCTCGCGGACCGGTGCCGTGTACTCGTCGTGCCGCGCCAGGCGCTGCGTCGGGACCGCGCTGACGGTGCTCGCGGTGGCCGTCGCGGCGGCACGCGCGGCGACGTCCGCGTAGTAGGCCTGGCGGCGACGCTCGGCGACGCCGTCGGGGCGGTCGGACTGCTCGACGAGGTCGGGGTCGAGGCTCGCGTTCATGCCGTCGCGGAGCATCGAGAGCGCCGCGGTGCGAAGCTGGCTGATGCGCGACTGCGTGACGCCGAGCTCCTCGGCGAGCTCCACGACGGGGCGGTCGTGGAAGAACAGCTGCTCGACGACGTACCGCATGCGCTCGGGCAGGCTCTCGACGCCGGCGCGCAGGTACTGCAGGCGCTCGCTCGCGAGCAGGCTCTCCTCGGGCCCGGCTCCCTGGGCCACGACGGAGTCCGCGATGACGCCGTCGAAGGCGTCGATGCTGACGACGCGCACGTCGGCGTCGTTGCGGGCCGCGTCGATCTCCTCGACGGCCATGCCGGTCGCCTCGGCGAGCTCGGTGCGCGACGGCGCGCGGCCCAGCGTGGCGGTCAGCTCGTCGGCGACCTCGCTGAGCTTGCGGGCCCGGCGGCGGGCGCCGCGCGAGACCCAGTCCATGCCGCGCAGCTCGTCGATGAGCGCGCCCTTGATGCGGAGCGAGGCGTAGCGGGCGAAGGGGACCCCCGTGCTGGGGTCGTAGGCCTGCGCCGCCTTGACCAGCGCGAACGCGCCGGCGGAGGCCAGGTCGGAGCGGGACACGTACGACGGCACCCGGCTGAGGGTCGCGTTCACGTGGTACCCGACGAGCGGGAGGTTCTCGATGACGAGAGCGGAGTCGAGCTGGGCTGCGGTGGTCACCCACCAGCCTTCGGGACCGGGCGAGAGCCACTTGAGCGGCGCTCGTGGGTGAAAGAACCGGGGCCCGCCGGGGGCCCTCGAAGCCGATCATGTGCGCGCTCACATTGCCCGGTTCCGTCCCCCGACCAACCGCCCCACAATCGGACGTGTCCGACTTGGGCGTGTGACGCAGGTCACAGTGACGCGTCCCACCGCTCCGGGCCAAGTCGTGGCATGGAAAAGGTCACACGGACGCGTCGCGGGCCGATGAGAGGTCCGACGGCGCACCGGGCGCCGGACGGACCACCCCGCGCACCCCCTCACGCACGACGGAAGAAGGACACACGCATGAGCCTCGACGCGCTCTCCGCCGTGCTGTGGCACGAGCGCCGGCTCCTCGAGCTCCTGCTCTTCAAGCTGGAGGAGGAGCAGCTGGTGCTCAGCAGCGGCCGCACCCAGTGGCTGGGCCACGCGACGCGCGAGGTGGAGTCGGTGCTCGACCAGATCCGCGTCGCCGAGCTCGGCCGCGCCGCCGAGGCCGACGCCGCCGCGCGCGAGCTGGGCCGCCCCGAGGGCGCGAGCCTCCTCGAGATGGCGCGCCACGCGACGCCGCCGTGGGACGAGATCCTGTCCGAGCACCACGCGGCCTTCGTGTCCCTCACCGACCAGATCAACGGCCTGGCCGAGAGCAACCGCGACCTGCTCGCGACGTCGCACCGCGCCACGCAGGAGACCCTCATGAGCCTGCAGGAGAGCGTCCAGACCTACGACCCCCGGGGGGCCGCGGCGTCGACGACGTCCAGCGTGCTGCTCGACCGGGCCCTGTGATCGCCCGATGAGCACCTTCTCCGGACTCTCCACCGCCCTGTCGTCGCTCACCGCGCAGCGCCAGGCGCTCGACGTCGCGGGCCAGAACATCGCGAACGCGAACACGGCCGGCTACACGCGCCAGCGCGCCGACCTCGCCGCCGTCCCCGCCCTCTCGGCCCCGTCGATGTTCTCCAACCAGCAGGTCGCCGGGAACGGCGTGCGGGTCACGGCCATGACGCGCATGGACGACACGTTCCTCGACGCCCGCCTCCGCGCGGCGACGTCGGGCGCCGCGCTGCAGAAGACGCGCGCCGAGGCGCTCTCGCGCCTCGAGAGCACCGTCACCGAGCCCGGCTCGACCGGTCCGGGGGCCGCGCTGAGCGCCTTCTGGGCCGCGTGGCAGGGCGTGGGCAACACGCCGGACGACCCGGCCGCGCGCAAGGTGCTGCTCGGCGACGCCGCGGCGCTCGTCACCCAGATCTCCGACGGGTACCGCGCGGTCGGGACCCAGTGGGCGCAGACCCGCACCGAGGCGCAGACGCTCGCGACCGAGGTCAACACGACCGCGACCGCGGTCGCGGAGCTCAACGACCAGATCCGCTCCGTGCTCGTCTCGGGCGGCTCGGCCAACGAGCTCATGGACCGCCGCAGCCAGCTCGTCACGTCGCTCTCCTCGCTCGTCGGCGCCTCGGCGCGCGAGCGCGAGGACGGCACCCTCGACGTCGTCGTCGGCGGGAACGCGCTCGTGCGCGGCTCGAACGCCAACGCGATCGTCGTCACCGGCGCGGCCACCATGGCCGGCGGGATCGGCGAGCCCCCGGCGGCGCTCGACCCCGTGCGCGTCGCGTGGGCCGACGGCACCGCGCTCCCGCTCGACGGCGGCCGCCTCGCCGGCCAGCTCGCGACGCTGGCGCCCGACGCGTCCGGCGGCCTGCTCGCGGGAGCCGCGAAGGCGTGGAACCAGGTCGCGCAGCGCGTGCACGACGTCGTCAACGGCGCGCACGCGGGCGGCCGGACGCTGCAGCCGCCCCCGGGCGACGTCGCCGGGGACTTCTTCGCGCTCGACGGCGCGCGGCCTGTGGCGCTCGGCCTGTCGGTCGCCGTCGCGAGCACCGACGCGATCGCGGCCGGCGTCGCGGGCGCGGGCGCCTACGACGGGTCGCTCGCGGACCGCATCTCCCAGCTCGCGGCCGAGAGCGGCAGCCCGGACGCGCTGTGGCGCGCGTACGTCGTCGACCTCGGCGTGCAGAGCCGGTCGGCCGCGCAGCGCGCGACCGTGAGCGAGGTGTCGCGGGCGACCGCGGAGAACCTCCAGCTCAGCCAGGCGAGCGTCGACCTGGACGAGGAGTCGGTGAACATGCTCGCGTTCCAGCGGGCCTACGAGGGGGCGGCGCGGGTGCTCACGGCCATCGACGAGATGCTCGACGTGCTCATCAACCGCACCGGCGTGGTGGGGAGGTAGTCATGATCAACCGTGTGACGCAGCAGACGGTGCAGCGCTCGACGCTCGCCAACCTGCAGCTCAACCTGGGCCGGATGGCCGACCTGCAGGCCAAGATGTCCGGCGGCAAGGTGCTCACCAAGCCCTCCGACGACCCGAGCGCGACGGGCCAGGCGATGCAGGTGCGCGCCGAGCGTCGCGCCGCCGAGCAGCACGCGCGCAACGCCGACGACGGCGCGGGCTGGCTCACGACCGTCGACGGCGCGCTCCAGACGTCCGTCGCGGCGCTGCGCAAGGCGCGCGACCTCACGGTCCAGGGCGCGAACACCGGGTCCATGAGCCAGACGGCGCGCGACGCGATCGCCGTCGAGCTCGAGGGCATCCGCGACGCGCTGCTCGACCAGGCCAACACGCGCTACAACGGCCGGTCCGTCTTCGCGGGCACGTCCGACGCGGCCCAGGCCTTCGAGCCCGGCAGCTACACGTGGAACGGCAGCGCGACGGGCTCCGTCCAGCGCCGCCTCGGCCCCGAGCAGACGGTGCGCGCCGACCAGGACGGCGCGGCCGCCTTCGGCCAGGGGGCGGGTTCGGCGTTCGCCCTGATCGACCAGATCGTCGCGGACCTCCGCGGAGGGGTGAACGTGGGCGCACGACTGAGCGAGATCGACGACCGGATGACCGTGATGCTCGGCGAGCTCGCCGACGTCGGCGCCCGGCACAACCAGGTCATGGGCGCCCAGTCAGCGCTGAAGAAGACCACCATGGACCTGTCCAGCCAGCTCTCGGGGATCGAGGACATCGACCTCGCCGAGATCATCGTCGAGCTGCAGATGCAGGAGGTCGCCTACCAGGGCGCCCTCGGGGCGACCGCCCGCGTCCTGCAGCCCAGCCTGATGGAGTTCCTGCGATGAGCGTGACCGTGACCGACCGCGTGGCGACGACCACCTCCGCCTCCGCCGGCCGCACCGTGGCCGACGTCCTCGACTTCGCGAGCCCGCCGCCCGGGCTCCGCGACCTGCGCAGCTTCACGCTCGAGGCCGTGGACGGGACGGGCTTCCTCTTCGCGCTGCGCAGCACCGAGCAGCCGGACGTCCGGCTCTTCCTCGTGCCGCCGCGGGCGTACTTCCCCGACTACGCGCCGCGCCTCGACGGCTCGACGCGCGACTCGCTCGCGCTCGACGACGACGAGGCCGTGCTCCTCGTCGTGGTCCACCCGGGCCAGGGCGACGAGCCGCCGACGGCGAACCTGCTCGCCCCCGTCGCGATCAACGCCGCCACCGGCCGCGCCCTCCAGGTCGTCCTCGACGGCGACTTCCCGCTGCGCGCCCCGCTCGCGGCATGACCCAGGTCGACCACGGCCGCGGCCGCGCCGACGCGCCTCCCGCCGCCACCGCCGGCGTCGTGCCCGTCGACGCGACACCCAGCCTCACGGGCGCCGTCGGGCCGACGATCCACCGCGACCCCGTGACGACGCTCGACGGCCACGTCGTGGGGTACGTCATCTCGGTCGCGCCGTCGTCCCCGGTCATCCCGACGCAGCGCCCGCCGGCCGGCCACGCCGCGCCCGCGGAGGCGCACGACCACTACCTCGCGCTGCACCTGCCCGACGTCGTGGCCGACCGGTACGCCTTCCTGCCCGCGACGCCCGCGATGCTCGACGGGCACCTGCCGGTGCCCACCGTGCCCGGCCGGCTCGTGCTCGAGCTCCCGCCCGGCTACGAGGACCGGTCCGACGCCGCCGAGCGCGCCACCGTGCTCCGTGCGCTCGGGGCGGACCTCGCCCTCACCGGCTACCGCGGCCTGCCCGCGCAGGACGCCCTGCTGCCGCACGTCGGCTACGCCGTGGTCGACCGCGTCGGCACGGCCCTGCCGCTCTCGCTCCTCGTCTACCGCCTGCACGCCGCGAACGTCCGGGCGCTCGCGCCCGACGTCCACGACGCCGCGACCGTCGAGGAGTGCCGGGCGGCCAAGGTCGACGCGCTCTACGGCGGCCACGCGATCCGCGCCGAGGGACCGCCCGCCCCGCCGCCGCGGGTGCTGCGCGCGGGCGAGCTCCAGTGCCTCGCCCTCCTGCACCTCCTCCAGCAGCCCGACGTCGACCTGGCCGAGGTCGCGCAGGTCGTCGACACCGACCCGGTCCTCACGCTGCGCCTGCTGCACCTCGTCAACAGCGGCGCCTTCGCGCTCGCGTCCGAGGTGGACACGACGCAGCAGGCCGTCGTCCTGCTCGGCACGCGCGAGGTCACCACGCTCGTGTCCGCGCTGCTGCTCGACGCGCGCCCGGACGCGATGGACTCCCTGTGGTTCATCCTCGCCCGCGCGCTCACGTGCGAGGCGCTCGCCGGCGACGGCGCCGCCTACACCGTCGGGATGCTCTCCGCGCTCGCGGCGCAGCTCGCGCTGCCCGTCGACCTCATCCTCGACAAGGTCGGCGTCTCGGCGACCGTCCGCGCCGCGGTCAAGGGCGAGGGCGACCTGGGGGCGGTGCTGCTCGCGGTGCGTGCGCACGAGCGCAAGGACTCCTCGGGCGTGCTCGAGGCGGGCCTACTGCCGGCCGAGGTGTCCGCGGCGTACATGCGCTGCCTGGCCGACGCCCTCGCGACCGCGCGCGCCGTGACGCCGGACGACGCCGCCGCCTGACCGCCCCGAGGTGCCGGGCCGCGCGCCGGGGCGTCAGGCCGCGCGCTCGGCGACGGCCTGCTCGATCGCCGCCGCGAAGAGGTCGGGGTCCTGCGCGCCGGCGACGCCGTACCGCCGGTCGAGCACGAAGAACGGCACCGCCGAGATCCCGTACGCACGCGCCTGGGCGACGTCCGCGTCGACGTCGGGCGCGTGGGTGCGGGCCGCGAGCGCGTCCCGGACCTCCTGGGGGTCGAGGCCGGCGTCGCCGGCGAGCGCCGCGAGCTCGTCGTCGCGCCCGAGGTGGCGGCCCTCCTCGAAGTACGCGCGGAACAGCCGCTCGGCGACCTCGGCCTGGCGGCCGCGCGCGAGCGCGAGGTGCAGCACCTCGTGCGCCTTGCGCGTGTTCGTGTGGCGCAGGGCGTCGAAGTCGTAGGCGAGGCCCACCGAGGCTGCGACCTGCGTGACCTGCGTGAGCATCGCCTCGACCTGAGCGGTCGGCAGGCCCTTGTGCCCCGCGAGGAAGTCGGCCTCGCTGCCCTCGAAGTCGACCGGGGTGTCGGGCGCCAGCTCGAAGGAGTGGAGCACGACCCGGACGTCCAGGGGCGGGCCCCCCGCCGCGGCGCGCGCGGCCCGGGCACGGCGGACGCCCTCCTCGAACCGGCGCTTGCCGATGAAGCACCAGGGGCAGGCGACGTCGGACCAGACGTCGACGGTCAGGACGTCGCCCGTCGGCGCGGGAGCGGTCTCGGGCACGACCTCAGGCGCGGCTCTCGCGCATGGGGATCCCGAAGGCGGCGCCCGAGAGCAGGAGGCCCCCGGTGAAGATCCACGGCGACTCGGTGTCGAAGCTCACGGCCATGAGGTAGAAGCCGCCGATCACCATCGCGAGGCAGAGCAGGAACATCACCACGCGGCTGGGGTTCGGGTGGGTCGTGTACGGGTCGGTGTCGTCCCGCTGGTCCTCGCGCGCGTCCATGGTGGTGCTCCTCTCGGCCGGTCTGCCCCGACCGTACCCATCCGCGGCCCACCGCGCCGAACCGCCCGGCCCCACGCCACCCCTCGCGTCCCGGACGTGCGGCGCTCGTGACGCCTGCGTCGCGTGACGTCTCCCACGGGCCGGGCGCGGCCTCACCCGTCACACCGGCCCCGTGCGCCGCACGTCCTGGGCGCCGCGCGTCCCGTGCGCCGCACGTCCTGGGCGCCGCACGTCCTGGGCGGACGGCGTCAGCGGTGTGAGGGCCCGCCGGGCGCGTCGGGGTCCGGGTCGGCCGGGAGGGACGTGAACCAGTCCGCGTACGCCGTGGTGCGCGCAAGCCGGCGCGTGAGGTCCGGGGCGTCGTCGTCCCACCAGACCGGTCCGCGCTCGCCGAGGCCGACCTTGGCCGCGTCGACGCGCGCCCGGGCCGCCTCGCGCGCCGCCTCGTCGCCCGCGCGCACCGCCGCCTGCTTGGCGCGGCGGGCCGCCATGAGCTCGCGGGTCAGCGCCTCGCGCTCGGCGGGGTCGAGGCCCGGGTCCGAGCGGCGCCAGAGCCGGCCGCGGACGACGAGGTAGCGCCCGTCGGGCGTCGTGGGCCAGGTCACGCAGGCAGCCTAGGCATGCTCCGGGCGGCGCCAGGTGGCGCCGAGCGACACTTGTACCTACAACATTCGTCCCGTACTCTCTTGTTGAAGGCGCAACTACTACGCGAGCAGCATCAGGAGACCTCATGACCGCCGAGCCGACAGCCCTGGGCGCCACCGTCACGGACGAGCGCATCCTCAACCCCGCGACGACCATGGACGCGGTGACGCTGCGCGTCGGCGACCTCGAGGGCATGTCCTCCTACTACTCGCGCTCGTTCGCGCTCGAGCCGCTCGAGGAGCGGACCCGTGGCGTCGAGGTGCACCGTGTCCTCGGCCGGGGCACGGTGCCGATGGTCCGGCTGGTCCACACGCCGGGGCTCCCCGGCGTCGACCCGCGTCAGGCCGGGCTGTTCCACACCGCGTTCCTCTTCGACGACCAGCAGAGCCTCGCCGCGACCGTGCTCCGCGCGGCGCAGGACGCGCGCGGGTCCTTCGTCGGGTCGAGCGACCACGGCGTGAGCGAGGCCTTCTACTTCACCGACCCCGAGGGCAACGGCGTCGAGCTCTACACCGACCGCCCTCGCGACCTGTGGCAGCGGGCCGGCGGCCAGATCCTCATGGGCACGCAGTGGCTCGACCCGAACGCCTACCTCCAGGACCACGTCACCGAGGAGGCGCTCGCGGCCGGGCCCGCGCTCGCCGGACGCGTCGGGCACGTCCACCTCCAGGTCGGCGACATCGCGACGGCCGAGGCGTTCTACGTCGGCGCGCTCGGCTTCGAGGCGACGCTCACGGACTACCGCGGGGCGCTCTTCGCCTCGGCGGGCGGCTACCACCACCACGTCGCCATGAACGTGTGGAACAGCGGCGGCGCCGGCCCGCGCGCGGCGACCCTCGGCCTGGGCGACGTCGCCGTCACCGTGCCGTCGCGCGACGACCTCGTGGCGCTCGCGGCCCGCCTGCGCGCGCGGTCCCTCGCGTTCGCCGACGACGGCCGCTCGGTCGTCGTGCACGACCCCTGGGGCACGCAGGTCACGGTCTCCGTGCCCGGCACGACGACCGAGGACCTGCTGGCCCGATGAGCCTCGCCTCCGTCCGCTCGTCCGACACCGGCGGGACGGCGGCGCCCACGGTGCTCCTGCTGCACGGCTACGGCAGCTCCGAGCAGGACCTCGCCGGGCTCGGCCCGCTCGTGTCCGACGGCCTCCCCTGGGCGTCGCTGCGCGCACCGCTCGCGCTGCGCACCGGCGCGAGCGCGTGGTTCGCGATCACGACGCCGGGCAGCCCGGACCCCGAGCCGGTGGTCGAGGCGACCGACGCGATCTGGGGATGGGTCGACGCCGAGCTCGGTCCCGACGCCGTCGTGCTGCCGGTCGGCTTCTCCCAGGGCGGCCTCATGGCGACGCAGCTGCTGCGCACGCGCCCCGAGCGCGTCGCGGCGACCGTCGTCCTCGCCGGCTTCGTCCTCGGCGCCGACCAGCCCGCCGACGACGTCCTCGCCGCGGCCCGGCCCCGCGTGTTCTGGGGCCGCGGCACGCTCGACGGTGTCATCGCACCCCACGCGATCGAGCGCACCGAGGCATGGCTGCCGCAGCACGCGACGCTCACCGAGCGCGTCTACCCCGGCCTGGGGCACGGGGTGCACGCCGACGAGGTCGCCGACGTCCGGGCGTTCGTGGCGACGGCCACGGTGCCGAGCTGACCTCGTCGCTGCGTCACACCAGGTCGTCGCGCGACACAGGCATCGAGCGCAGGCCGTCGAGCGCCGGCGCGGCGACGAGCCACAGATCTTCCAGCTGTCGAAGGCACGCGAGCGACAGCTGCTCCGGGTCCAGCGCTGGACCTTCCTCCGGCTCGACGTACCGCCAGAAGGGCCACCAGCGCGAGGCGCGTCCCCGCTGCGACCTGCGTACACCGGCTAGTGCGCTCTCAAGAAGACGGGCAGCGACAGGGCTGTCGAGCGCGGCGTCGTAGCGGACGGCGACGAAGGGCCAAGGGTCCCCGCGTCCCACGCCAAGCAGCCCGCTCGGTTGCCACTCGATGACGACTGCGACTTGCGAGAGCACCTCGTCAACCCACTCGCGCCGGCGCATGCCGAAGCGAGGCCGATCACCGTCGTCGATCTCAGCCTCGTACGGCTCCGCCCCGACGGAGACCGCCAGCTCCTCCACGGCTGGCCCGAGCTCCAGCAGGTGCCGGTGGACGAGGTCGCGGCCCTCGGTGCGCAGCTCCGCCCACGCCTCGATGTCCGAGCGATGATCCAAGTAGAACCACGCCCGGGCGTCACCGTCGTCCCGTGCCCTGGGCTCGATCGCATCAGTCACGGTGGTACGCCTCCAAGGTCTCGATGAAGTCGCGGACACCAGCTGGCTCCTGCCTGTCCCTCAGCGCGACGCGTAGCAGCGCCGCAAGGTCTGCCCACGACACCGCGCGCCACAGGCCGGCCGAGCGTTCGGCCGTGACGGGTTCGCGGTACCCGCGCGTGAGGAACACGAAGCACGGCGCGACGTCGTCAGCCCAGAGGTGTCCCAGCCGGTCGAGCTGGTTCGGCTGTTCCGGGGCGAACACCTTCGCCTCGATGACCATGGTCCACAGCGGGGTGTAGACGACGAGATCAGCCCTGGTCGGACCCACCAGGTCGTCCTCGTCCTTTCGTGTGTCCTCGGTGACCACGCGCACCTTCGCCCCGCTGGGCAGCGGTTCGAGCCGCAGGTGCTGCGCGAGCACGTCGAGCGGCGCGCGGCCGAGGCGATGACGACCCTCAGGTCGCAGCACCCACGCCAGCGCGCGCGTGAGGAGCACCTCGTTGTGCTGGACCCACAGCGCGCCCATCAGGGTCGACGAGCCGGTCGTCCACCGACCGGCAGCCGTGCTCGCCGCCTGCTCCGCTCGCATGGCCGCAAGGCGACCGACCCAGCCGGCGACGACCGCCTGGTCTCGTGCGACGGCCCGCTGATCCTGCTCGCGCCAGGCGGCCTGCACATCCCCGATCCGCGTGTGCCAGTCGGCGACAGCATCCGTGCTCGCATCCACAGACGCCTCCTGAGCATCGATGCGTCGACCACGAATCGGCGTGCCGCCGACCAGTGACCTGACGGTACGGCAGCTGGTGCCCTCGAGGGCCGGGTATCGCGTGGACCGTCTCGGGTGTGTGCGCCCCGGAAGACAAGTCGAGCGGCGCCTGAAGGGCTGCGAGCTACGTCGTTGCGTCGCGTCCGACACGCAACCTACGCAACATCACCGTGCTGCGTACGACCCGATGGGACCGGGTCCCCGGTCGCCCCTCGCTCGAGGCCGTGCTCCACCCCACGGCCGCCGGCGCCGAAGGTTGCCTTCGGCGCCGGTGGCTGGGGCGCTCAGCAGACCAGCCCGACGCAGTTGATGCCGTTGCGGGTAGCGACATTGCCGCCCAGGTCCACGGCCATCGGCACGTTGAACCCGTACCCGGTGTTGCGGGTGGCCCGGTTGCCCTGCAGGTGAACCACCGTGTCGATGATCACCCCGTCGCCGTTGCGGGTGAACGTGTTGGTCGTCAGGGTGACGTCGGAGACCGGGTTAGGTGCCCCGTACGTCTGCGAGAGCACTCCTGTGCGGTTGCGGGTGAAGTCACTGGCGGCCACGTTCGCGTTGACGCCCAGCTGGAGCGCGACTCCGTTGTCGTGGAACGTGTTGCCGGTGAACTGGTCGTGATGCACCGCAGGACGCGCCCCGGGAAGCCAGTTCGTCACGACTGCAGTCTCATACCCGCGGAACGTGCTACCACTGATCCGCGTCCCGCCCCAGAAGCTGCTGATCGCGGTCACCCCGTCGCGGAACGTGGAGTTGACGATCGTGACCTGGCCTTCGCTGATGTCCAGGACGGAGTCGTTGCGACGGAACGTGGACGCCTCGATGTAGACGTTGGGGGAGTACGGGCCCTCGTAGAAGACCCCGATGTTGTCCACGAACGTGGAGCGCCTCACATCGACCCGTCCGCCAGCCGGCGAGGACACCACGGCACCATTCCGCTCGAACCGGGAGTCGCTGCTCGTCAGGTTCACCCCGAAGGAGTCGAAGACGGTGCCGATGTCGGTGAGCGTCATCCGGTTGGTGGTGACGCTGTACACGTCACCGTTGACCACGCGGCCCCAGTCGTCGATCGTCCCGTTGAGCAGGGTCAGGTCGCCCGACCCCGAACCTCCATCCTCGCTGTGCAGCACGATCGCCTGACTCGCGGTTCCCCGCCCAGGCCCCCGCAGCGTGTAGCCCCGCAGGTCGATCGTCGCGGCTGGACCGATCGTGATGGCAACGGTCGGGCACACCAGGTTGTGCGTCAGGTGTCCCAGGTCGGGAACGTGCGTCCCGCACTCGATCGGTATGGACGTCGCCCCTGCTGCGGGGACCGGTAGGAGGGCCAGGCTCACTCCTGCCGTTGCCGCCATCACCGCACTGATCCCTCGACGCATGACCACTCCTCTGGGGTCTGCCGGGGTCCGGACGGGACCGTCCACGGCTCCGCGGCATGGCCGGACTGTACCGATTTGTCCGTTTCCAGGGGTAGAGACCTGGCCGGCTCAGCATCGGCCTCACTGGGTCCTCATCCTGCCCGGACGGTGCAGGGGCGCCGCACTATCGCCTCAACTGCGACGACGAGAGCCGGGGACCCTGGGGTCCCCGGCTCTCGATCTCTGTGCGCGAGGGGGGACTTGAACCCCCACGTCCTTTCGGACACTGGCACCTGAAGCCAGCGCGTCTGCCATTTCGCCACTCGCGCGCGCCGCAGAAGGCTAGCACGCACGGCAGGACCCTCCCGAACGCGGCCGGGGGGCCCGGGGAGCCGCGTCGGACCGGGTCGCCGGGCGGGCCGGGAGGCACCGGGACGTACCGGGGCGGACCGGCAGGACGCGGTCGCTCACGTGCGTAGGGTCGCGGCCGATCGTGCCCTCGGCGGATACGATCAGGAGCGGACCGCTGGGTCGGTCCGCCGGCCAGGTCGGAAGTCCGGTCGGTCGCCGACCCGGCACAGGGCCGTCAAGCGAGGTCGCCGCGGCGGCCGGGTGTCGTCAGGAGCCGCACGGCGACGGGGCGGGAGGAGGTGGCATGGGAGTTCTCGACAGGTTCGAGAAGGGCGTCGAGCGCGTGGTCAGCACCGCGTTCGCCAAGGCCTTCAAGAGCGAGGTCAAGCCGGTCGAGCTCGCCAGCGCGCTGCGCCGCGAGGTCGACGACCGCGCCGCCGTCGTGGGCCGTGACCGGACGGTCGTGCCCAACGAGTTCACCATCGAGCTCTCGCCCGCCGACCTCGTCCAGGTCGAGGACTGGGGCGCCGAGCCGCTCGCGGACGAGCTCGCGGCCAACGTCACCGAGCACGCGACGCAGCAGCGCTACGCGTTCGTCGGGCCCGTCACGGTCGCGTTCGTCGAGAACGACGAGCTCGAGACCGGGCGCTTCCAGGTGCGCAGCGCGACCGTGCGGGGCGCCGTTGCGCCCGCCGCCGCGGTCGCCGCGAGCCCGCGCCACCCGCTCGTCGACATCGACGGCCAGCGCTACCTGCTCACCGGCCCGGTGACGGTGATCGGCCGGGGGAGCGAGGCGGACATCATCGTCGACGACCCCGGCATCTCCCGGCGCCACCTCGAGATCCGCGTCACGCCCGACGGCGTGATCGCGAGCGACCTCGGCTCGACCAACGGCACGTTCGTCGAGGGCCACCAGGTCCCGGCGGCGACGCTCGTCGACGGCAACACGATCACGATCGGGCGCACCCGGATCCTCTTCTGGACCGGCGCCGACGACGACGAGGACCAGTGATCGCCGGGCATGAGTGAGCTCACGATCACCCTGCTGCGGCTGGGCTACCTGGTGCTGCTCTGGGTGTTCGTCCTCACCGCGATCGGCGTGCTGCGCCGCGACCTCTACGGCACGCGCATCGTCAACCGCCGCCTGCGCCGCGGCGGGACGGCCGCCGCGCCCGTCGCGAAGCCCGCACCGGCCGTCGCGCCGGACGCCCGCTCCGCCCCGTTCCCCAAGCGCGAGGTCATGCCGCGGCGCCTCGTCGTGACCGCGGGCCCGCTGCGCGGCACCACGCTGCCGCTCGCGTCCTCCGCGATCCTCATCGGCCGCGCGCCGTCGTGCACGCTCGTGCTCGACGACGACTACTCCTCCTCGCGGCACGCGCGCGTCTTCCCCCAGGACGGCGAGTGGTGGGTGGAGGACCTGGGCTCGACGAACGGCACCTTCCTCGGCAAGGAGAAGGTCGAGCAGCCGACGCCCGTGCGCGCCGGCGCGCAGATCAAGGTGGGCCAGTCGATCCTCGAGCTGCAGCGGTAGGCGCCCGGTGACCATCGCCCTGCGGTACGCCGCCCGGTCCGACGTCGGCCTCGTGCGGTCCAACAACCAGGACTCCGCCTACGCCGGCCCCCACCTGCTCGCCGTCGCGGACGGCATGGGCGGGCACGCGGGCGGCGACGTCGCGTCCTCCGTCGCGGTCGCGCACCTCGCGCCCCTCGACGACGAGGCGCACGGGCCCGACGACGCCCTCGCCGAGCTGAGCCAGGCCCTCACCACCGCGCACGACGAGCTGCTCGCGCGCGCCGAGGAGAACCCCGAGCTCGCGGGCCTCGGCACGACGGTCACGGCCCTCCTGCGCTCGGGCAACAAGCTCGCGATGGCCCACATCGGCGACTCGCGCGCCTACCTGCTGCGCGACGGCGAGCTCACCCAGGTCACCACGGACCACTCGTTCGTCCAGCACCTCGTCAACACGGGCAAGATCACCGCGGAGGAGGCCGAGCGGCACCCGCAGCGCTCGGTCCTCCTGCGCGTGCTGGGCGACTTCGACATGGAGATCGTCCCCGACATGTCGGTGCGCGAGGCGCGGGCGGGCGACCGCTGGCTGCTGTGCTCCGACGGCCTGTCCGGCGTCGTCAGCGGGGACACGATGGCCCAGACGATGCGCGAGGTCGCCGACATCGACGCCTGCGCCGACCAGCTCGTCCAGCTCGCGCTGCGCGGCGGGGCGCCCGACAACGTCACGGTGGTCCTGGGCGACGTCGTCGAGGTCGACGCGCTGCCCGACGGCGCCGCGCCCGCCACGACCTCGCACGTCGTCGGCGCGGCCGCGCTCGACCGGAACCGCCCCACCATGGGCGGCACGGGCGCCGCGGCGCGCGCCGCCGAGCACAGCGCGCGGGCCCGCGAGGAGCAGGCCCAGGCCGCCGCGCCCGAGCCGGAGGAGGACGAGGAGGAGACGCCGTCGCGCCGCCGCCGCGTGCTCGCCCTCCTCGCGGTCCTGCTGGTCCTCGCCGCCGTGGGGACCGCGGGCTGGCTGGGCTACCGCTGGACCCAGGGTCAGTACTACGTGGGCGACGCCGACGGACGGGTCGCGGTCTTCCGCGGCATCCCCCAGTCGATCGGACCCGTCGAGCTGTCGAGCGTCGTCGACCGGACGGACACGCGCGTCGCGGACCTGCCCGGCTTCGTCCAGGACCGCCTCGACCAGACGATCCCGGCCACGAGCCTCGCCGACGCCCGCGAGCGCGCCGCGGCGCTCGACTCCGAGGCGGACGAGTCGCCGTGACGGTCCGGACGTCCGGCGCCGGGGCGGTGCGGTGATGGCCACGGTCTCCCCGCACCGGGTCCGTCCGGGGCGCAGCATGGAGCTCGGGCTCCTCGTGCTGGCCCTGGCCATCGGCGTCGGCGCGTACGCCCTCGTGGGTCTCGCGACCGCCGGCACGCTGCCGGCGGACATCTTCGGCTACAGCGCGGGCCTCGTCGCCCTGGCCGTGGGGCTGCACCTCGTCATGCGGTGGCGCGCGCCCTACGCGGACCCGGTGATCCTGCCCGTCGCGGTCGCGCTCAACGGCATCGGCCTCGCGATGATCTACCGGATCGACGTCGCCGAGACCGCGCGCGGCGAGGCGTCCACCTTCGCCGAGCGCCAGCTCGGCTGGACGGCGCTGGGGATCGTGCTCGCGGCCGTCGTCGTCGTGCTGCTGCGGGACCACCGGACGCTGCGGCGGTACACGTACACCGCGATGGTCGCCGGCCTCGTGCTCCTCGTGCTCCCGCTGGTCCCCGGCCTCGGCGCCCTCATCAACGGCGCGCGCATCTGGATCCGGGTCGGCTCCTACTCCTTCCAGCCGGCCGAGCTCGGCAAGATCGCGCTCGCGATCTTCTTCGCCGGCTACCTCGTGACGACGCGGGACACCCTCGCGCTCGCCGGGCCCAAGGTGCTCGGCCTTCAGCTGCCGCGTCCCCGCGACCTCGGCCCGATCCTCCTGGCGTGGGGCGTCTCGCTCGCGGTGCTCGTGCTCGAGCGCGACCTCGGCACGTCGCTGCTCTTCTTCGGCCTGTTCGTCGCCATGCTCTACCTCGCCACGGAGCGGCTCAGCTGGATCGTCATCGGCCTCGGGCTCTTCGTGGGCGGCGCGGCGCTCGCCGCGTCCCTGTTCAGCCACGTCGGCGCGCGGTTCGAGGCCTGGCTCAACGCCTTCGACGACGACGTCTTCAACGCCTCGCCCGGCGGCTCCGGCCAGCTCGTCCGCGGGCTGTTCGGCATGGCCAACGGCGGCCTCTTCGGCACCGGCTGGGGCCAGGGCAGGCCCGACCTCGTGCCCTACGCCGAGTCGGACTTCATCGTCGCGTCGCTCGGCGAGGAGCTCGGGCTCACCGGCCTGCTCGCGGTCCTCGTCCTCTACCTCGTGCTCGCCGAGCGCGGCCTGCGCACCGCGATCGGCGTGCGGGACGGCTTCGGCAAGCTCTTCGCGGGCGGCATGGCGTTCACCGTCGCCTTCCAGTGCTTCGTCGTCGTGGGCGGCGTGACGCGGATCATCCCGCTCACCGGCCTGACGATGCCGTTCCTCGCCTACGGCGGCTCGTCGCTCCTGGCGAACTGGATCATCGCCGCGCTCCTCCTGCGCATCTCCGACAGCGCGCGCCGCCCGGCCGGCGAGGCGGACGCGCGCCGCGGCCCCGCGGGCGCCCCGGAGGTCGAGCCCGAGGGCGACGACAACGCGACCGAGGTCATCGCCCTGGACGGCGGTCGCCCGTGAACACGCCCCTGCGCCGCCTCGCGTCCGTCGTCGTCGTCATGTTCCTCGTCCTCATGGGCGGGAGCACCTGGGTGCAGTTCTTCCAGGCGGCCGAGCTCAACAACGACACGCGCAACGTGCGCACGCTCTACCGCGAGTACGGCAACCCGCGCGGGCCGATCGTCGTCGGCGGCAACGCGATCGCGCTGTCGACGCC
The DNA here is from genome assembly GCF_016464425.1 of Actinotalea solisilvae. GTDB lineage: Bacteria > Actinomycetota > Actinomycetes > Actinomycetales > Cellulomonadaceae > Actinotalea > Actinotalea solisilvae. The sequence goes on from NZ_JADDKQ010000020.1 coordinate 18,463, forward strand.
CGTCGACGACCCCTTCGGCTACCAGCGCAGCTACCCGGGCGGTGAGATCTACGCGCCCGTGACCGGGTTCTACTCCGTCGTCTACGGCCGCTCGGGGATCGAGCGGACGATGAACACGGAGCTCAACGGCTCCGCCGACTCCCTCTTCTACGCGCGTCTCGAGGACCTCGTCACGGGCCGGCAGCCCCAGGGCGCGATCGTCGAGCTCACGCTCGACCCCGAGGTCCAGCAGGCCGCGTGGGACGCGCTCGGCGACCAGCGGGGCGCCGTCGTGGCCCTCGACCCCACGACCGGCGCGATCCTCGCGATGGTCTCCAAGCCGTCCTACGACCCCAACGTGCTCGCCGGGCACGACACCCGCGTGGTCAACGAGGCGTGGCAGGCGCTCCAGGCGGCCGAGGGCGACCCCATGGCGAACCGCGCGATCGCCGGGAACACCTACCCGCCCGGCTCGACGTTCAAGCTCGTCACGGCGGCGGCCGCGCTCGAGCGCGGGTTCACGGGCGCGACCGAGCTCCAGGCGCCGGTCGAGCTCGACCTGCCCCAGACGACGTCGATGCTGCGCAACTTCGGCAACACCTCCTGCAGCCCCACGGGCACGACGACGCTCGCCGACGCGCTGCGGATCTCGTGCAACACCGCGTTCGGCCAGCTGGGCCTGGACCTCGGCCAGGAGGTGCTGCGCGAACAGGCACGGGCGTTCGGCTTCGACACACCCCTCGACGTGCCGATGACAGTGACGGAGAGCCACTTCCCCGACCAGCTCGATGCGCCGCAGACGGCTCTCTCGGCCATCGGGCAGTTCGAGGTGCGTGTGACCCCGCTCCAGGTGGCGATGGTCTCCGCCGCCGTGGCGAACGGCGGCGTGCAGATGCAGCCGTACCTCGTGCAGTCGGTGCGCAGCCAGGACCTCACGGTGGTGTCCGAGACCGAGCCCTCCGAGCTCGCGACGCCGATCACCCCGACGACGGCCGCTGCGCTGCGCGACATGATGGTCGGCGTCGTGGCGGACGGCAGCGGCACGTCGGCGCAGATCCCGGGCGTGCAGGTCGCGGGCAAGACGGGCACAGCGCAGACGGCCGAGGAGGCCGCGCCGCACGCGTGGTTCACGGCCTTCGCGCCCGCCGACGCCCCCCGCGTCGCGGTCGCGGTGATCGTCGAGAACGGCGGCGCGATGGGCAGCGAGGCGACGGGCGGCCGTGTGGCCGCGCCCATCGCGCGCGCGGTCATCGAGGCGGTGCTCGCCGGATGAGGCCCGCGACCGCCGTCGCCCTGGGTGGGCGCTACCGCCTCGTCTCGCGCATCGCCGTCGGCGGCATGGGCGAGGTGTGGGTCGGCCACGACGAGGCCCTCGCGCGCGACGTCGCGGTCAAGGTGCTGCGCGAGGAGTTCGCGGGCGACGCCGGCTTCCTCGAGCGCTTCCGCACCGAGGCGCGCAACAGCGCCCAGCTGAGCCACCCCAACATCGCCCAGCTCTACGACTACGGCGAGCAGGAGGGCTCGGGCTTCCTCGTCATGGAGCTCGTGCTCGGCGAGCCCATGTCCGACCTGCTCGACCGCCAGCCCGTGCTGCCCACGCGGCGGCTGCTGCCGATCCTCGCCCAGACGGCGCGGGCCCTGCACGCCGCGCACGTGGCCGGCGTCGTGCACCGGGACGTCAAGCCCGGAAACATCCTGCTCGCGCGCTCGGGCCGGGTGAAGATCACCGACTTCGGCATCTCGACCGCGAGCAACCAGATCCCGATGACGGCGTCGGGCATGGTCATGGGCACGGCGCAGTACCTGTCTCCCGAGCAGGCGATCGGCCGCGCGGCCACGCCCGCGTCGGACATCTACTCGCTCGGGATCGTCGCCTACGAGGCGCTCGTCGGGAACCGGCCCTTCACGGGCCCGACGGCGGTCGACATCGCCGTCGCGCACGTCAACACGCCCGTCCCGCCGCTGCCCCACGACATCGACCCCGAGCTCGCCGCGATGGTCATGCGGATGCTCGCGAAGGACCCCGAGGAGCGGCCGCGGTCCGCCGCGTCGCTCGCGCGCACGCTCGACGGGATGCTCGACCGGACGCCGCCCGGCGGGGTGCCCACCGCGGCCTACGGCCGGCACGCCCGGACCGTCGACCTCATGGACGCGGCCGAGATGTCGCGGACGGGGACGGTCCAGCACGTGCCGCGGCCGCACCAGCCCGTCGCGTCCGGGCCCGTGCCGCCCCAGGGCGGGATCGGCTACGCGACCGGGCCGCTCCCCCTGCCCGCGCTGGTCGAGGCGGGGCCCACCGTGGTCCCCGGGCGGCCCGCGGCCGAGGCGGTGGCCGAGACGCCCGCGGGTGCGCCCCCGGTGTACGTCCCGCAGGACGAGGCCGCCGCCGAGCGCGCCACGCCCGCGCCGGCGCCGACCGCCCTGCCCACGACGCCGGTCCGGCCCGGCCCGGTCGGCGCGGGCGGGCCCGACGCGCCGCTCGCGCGCCCCGAGGCGGCGGCGTGGGAGCGTGCGGCCGAGGCCGTCGCGTCGGCACCCCTCGAGCTCCCGCCGCCGGCACCGCGCACGGACGCCCGGCGCCGCCCGGTGCCCGGCACGCCCGCCGACGAGGGCGCCCCCCGCGCCCCGCGCACGCGCGCGGTCCCCGTGCGCACCTCGACGACGACAGGGCTGCGCTGGGGGCGGGTCTCACGTCCCCTCGTCGCGCTGGTGCTCGTGGTGCTCTTCGCGGTCCTCGGCGCGCTCTTCGCCGACCGCGTCTGGGGTCACGAGCGCACTGGCGCGGCGGGCGGCCCGGCCGCCCCGGTGGCCACGTCCGCGGACGGGGCGCCGGGACATGGGATGCTGCCGCTGCGTACCCTGAACGGTGGCGCGGCCGGGACCGGCGCGTCCGGGACGCGGACGACCGACCGGGCGCACATCGATCGGGCGCGGCCGGGCGGCTCAGGGACGGACCAGGCGGGCACGACCCGGGCACAGACGGACCCGGAACAGACGACGACAGCGAGGAACCTGTAGTGGTGGACGACGCACCTCGGATCCTCGGCGGCCGCTACGAGGTCGGCGAGCTCATCGGGCGCGGTGGCATGGCCGAGGTGCACATCGGCCACGACACGCGCCTCGGGCGCACCGTCGCCATCAAGATCCTGCGGTCGGACCTCGCGCGCGACCCGTCCTTCCAGGCGCGCTTCCGCCGCGAGGCCCAGGCGGCCGCGTCGCTCAACCACCCGGCGATCGTCGCGGTCTACGACACGGGCGAGGACATCTTCACCGAGCAGGGCGGCGCCGTCTCGCACGTGCCCTTCATCGTCATGGAGTACGTCGAGGGCCACACGGTCCGCGACATCCTGCGGGACGGGTCCGCCGTGCCGCTCGAGGAGGCCGTCGAGATCACGGCCGGCGTGCTGTCGGCGCTCGAGTACTCGCACCACGCCGGCATCGTCCACCGCGACATCAAGCCCGCGAACGTCATGCTCACCCCGACCGGCGCCGTCAAGGTGATGGACTTCGGCATCGCCCGGGCCATGGCCGACTCCGCGGGCACCATGACGCAGACGCAGGCCGTCATCGGCACGGCGCAGTACCTCTCGCCCGAGCAGGCGCGCGGCGAGCAGGTCGACTCCCGCAGCGACCTCTACTCGACCGGCTGCCTGCTCTTCGAGCTCCTCACCGGACGGCCGCCGTTCATCGGCGACTCGCCCGTCGCCGTCGCCTACCAGCACGCGCGCGAGGAGGCCCCGCCCCCCAGCACGTTCGCGTCGGACGTCCCCGACGCCCTCGACCGGATCACGATGAAGGCGCTCGCGAAGGACCGCGACCAGCGGTACGGCTCGGCCGCCGAGTTCCGCTCCGACCTCGAGTCCGCGCTGCGCGGCGGGCACGTCGGCGCCCCGGCGCTCGGTGCCCTCGGTGCGGGCGCGCTCGCGGCGGGCGCGACCGAGGTCCTCCGTCCGACGCCCGCCGCCGCGACCACCCAGGTGCTCGGGGCGGGCGCACCGCCCGCCGCCGTCGCCCCCGCGGGCTCGCCGTGGTCGCAGACCGGCGTGGGCGGCGCGGCCGGCACGACGAGCACGACGACGCGGCCGGCCCCGGACGACGAGGAGCCGAACCGGCGCTGGGTCGTGTGGGTCCTCGTGGCCGTGGCGCTCGCCGCGGTGGCCGGCATCGTCTACCTCCTCACCCAGGGCACCGGCGACACCGAGGAGCCGACGACGGTCGAGGTGCCGAACGTGGTCGGCATGGACGAGGCCGCCGCGCGCCAGCTCGTCGAGGACGCGGACCTCGTCTTCGAGCGTGGCACCGAGGCCAGCACGACGGTCGAGGAGGGCTTCGTCATCCGCACGGACCCCGAGAGCGGCGAGGAGGTCGACGCCGGGAGCACGGTGCAGGTCGTCGTGTCCGCGGGCGCGGACCCCGTGCAGATCCCGGAGCTCGAGAACCTCACGCAGGACCGGGCGCGCCAGGAGCTCGAGGCGCTCGGCTTCCGCGACATCACCATCGCGACCGAGAACAGCGCGAACGTCGAGAAGGACCGCGTCACGGGCACGGACCCGGCCGCGGGAACGCAGGTCGACCCGACCTCGACGCCCATCACGCTCAAGCTGTCGACCGGCCAGGTCGAGCTGCCCAACCTGCTGGACCCGCCGCGCACGGTCGACCAGGCGCGCGAGGAGCTCGTCGCGCTCGGCCTCGTCCCGTCGATCACGCAGGAGGAGACGGCCGACGCCGCCCCGGGCACCGTCATCGCGCAGAGCCGCACGCCCGGACCGGTGCCGCAGCGCTCCGAGGTCGGCATCACCGTGGCCATCGCGCCCGAGGTCGTCACCGTCCCGGTGCCCGACCTCGCGGGTCTCACCTACGACGAGGCCGCGGCGCGCCTCGGCGGCGCCGGGCTCAACGCGGCCCGCGGCACGCCCGTCGAGAGCGCCACCGTGCCCAAGGACCGCGTCGTCAGCAGCGACCCGGCCGCCGGCACCCAGGTGCCCGAGGGGACGACGGTCACGGTCGTCGTGTCGAGCGGTCCGCCACCGGCGGGCGGCGGCGGCGGCCAGGGCGGCGCCGGGGACGACTGACCCCCGCGGGGGGCAGCCGTCAGGCGCGCGTGGGCTCGCGCCTCAGGCGCGCGTCGGCTCGGGGGCGGCGCCCTCGGGCGTCGTCGGGCCGTGCGTGCCGGGCTCGCGCACGAGCGGGGCCATGCCGGCCGACCGCTCCACCGCGCCCTCGAGCCCGCACAGCTCGAGCCAGTTGGCGAGCAGGCGGTGGCCGCCCTCGGTGAGCACCGACTCCGGGTGGAACTGGACGCCGTGGAGCGGCAGGTCCCGGTGCTGCAGGGCCATGATGACGCCCGTGCCGTCCGCGGCGGCGGTCCGCGCGGTGACGACCAGCTCGTCCGGCACGGTGCCGTCGACGACGGCGAGCGAGTGGTAGCGCGTGGCCGTGAAGTCGTCCGGCAGGCCGGCGAGCACGCCGTCGCCCTCGTGGTGCACCCGGCTCGTCTTGCCGTGCATGAGCTCGGGCGCGTGCGTGACGGTCGCGCCGAACACCTCGCCGAGCGCCTGGTGCCCGAGGCACACGCCGAGCATGGGCGTCCCGGTCGCGGCGCAGTCGCGGATGACGTCCATGGACTGCCCGGCGGCGCGCGGCGTGCCCGGCCCGGGCGAGACGAGCACACCGTCGTACTGCTCGCGCTCCTCGAGCGGCGGCACCGCGTCGTTGCGCACGACGACGGTCTCCGCGCCGAGCTGGTCGAGGTAGCCGACGATCGTGTAGACGAACGAGTCGTAGTTGTCGACGACGAGGATCCTCGTGGGCCTGCTCATCTCACTCATCCACCGTGATGTCGTTGAAGGGCATGGACGGGGCGATCGCCGGGAACACCCAGGTGAAGCAGGCTGCCACGACCGCGACGGCGAGCGCGAGCAGGACCACCACGCGGAGCCACGCCGGACCGGGCAGCGCCCGCCACAACCACCCGTACATCATGCGCCTCCTACGGCTGTGGTGAGCTCGGCTGGGACGCCCTCGGCGACGGGCAGCCAGTGGTCGAGCGTCGCGTGGACGATGAAGCGCTCGCGCGCGGAGAACATGGGGTGGCAGGTGGTGAGGGTCATCCACCGCTCCGTCGGCGCCGCGTCCGGCTGGTTCGGGACGGGTGCGATGACCTCGACCTGGTGCGGCAGCACGACCTGCGTGGACGTCACGCGATAGACGTACCAGGTGTCCTGCGTCTGCACGACGAGGGGGTCCCCGACCTGGAGCTCCTCGACGCGGTTGAGCGGCTTGCCGTAGGTGGTCCGGTGCCCGGCGACGGCGAAGTTGCCGACACCGCCCGGCATCGCGGTGCCCTCGTAGTGGCCGAGGCCGAGCACGTCGAGCACGTCCCGCCGGCTCGTGCCCTGGCTGATCGGCCGCACGTAGTCCGGGCCCCACCGCGGGACCTGCAGCGTCGCGAAGGTCGTGAGGTGCCCGGGCTCTGCGAGGACCGGGGCGGCGTCGGTGCGCGGCTCGGGCTCGGCGGTCGCCGTCGGCTCGGCGGCCGGGACGTCGGGCTCGGTGACGGCCCAGCCCAGGTCCTCGACCACGCGGGCCTGCTCGCCGTCGGCCACGACGTCCGTCCACCAGAGCTGCCACACGACGAAGAGCGCGAGGAGGACGCCGAGGGTGATGAGGACCTCGCCCAGGACGCCGACCACGACGGCGGCGCCGCCGGCGCGGCGCGGCGGCCGGCCGGGGTCGCCCGCGCGCGCCCCGTCGGTGGCGGTGGTCACGAGCCGCTCGGCGAGGGCAGGACCTCGACGTCGTCGGGAACGACCGCGAACTGCAGCTCGGTGCTGCCCTCGTACGCCGGGAGCTCGAGGCGGTCCTCACGCGACGTCGACCAGCCGAGCCCGACCGCGTCGACGTAGTCGAGGTACTGCTGGATGGCGGGGGACGCGAGCAGCGTGCGGCGCAGCGCGTCGGGGTCGCCGATCGCCCGGACGACGTAGGGCGGCGAGTACTGGCGGCCGTGGAGCAGCAGGACGTTGCCGACGCAGCGGAACGCGGACGTGGAGATCACGCGCTGGTCCTGGAGCGTCATGGCCTCGGCGCCGCCGGCCCACAGCGCGTTGATGACGGCCTGGAGGTCCTGCTGGTGGACGACGAGGTCGTCGTTGGTCACCCAGTCGGGCTGGGGCAGGTTGGTGGGCGCGTCGGTCAGCCGGACCGTGAGGCCGGGCCCCGCGACACCCTCGCGGCCCGCCGCGAGCGCCTCGAGCGAGGCCGTCGTCGGGTCGAGCGACGGCAGGTCGGCGGTCTGCGCCTCGGTGAGCGCCACGACCTCCTCCTCGAGCGCCCGGACCTCCTCCTCGGCGGCCTCGAGGCGCTCGACCTCGGCCTCGACGAGCCCGGGGAGGTCCTGCGGCTGGCGGCCGTCGGTGCCCGCCGCGAGCCGCGCGTTGGCCGCGAAGAGGTACCCGGCGAGGACGAGCACGAGCGCGACGCCGAGCGCCCCGGCCCAGGGCGTGCGGCCGCGGTGGGAGGCGCGCCGCTCCGACATCGTGCTCCCTCCCGGCCCTCGGGACCGTGCCACTACGCGTACCACTACGCTAGACGACGAAACCCCGGTGCCCCGCGCCGGGCCCGCCGCACCGCCCAGGAGACCGCCGTGCCCGAGTCGAAGTCGCGCAAGAAGCCGGCCTACGTGCCGCCCCCCGCGGCGTCGGGCCCCAAGACGAACCCCCGCTGGCTCGTGCCGGTGATGCTCGGGCTCATGGTGCTCGGCCTCGTGTGGGTCGTCGTCACGTACATCTCCCAGTCGCAGTACCCGATCCCGGGCCTCGGCAGCTGGAACCTCGCGGTCGGCTTCGTGCTCATCATCGCCGGGTTCTCCCTCACGACGCGCTGGCACTGAGGACGGGCGCTGCCCGCCGGACCCGCTCTCCCGACGCCGCCGTACCCCGCCCGGGGTGCGGCGGCGTCGTCGTCCCCGGGCCTGGGTTCTCCCCAAGGGGTGCACAACTCTGTGGATAACTACACGGTTGTAGTTCCACAGGTGTGAGCAAGTCTGGGGACGGCGACGAGGCCTGTGGACAGCGCCGATCCGGCGTGCACAGAGGGTGGGCCTGGGGGTCGCCTCAGGCGAGCGCGGTCCGCACGACCGCGAGCACCACGAGCACGACCGTGACGAGCGCCGTGGCGCCGACCCCGACGAACGCCCGGCGGTCCCGGGGGGCGAAGGCGTAGGCGCTGCCCAGCAGCAGCCCGACGAGGAGGCCGCCGAGGTGCGCCTCCCACGCGATGTTGGGGACGACGAACCCGATCACCGCGTTGAGCGCGATGACGCCGACGACGCCGGACGCCGAGCGCCGCATGCGCCGCAGGACGACGACGATCGCGCCGAAGAGGCCGAAGACGCCGCCGGACGCACCGAGCACGCCCTGGAACCAGTCGGTCGTGACGCCGGTGAGCATCGTCACCATGACGTGCCCGCCGAGCACGGAGACGAGGAAGAGGGCGGCCATGCGCCAGCGGCCCAGCGCGACCTCGAGCTCCCGGCCCAGCACCCACAGGACGTACATGTTGAACCCGAGGTGCGTGAACGCCAGGTAGCCCTGCGTCGAGTGCAGGAAGCCGCCGGTGAAGTACCGCCAGGGCTCGATCGAGGCGATGGCGGGCTGGAAGACGAGCGCGGACGTCCACGCGAGGCCGACGACCCACTGCAGCACGTAGCTGGCCACGCAGAGCCCGATGAGCGTCAGCGTGACGACGGGCCGCCCGCCCCGCACGGGCGCGCCGAAGACCGTGCGCCGCACGGGCGCGGTCCGCGCGGCCTCACGGACGCAGTCCACGCAGTGCACGCCGACCGCGGCCGGGCGCTGGCACTCCGCGCACGCCGGGCGCTCGCAGCGCTGGCAGCGGACGTACGACACCCGGTCGGGGTGCCGGGGGCAGACGGGGACCGACGACGTCGGAGGGGCCGACGGGTCGGGCGCACTCATCGCGTCCGACCCCCGGCCCGGACCGCCGCGTGCGCGGTCGCGCACGCGGCGCCGGGGGCGCTCACTCCTCGACGGTCACCGAGGTGATCGTGACGTCCTCGACGGGACGGTCACCCCGGCCGGTCGGCGTCGTCGCGATCGCGTCGACGACCGCACGGCTCGCGTCGTCGGCGACCTTGCCGAAGATCGTGTGCTTGCCGTTCAGGTGGGGCGTCGGCGTGACCGAGATGAAGAACTGCGAGCCGTTGGTGCCGCCGACCTTGCCCGAGACGGGGTCGCGGCGCAGGCCGGCGTTCGCCATGGCCAGGAGGTACGGCTGGTCGAAGCGCAGCTCCGGGTGGATCTCGTCGTCGAACGTGTAGCCGGGGCCGCCGGTGCCCGTGCCGAGCGGGTCGCCGCCCTGGATCATGAAGCCCTTGATGACCCGGTGGAAGACGACGCCGTCGTACAGCGGCTCGGAGCGCTCGGCACCCGTGGCCGGGTCCTTCCAGGCCTGCGTGCCCGTCGCGAGGCCCGTGAAGTTGCGGACCGTCTTGGGCGCGTGGTTGGGGAAGAGCTCGATGCGGATGTCGCCGGACGTGGTGTGCAGGGTCGCGAACATGGTCACATCCTCGCACGCAGGCCGGGCACGGGCCCCTCAACGGTGGCACGATGGACGGCAGCACGAGTCGTCAGGGCGAGCCCGGCATGACCGGGCACGCCGCCGTCGCGAACCCAGGGAGTCGACCCATGTTCGACCGCATCCGCCGTCCGTCCGTGCCCGAGATCGAGGTCGAGGACCTGAAGGCGCAGGCCGCGGGCGTCCAGGCGGCCCTCGAGGACGCCGCCGCCCAGGCCAGCGTCGCGGCCGCCCGGCTCGCCGAGGAGGCCAAGGTCGCCGCCCAGCACGCGAGGGAGTGGGCCACGCCGCGTCTCGAGAAGGCCCTGCGCGACGGCGCCGCCGCGGCCGCCCCGCGCGTCGAGCGCGCCGCCGAGAGGTCCCTCCCGATCGTCGACACCGCGCACGACCGGTTCGTCGAGGAGGTGCTGCCCAAGATCGTCGCGGCCGTGAACACGGCGGCGGCCGCCGCGGCGACCGGCGCCGACCGCGCGCGCGACGCCGCGTCGGCCAAGCTCACGGAGATCGCGCACGTCGAGCCCCCGGCACCGCCGAAGTCCCACACGGGCGCCAAGGTGTTCTGGGTCTTCGCGGGCGCCGTCGGCGTGGCCGGCGCGATCGCCGCCTGGAGCCGCAGCCGGCCCACCACCGACCCGTGGGCCGAGCAGCCCTGGGAGACGGAGACCGACCACGGCACGGACCGCTTCAAGGCCGCCGCGGCGGACGTCAAGTACGAGCTGGGCGACGCCGCCGAGGCCGTCGGCGAGGCCGCGGGCGGCACCGTCGCGCACGCGCGCGAGGTGAGCGAGAAGGCGGCGGAGAAGGCCCGCGAGGCCGCGGAGAAGGCCCGCGAGGCGACGCGCAAGGCCGCACCCCGGCGACGGGCTGCGGGCAGGTCCGACAGCGTGCTCGGTGACGACGAGGTGACCGAGGCGATCGACACACCGGAGGGCACGATGAGCACCAACCTGGGCGGCGGCGCGGAGGACGCGACGCCGGGTACCGCGGCCGGCTCGACCGAGGCGCCCGTCCACCTCGAGACCGACCCGCTGGACTCGGAGAAGATCCCGACCGACATCCCCGGCCAGCCGGGCGACCCGAACAACACCGCGAAGTAGTCGCCGCGCCGCGGCACCACGCCGCGGGACGGATCACGCAGGGCCCGGCACGCGCCGGGCCCTGCGTCGTGTCCGGGGCCCTGCGCCGTGTTCGAGGTCAGTCCGTCGCGTCGGGCGTCAACGTGAGCGGGAGGCCCTGCGCCGTGAAGTGCTCGTCACCGAACCACGCGACGACGCGTGCGACGCCGTCGGCGGTGAGCACCGGGAGGTGGAGCTGGAACGCGCGGTGCACGCCGTCCGGCCCGCGCATGTACAGGGCCAGCGCCGGCGCGCCGTTGGCACGCGTCGGCACGAGGCGCATGTCCCCGGCGCGCTCGGCGGGGCACTGGTTCCGGACGAGGTCGGCGATCGCCTCGGCGCCCTGGAACCACTCCGCGAAGGGCGGCATCTCCCAGAGCGCGTCCTCGGTGAGCACCCGGACGAGACCCTCCATGTCGTACTCCTCGAAGGCGCGCTGGTAGCGCTCGAGCAGCTCGGTGGCCCGCGGGTCGTCGCCGTCGAGCGCCGTCGGCTCGGCGTCGCGGCTCTTCTCCAGGTGCGCGCGCGCCCGCTGGAGCGTGCTCGTCACGGCGCCGACCGACAGGCCGAGCGCCGACGCCGCCTCCGCGGCGCGCCACCGCAGGACGTCGCACAGGAGCACGACGGCGCGCTGCTGCGCGGTGAGCTCCTGGAGCGCGGTGACCAGCGCGAGGCGCACGCTGTCGCGCTCGACGGCGACGTCGGCGGGGTCGGGGTGCGGCGTCGCCCAGACGACCGAGTCGGGCAGCGGCTCGACCCACGCGGTCTCGTGGTGCGCGTGCAGCTCGCCGCGCGGGTCCGAGGCCGGCTGGCCGAGGCCGGTCGGCAGCGGCCGTCGCTTCCGCCCCTCGAGCGCCGTCAGGCACGTGTTCGTCGCGATGCGGTACATCCAGGTGCGCACCGACGAGCGGTTCTCGAACCCGTCGAACGACCGCCACGCGCGCAGGAACGTCTCCTGGACCAGGTCCTCCGCCTCGTGCGGCGAGCCGACCATCCGGTAGCAGTGGGCGATGAGCTCCCGGCGCAGCGGCGCGACGAGGGTCTGGAAGTCCTGCTCTGACGTGCCGGCGGCGACCTCGGTGCTCACCCGGGCGAGGCTACTCCCGGCGTCCGACATCCCCCAGGCCCCGGCAGGGCGCGCTCAGCCGAGCGTGACCTCCGCGGTGCCGGTGCCCGACGTCCCGAGCGTCAGCCGCGCGGTCCTGCCCCCCGCGGCGACCTCGTACTCCCCGAGCCAGCCGCGCACGACGACGCGGCCGGCGTCGTCCGTGCGCAGGGTGGTCGGGGCGAGCCACCACTCCTCCTTGACGAGGCGCCGCAGCGCCTCGTAGGCGGGCTTGGGCGTGCCGTCGGCGCGCACGAACCCGCCGGGCGCGCCCAGCCACGAGTCGACGTCGGACAGGCCCCAGTACGTCACGGCCTGGACCGAGGGGTGCGAGGCGAGGGTGCGATAGTGCCGCACGACCTCGTCGGCCTGGCGCTCCTCGCCCTCGGGCGTCGAGGGCCACTCCGGGATCTGGTAGTCGTTGAGGTCCTCGATCTCGGCCGGCATGAGGTGCCCGGAGAGCAGCGTGCTCTCCGTGAAGTGGATCGGCAGGCCGTACCGGGAGAAGCGGTCGAGGATCGCGAGCGTCTTCTCCTCGCCCCAGTAGCCCTGGTGCATGTGGCTCTGGAGGCCCAGCACGTCGACGTCGACCCCGCCCTCGAGCACACCCTCGACGAGGCACTCGTACGCGGTCGACATGTCGAAGTCGTTGAGCAGCAGGGTCGCGTCAGGGTTGGCCGCGCGGGCCTCCTCGAACGCGAGGCGGACCATCGCGATGCGGCCGCGGTCGCGAGCGAGCGGGGTGATGCCGTTGTCGCCGTTGTCGAAGACCGGCATGATCACGGCCTCGTTGATGGCGTCCCACGTGTCGATCAGGCCGGCGAAGCCGCCCACCTCGCGGCGGATCCGCTCGCGCTGGAGACGCTCGACCTCGTCGAGCGGCAGGCCGAGCAGCCAGTCCGGCTGGACGGTGTGCCAGACGAGCGGGTGGCCCTTGACCTCCACGCCCCGGTCCGCGAACCACTGCGCCGCCCGGCGCAGCCGCACGGTGTCGGGTCGCCCGCGCTCGGGCTCGAAGCGGCCCCAGTAGAAGGGGAGCGTCGCGACGTTGAACACGTCGAGCCACAGGTCGGCCAGGTGCTGCGACTGCGCGCGCGTGAGCCGGGTGCCCTCGGCGTCGCCGAGCTCCCGCGGGCCGTCGGGGCCGCCGGTCTCGTCCGTGAGCTCGTCGTTGGCCAACGGCAGGAACTCGAAGCCGATGTTCCCGAAGCCGAACGCGTGGCCGCGCTGCTCGACCACGACGTCCGTGTCGGCCAGCGGGGCGCCGTCCGCACCCCGGACGGTCAGCGTCACGTCGGCGACGCGGTGCGCGAAGGTCGGGTCCGGGGTGGGCGAGACGGGCATGCGTGTCTCCTCGTCGAGGCGGTCGTCGGGAGATAAGACTAACCCGATGAACAAATAGCGGGACGACGGCGTCTCACGCGCGCGGGCGCAGCAGCGCGACCGCGCGCCGCTCGTCCTCGGCGCGCACCTCCACGAGCTCGAGCCCGGCGGCGGCGACGTCGTCCGCGAGCTGCTCGACCTGGGCACGCCCGAGGGCCTGGAGGAGCACGACGCCACCCGGAGAGACGTGCTCGCCGGCGACCGGGAGGCACCGGCGCGGCAGCTCGAGACCGTCGTCGCCCCCGTCGATGGCGTGCGTCGGGTCCTGAGGCCACGCCTCGACCTCGTCGCGGCGCAGGTACGGCGGGTCGGCCAGCACGATCGCGAACCGCTCGCCGGGGAGCGTCGACGCCGCGAGGTCGCCGCAGCGCACCTCGACCGCGACCGAGCGGACGTTCGCGGCCGCGTTCGCGCGAGCGAGCGTGCACGCGTGCGGGTCGGCGTCGACCTGCACGAGGTCGCGGCCCGTGAGCACGGCCGTCGCCTGGCCGATGTGGCCCGCGCCCGAGCAGAGCTCGAGGACCGGGCCGGCCGGCAGGTCGTGGGAGAGCTCCGCGGCCCACTCGGCCTGGAGCAGGGTCCACGCCCGCGGGCGCAGCACGCGCTCGTCGTAGGTCACCACGAGCGGGCCGAAGTCCATCTGCGTCTGCGTCGTCATCGCGCGCCATCCTCACCCACGACGGCGGCCGGCGCGCGCGGGGTCCGGTCGCGCCGCGGCCACGCGCCGGTCCAGGTCCACCCGGCGGGACGTCGGAACATGCCCGGGCCGCCCGCGGTTGCGTCCGGCATGAGAGCCATCACCTACTCGCGCTACGGCGGTCCCGAGGTCCTCGAGCTCACCGAGCTCCCGACCCCGAAGGTCGGCCCGGACTCCGTGCTCGTGCGCGTGCGCGCCACGTCGGTCAACCCGGTGGACTGGAAGGTCCGCGAGGGCTACCTCGACGGCCTCATGGACGCTGTGTTCCCCGTCGTCCCGGGCTGGGACGTCGCGGGGGTCGTCGAGCAGGTCGGGCTGGACACCCCCGAGCTCTCGGTCGGCGACGAGGTGCTCGGCTACGTCCGCACCGACGTCGTGCACGGCGGCACCACCGCCGAGCGGGTCGCCGCGCCCGTCCGCACGCTCGCCCGCAAGCCCGCGGGGCTCTCGTGGGAGGAGGCCGGTGCCCTCCCGCTCGCCGGCCTCACGGCCCTGCAGTCGCTGCGGCGGCTCGACGTCGGGGAGGGCGACGTCGTCCTGGTGCACAACGCCGCGGGCGGCGTCGGTGGGTTCGCCGTGCAGATCGCGCGCAGCCTCGGCGCCCGGGTGATCGGCACCGCGTCGCCGGCCCGCCACGACTACGTGCGCGGCCTCGGCGGCGAGCCCGTCTCGTACGGGGACGGGATGGTCGCCGCCGTGCGCGCGCTCGTGCCCGGCGGCGTCGACGTCGTGCTCGACCTCGTGGGCGGCGGGGTCGCGCGCACGACGCCCGACGTGGGGACGGCGGACGTCCGGCTCGGCTCGATCGCGGACGGGTCGGTCGCGGAGATCGGCGGCACGAACTTCTGGGTCCGCCCGAGCTCGGCGGACCTCGCCGACCTCGCGGCGATGGTCGAGCGCGGCGACGTGCGCGTCGAGATCGCGCGGACGTTCCCGCTCGAGCAGGCCCGCGAGGCGCACGAGCTGAGCGCGAGCGGCCACGTCCAGGGCAAGGTCGTCATCCGCGTGTCCTGAGTCCCACGCCTCATGGCCGAGGCCCTCACCGACGTGTCGGGAGGGCCTCGGCGAGGGTGGAGCCAAGGGGACTCGAACCCCTAACCCCCTGCTTGCAAAGCAGGTGCGCTACCAATTGCGCCATGGCCCCTGGAGCTGCCCTGTGCCGGCGTCAGCCGACGTCGGCCGGCGGCCAGCAGAGCGGAGCGAGCTCAGTCGAGCTCGTCGGTGACCTCGGTCCACAGGTCGCGCTCGTCGCGGTCCTCCGCGTACGTGCGCCAGACGAGGTACCCGGCCGCCGCGGCGAGCAGGGCGATGAGGAGCTTCTTCATGCGGTCCTCCGGTCGTGCGGCAGGAGTGGGCCTAAGAGGACTTGAACCTCTGACCTCTTCCTTATCAGGGAAGCGCTCTAACCGTCTGAGCTATAGGCCCGAGCACCCGTGACGAGCTGGCGTCCGGGCGCCGCACGAGACTACCCCACGCGTCCGCGCCGCCCAAACGGCGCGGGCCGCGGGGCGTCTCAGTCGTCCGTCAGGGTGAGGTGCACGCCACCCACGAGCGCGGCGACGATGTTGTAGAGGAACGCGCCGATCGTCGACAGCGCCGTGAGCAGCACGATGTCCACGACGGCGATCATGGTCGCGAGCGAGATGACGCGCTCGAAGCCCGCGTAGTCGTTGATGTCGAAGAACGTCGTCGAGCCCGAGAGCGTCGCGATGATGTCGTTCACCGAGGTGAAGACGTGCAGCCCGTCGAGGGTGTACCAGATCACCGCGGCCGCGACGACGATCATGATGCCGACCGCGACCGACAGCAGGAACGACAGCTTCATGACCGACCACGGGTCGATCCGCGCGACCGCGAGGCGCACCCGGCGCGGCCCTGCGGCCGACGACGCCACGGGCGACGTCGTGCTCGTCGACGGCGTGCGGGTGGAGCTCGCGGAGGTGCGTGCGGTCGGCTGGCGGCGGGGGGCCGCGCCGGCCGCGGCCCCGGCGGCCCCCGCTCCGGTGGCCGGCGCTGCGGTGCCGGTCGTGGGCGCCTCGGGGTCCTTGGTGGGGAGCGCGCTGCGCGCCGCGTCGACCGCGCCCTGGGCGGACTGCTTGAGACGCTCGGTGAACGACGGCCCGTCGCTGTCGCCGTCGGACGAGCCCGCGCCGGACGGCCCGGGCGCCGGGCGCACCGGCGTCTCGGGCGTGCGCACCGTCGTCCCGCCGCCACCCGGGCCGTGGGAGGCCGTCGGGTTGGCGATCGGCCGCTTCGGCGCGATGGACGGCGGCTGGGTCCCGTCGGCGCTCATCGGTCTCCCTCGCTCGGTGCCGTCGTGTCGGCGTCACCCGTGTCGTCGGTGGTGTCGGTGTCAGGGCCGACGGCGCCGTCGGTGCCGGCGCCCGCCAGTGATTCTGCGCCGACATCGTCCTGCTCGGCATCAGACCCCGGTCCGACCTGACCGGCGTCGTCCCCCACGGTAGCCGCATCCCCGGCGAGGTTGCGCTCCACGTTGCGGGCCACGGCCAGGATGCGGTCACCGGCGTCCGGCTTGGCGAGGATGACCCCCGTCGCGTCGCGTCCGTGCACCGGCAGCTCCCCGACCTGAGAGCGCACGACCTTCCCGCGCTCCATGACCACGAGGATCTCGTCCTCCTGGTCAGCCATGATCGCGCCGACGAGCTTGCCGCGCTCGTCCGGCAGGCGCGCGGCACGCACGCCCTGGCTCGCGCGGTTCGTGCGGCGGTACTCGAGGTTGCCGTCGCGGTTGACCCGGTGCATGTCCGAGCGCTTGGCCGTGCCGCCGTCGGTCACCGTGACGAGGTAGGAGCCCTCGTCGATGACGTGCATCGACAGCAGCTCGTCCTCGGACGTCTTGAACTTCATGCCCGTGACGCCCGACGTCGCGCGGCCCATCGGCCGCAGCTGGTCCGGCGTCGCGAGGAAGCGGACGGCCTGGCCCTTGCGCGAGACCAGCAGCAGCTCGGAGTCGTCGTCGGCCAGGACGGCGGAGACCAGCTCGTCGGGGTTCCCGTCCTCGTCCTCGCGCAGGTTGATCGCGATGAGGCCGCCCGAGCGGTTCGAGTCGTACTCGGCGAGGCGCGTCTTCTTCACGAGGCCGCGCCGCGTCGCGAGCACGAGGTACTCCGCCTGCTGGTAGTCGCGCAGGTCGACGACCTTGGCGATCTGCTCGCCCGGCTGGAACGCGAGCAGGTTCGCGACGTGCTGGCCCTTGGAGTCGCGCCCGCCCTCGGGGAGCTCGTACGTCTTGGCGCGGTAGACGCGGCCGAGGTTGGTGAAGAACAGCAGCCAGTGGTGCGTCGTCGTGACCCCGAAGTGCTCGACGACGTCGTCGGCGCGCAGCTGGGCGCCGCGCACCCCCTTGCCGCCGCGCTTCTGCACGCGGTACTGGTCGCTGCGCGTGCGCTTGGCATAGCCGCCGCGCGTGATGGTGACGACGACCTCCTCCTCGGCGATGAGGTCCTCCATGGAGACCTCGCCGTCGAAGGGCAGGATCTGGGTGCGCCGCTCGTCGCCGTACTTCGCGACGATCTCGTCGAGCTCCGTGCGCACGATGTCGCGCTGGCGCTGCGGGCTCGCGAGGATCGCCTCGTAGTCCGCGATCTTGACCATGAGGCCGTCGTACTCGTCGGTGATCTTCTGGCGCTCGAGGGCCGCGAGCTGGCGCAGCTGGAGGTTGAGGATCGCGCGCGCCTGGATCTCGTCGACCTCGAGCAGCGCCATGAGGCCGTCGCGGGCCTCCTCGACCGTGCCCGACGCGCGGATGAGCGCGATGACCTCGTCGAGCGCGTCGAGCGCCTTGAGGTAGCCGCGCAGGATGTGCGCGCGCTCCTCGGCCTGACGCAGGCGGAACCGCGTGCGCCGGACGATGACCTCGAGCTGGTGGGTGACCCAGTGCCGGACGAACGCGTCGATGCTCAGCGTGCGGGGGACGTCGTCGACGAGCGCGAGCATGTTCGCGCCGAACGTGTCCTGCAGCTGCGTGTGCTTGTAGAGGTTGTTGAGCACGACCTTGGCGACGGCGTCGCGCTTGAGCACGATGACGAGGCGCTGGCCCGTGCGGCCCGAGGTCTCGTCGCGGATGTCGGCGATGCCCTGGACGCGGCCCTCCTTGACGAGGTCCGCGATCTTGGCGGCCAGCGTGTCCGGGTTCACCTGGTACGGCAGCTCGGTGACGACGAGGCAGATCCGGTTCTGGATCTCCTCGACGGTGACCACCGCGCGCATCGTGATGGAGCCGCGGCCCGTGCGGTACGCGTCCTCGATGCCGCGGCGGCCGAGGATCGTCGCGCCCGTGGGGAAGTCCGGGCCGGGGATGCGCTGGATGAGCGCCTCGAGCAGCTCCTCGCGCGACGCGTCCGGGTGCTCGAGGTGCCACGTGATGCCGTCCGCGACCTCGCGCAGGTTGTGCGGCGGGATGTTCGTCGCCATGCCGACCGCGATGCCGGCGCTGCCGTTGACCAGCAGGTTCGGGAACCGCGAGGGCAGGACGGCGGGCTCCTGCGTGCGGCCGTCGTAGTTGTCGCGGAAGTCGACGGTGTCCTCGTCGATGTCGCGCACCATCTCCATGGCGATGGGCGCCATCTTGCACTCGGTGTACCGCGGGGCGGCCGCGGGGTCGTTGCCCGGCGAGCCGAAGTTGCCCTGGCCGGCGACGAGCGGGTACCGCAGCGACCAGTCCTGGACGAGGCGCACGAGCGCGTCGTAGATCGGGCCGTCGCCGTGCGGGTGGTACTTGCCCATGACGTCGCCGACGACGCGGCTGCACTTGGAGAACTGCCGGTCCGGCCGGTAGCCGCCGTCGAACATCGCGTAGACGACGCGGCGGTGCACGGGCTTGAGCCCGTCGCGCACGTCGGGCAGCGCGCGACCGACGATGACGCTCATCGCGTAGTCGAGGTACGACCGCTGCATCTCGAGCTGCAGGTCGACGGCGGTGACGCGGTCCGTGAGGACCTCGGCCGGGGAGTCCGTCCCGACCTCGGGCAGGTCGCCGTCGGGGGGAGTCTGGTCGGTCACCGTCTACCTCGTCTCACTGGCCCGTGCGGGCGTCGATGCGTGCGTGCGTCAGGGGTGCGGACGTGCGGCCAGCGGGGGCCGCACGTGCTCAGATGTCGAGGAACCGGACGTCCTTGGCGTTGCGCTGGATGAACGACCGGCGCGACTCGACGTCCTCGCCCATGAGCACCGAGAAGATCTCGTCGGCGGCCGCGGCGTCGTCGAGCGTGACCTGGAGCAGCGTGCGCTGGTCCGGGTCCATCGTGGTCTCCCACAGCTCCGAGTAGTCCATCTCGCCGAGGCCCTTGTAGCGCTGGATCCCGTTCTCCTTGGGGATCCGCTTGCCCGCGGCCTGGCCCTCGGAGAGGAACGCGTCGCGCTCGCGGTCCGAGTACACGTAGTCGTGCGGTGCGTTCGACCACTTGAGGCGGTAGAGCGGCGGCTGGGCGAGGTACACGAACCCGTGCTCGATGAGGGGGCGCATGTACCGGAACAGCAGGGTCAGCAGCAGCGTGCAGATGTGCTGGCCGTCGACGTCGGCGTCGGCCATGAGCACGATCTTGTGGTACCGGAGCTTGGTCTCGTCGAAGTCCTCGCCGATGCCCGTGCCGAACGCGGTGATGAGCGCCTGGACCTCCTGGTTGCCCAGGGCGCGGTCGAGGCGCGCGCGCTCGACGTTGAGGATCTTGCCGCGGATCGGGAGGATCGCCTGGGTGCGGGGGTTGCGGCCGCGCACCGCCGAGCCGCCGGCCGAGTCGCCCTCGACGATGAAGATCTCGCACTCGACCGGGTTGTTCGACTGGCAGTCCCGCAGCTTGCCGGGCATGCCGCCCGACTCGAGCAGACCCTTGCGGCGCGTGGCCTCGCGCGCCTTGCGCGCCGCCATCCGCGCGGCCGCCGCCTGGATCGACTTGCGGATGATCTCGCGCGACTCGTTGGGGTGGGACCCGAGCCAGTCGCCGAGCTGGTCGTTCACCACCTTCTGCACGAAGGTCCGCGCCTCGGTGTTGCCGAGCTTGGTCTTCGTCTGGCCCTCGAACTGCGGCTCGCCGAGCTTGACCGAGATGACGGCCGTGAGGCCCTCGCGGATGTCGTCGCCCGTGAGGTTCTCGTCCTTCTCCTTGAGGATGCCCTTCTCCCGCGCGTAGCGGTTGACGAGCGAGGTCATCGCCGAGCGGAAGCCCTCCTCGTGCGTGCCGCCCTCCGTGGTGGAGATGGTGTTCGCGTAGGTGTGGACCGACTCGGAGTACGCGTTGGTCCACTGGAGCGCGATCTCGACCGAGATCTTGCGGTCCGTGTCCTCGGCCTCGAAGTCGATGACCTCGGGGTGCACGAGCTCGACCTTCTTGGCCGAGTTGAGGTGGGCGACGTAGTCCACGAGGCCGCCGTCGTACTTGTAGGTGACCGTGCGACGGGGCGTGCCGTTCGAGCTCTCGGCGACGTCGTCCGCCTCGGCGGTGGCCGGGGCCGCGGTGACCTCGTCCTCGGTCCCGGTGTGCTCGGGACGCTCGTCGGTCAGCGTGATGCGCAGGCCCTTGTTGAGGAACGCCATCTGCTGGAACCGCGACCGCAGCGTCTCGAAGTCGAACTCGACCGTCTCGAAGATGGACGGGTCGGCCCAGAACGTCTGGGTCGTGCCCGTCTCCTCGGTCGGCTCGCCGCGACGCAGCTCGCCGTCGGGCTTGCCGCCGTCCGAGAAGTCCTGCTCCCAGACGTAGCCGTCGCGCTTCACGACGGTCTGGACCTTGGTCGACAGCGCGTTGACCACGGAGATGCCGACGCCGTGCAGCCCGCCGGAGACCGCGTAGCCGCTGCCGCCGAACTTGCCGCCCGCGTGGAGGACGGTCATGACGACCTCGACCGTGGGCCGGCCCTCGGTGGGGTGGATCGCGACCGGGATGCCGCGACCGTCGTCGGAGACGCGCACGCCGCCGTCAGCCAGGAGCGTGACGTCGATCGCCGTGCAGTAGCCGGCGAGCGCTTCGTCGACCGAGTTGTCGACGACCTCGGACACGAGGTGGTGCAGGCCGCGCGGACCCGTCGAGCCGATGTACATGCCCGGGCGCTTGCGGACGGCCTCGAGACCCTCGAGGACCGTGATCGCGCTCGCGTCGTAGTCCGAGCCCGGGCGCGGGGCGGCGGCCGTGGCGCCGGGAGCGGCGGTGGTCCCGGGGTCCCGGGGGGTGGGGTCGGTGCTGCCGGGCTCCGGGGCTGCGGACGTGCTCTCGTCGACCACGGGCAGAGGTGCTCCTCACGGGTGCGGTGCACGCCGACGTGCGCGGCGGCAGACACAGGGGTTCCGGACGGTCCGCCGGCGCCGCGTGCACACCCGCACGCACGGGCGCGCGCTCGCCGCGCGCGCGAGACCTGGGGGTCTCGCCGCCGCGCGGGCGGTCACGGTCCGGTGCGGAGGCTGCGGTACGCCGCTGGGAAGGCCGATCGTCTGGAAGGACGCCCTCAGTCTACCTGCTCGGGCCGCTCACAGCGGCTTCTGCACAGGTGTCGCGCGATGTCGGACGAGGGTGCTCACCCCGTGGTCACGGCCCCGCCCTGCGAGCCTCAGAGGGCCGGATCCGGCGGTCGGCCGTCAGCCGTAGGTGTCGCGCGGCCCGCGGCCGGGCACGCGCCGCCCGCCCCGGCCCCACTGGGGACCGGAGGGCCCGAGCACGGTGACCTCGCGGACGACGTCGGGCCCGACCTCGCGCGCGAGCGTGATGAGCAGCTGCGGCACGAGCAGGCGCAGGTTCGCGGCCCACGCGGTCGAGTCGGTGCGCACGACGAGCCGCCCGTCCTCGAAGGTCTCGGGCGTGCAGTGGTCGGCGACCTGGTCCCCGACGACCTCCCGCCAGCGCCCGACGACGCCCCCCACCGAGAGGTCCTCGTCCCAGCCGCGCTCGGCGGCGAGCCGCGCGAGCGTGTCCCCGAGGAGCGCGGGGTCGCGGCCGTCGCGGCCCGGGCCCGAGCGCCGGTCCTCGACGGGATGCCGCCGCGGGGCGGGTCCGGGTCGGCCCGGCCGGAAGCCGCGCTCGGCCGCGGCGGCGCGCGCGCGGTTGAGCGCGGCGCGCGCGACCTCGGAGGCGGGCGTGAGACCCAGCGCCTCGGCGACCGGCACGCCCAGGGGGAGCGTGGGTCCGTCGTCCGCGTCGACGAGGTCGTCGTCCGCGCCGGCCTCGGCGTCGGCGGCACGGCCGGACCGCGCGACCGGGGCGTCGGCCGCGCGGCCGTCCTCGGCGTCGCCGGCGCGGCCCGCGCCCCGCCGGCGGTCACCGGACACGCGTCACCTGCCCGCCCATGACGTCGATCCTCGCGCCCTCGAGCTGCTCGGGGACGTCCTCGGCGACCGCGGCCGTGACGACCACCTGCTCGGCGCGGGCGACGAGGCCGGCGAGGCGGTCGCGGCGTCGCGCGTCGAGCTCGGCGAAGACGTCGTCGAGGATGAGCACCGGCTCCGCACCCTCGCCCCAACCCGAGATGCCGGGGGCGTCGTCGTCGTCCGGCGAGCCGTGCGTGAGCAGCTCGAACGACGCGAGCCGGAGGGCCAGCGCGTAGGACCAGGACTCGCCGTGGCTCGCGTAGCCCTTGGCCGGCAGCCCCCCGAGGGTGAGCACGAGGTCGTCCCGGTGCGGGCCGACGAGGTTGACGCCGCGCTCGATCTCCTGGCCGCGCAGGCGGCTCATCGCCTCGAGCAGCTGGGCCTCGAGCAGGTCCTCGCGCGCGTCCAGGTGCGGCACGGGCTCCGCGACCGCGAGGCCGCCCGCCGGTCCGCCGGTCGCCGGTCGCGCGGGCCGGGCGAGGTCGTCGTCGGGCGCGGTCCCGAGCAGCGACGACCGGTAGCCGAGGACGGCCTCACCCTGACCGTCGCTGACCTGCGCGTACGCGGCCGCGACGTGGGGTCGCAGCTGCTCGACGAGCCGGACGCGCGCGGCGAGCACCTGCGCGCCGACCTGCGCGAGCTTGCTGTCCCAGACGTCGAGCGTGCGCAGGTCCGCGCCCCCGTCGCCGTCGTCCGCGGCCCCGCGGTAGCGCCGGCCCCGACGCGCCGCGCCCGCCGTCTTGAGCAGCGCGCCGCGCTGGCGCAGCACGCGCTCGTGGTCCGCGAGCACACCGGCGAGGCGCGGCGACACCTGGACGGCGAGGTCGTCGAGGAAGCGCCGACGGCCGTCGGGGTCGCCCTTGACGAGCGCGAGGTCCTCGGGCGCGAAGAGGACCGTGCGCAGGATGCCGAGCACGTCGCGAGGTCGGCGGACCGGCGCGCGGTTGAGCTGCGCGCGATTCGCACGGCCGGGGTTGATCTCGAGCTCGACCAGGCTCTGACGGTCGCCGCGCACCGCGCGCAGGCGCACGACGGCGCGAGGGGCGCCCGCGCGCACGAGGGCGGCGTCGGACGCGACCCGGTGCGATCCGAGCGTCGCCACGTAGCCGATCGCCTCGACGAGGTTGGTCTTGCCCTGGCCGTTCGGGCCGACGAGGGCGGTGACGCCCGGCTCGAGCTCGAGGTCGACCTGCTCGTACGACCGGAAGTCGGTCAGCGAGAGGCGGCTCACGTGCACGGGAGGGCTCCGGTCGGTGGGGGCGTCGGCCCGGGTCGGGCTCGGACCGGCGACGCCGGCTCGCGCCGGCGTCAGGTCGGGACGGGACTCAGACCGGCTCGGACGGCGGGACCGCCTGGCGCACCGCGTGACCGCCGAACTGCTGGCGCAGCGCCGCGACGGCCTTCATCGCCGGCGACGGCTCCTGGCGCGACGCGAACCGGGCGAAGAGCGCGGCCGAGATCACGGGCAGGGGCACGGCCTGGTCGATCGCCTCGTCCACCGTCCAGCGGCCCTCGCCCGAGTCCTCGACGTAGTCGTCGATGGCGCTGAGGCCCGGGTCCTTCTCGAGCGCCGCGACGAGCAGGTCGAGCAGCCACGAGCGCACCACCGTGCCGCGGGTCCACGCCTTCATCGTCCCCACGACGTCGGTGACGACGTCCTGGGCCGCGAGCAGCTCGTAGCCCTCGGCGTAGGCCTGCATGAGGCCGTACTCGATGCCGTTGTGGACCATCTTGGCGAAGTGCCCCGCGCCGACCGACCCGGCGTGCACGAAGCCCTCCTCGCGCGGACCCTCGGGTCGCAGCGCGTCGAAGACCGGCAGGAGCGCCTCGATGTCCTCGGGCGCACCGCCGGCCATGAGGCCGTAGCCGTTCACGAGACCCCAGACGCCGCCCGAGACGCCGACGTCGACGTAGCGGATGCCGCTCTCGGCGAGCCGCGCGGCGTGCGCGATGTCGTCCTTGTAGTACGAGTTGCCGCCCTCGATGACGACGTCGCCGCTGGTCAGGAGGGTGCTGAGCTCGTCGACGACGCCCTGCGTCGGCGCGCCGGACGGCACCATGACCCAGACGACGCGACGCCCTGCCGGCAGCCCCGCGACGAGCCCGGGCAGGTCCGCGACGTCAGAGATCTCAGGGTTGCGGTCGTAGCCGGTGACCTCGACGCCGCGCTCACGGAGCCGCTGGCGCATGTTCGCGCCCATCTTGCCCAGGCCGACGAGCCCGATGTGCATGCCGGTGCTCGCCGCCTGACCCGTCGCCGTCGTGTCGCTCATCGTCAGCTCGCGAAGCGGATGGGGACGAGCAGGTAGCGGTAGCTCTGGTCGTCGTCGCCGTCCAGGGTGCGCTGGCCCGTGAACTCGACCGGCTTGTTGGGGTGCGTGAACGCCAGCCGGACGAACTCGGTGCTCAGCGCACCGAGCCCGTCGAGCAGGAACTGGGGGTTGAACGCCACGGTGATCTCCTCGCCGACGAGGGCGGCCTCGAGAGCCTCGGATGCCTGAGCATCATCACCCTGGCCGGCGTCGAGCACCACCTGGCCCTCGCTGAAGGCGAGGCGGATCGGCGTGTTGCGCTCCGCGACGAGCGACACGCGCCGCGCGGCCTCGGTGAGCGCCTGCGTCGAGACGACCGCGTGGATCGGCTTCTCGGCCGCGAAGAGCCGGCGCACCGCGGGGTAGTCGCCGTCGACCAGGAGCGACGTCGTGTGGCGGCCGCCCGCCTCGAAGCCGATGAGGTCGACGCCGGCCCCGGTGGACAGCGCGACCGTGACCTGGTCGCTCGAGCCGAGGGACTTCGCCGCGTCGGAGAGGGTGCGGGCACGGACGAGCGCGACCGAGGAGTGCGCCGGGTCGGCGGGCTGCCAGCGGACCGTGCGCAGCGCGAGGCGGTAGCGGTCGGTCGCGAGGAGCGTGATCGTCTCGCCCTCGATCTCGACGCGGACGCCCGTGAGCAGGGGGAGCGTGTCGTCGCGGCTCGCGGCGACCGTGACCTGGCCGACCGCCTCGACGAGCTCCGGGCCCGCGATGGTGCCCACGACGGCGGGCATCGCCGGCAGCGCGGGGTAGTCCTCGACCGGCATCGTGAGGAGCGTGAAGCGGCTCGCGCCGCACGTGACGGTCACCTTGGTGCCGTCCAGGACGACGTCGACCGGCTTCGCGGGCAGGGCCCGGGAGATCTCCGCGAGGAGGCGCCCCGAGACGAGCACGGTGCCGGGGTCGCTGACGTCGGCCGCGATCTCCGAGCGCGCCGAGACCTCGTAGTCGAAGCTCGAGAGCTGGACGACGCCGCTCGCATCGGCCTCGAGCCGGACGCCGGCCAGGACGGGGACGGGCGGGCGGGTCGGCAGGGACCGCGCGGTCCACGTCACCGCCTCGGCGAGGACGTCGCGGTCGACCCTGAACCTCATCGCTCATCCCTTCGCGCGCGGCACGCCGTCACCCACGTGCGCCTGGGGCGCCGGGGGCGAGGGTGCGCGTCGTCGTTCGTCCGTTGTGCTTCTGCCGGTGAACAGTACGCGGTTCCGTCGCGGCGGGAACACCATCCGTGTGATCCGGCTGCGGGGACCAGCGGGGCAGTCCGCGGCTCTGGGCCGGCCCCGCCGTCCTTCCCCATGAAGGCGCTGTGGATCCGGGGAGAAGAAAGGGTTCGTCGTCATCATCGGTGGTGTGGACAGTGTGGATAACGCCCGTCGACGCAGGCCAGCGGCGCGACGCCGATGTGGAGCGGATGTCGACGGCGCTGTCCACGACCGGGCCGTGCGGTGGACGGCCATGCACGGTCCACGTGCCGTCCACGGTCTTGTCATCTGGCGTCCACACCCGCTGTGCGTGTCGTCCACGGGCGTCCACAGAGATGTCCACAGATGTGAATAGTCGTCCTACGGGTCAAAGCGGCGCGAATCGGACGACGTTGTCCCGGGCGGCGTCGGGAAATGGCGTCGCGACGACCGGGGAACGTCTCGGCGCGTGGCGCCGGCTCAGCCGCGGTGCTGCTGCTTGATGCGGTTGGTGAGCTCGGTGACCTGGTTGTAGATCGACCGCCGCTCCGCCATGAGCTCGCGGATCTTGCGGTTCGCGTGCATCACCGTCGTGTGGTCCCGACCGCCGAACTGCTGACCGATCTTCGGCAGCGACATGTCGGTGAGCTCGCGGCACAGGTACATGGCGATCTGCCGTGCGGTGACCAGGACACGCGATCGCGAGGAGCCGCAGAGGTCGTCGATCGTCAGGCCGAAGTAGTTCGCCGTCTGCGCGATGATCGCGGCCGCGGTCACCTCGGCCGTGTCCTCGTCGGTGATGAGGTCCTTGAGGACGATCTCCGCGAGAGCGAGGTCGACCTGCTGCCGGTTGAGGTTCGCGAACGCGGTGACGCGGATGAGCGCGCCCTCGAGCTCGCGGATGTTCGTGGAGATCTTCGACGCGATGTAGGAGAGCACGTCGTCGGGCGCCTGGAGGCGCTCGTTGCCGGCCTTCTTCCGGAGGATCGCGATGCGCGTCTCGAGGTCCGGCGGCTGGACGTCGGTGATGAGGCCCCACTCGAAGCGCGAGCGCATCCGGTCCTCGAACCCGTTCAGCTGCTTGGGCGGCAGGTCGGACGTGATGACGACCTGCTTGTTCGCGTTGTGCAGCGTGTTGAACGTGTGGAAGAACTCCTCCATCGTCTGTTCCTTGCCCTGCAGGAACTGGATGTCGTCGACGAGCAGGACGTCCACCTCGCGGTAGCGGCGCTGGAACGCCCCCGCCTTGCCCTCGCCGATGGAGTTGATGAAGTCGTTGGTGAACTCCTCGGAGTTCACGTACCGCACGCGCACCCCGGGGTAGAGCGAGAACGCGTAGTGGCCGATCGCGTGCAGCAGGTGCGTCTTGCCGAGGCCCGAGTCGCCGTAGATGAACAGTGGGTTGTAGGCCTTGGCCGGCGCCTCGGCGACCGCGACGGCCGCGGCGTGCGCGAAGCGGTTCGAGGCGCCGATGACGAACGTCTCGAAGAGGTACTTGGGATTGAGCCGCGCGGGCTCGGCCGCGGGCCGTGCGCCGAGGGCGGGGCGCCCCTGCGACCGCTCGTCGTACGACGGCTGTCGCACGGCGTCGGCGCGATGCTCGTGGTCGTCGACGTCGTCGTTCTCGACACCCGCCTCGACCCGGTCGCCGATGCGGTCCGGGCGCTCGGGCGCCGGGCGCGGTGCCTCGGTGTCGAGCGACGGGTCGACCGTGACCGCGAAGCGCGCGTCGAGGCCGAGGACCTCGCTCAGGGCGGCGTTGAGCTCGGTCCGCACGCGGGACTCGAGGTAGTCCTTGGTGAACTCGTTGCCCACGGCGAGCAGGGCGGTGCCGTCGAGGAGCCCCAGCGGCCGCGCGAGCCGGATGAACGCGAGCTGCTGTGCGCTCGTCGAGGGGTTCGTCGCGATCCGCCCGACCGCACGGTCCCAGACCTGTGCGATCGAGTCGTCCTGTCCTGGCACGTTGATCGCTCCCGGTGCGTGCTGAATGGCTCTGACCCGGCCGGAAGTCTCGCACGCCACGTGATGATCCACACAGTTGTCCACAACCTGTGGGCTGTCGCGGGGGTGCGGGACGGGCGCGCCGGGCGGCGTCGTCCTCGACGTCGGCCGGTGCGTCCTGGTGGTCCCGGATACGGCCGTGCTCCTGCGTGATCGTGCGGCGATCGTGCAGTGATCTTGACGGGGGTGATCCTGCACGGTGTGTCGTCCGGCAGGAAGCGGCCGTACGGGTGCATCCTGGCGGATCGGGCACCGCACGTCGAGTCCTCGTGGCAGGTTTGACCCTCCGCCGATCCCCGCGTACCGTGGCACAGCCGTTTCTCTCGGCTCCTGCCAGCGTGCCCGCGTGACCCCGATCGCCTCCGGGTGGTCGTTCTCCGCGCCGAGCGTTGCACGTGCGGGGCCGAGCAGGAGCTCCTGACTGTCCGCCGTTCCGGCGGTGCCCTGATCCAACCTTGTGGAGTACGACGTGTCGAAGCGCACCTTCCAGCCGAACAACCGGCGTCGGGCCAAGACCCACGGCTTCCGGCTGCGCATGCGCACCCGGGCCGGCCGCGCGATCCTCGCCGCCCGCCGGCGCAAGGGCCGCGAAGAGCTCTCCGCCTGACCTCGGGGTGCTTCCCGCCCCGTTGCGGATGCGTTCGTCGGCAGACTTCGCGCTGACGATCCGCCGGGGCGCGCGAGCCGGCCGACCCACGCTCGTGGTGCACTGCCGGCTCGTCGCCGACCGTCCGGAGCCCCACGTCGGCTTCGTGGTGTCCAAGGCGGTGGGCGGAGCGGTGGTCCGGAACCAGGTCCGACGCAGATTGCGAGGCGCGGTGGTCGAGCAGCGCGGGTCCCTGCCCCTCGGGGCGGACCTCGTCGTGCGCGCGCTCCCGCCCGCCGCGGCGGCCTCGTATGCGACCCTCGCGGAGGAGCTCCGGACGGCGCTCGCCGCTGCCGCGCGGCGGGCGGTCCCACCGGCGAGCGGCGCGGACACGGTCCACCCGTGACCACGCACCTCGGCGTCGACCCGGTCTCGGTGGTCCGCCGGCTCCCCCAGATGATCCTCGTGGCGCTCCTGCGCGCGTACCAGCTCGTCGTGTCCCCGATGACGGGGCCGTCGTGCCGGTACTACCCCTCGTGCTCCGCCTACGCGCTGCTCGCCGTCCGGCGTCACGGCGCGCTGCGCGGGAGCTGGCTCGCAGTGCGTCGCCTCGCACGGTGCCACCCCTGGACCCCGGGCGGCGTCGACGACGTCCCCCCGGCGCGGTCCGACCAGACCTGTGCCGACGGGCACGCGCATGACGACCGAGCGAGGAGCTCCGCCCGATGACGTTCCCCGACAACATCCTGTGGCCACTGAAGGTCGCGGTGGCCTGGATCATGGTCCAGTTCCACTCGCTGCTCACCGCGGCCGGGTTGGACCCCGAGTCCGGCGCCGCGTGGGCGCTCTCGATCGTCGGCCTCGTCGTCGTCATCCGGATCCTGCTCATCCCGCTCTTCGTGCGGCAGATCAAGGCGTCGCGCGGCATGCAGCTGCTGGCGCCCGAGATGCAGGCGATCCAGAAGAAGTACAAGGGCAAGACGGACCCGGCGTCCCGCGAGGCGATGAGCCGCGAGACGATGGAGCTGTACCGCAAGCACGGGACGAACCCGTTCTCGTCGTGCCTGCCGATCCTCGCCCAGTCACCGATCTTCTTCGCGCTCTTCCGCGTGCTCATCTCGCTGCCCGCGCTCGAGGACGGCACGTACGCGAACGGCAACCGCGACGCCATCGGGCCGCTCACTCAGGAGCTCGCCGCGCAGGCCAACGCGGCGACGCTCTTCGGAGCGCCGATCTCGGAGACGTTCTTCACGTCGCCGGATCCGCACGTCAAGGTCGTCACGGTCGTGCTCATCGTGCTCATGTCGCTGACGACGTTCACGACCCAACGCCAGCTGACCCAGAAGAACATGCCCGCGTCGGCCCTCCAGGGCCCCATGGCGCAGCAGCAGAAGATGCTGCTCTACGTCCTGCCGCTGATCTTCGCCGTGTCCGGCGTCAACTTCCCCATCGGTGTCCTCATCTACTGGACCACGACGAACCTCTGGTCGATGGGCCAGCAGTTCTACGTCATCCGGCGCAACCCGACGCCCGGGTCCGAGGCGGAGCGCCAGCTCAAGGAGCGTCGCGCGCGCAAGGCTGCCGCCAAGGGCATCGTGCTCGAGGAGCCGGCGGCGCCCGTCGACGAGAAGCCCCGCGGCCAGCGCCAGCAGCCCAAGCGCAAGGACCGGGTACGGCCGCCGTCGGCTGCGGCGGGGACCCCTGCCGCAGCATCCGGCGCGGCAGCCGCGCCGCAGGACGACGTGCCCGCGCCCGCGGCGGACGGCGCGGACGCCGCGGCCCCGAGCGACACGCCGCCGGCGACGTCCCCGCGCCCCGCGGGTCCGGCCAAGCCGTCCGGCAAGGGCGGACGGCCGACGTCGTCCGGCACCCAGTCGGGCAAGGCACGCCCGGCGTCGGGCGCCAAGTCCGGCGGGACCGCCGGCGGTACGTCGGGGTCGGGAACGCCGACCGGGACGACGAAGCCCCGCAAGCCGCGCACGCCCAAGAACTGACCCCCGGGTCGACCCCCGCTTCCCGACCCACCCTCCGTACCTGCACTGGAGACGTCATGACCGACACCACCGCGCCCGAGCCCGCCGAGCCCACCGACCTGCGCCGTCTCGAGGAGGAGGGCGAGATCGCGGCCGACTACCTCGAGGAGCTGCTCGACATCGCCGACCTCGACGGTGACATCGACATCGACGTCGACCACGGGCGCGCCGCCGTGGAGATCGTGGCCGAGGCCGGGTCCGAGCGCGCGCTGCGCAAGCTCGTCGGCAGCGACGGCGAGGTGCTCGACGCCCTCCAGGAGCTCACCCGCCTCGCGGTGCAGACGAAGACGGGCGAGCGCAGCCGCCTGATGCTCGACATCGCGGGCTTCCGGGCAGGACGCAAGGCCGAGCTGGCCGAGGTCGCGCGGGTCGCGATCGCCGAGGTGCAGAGCTCGGGCGCGTCGGTCGCGCTCGAGCCGATGAACCCGTTCGAGCGCAAGGTCGTGCACGACGTCGTCGCCGAGGCCGGCCTCGTGAGCGACAGCGAGGGCGTCGAGCCGTCGCGCTACGTGGTGGTCCGTCAGGCCTGACGCGGCACGAGGCGTACGCCTCGTTCCACGTGAAACATCGCTGGCGCCGTCGATCGACGGTGGGTGGCCGTCGGCACGTCGGTGGGCCACTACAGAGCTCGGGAGGACGACGTGACGGAGGGTGACGCGCGACCCACGGGCGCGGGTGCCGGCGGCGACGACGCCTCCGGGCCGCCTGAGGAGGCCGTGCTCCTCAGCGCCCTCGGCCCGGCTCGCGACGTGGTCGGCCGGTTCCACGACCTCCTCGCCGAGCACGGAGTGACGCGCGGCCTCATCGGTCCCCGCGAGGTGCCGCGCCTGTGGCAGCGCCACCTCCTCAACTCCGCGGCCGTCGCGGCGCTCCTGCCGGAGAGCGGCACGCTCGTGGACATCGGCACCGGCGCCGGCCTCCCGGGTGTCGTGCTGGCAGCGATGCGCCCGGAGCTCCACGTGATCCTCCTCGAGCCGATGGAGCGCCGCGTGACGTGGCTCCGGGAGGTCGTCGAGGCGCTCGCGCTCACGAACACCGAGGTGGTCCGTGGGCGAGCAGAGCAGCAGCACGGGCGGCTCGTGGTCGAGGCGGTCACGGCGCGCGCCGTGGCGCCGATGGACAGGCTCGCCGGGTGGGCGATGCCGCTGCTCGCTGAAGATGGCGTGCTCCTCGCGATGAAGGGCTCGCAGGCGCAGGAGGAGCTCGACGCCGCAGCGGGTGTGATCGACCAGTGGGGTGGCGGCGCGCGCGAAGTGCTCGAGGTGTCGGCCGGCGGCGAGTCGACGCGTGTCGTGCGGGTGAGGCGCGAGACCCACGTGGCGCCGACGCCCACGAAGAAGGCAGCGGCGTCGACGACGAAGGCGAAGCGCGCGAGGCGCTGACGGCAAACGTGTGGCGCTGTGTCGGCCACAGCTCCCCGACTCGATCGCTGCGGCGACGGCCGTAGGGCCACGCCGGACGCGCAGAGCTATGACAGGCGGGAGGCACGGTAGGCGTGCGTGGTCACTCCACGCTCGCCGATCGCAATCAACTCTCAAGGTCGACCGTTGGACGCAGCGGGTCATCACTCAACGTTCCACGTGAAACAGCGGTTCGTGGGCCGGCACAGATCCGAAGGAGGACGCCAGCGCGTTCGGGGCGATGTTCCACGTGAAACACGCGCGCCGGGCGTCTGCCGTCTGGGTCGGCCAGGGCAAGCCGGGGTCGTGGAGCGACGACGTTCCACGTGAACGGCGGCGACGTAGAGCAACGACGTTCCACGTGAAACGGCGAGAAGCGCAACGCACCCGTGCCGGGAAGCGCCGCTTGATTGGTGGTCGGCGCCCGGAGCGTGCCCCGTGCGAACAGTGCGGTGTCGCAGACGGACGTCGCCGAGGGACCGCTACGGCCGACGGTGTGGCGATCCCTACCGGCCGTGCCTACCCGCTGAGCATCGGCTGGCTGCCCGCCTTACACGAACGGGCGGCCGCCCCCCTGTGACGGCGACTGAACCGGCTGGCTGCCCGCCCTAGCGAAAAGGGCGGCCCCCATCGTGGCGGCGAGTGAACCGGCCGGCTGCCCGCCTTCGCGAAAGGGCGGCCACCCCCTCGTGGCGGCGACTGCTGGATGCTGCGACGCTTTTGGCGAAGGGGCTCTCCCTCGTTTCACGTGGAACCACACGATTCAGGCAGACGAACGACCACCGCTGGGTCGGACGGACGCACGGACTATCGCTCACTTCTGCTGCGCTGTAGTGCCCCGAAGGGGAGTTCAGTCACGAACACATGGTGGAGCGCCCTCGCTCACGTTCCACGTGAAACGTCGTCAGGCTTCGGGTGTGCACATGGCGCACGTGCTCAACGCGACCCCCGCAGGAGCGGCCGCGGGCTACCCCACGGTGCTCGACGATCGGCGCTCGAAGTGCGGCGGCGAGCAGGAATGGCCGCTCAGGGAACGCGGCGAAGAACGTCGGCGTCCCCGTGGTTTCACGTGGAACCTGGGGAGTGGCTCGGGTGCGGGCCGGCGGATGGCAGGATGGACCGACTCGAACGGATGGGAGACCGGGTGGACCAGCAGGACTCGCCGCGCGAGCCCACGCCGGGCTCCGCCGTCGCCGACGAGGCGCGACGGGCGGCACTGATGGACTCCCTCCCTGAGGTCGACGACTCGACGCCGCTCGCGGCGCAGCTCGCCGCCGACGCACGCCGACGCATCGACCTCTCGGGTCGTCGGTTCGAGCGCCCGTCGACCACGCGTGTGCTCACGGTGGCGAACCAGAAGGGCGGGGTGGGCAAGACGACCACCACCGTGAACCTCGCCGCGGCGCTGGCACAGGCGGGCGCCAACGTGCTCGTCATCGACAACGACCCCCAGGGCAACGCCTCGACGGCGCTCGGCATCGACCACCGCGCGGGCACGCCGTCCACCTACGAGGTGCTCGTCGAGGACGAGGAGCTCGCGACGGTCGTCCAGCAGTCCTCGCGGATCCCACGGCTGCTGTGCGCGCCGGCGACGATCGACCTCTCCGGCGCGGAGATCGAGCTCGTGTCCCTCGTCGCGCGCGAGAACCGGCTGCGGAACGCCATCGACGCGTACCTTCGCCACCGCGCCGAGCGCGGGCTCGACCGGCTCGACTACGTCTTCATCGACTGCCCGCCGAGCCTCGGGCTGCTCACGGTGAACGCCTTCGTCGCGGCGCGGGAGGTCCTCATCCCCATCCAGTGCGAGTACTACGCGCTCGAGGGCCTCAGCCAGCTGCTCAAGAACGTCCAGCTCATCAAGAACCACCTCAACCCGGTGCTGCACGTCTCGACGATCCTCCTGACGATGTACGACGCACGGACCAACCTCGCGCAGCAGGTGGCCGCGGAGGTGCGTGAGCACTTCCCGGCGCAGACGCTGCGGACGACCGTGCCGCGGTCCGTCCGGATCTCCGAGGCCCCGAGCCACGGACAGACCGTCATGACGTACGACCCGGGCTCGACCGGTGCCCTGTCCTACCTCGCCGCGGCGCGCGAGATCGCCGAGCGAGGCGCTCCGCCCACGGACGCCGACGTCAGGGCCGCAGCGCCCGCCACGAAGGAGAGCTGATGGCCGAGAAGCGTCGCGGACTGGGCCGAGGGCTGGGTGCCCTCATCCCCAGCGCACCCACGGGCGACTCCCGTCCAGTGGACGTGTTCTTCCCGGGCGCGCCCGCGCCGGCGGACGCGCGGCCGGCGGACGCCCCGCCGTCGCCGCCGGACGTGCTCGGCGACGACGTCGACGGCACCCGCGGTCCGGCCGTGGCGACAGACCGTACGGTCGACGAGGCCGACCGCACGGTCGACGAGGCAGACCGCACGGTCAACGAGGCCGACCGCACGGTCGACGAGGCCGACCGCACGGCGCCGCACGGCGACGCGCTCGAGCCGGCCCTGACGGACGGTTCGGGCAACGACGGGGTGACCGAGCCCGCGCCCGACGAGACCGGCCGCACGGACGCTCCGCCGCCGCCCCCGCACGGCGACCCGCTCGAGGTGGCCGCGGACGTCGCGGCCGCGGACGGTCTGGTGCCCGTCCCCGGGGCCCACTTCGCCGAGCTGCCCGTCGACGCCATCGGTCCCAACCCGCGCCAGCCGCGCACGGTGTTCGACGAGGACGCGCTCGCCGAGCTCGTCGGGTCCATCCGCGAGATCGGGGTGCTCCAGCCCGTCGTCGTCCGGCCCGTCCCGGGGGAGGAGGGGCGTTACGAGCTCATCATGGGCGAGCGCCGGTGGCGCGCGACGCAGGAGGCGGGCCTCGACCGCATCCCCGCGATCATCCGCGAGACCGACGACGACGACCTCCTGCGCGACGCGCTGCTCGAGAACCTCCACCGCAGCCAGCTCAACGCGCTCGAGGAGGCCGCCGCCTACCAGCAGCTCCTCGACGACTTCGGCTGCACGCACGAGGAGCTCGCCCAGCGGATCCACCGCTCGCGGCCGCAGATCTCCAACACCCTGCGGCTCCTGAGGCTGCCCCCGCTCGTGCAGCGGCGGGTCGCGGCCGGCGTGCTCTCGGCCGGCCACGCGCGCGCCCTCCTCGGCCTGCCCGACGGCGCCGCGATGGAGCGCCTCGCGCAGCGGATCGTCGCCGAAGGGCTCTCGGTCCGGGCCACCGAGGAGATCGTCGCGCTCGGCGGCGACCCCGAGAAGCCCGTCGCCGTGCGGCGCCCACGCGCGGGGGACCGCAACGCCGCGCTCGACGACCTCGCGTCGCGCCTGTCGGACCGGTTCGAGACGCGCGTGAAGATCCAGCTCGGGCGCAGCAAGGGCCGCCTGACCGTCGAGTTCGCCTCGGTCCAGGACCTCAACCGGATCCTCGGCACCCTCTCGCCGGAGGACCCGGGCCTGCTCCGCTGACGGCGGCGGCGGCCCGTCGGACCTCGCCGCGGGTCGCCCTCGCCGGCGGGCCTGGCGCTGGTCGCCCCGCCGGTCAGCCCGGCGGGGTCGAGCGCGCGGCCGGGACCGTCAGTGGATCTCGGGCCCCGCGGAGGTCACGCCGTCCTCGTCGCGGTGGCCGCCCGTGCCGAAGATGCGGACCAGCTCCGTCTCCTCCTGGACGACGCCGGCCAGGCGTCGCACCCCCTCGCGGATCCGCTCGGGCGTGGGGTAGCAGAACGAGAGCCGCATGTGGTCCGAGCCCTGGCCGTCGGCGTAGAAGGCCGTCCCCGACACGTAGGCGACCAGCGCGGTGATGGCGCGCGGCAGCATCGCCTGCGCGTCGAGCCCGTGGGGCAGGCGCACCCAGGTGTAGAACCCGCCCTCGGGCACGGTCCACGTCGCCTCGGGGATGTGCTCCTCGAGCGCGCCGACCATCGCGTCGCGGCGCGCGCGGTACATCTCGCGGTAGAGCTTGATCTGGTGGCGCCAGTCGTGGTGAGCGAGGTAGGTCGAGATCGCGAGCTGCGACGCGTTGGACGGGCACAGGATGGACGACTCGCTCGCGAGGACGAGCTTCTCGCGGATGTAGTGCGGCGCCACCGCCCACCCGACGCGGTACCCCGGCGCGAAGGTCTTCGAGAACGACCCCAGGTAGACGACGCCGACGTCGTCCATCGAGCGCATCGCGGGCAGCGGGTCGCCGTCGAAGCCGAGCAGGCCGTACGGGTCGTCCTCGAGGACGAGGACGCCGTGCCGGCGCGCGATCTCGAGCACCCGGGGACGGCGCTCCTGGCTCAGCGTGACGCCCGCCGGGTTGTGGAAGTTGGGCACGGTGTACAGCAGCTTGACGGCGCGTCCCTCGGCCGCGAGCCGCGTGAGGGTCTCCTCGAGCGCCTCGGGCACCAGCCCGTGCTCGTCCAGGGGCACGTGCACGACGTCGGCCTGGTACGCCCGGAAGACGCCGAGCGCGCCCACGTAGCTCGGCGCCTCGGCGACGATGACGTCGCCCGGGTCGATGAAGAGCCGAACGACAAGGTCCAGCGCTTGTTGCGAGCCCGTCGTGACGACGACGTCGTCGGGGTGGGCCTGGATGCCCTGGAGCCGCATGACCTCGACGATCTGCTCGCGCAGCGTCTCGTCGCCCTGCCCCGAGCCGTACTGCAGCGCCGTCGTGCCGCGCTTGAGCAGCAGCTGGTACGTCGACTCGGCGATCGCCTCCATCGGGAGGCCGTCGAGGTTGGGCATGCCGCCGGCGAGCGACACGACCTCGGGTCGGTTGGCCACGGCGAAGAGCGCGCGGATCTCCGACGCTCGCATCCCGTGCGTGCGGTCGGCGTAGGCGCCGATCCACGGGTCGAGGCGGGTCCCGGTGACGGGCTGGGCGGTGTGGGCGGCTCTGCCGAGGGCAGGAGTCACCCGCCCCGTCGGCTCGCCGTGCTCGGGAGTCATGCACCTGAGTGTGCCACGCAGCACCGCCCCGGCGACGCGCTGACCAGCGGGTGGAGTGCTCCGCCGACGGCGGCCGGCGGGCTGCGCCCGGTCGGGTGATCTCGACGTCCGCGGCGGCCCCCGCGTGCTTCACTGGCGCGTGCCCGCGCCCGCCCCCGCTCCCCACCCCGCTGCGGCCGAGGTGCCGGCACGCCGACGCCGTCTGCCGCGGTGGGCCACGGTCGTCATCGGCGTCGTCGTCGCCCTGCTGGCGCTGCTCGTGGGCGCGGTCGTGTGGTTCCTCGCCATGCTCAGCGGCGGGCTCGACGACCTGCTCGGCCCCCGCGGTCCCTCGGCCGAGGACGCGCGCGTCGTCGAGGCGCGCGAGGAGCACGCCGGGCTCCTGGTGGCCGCCCTGGAGGACGTCGTCGCGGGACGGACGGTGATCGCCTCGACGGACGACTCCTCGTGCCAGGAGGGGCAGCACAACTGGAAGATCGACGACCCCTTCGACCTGCGCTGCACCCAGCGCGAGGTCGCCCTCGTCGAGGGTGGGGACCCCGACGGCTTCCGGGCCGACATGGAGGCGCTCGACGCGGCGCTCGTCGCGGCCGGCTGGGAGGCGGACTGGTCCTCGATGGACGAGGTGCTCACGAGCTACTGGGACCAGCGCGACGAGATCCTCGATCACAACCCGGGCTGGGGCTACCCGGCGCGCATGCCGAGCGCGGGCTACGTGCGGGACGGCGTCGGCCTCTCCGTCTCGTGGGTGCAGCCGGGCCAGGACTCCGCGGTCGGCACCGAGTTCCGGGACGAGGTGCGCTGGACCCTGGCGTCCGGCGAGCGCGTCCCGCCGTCCGTCCTGCCGTCCCGGCTCGCCGACGGTCGGTACGCCACCGCCCTCAGCGTGTCGGGCACGTACTTCGAGGGGTGAGCGCGACGAGGGCCCCGCGACGGATCGCGGGGCCCTCGTGCGTGCGTGCGGGTGGGCCGGCAGGCCCGCCGGCGTCAGGACAGGACGGACTCGATCTCGGTCACGAGCGCCGGCTTGGGGCGCGCGCCGACGATCTGCTTGACCAGCTCGCCGCCCTTGTAGATGTTGAGCGTCGGGATCGACGTGATGCCGTACGCCGCCGTGACCTGGGGGTTCTCGTCCGAGTTCACCTTGGCGATGCGGACGCGGCCCTCGTAGGTGCCCGAGAGCTCCTCGAGGATGGGCGCGACCTGGCGGCACGGGCCGCACCACGGCGCCCAGAAGTCGACGACGACGGGGATGTCGGACTCCAGGACCTCGCTCTTGAAGGTGGCGTCGGTGACGGGGACGGTGCTCACAGGGTCTCCTCGATCTTCTCGGGCAGGGTGGCGGGTGCGGGGGGCTCGGTGGCGTGCACGAGGTCCGCGAGGTAGTGCTGGGCGTCGAGCGCCGCGGCGCAGCCGGTGCCGGCCGCGGTGATGGCCTGGCGGTAGACGTGGTCGACGAGGTCGCCGCACGCGAAGACGCCCTGGACGTTGGTCGCCGTGCCGCGGGACCCGCCGACGTCCGGACCGACGAGCACGTAGCCCTCGTCGTCCAGGTCGACCTGGCCGGTGAGCAGCTCGTTGCGCGGGATGTGGCCGATCGCGACGAACAGGCCGGTCGCCGCGAGCTCGCGCTCGGCGCCCGTGACCGTGTCCCGCAGCGTCACGCCCGTGAGCTTCTCGGCGCCGTGGATCGCGACGACCTCGCTGTTCCAGGCGAACCGGATCTTGGGGTCGGCGAGCGCACGGTCGGCCATGATCTTGGACGCGCGCAGCTCGTCGCGTCGGTGGACCATCGTCACGGTCCGCGCGAAGCGCGTGAGGAACGTCGCCTCCTCGACCGCGGAGTCGCCGCCGCCCACGACGACGACGTCCTGGTCGCGGAAGAAGAAGCCGTCGCAGGTCGCGCACCACGAGACGCCGTGGCCGGAGAGGCGCTTCTCGTCGGGCAGGCCCAGCTCGCGGTACGCGGAGCCGGTCGCCAGGATGACGGCACGCGCCCGCACGACGTCCCCGTTGCCCGTCTCGACCGTCTTGACGTCGCCCACGAGGTCCGCGCGCACGACGTCGTCGTAGCGGACGTCCGCGCCGAAGCGCTCGGCCTGCTTGCGCATGTTCTCCATGAGGTCCGGGCCCATGATCCCGTCCACGAAGCCGGGGAAGTTCTCGACCTCGGTGGTGTTCATCAGGGCGCCGCCGGCGGTGACGGCGCCCGCGACGACCACGGGCGTGAGCCCGGCGCGTGCGGCGTAGACCGCGGCCGTGTAGCCGGCCGGCCCCGAGCCGATGATCACGAGGTCGTGGATGGTGTCGGTCACTGCTGGTCCTTCGTCCGGTGGAACAGGGCTCGTCCGAGGCGGGGCTCGTACGGAGCAGGGCTCTGACGATGCAGGGCTGGTGCGGCCGTGCCCGGCCGTGCCGACGTCGTCAACCGATCCTAGGGCGCGGATGTTCCGCCCGCCGGGGCCGTCCGGCCGTCGTCGCGGGTGACGTGCGTGCGCCTCAGGAGAGGCGCACCTCCGCGAGCTCGACCCGGTTCCCGCCGTCCGCCGCCTGGGGCAGCGCGGTGAACCACAGGACGATGTGCGAGGCCTCGACCGGCTCGCTGAAGGTGAGGACCGTCTCCGCCGAGAGGGGACCGCTCGCGAGCACCGGACCCTCGGTGGGGGTCGCGGGGTCCGTCGCCCGGACCTCGACGGTGCCGCCCGTGCCGTTGACGACGAGGGTGACGGCGCTCACGGTCGCGGGCGCGGCGAGCGTCACCGCGTACCCGACGCCGGGCTTCATGCCGTACGTCGGCGACTTGTACGTGCGGGTGTACCAGAACGTCGTCGGGTCACCGTCGATCGCGAGCTGGACCGCCTCGGGGTGCTCGTTGTTGTCCCCGCCGGGCGGCGGGTCGATCATCTGGGCCGACGCGATGGTGGGCGTCGCGGCGGCGGGCTCCTCGGCCGGCTCCTCCGCGGGCGCCTCGGCGGCCGGGTCCTCCGCGGCGGGGGCCTCGGTCTCGACCGAGTCCACGACGTCGCCCATGCCGTCGCTGCCGCCGATGGGCGGCGGCGGGGTCGTCAGCGCGTTCCAGGCCCACACGAGCCCCACGACGACGGCGATCCCGATGAGCGCCAGCACGAAGGGCGTGGGGTCGAACCGCTTGCGCGTCAGCGCCTCGATGGGCGACCCGATGAGCGTGTCGAAGTCCTCGTGGTCCTCGTGCGGCGCGGGCGGCGGGCGGTGCCCGCCGCGCGGCCCGTGCGGCGCCGCGCCACCCGGCACGACGGCGGTCGCGGTCGGCCGCGCGGGGGCGGCGGCGCTGACCGCGGCCGACTGCCGCACCGCGGGCGGACGGTCGTCGACCCGGTCGGCCGGGGCGGGGGCGTCCGGCACCACGACGCCGCGAGCGGGCGTGACGATGCCGGCCTCGGCGTCCTGGGAGCCGACGTCGGCCGCCGCGGCCGCAGCAGCCGTCGCAGCGGCCGTCGGCGCGCCGGCACCCGACGCGCCGCCCGCGACGGCGCCGGACCCCACCGCACCCGCGGCGGGCGTCGCGACGCGCGGGTCGGTGCGGCGCACGGCGGGCGGGATGGCGGGCGGCGGGGTCGTCCCCGGGCGGCGTCCCGGGCCCTGCGCGGCGAGCGCCGCCCGCACCGACTGGCGCTGCACGCCGGGCGGCGTCGCGGGCGCGACCGACGGCGGCCTGGCGGGGCCGGTGGGTGCGGCGGGCGCGCCGGCGCCGAGCGCGTCGGCGTCGACCGCGACCCACGGCTCGAGCTCGCGCACGAGCTCCGCCGGGCTGTGCGGGCCGTCGTCGTGCGGGCCGAGCGTGACCGCGCACAGCGTGTCGAGGTCGTTGGGCACGCCGGGCACGAGGTCCGCGGCCGCGACGGGCGTCCCGGCGGCGTCCTCGTCGACGGGCGCGACCTCCGCGCCGCCGGCGGGCACGCCGTCGCGTGCGGGCCAGTGACCCGTGAGCGCGAGGTAGAGCAGCGCGACCAGGCCCACGGTGTCCGCGCGCGTCGTCGACCGCGCGTCGCCGATGCCGTGGCCGAGCAGCTCGCCGTCGAGCCCGAGGCCCGTGACGACGACGCCGCCCGCCGGCGTCACGCGGACCGCGGCGGGCCGCAGGGCGAGGTGGTGCACCCCGCGGCGGCGTGCCACCTCGAGCGCGACGGCCGCCTCGCCCACGACGGCGCGCGCCTGGTCGGGGGGCAGCGGGCCGTCGGCGGTCAGCTCGGCGAGGTCGCGACCCGGGAGCGGCTCGGTGACCGTGTACGCGAGGCCCTCGTGGGAGCCGACGTCGAGCACGCGGAGCAGGCGAGGGTCGGCGACGAGCGCGGCCCGGCGCGCGGCGTCCTGGGCCTGGGCGACGCGGCCCGAGCGCAGGACGAGCGCGCGGACGGGCCGGTCGAGGATCTGGTCCTGCGCCTCCCAGCCCTCGACGCCGGGGAGGTCGGTCGGCAGCGGGCGGTCCAGGCGGTAGCGCCCTGCGAGCAGGGTGCCCTGCTCGACGACGACGTCCACCGGCTGCCCTCCCCGTGCGCTCGTGGTGCGGGCTCCCACCCGCGCGCCCATGCTACGGCCCAGGCGCGCGACCAGCGGCTCGACCAGACGGGTCAGGTCGTCCACCCCGAGCAGGCGCAGGCCGCCCAGGTAGACGGCGAGCATCACGGCCCCGACGAGCGCGCACACGAGCACGGCCTCGGCGAACCCGGCGTCGGAGAGGTCGCCGAACAGGCGCGTGAGCGGCCAGCCCACCGCGACCGCGGCGAGCGCGCTCGCGACGGCCCGCAGGTGCATGCCGATCGCGCCGCGGCCCGTGCCCCCGAGGCGCCGCCGGACCTCGAGCCCGCCCCACACGGCCCCGAGCACGTACGACGCCGCGATCGAGGCGCCGGCCGTGACGACCCACCACCGCGGCTCGAGCAGGAGCGCGCCCAGCAGGCTGCCCCCGGCGACGACGCCGGCCATGGCGACCTGGATCCAGAAGAGGCCCTTGGCGTCCTCGTAGGCGTAGAAGATGCGCTGGCACAGCGACCACGCGCCGAGCGCCGCGAGCCCGGCCATCATCGCGACCACGACGGCGGCGATCGAGCCTGCCTCGGCCGGGTCGGTCGACGGCAGGACGACGCGCACGACGGGCAGCGCGAGGACCGCCAGGACGGCGGTCGCGAGGACCGTGAACGCGCCGATGACGCGCAGGCCCGAGGAGAAGTCGTCCCGCAGCGCCCGGGTGTCCTCGGCGGCGGCGTGCGCGGACAGACGCGTGAACAGGGCCGTGAGCAGCGACACCGTCACGAGCGAGTGCGGCAGCATGAAGATCGTGAACGCGAGCGTGTAGGCGTTGTTGCCGGCGACGTCCGCCTGGAACTCCTGCGCGGCGGCGGTCGCGACCTGCATGACCACGAGGATGCCGAGCTGCCCGACGACGAGCGCCGCGAACGTCCAGCCCGCGACGCGGCCCGCGGTGCCCAGGCCCGCGCCGCGCCAGTCCCGGCGCGGGTGGAAGCGGAACCCGCTGCGGTGCAGCGGCACCACGAGGACGAGGGCCTGCGCGACGACGCCCAGGGTCGCGCCGCCGCCCAGCAGGGCGATCCGGCCGGCGTCCCACGTGGCCGGGTCGTCCTGCGGGCCGCCCCGCACGTACCCGCCGAAGACGGCGATGAAGACCACCAGGCCGAGGATCGCGACGACGTTGTTGACGACCGGCGCCCACATGTACGGCCCGAAGCTGCCGCGTGCGTTGAGCACCTGCCCCAGCAGCGAGTAGATGCCGTAGAAGAGGACCTGCGGGATGCACCAGAAGGCGAACGCGGTCGCGAGCGCGACGAACTCCGGGTCCCGCCCATTCGCGGCGAGGCGGACGACGACCGGCGCCGCGACCGTGAGCACCGTGGCGAGGCCCAGCAGGACGACGCCGGCCAGGCTGAGCAGGCGGTCGACGAAGGCCTGGCCGTCCGGCGAGCGGTAGGCCCGGACGACCTGCGGCACGAGGACGGCGTTGAGGACGCCGCCCGCGATGAGCATGTAGAGCATGTTCGGCAGCCAGTTGGCCAGGCCGAACGCGTTCGCACCCGCGGCGTTGGCGCCGATCGCCGCGACC
The DNA here is from genome assembly GCF_016464425.1 of Actinotalea solisilvae. Classification (GTDB taxonomy): domain Bacteria; phylum Actinomycetota; class Actinomycetes; order Actinomycetales; family Cellulomonadaceae; genus Actinotalea; species Actinotalea solisilvae. The sequence continues at coordinate 61,192 of NZ_JADDKQ010000020.1, forward strand.
AGCACGGACACGCGCACGACGCCCAGGACGCGCGACGTGGCCGTCCCCGCCGCCATGACGCCGGCGCTGCGCCCGACGTCGCTCACGGCGCGCCCACGCGCGGCGGGTCCGTCGCGGCCGCGACCCGGCGCTCGCCGCCCGGGGCGCCGGTCGTGTCGGTCCCGGCGACAGAGCCCTCGGTCGTGTCGCCGGTGCCCTCGGTCCCGGCGACGGAGCCCTCGGTCTCGGCCTCCTCGGGCGACAGGGCGTCGGGACCCGAGTCGACGGGCGCGGCGCGGCTGGCCGTCCGCCCGCGGCGGATGGTGCGCGCCACCCCGAGGACGAGGCCCAGCGCCAGGAGCCCGCCGATGATCGCGGCCCCGATGCCCTCCCACTCGGCGCGCACGCGCACGGTGAGCCGGGCGCGGTCGTCCACGAGGACCCCGTCGGCCGTGCGCACCTCGACCGCGACCTCGACGTCCGCGCTCTGCACGCCGTGGACCGGGACGAGGACCTCCTCCTGCCCGAGCGCCGGCAGGGTCACCGTCACCGGCTCGTCGGCCTGCAGCCGCCGGTCACCCGGACGCAGCGTGATCTCGACGGTGACCGCCTGGTCGAGCGTGTTCTCCACGAGCACGGGCAGGCGGCTCGACGTGGAGACGAGCAGCACCCCGCTCGCGGCGACCCGGACGACGTCGCGCAGCGTCGCCGTCCGCGCCTCGGTCGCCGCGACGAGGGCGGCCCGGCGCGACGGGTCCGCGCGCCACGCGACGGACAGCGGTGCGAGCAGCTCCGCGGTCGTGTCCCCGACGAGCTCCTCGGGCCGCTCGGCCATGGTCGCCAGCCGCCCGCGCAGGGTCAGCGAGCCCTCGAGCGCGGCCAGCGTGCTCGGGGGCATCTCCGCCGCGGTCGGCTCGGTGCGCGGCAGCGTGCCCCGCTCGACGTCCCCGCCGGACGCCGCGAGCAGCTCCTCGACCGGTGCCGTCCGGACCCAGGGGACGGAGCCCAGCGCGGCGAGCTGCGCCGCGACGACCGCCGGGTCGGCGTCCCAGTCGCGCGGGACGGTGACCAGGAGGTGCCGGCTCTCGCTGGGCCGCTCGGCCGTGACGACGGCGAGCTCGGCCAGGACGTCCTGCACCGCCGTCGCGGGCGTGAGCTGCGGGTCGCGCGGCCGCGGCGCGTCGGTGTCGCCGGCCGCACCCGTCACCGCCCCGGACGCGAGGGCGCTCGACAGGCGCGCGTCCGGGACGAGGACGGTGACGTCGCCGGCGTCGGTCGTCACGGTCGTGCGGGCCGAGGGCGTGTAGGTGAGGTCGTCCGGGACGGACAGGGCGCCCGGGCCGGTGACGACGGCGCGGGTCCCGCCGCGCATGCCGAAGGCCGCGGTCGTGAGGTCGGGCAGCGCCTCCGCGGGCAGGACGACGTCGGCGCGCGCGTCGGCCGGCAGGCCGGCCGTCGGGGCGCTCTCCGCCGAGCGCCGCAGCGCGAGGTCCCACGGCCCCGCGCCGCGCGCGTGGGCGAGCGCCGCGACGTCCGTGTCCCCGTACGGCAGGAGCATGACCTCGCGGCCGGCCGCCGCGGTGGTGAGCGTCGCGGCCCACGCCGCCGTCGTGGTCGCCGCCGTCGTGGGGCTGCCCGAGGTGCCGGGGGTGCCGGGGGTGCCGGCGGCGTCCGCCGGGTCCTGGGTGTCCCCGGCGTCCTCGGTGCCCGCGGCGTCCTCGGTGCTCCCGGTGCCGTCGCCGTCCCCGGCGCCCGGGTCCGGCGCGCCCGTCCCGTGGGCCTGCTCGACGAGCCACGGGTCCACCACCCACGACACCGCCGGGTACGGCGCCGTCGCGACGAGCAGGTCGGCGAGCCGGCCGCCGGGCCGGGTCAGCGTCTCGAGCTCTGCCCGGAGCGGTGCGGGTCCGTCCTCGACCGCCGTCGCGTGGGGGTCGACCGCCGGGCCGACGACGGGCACGAGCAGGCTGACCGCGGTCGGCGAGAACGTCTGCTCGGGCAGCCAGATGGTGAACGTGCGCGCGAGGCCCAGGCGCGGCCGCGCGTCGTCGTCGCGGTCGACCACCTCGACCGCGAGGCCGCGCGGTCCCCACGCGGCGGAGGCGGCGAGCCCGACCGAGGCGGCGGGGACCGTCGCGGTGAACGGGACCGACGCGCCCGGGGCCAGCGGACCGACGAGGTCGACGGTCACCAGCCGTGTGCCGGCCGCGGCGTCGTCGTCCGCGTCGCGCCAGGCGTCGAGCGAGGACCGCGTGAGGAAGGCGGAACGCGCGAGCCGCACGACGACGCGCGGGGTGCCGACGACGTCGTCGCCCGCGTTGCGCACGGTGCCCTGCACGACGAGGTCGCCGCCCGGCTGGAGCACGGACGTCAGCGCGTCGACGTCGACCTCGAGCGGCAGGCCGGGGTCCTCCTCGGGCGCGGCCTCGTCGGTGGCCTCGTCCTCCGTCGTCGCCGGGACGACGGCGACCGGCCGCCCCGCGGCGTCCACCGGCACCACCGCGCCCGCCGCGGCCGGGGCGCCGAGCAGCGCCGCGAGCACCAGCACGAGTGCCGCCCTCATCGGACCCCTCACTCGGCCTCGCCCGCGAGCACCGCGCTCGCAGCCTGCGCCAGGCGGCGCTCGTTCGGGTAGGCGAGGCGGTCGGGCAGGTCGCAGAGCGCGACCCACGCCACGTCCTCGGCCTCCTGGTCGGGGTCCCCCTCGACGCTCAGCACGCCGCCGGTCGCCTCGAGCAGGAAGTGGTGCACGACCTTGTGCACACGCCGGTCCTCGCCGGTGAACCAGTAGTCGATGGTGCCCAGCCGGCGCACGACCTGCCCGAGGATCCCCGTCTCCTCCGCGATCTCGCGCACGGCAGCCTCGGCCGGGGTCTCGGTGCCCTCCAGGTGGCCCTTGGGCAGGCACCACTCGAGGCGGCCGGCCCGGTTGCGGCGCGCGATCACCGCCGCGTGGGCAGTGCCCGCGTCCCGCGCGACGACGAGCCCGCCGGCTGACGTCTCCTCGACCACCGGCAGCGTGTGCACCGGGCGCCGCACCACGCGGGCGTCGATCCGCAGCGCGTGGCCACCGGGCGGGGTGGGCACAGGGCCCGGCCGCGGGTGGGGAACGGCGCTGGACATGCCGCCACTGTAACGACCGCCGTCCGTCGGGCCGCCGTGCGGGCACCCGCGTCCGCCGGCCCTGTGGACGACCGGGGCGGGCCGGCGCGAGCGCGGCCCCGCCGTCTGGCACCCTGGTGTCCCGTGCCGACCTCCTCCGCGACCCCGCCTCCCGCCCCCGGCGCCGGCGCGTCCGACGCGCTCGCGGCGCTGCGGCGGCGCGCCCTCACCGTCATCGCGGAGCTCGCGCCGGCCGCGATCGAGCTGGGCGAGGCGTTCGCGGCGGCCGGCCACGAGCTCGCGCTCGTCGGCGGGCCGGTCCGGGACGCGTTCCTCGGCCGGGCGAGCCAGGACCTCGACTTCGCGACGTCGGCGTCGCCGGACCAGACCCAGGCGGTCCTGGCCGTGTGGGGCGACGCGCACTGGGACATCGGACGCGAGTTCGGCACCATCGGCGCCCGTCGCTTCGCACGCGGCGGCGCGCCCGACGTCGTCGTCGAGGTGACGACCTACCGCACGGACGAGTACGACCGCACCTCGCGCAAGCCCGTGGTCGCGTTCGGCGACTCGCTCGAGGGCGACCTCTCGCGGCGGGACTTCACGGTCAACGCGATGGCGGTGCGCCTGCCGGCGCTGACGTTCGTCGACCCGTTCGACGGCCTCGCCGACCTCGCGCGCGGCGTGCTGCGCACCCCGGTCACGGCCGAGCAGTCCTTCGACGACGACCCGCTGCGCATGATGCGCGCCGCGCGCTTCGTCGCCCAGCTCGGCTTCACGCTGCACGACGACGTCCGCACCGCGATCGAGCGGATGGCGGACCGCCTCTCGATCGTCTCGGCCGAGCGCGTCCGCGACGAGATCGTCAAGCTCATGCTCGCGCCGGACCCGCGTCCGGGCCTCACCGCGCTCGTGGACACGGGCCTGGCCGACGTCGTGCTGCCCGAGCTGCCCGCGCTGCGCCTCGAGATCGACGAGCACCACCGGCACAAGGACGTCTACCAGCACTCCCTCACGGTGCTCGCGCAGGCGATCGACCTCGAGACGGGCACGCACGAGCGACCCACCGGGCCCGTGCCCGGGCCGGACCTCGTGCTCCGGCTCGCGGCGCTGCTCCACGACATCGGCAAGCCCGCGACCCGGCGGTTCGAGGCCGGCGGCGGCGTGAGCTTCCACCACCACGAGGTGGTCGGCGCCAAGATGGCCGCCCGCCGGCTCAAGGCGCTGCGGTTCGACAAGGAGACGGTCCAGGCCGTCGCACGGCTCACGGAGCTGCACCTGCGCTTCCACGGCTACGGCGAGAGCGGCTGGACGGACTCGGCGGTGCGCCGGTACGTCACGGATGCCGGCCCGCTGCTCGAGCGGCTGCACCGCCTCACGCGGTCGGACTGCACCACGCGGAACCGGCGGAAGGCCGAGCGCCTGTCCTTCGCGTACGACGACCTCGAGCGCCGCATCGCGGAGCTGCGGGAGAGGGAGGAGCTCGCGGCGATCCGCCCGGACCTCGACGGCGAGCAGATCATGGCGGTCCTCGGCCTGCGCCCGGGACGGGAGGTCGGGGAGGCCTACCGCTGGCTGCTCGAGCTGCGCATGGAGCACGGCCCGCAGGACCCGGCGGACGCCGAGCGCGCGCTGCGGGAGTGGTGGGCGCAGCGGACGGCCGGGACCCCGGAGTGAGGTCCGGCGCGTGAGGCTCTGGTCGGTGCACCCGCGCTACCTCGACCGCCAGGGGCTCACGGCCGCGTGGCGCGAGGGCCTCCTCGCGCAGAAGGTCCTCACGGGCACGACGAAGGGGTACCGCAACCACCCGCAGCTGCGGCGGTTCCGCGTGGGCGACGTGCAGCCCGTCCCGCCGGGCGAGCCGCCGCTCGACCCGGGCGCGCCGGTCCTCACCTTCCTCCACGGCGTCGCCGACGAGGCCGTGCGCCGCGGCTACTCCTACGACCGCGGCCTGCTGCTCGGCCCGCCCGACGCCGAGCTGCGGCTCGAGGTGAGCGAGGGGCAGCTCGCGCACGAGTGGCTGCACCTGCGCCTCAAGCTCGCGCGCCGCAGCCCGGACGTGCTCGCGCGGTGGCGCGACGTCGGCCTGCCCGACCCGCACCCCCTGTTCGACGTCGTGCCCGGGCCGGTCGCCGACTGGGAGGTCGTCACCGACCTCACGGAGCCGCCCGACCCGGGCACCTCGGGAGCCGCGCGTCCCTAGGGCGTCCGCGCGACGAGGTCGTCGACGCGCACCGTGAACGGCGCGTTGGTGGTCGAGGACGACAGGTAGGCGTTGAGGCCCACCGAGCCTGCCGCCTGGAGCCCTGCCGTCGCGTCGGTCACCGACACCTGCCAGGTCGTCGGCTCGGGCGTGCCCGCGCGCCACACGCGCGCTCGCAGCGTGGTCGGGCCGGCCCCGACGGCCTGCGTCCGCACGAGCAGCTGCTCGCCCGTGCCCAGCGTCAGCCCCGGCACGACGGCGGGCGCGACCAGCGCCGTCTCCGTCGACCCGGCCGTCCGCGCGAGCCCGAGCGCCACGACGCCGTTGGTCCGCAGCCGGACGTTCGCCCGGTACTCGCCGATGCCGGCCACGCGCCGCGTGCCGACCGTGAGGTAGACACCTCCGCCGGTGACGGGCTTGTCCGTGCTCACCGCGAGCGCGAGGTCGGTGCCGGCGGACGTCGCGTCCGGCAGTGCCGCGTCGAGGGTCCGGCCCGCGGTCGAGAACTTGAGCTGCGCGGCCCCGCTCGCGACGGCGTACTGCGTCGTGCTCCCGCTCACGCGCCAGACGCCGCCGACGTCGGCCGTGCCGAGGCCCGTGGCGACGGTGCGGCCGAACGCGTCCGCCGCGAAGGGCGGCGCGGTCGCGGTGACGCTCACCGTGCGCGTCGCGGTGGCGGTCGCGCCGTCGTCGTCGGTCACCGTGAGGACGACCTGGCGCGTGCCCGCGGTCGCGTAGGTGTGCTGGACGGTCGCGCCGGTCGCCGTCGCGCCGTCGCCGAGGTCCCACGACCACGAGGCGACCGTGCCGTCGGGGTCCGACGACGCCGACCCGTCGAACGAGCACGCGAGCGCGGTGCACGCGGAGGTGAAGGACGACGTCGGCGCGACGTTGCCGCCCGTGGGCGCCGTGATCGTGAAGGCGTCGGTGAACGAGCCCCCGGTCGCGCGGACGAAGCGTGCGCTGAGGCTCGTCTCCGTGACGTCCATCGCGAGGACGCCCCACGTCGCGGTGGCGAGCCCGGACGACGCGGCGAAGTACGGCGCCTCGCCGTCGGCCGTGTCGACGGCCCGCTGCGACTGGCCGCCCGTGCCGACCGTCGCGAAGACCGTGCCCGCGCCCCGGACCATGGTCGCGTCGGCGTCGGCGACGCAGTCGGTGTCCGCCGTGCCGGTGGCGAGCGAGGCGCAGCCCGGCCGCAGCGCGAGCTGGTGCGTGCGCTGGTAGAGGTGCTCGTGGCCGTTGAGCACCAGGTCGACCTTGGTGCTCAGCAGGAGGTCCGTGAGGTCGGTGCCCGGGTCGCACGAGTACTCGCCGAGGGACACGCACGGCTTGTGCAGGCTCACGACGACCCAGGGGACGCCGTCGGCCCGCGCGTCGGCGATCGCGGCCGCGGTCCACTGGTAGCGCGGCGTGCCGGCGCTGTAGTCGTACGTCCCGTCGGGGAAGGTCAGGGCGGGCGAGATCGCGATGAGGCGCACGAGCGGGTCGGCCGCGGGGACGTCCACGTACCACTGGCGTCCGTAGGTCCCGACCATGCCCGGGAGCTGGTTGGGCAGGCACGCGGCGAACTCGTTGATGTGGCCGTCCTGGCCGTTGGACTCGTGGTTGCCCGCGACGAGCTCGAACGGGAACCCCGCGCCGACGTGCTCGGTGACGAGGTCGCACCAGGCCTGCTCGCCGCCCGGGTCGCCGTAGGAGAGGTCGCCGAGCGCGATGTTCGCGTCGGGGGCGAGCGACGCCGTCGTCGTCAGGACGGCGCGCGTGTTGGCGTTCTGGGCGTAGTCGCCCGCGGCGGTGAGGGTGACGGTGCCGGGCACGCCGGCCGCGGCGACCGGACCCGCGGCGGGCGCGCTGCCGCCCGGCGAGCCGGAGGGCGCGGCCGTGAGGACGGTGACCCCGAGCGCCACGAGGGCGAGGACCGTCGCGGGAGTGCGGGCGCTGCGTCGAGCCATGACGACCTCCGGGCCTGGGGAGCCCCCCTTGCCGCCTGTCCTACCGCAGAAACGGACAATGCGGAACGCCCGTGCCGGTGTCGATCTTCCCCGGGCGTCGCCGGCCGGGCCGGGTCAGGCGGTGGTGCGGCGGACGACCAGGACGCAGACGTCGTCCTCCTGCGCGTTCCCGGTGAGCACGTCGACGAGGTGGTCGCACACGCCCTGGGCGTCGAGGCCGTCCGGGAGCGTCTCGAGCGTCGCCCTCAGGTCGTCGAGGCCCTGGCGCAGCGCACGGTCGCGCCGCTCGACCAGCCCGTCCGTGTAGACCACGAGCACGGCGCCCGGCTCGAGCTCGACGACGGCCTCGACCGGCTCCGGCGCGATCGTCGCGACCCCGACGGGCGTCGTGAGCGCGCCGTCGAGCGCCACGACCGTGCCGTCGGCGGCGCGCAGGAACGGCGGCGGGTGCCCCGCGCGGCTGTAGCGCAGGGTGCTGCCCTCGAGGCGCAGGTACACGCACGTCGCGACGTCGGCCATGCCGAGGCCCTGGACGAGCTCGTCGAGGCGCGCGACGACGCTGCCCGCGTCCTCGCCGGACCAGGCGTAGGAGCGGAGCACGGACCGCAGCTGGCCCATGGACGCCGCAGCCCGCAGGTCGTGCCCGACGACGTCGCCCACGGCGAGGCCCACGGCGCCGTCGGGCAGCGGGAGGACGTCGAACCAGTCCCCGCCCACCTGCGACCGGTGCATCGCGGGTACGTACGCCGCGGCGACGTCGAGCCCCGGCACGTCCGGCAGCGCGGGGAGGAGGCTGCGCTGGAGCGTGAGGGCGGCGTCCTGCTCGCGCTGGTAGAGGCGCACGTTGTCGAGGCCGAGGCCCGCACGGTGGCCGATGTGCGCGGCCGTGATGACCTGCTCCTGGGTGAAGCCGTCGGTCGCCGCGTCGACGAGCGTGAGGACGCCGAGCACGCGGTCGCGCGCGCGGAGCGGCACGACCATGGCGGAGCCCAGGCCCAGGCGCTCGAGCAGGGCGAGCTGGGTCGGGGTCGTGCGGCCCGGGAGCGAGGCGATGTCGACGGGGAACGGCGCGGCGACGTGCGTCGCGTCGCTGCGCAGCGCCCGCCGGACGACGCGGGACCGCGTGAGCCAGCCGACGTCCTCGTGCTCGAGCGCGGCGGCGTCGTCCGCGTGCTCGGGCTCGCGCGAGACGATGTGCAGGCGGTCGAACTGCCCGCGGTCGTTGGTCACGGCGACGAAGCCCCACGTCGCGAGGCGGGGTACGGTGATCTCCGCGAGCGCGCGGACCGCGGCGGTGTAGTCGAGGTGCTGCGCGAGCTCCTGGCTCACCTCCGCCAGGAGCTGGAGCCGGCCGCTCGCGACGCGCACCTCGTCGAGGGCCGCCTCGCGCGCGAGCTGGGCGTGCACGCGCTCGGTGACGTCGGCCTGGATGCCGACGTGGTGCGTCACGTTGCCGTCGGCGTCGACGACGGGGCTGATGACCACCTGGTTCCAGAACGGCGTGCCGTCCTTGCGGTAGTTGAGGAGGGTGTCGGCGATGGTCGTGCCGCTGCGGAGCGCCTCGCGGATGCGGTCGACGACGGCCGGGTCGGTGTCCGGGCCCTGGAGGAAGCGGCAGTTGGTGCCCAGGACGTCGGCCGCGCTGTAGCCGGTCACGCGCTCGAAGGCGGGGTTGACCCAGATCAGCGGGTCGTCGGGCTGGTGCGGGTCGGAGATGGTGAAGGAGAGGTCGCTCGCGATGGCGGCGCGCGCGTGGAGGTCGTCGCCGAGCTCCTGGAGCGCGTGGACCTCGGGACCCTCGCGGAGCGGGAGCAGGATCACGAGGGCCCGGCGCGCGAGCGGCGCGGGCGCGTCGACCAGCGGCACGCCGACCACCCAGAGCGCCTCCCGCGGCGCCGACGTGTCCGACGCGCGCTCCGCGCTGATCTCGATGCCGCGCGCGGGCGTCCCGCCCGCGACCGTGCCGAGCGTCCGCAGGCCCTCCTCGAGCGGGACCCCGTCGGCGCTGTGCAGGCCCGCCGCGCGCGACCACTCGGCGAGCGGGACGGGCAGGTGCAGGCCCGGCGCGAGCTCGGTCGCGAGGAGGTTGGCGAACACGACGGTCCCGGCGTCGAGGTCCACCAGGAGCGTCGCCGCGGGGCGGTCGTTGAGGACCTCGGCGACCGTCGTGGGGGCGTGGTGACCGCCCGACGGTCCGGCGACGATCGGGATGGCCACGGGAGCCGGCAGGGCCTCGCCCGACGCCGGCCCGGAGACGGTCACGTCAGGCACACGCCGATTCTAGGCGAGCGGCGTCGCACGGTCGTCGGTGCGACGCCGGGGCCCGCCGAGGCGCGCGACGCCCGCGTGCAGCGCGGCAGCCGTGAGGACGTACGCCACGGCCAGGGCGAGGAAGGCGGGCCGCGACCACCCCGTGTCGGGCAGCACGGCGGCGGCGAGAGCGGCCGCGCCGACGAAGGCCGCGTTGTACAGCACGTCGTAGAGCGCGAAGGCGCGCCCGCGGAAGTCGTCGTCGGTGTCGCGCTGGACGATCGTGTCGACGGCGATCTTGGTGCCCTGCGCGGCGAGGCCGAGCAGCGCGGCGCCCACGAGGACGGCGGTGCGCTCCACGGTGACCGCGAGCAGCACCTGGCTCGCCGCGCCGACGCCGAGGCACAGGACGATCCACCGCTCGGGCTCGACGCGCTCGTGGGCGACCGGGGTGAGCACGACGGCCGCGGCGAACCCGATCGCGGTCGCGGCGAGCACGAGCCCGAACGCCTGCAGCCCGGCCGCGCTGTCCCGGGGGTCGGCGAGGAGGTTCCGCGCGATGAGGATGCTCGCGATGAACGTCACGCCGTAGACGAACCGGTGCGCGGTCATGACGCCCAGCGCCATGGCGGGGGTGCGGCGGGCGAGGAGGTGCCGCGCGCCCGCGCCGAGGCCGGCGGCGACCTCGCGCAGCCGTGCGAGCATCTCGGTGCCGCCCGCCCGGTGCGTCGGGCCCAGCTGGTCCGGCCCGAGGCGCAGCGCGAGGGCCGAGGCCGCGGCGAACAGGAGCGCGGCGCCGACGAGGACGACCGCGTCGTGCGCCGGGCCCTCGGGCGCGACGACCCCGCCCACGAGGCCGAGCGCGCCGCCCACGCCGGCGGCGGCCGCCCCGAGCGTCGGCGTGATGGAGTTCGCCATGAGCAGCTGGTCGCGCGGGACGACGCGCGGCAGCCCCGCCGAGAGGGCGGACAGCAGGAAGCGGTTGACCGAGAGCGTGACCAGCGTGAGCACGTAGACCGCGGGCCCGACGCCGACGCCGACGAGCAGGCCGGCGAGCACGAGCGTGAGCACGACGCGCACCGCGTTCCCGACGAGGAGCACCTGCCGGCGCCGCCACCGGTCGAGCAGCACACCGGCCCACGGCCCGACGACGGTGAACGGCAGGAGGAGCACCGCGAACGCGGTGGCCACCCCGGACGCCGTCGTCATCCGCTCGGGGGCGAAGAAGAAGAGCGTCGCGAGCCCGACCTGGAACATGCCGTCGCCGGTCTGGGACACGAGGCGGACGGCGAACAGCCGTCGGAAGCCCGGGTGGACCGCGACGACGCGCAGGTCACCGAGCACGCTCACACGGGCAGGGTATCGGCCACGTCACCCGCCGATTTCCTTGAAGGCGCACGTGGTCGGCCGATCCGACTCCCGTGAGAGGTGACCATGGAACGCGCGCGCGCCGGGAGGCGGGCCCGAGCGGGATCGTGAGCGAGCTGCGCCGCAGCCACGTCGCGCTCCTCACCGCGCTCGCCGCGATGCTCGCCGTGTCCGTGCTCTCGTCGCTCTACCTGCTGCTCGTGACCGAGCCCGCCGTGGTGCGCTACACGAACCTCGCGCGCGACGCGCGCCTCATGCACGAGGCGATGCTCGACCAGGAGACCGGCCTGCGCGGCTGGGTCGCGACGGACGAGGAGACCTTCCTCGAGCCGTACCTCGACGGTCACGCCTCCGTCCTGCTCACGAGCCGCAGCCTGGTCGCCGCGACCCGCGAGGACGCGACGCTGGGCCCGCGCGTCGACCGGACCGTGAGCGCACGCGAGGCGTGGCAGGTCTGGGCGGACGACGTCGTCCTCGGGCGCACCCGGCTCTCCAGCCTCACCACGGGCGCGACGGTCTCGGTGCTGCTCGAGGGCAAGACGCTGTTCGACGCGTACCGCGCGTCCTACGACGCGACGACGGGGACCATCGTCGCGGAGCGCGACCGCGCGCTGGACGCGCAGCGCCTCGCGCTCGTGGTGAGCATGGCCGCGGCGGTGCTCACGGTCGCCGGTGCGGGGGCCTTCGCCGCGCGCCGCCGGCGCCGCCTGGTCCGGGCCGTCGTCCAGCCGGTCGCCGAGGTGCTCACCACGATCGACGCGCTGCGCGGCGGCGACCTCGACGCGCGCGCGCCGCGCACCGGCCTGTCGGAGCTCGACGCGATGGGCGAGGCGCTCGGTCACCTGGCCGCGGACCTGCGCTACGCGGGCGAGCTCGCCGCCGCCCGGGAGGAGCGGCTCGAGCTCCTGGCCGACCGGCTCGCGAGCGTCGTCATGATCGCGCGCGAGGTCTCGGGCAGCACGAGCGTGCGCTACGTCGCCGAGTCCGTCGCGTCCGCGGCCGCGGCGCTCCTCGAGGCGCCGACCGCCCTGTGGGTCCGCTCCGACGACGGCGTCCTGCGCGCCGCGAGCCGCAGCACCGACGAGCACGGCGTCGTCCCGCCCGGGGACGTCCCGGTGCCCGAGGCGGTCGCGACGTGCGCGGCGGACGCGCGCTGGGTCCTCGCCGACGGCGGCCGGGCACACCCCTTGCTGCTCGGCGGTCGCGTCGTCGGCGTGCTGCACGTCGCCGGCGAGGTCGCCGAGGCCGACGCCGACTCGGTCGACGTGCTCGAGGCGCTGCTCTCGACCGCGGCGGCGGCGCTCGAGTCCGCGCGCCTGCACAGCACCGCGCGCGAGCAGGCGGACCACGACGCCCTCACCCAGCTGCCGAACCGCCGTCGGCTCGAGGGTGACCTCGCGGTCGAGTGGGAGCGTTCCTGCCGCTACGACCGCCCGCTGAGCGTGCTCATGGTGGACCTCGACCACTTCAAGCGCCTCAACGACGAGCACGGCCACCTCGCGGGCGACGCCGTGCTGCACGCGGTGGCCGAGGCGCTCGCGCGGGGCCTGCGCTCGACGGACACGGCCTACCGCTTCGGCGGCGAGGAGCTCGTCGTCCTGCTGCGCGAGACCGACGCGGCCCACGCCGGGCCGATCGCCGAGCGCGTGCGCGCGGCCATCGCCGACGTCGTCGTGCCGGAGGTCGCCGCGCGCGTCACGGCGTCGATCGGCCTCGCCCAGCGCACGCCCGACATGCTGGAGGCCTCCGACATGCTCGAGGCCGCCGACGCGGCGCTCTACACGGCCAAGCGCTCGGGCCGCGACCGCGTCGCGGTGGCAGAACCCACCCCGGCCTTCTGACCCCCGGCCGCCACCCGCCCGGAGCCCGTCGCGGAGGCTTCGGGTCACCATGTGTGCCGAACCCTCCGCGATCGGTCTCGGGGGTTCAGGTACGGCGAAGGCCCGGGCGACATGCGTGCCCGGGCCCTCGACCTTCGCTTCGTGCGGCTCAGCGCTCGGCGTCGCCCGCGATGAAGGCCTCGAGCTGCGCCCGGCCCTTCGTGTCCTCCATCTGGACCGGCGGCGACTTCATGAAGTACGTCGAGGCCGAGATGATCGGGCCGCCGACGCCGCGGTCCTTGGCGATCTTCGCCGCGCGGAGGGCGTCGATGATGATGCCGGCCGAGTTCGGCGAGTCCCACACCTCGAGCTTGTACTCGAGGTTCAGGGGCACCTCGCCGAACGCGCGGCCCTCGAGGCGGACGTAGGCCCACTTGCGGTCGTCGAGCCACGCCACGTAGTCCGACGGACCGATGTGGACGTTGCGGTCCTCCTTCTTGCCGGCGAGGGGGCCCTCGTCGATGTTGGAGGTGACGGCCTGCGTCTTGGAGAGCTTCTTGGACTCCAGGCGCTCGCGCTCGAGCATGTTCTTGAAGTCCATGTTGCCGCCGACGTTGAGCTGGTACGTGCGGTCCAGCACGACGCCGCGGTCCTCGAAGAGCTTGGCGAGCACGCGGTGCGTGATCGTCGCGCCGACCTGCGACTTGATGTCGTCGCCGACGATCGGGACGCCGGCGGCCTCGAACTTGGCGGCCCACTCCGGGTCCGACGCGATGAAGACGGGCAGGGCGTTGACGAAGGCCACGCCCGCGTCGATGGCGCACTGCGCGTAGAACTTCGCCGCGTCCTCCGAGCCGACGGGCAGGTAGCAGATGAGGACGTCGGCGCGGGTCTCGCGCAGCTGGGCGACGATGTCGACCGGCTCCGCGTCCGACTCCTCGATCGTCTGGGAGTAGTACTTGCCCAGGCCGTCGAGGGTGTGGCCGCGCTGGACCGTCACGCCGAGCGGCGGGACGTCGGCGATCTTGATGGTGTTGTTCTCGCTGGCGCCGATGGCCTCGGAGAGGTCGAAGCCGACCTTCTTCGCGTCGACGTCGAACGCCGCCACGAACTCGATGTCAGACACGTGGTACGGGCCGAACTTCACGTGCATCAGGCCCGGGACCCTGGCCTCGGGGTCGGCGTCCGCGTAGAAGTGGACGCCCTGCACCAGCGACGCGGCGCAGTTGCCGACGCCCACGATGGCGACGCGGATCGAACTCATCTCGCTCCTCGGTTCTCTCTCAGTGCCGGGGCGCCGGGGCGCCGTCGGCGGTGTCGGGTCCGGCCGGACGGCCGTCCCCCTCGGTCGTGCCGCGGCGGGTGCCGCGCTCGTTGTCGATCAGCCCGTCCAGCCACCGGACCTCGCGCTCGACCTGCTCCAGGCCGTGGCGCTGGAGCTCGAGCGTGTACTCGTCGAGGCGCTCACGCGTGCGCACGGCGGACTGGCGGACGTTCTCCAGCCGCTCGGTGAGCCGCGTGCGGCGTCCCTCGAGGATGCGCAGGCGGGTCTCGGCGTCGGTCTGCGCGAAGAACGCGAACCGCACGTCGAAGTGCTCGTCCTCCCACGTCGTCGGGCCGGAGCTCGCGAGGATCTGCGCGAGGTGCTCCTTGCCGTCGGCCGTGAGCTCGTAGACGATCCGGGCGCGCTTGCCGCTCAGCGCGTGCGGCGGCGGCGTCTGCGACGCGTCCGTCCCCACGATGAGACCGCGCTCGACGAGTCCCTTGAGGCACGGGTACAGCGACCCGTACGACAGGGCGCGGAACGAGCCGAGCAGCAGGTTGAGCCGCTTGCGCAGCTCGTACCCGTGCATGGGCGTCTCCTGGAGCAGACCGAGGATGGCCAGCTCGAGCACGTCGGAACGACCGCGCACGTGGACCTCCCCTCGCCTGCCCGCCGCCCGTCCCCGAGCCGACGTCGGCTCCGATGGAACGGGTGGATGTATCGAACTGATACATCGGGACTGTAGGTCGCGAGGTGTCGGGGAGGCAAACGCCCGGTGATGTGACGCGCGTCACGCGGCGCCGCGCCGCAGGGCGCCCAGGCCGCTGGTCGACGCCGGATGTCCGCAGACCGCGCACACGTGCGCACACGGGCTCCACGACCCCGCGCCCATACTGGACGGGCCCCGGGAGCGGCGGTTGCCTACCCTGGGCAACCGCAGCGCCCCCCGTTGCGGCCTGCACGTGCGGCCCGCACCGCACCCGCGCGTCCGCAGCACCGCACCACCCGAAGCGTCCTCGACCGGAAGGCACAGCGTGGCACCGGCCAGCACTCCCCCCTCGCGCGGCTCGTCGCGCCCGTCCGGCCAGGGCGGCCCCACCCGCCGCAGCGCCTTCGGGTCGACGGGAGCCACCCCGGCCGCCGCGCCACGCACGCGCGCCGCCGCCGGCACGACGGCGGCTGCGAGCCGTGCCGCGGCGCCGCGCCGACGCGGGCTGGTGGACTACCCGCGTCACGGCAAGAAGGGCGTGCGCCGCTGGCTGCCCTCGTGGCGCCTGGTGCTCGGGACGTTCCTCACGGTCGCAGCGCTCGTCGTCGGCGGCTTCGTCTACCTCTACACGACGACGGAGATCCCGGAGCCCAACGACTTCGCGGACGCCCAGACGACCGTCGTGTACTACTCCGACGGCTCGACGCCGATGGGCGAGTTCGCGGAGCAGAACCGCACGATCATCGAGGGCGACACCATCCCCGAGCACGTCAAGGCCGCCGTCGTCGCCGCGGAGGACCGCAGCTTCTACGAGAACCCGGGCATCAACCCGGCCGGCATCGTCCGTGCGCTCTGGAACAACCTGCGGGGCGGCGACCAGCAGGGTGGCTCCTCGATCACGCAGCAGTACGCCGAGCGCTACTACTTCGAGGACACGGTCAAGGACTACCGCGGCAAGCTCAAGGAGGCGCTGCTCGCGATCAAGCTCGACCGCGCGCAGGACAAGGACGAGATCCTCGCCAACTACCTCAACACCATCTACTTCGGGCGCGACTCCTACGGCATCGAGGAGGCCGCGAAGGCGTACTTCGGCGTCCCCGCCGCGCAGCTCGACGTCGCCCAGGCCGCGCTCATCGCCGGGATCATCCCCTCGCCCAACAACTGGGACCCGCGCTTCGACGCGGAGAAGGCCGAGCAGCGCTGGGAGTACGTCGTCGACGGCATGGTGACGACCGGCGCGCTGACGCAGGCCGAGCGGGACGCGCTCGTCTTCCCGCAGACGGTCGAGTACTCGCCGACCGACACGTTCGCGGGCCCGCAGGGCTACCTGCTCGACATGGTCCGCACCGAGCTCCTCGACTCGGGCGCCGTGACCGACGACGAGCTGCGGATGAACGGCTACCGCATCATCACGACCATCGACTACGGCCTCGAGCGCATGATGATCGACACGGTCGCGACGCTCCCGCCGGACCACGCGCCCAACCTCCGCACCGCCATGGTGTCGCTCAACCCGCAGGACGGCTCGATCATGGCCCTGTACGGCGGGCCCGACTACCTGACCCAGGCGCGCAACCAGGTGATGCAGGACTCGGCCCAGGCCGGCTCGACCTTCAAGCCGTTCACCCTCACCGCGTACCTCGAGGGCGGCGGCTCGCTGAAGTCCCGGTACGTCGGGCCGGACGACATGGAGATCCCCGGCTTCGACGACCCGGTCAACAACTTCGGCAACGCCGACTTCGGCAAGATCGACCTCGTCGAGGCGACGGCGCAGTCCGTCAACACGGTCTACGCGCAGATGAACGTCGAGATCGGCCCGCCCGAGACGGCGCGCGTGGCGGAGGCCCTCGGGCTGCCCGACGGCGTCGAGGAGGTGCCGTCCAACACGCTCGGCGTGACGACCGTCCGGCCGATCGACATGGCGCAGGCGTACAACACGATCGCCGCCCAGGGCATGCGGTACGAGCCGTTCATCGTCCGGCAGGTGCTCCACCCCGACGGCAGCGAGGCGTACGTCGGCTCGAGCGCGGGCGAGCAGGTCGTCGCGCCCGAGATCATGGCGGACGTCACCTACGCGATGAGCCAGGTCGTCGAGGACGAGGACGGCACCGGGAAGAAGGCGCAGGCCGTGGGCCACCCCGTCGCCGGCAAGACCGGCACGTCGACCTCGAACAAGTCGGCGTGGTTCATCGGCTTCACGCCGCAGCTCACGACGGCGGTCGCCCTCTACCAGGTGGGCCCCGACGGCGGGCAGGAGGACATCGCGACCTTCGGCGGGTACGGCCAGATCACCGGCGGCTCGGTGCCGCTCGACCTGTGGACCACCTACATGACGAACGCGATGGCCGAGCGCGAGGTCGTGGAGTTCCCCGAACGGGCCGACGTCGGCGAGCCGAACACGCCGCCGCTCGTCGCGGTCCCCTCGGTCGTGGGCCAGGCCGAGCCCCAGGCGCGCAGCGCGCTCGAGGCCGCCGGGTTCGGCGTCGAGGCGACCACCGCGAACGACCCGTCGGTGCCTGTGGGCGCCGTCGTCAGCCAGAGCCCCGGCGGGGGCGCCGAGGCCGAGCAGGGCAGCACGGTGACGATCGTCGTCTCGGGCGGCCCGGGCACGGCGGCCGTGCCGAACGTCGTCGGGCAGGACGGCGGCGCCGCGCAGGCCGCGCTCCAGGGCGCCGGCTTCGGCGTCGCGGTCCAGCAGGCCGAGAGCGCGACGGTGGCCGCCGGCCTGGTGATCAGCCAGAGCCCGGGCGGCGGCGGCCAGGCCGCACCCGGCTCGACCGTGACGATCGTGGTGTCGACCGGACCGCCGGCCGCGCCCGGCGGTGGCGCGGGCGGCGGTGGCGGGGGCGACGGGACCGGCGGGATCGGCGGCGTCGGGCCCGGCCTGCCCCCGGCTCCCGAGGGCTGAGCCCCTGGGGCCCGGCCCCGAGGGAGAAGCTCGCCGGAGGGCGCCCGTCCACAGCGTGGTCGGGCGCCCTCCGGGCACCCGGTAGCATGGGGGGTTGCTGCCCGGAGCTGCACGGTGCCATCACCGCGACCGCCCGGGCGCTGACGCACAACCCTCCTGTCACGGAGAGACCGTGACCGCTGAGTCCACAGGAGGTGGGTAACCGCATGCGTCGTTACGAGATGATGGTCATCCTCGATCCCGACATCGAGGAGCGCACCGTCGCCCCGTCCCTCGACAAGTACCTGTCCGTGGTCACCACGGCCGGTGGGACGATCGACAAGGTCGACATCTGGGGCCGGCGTCGCCTGGCCTACGAGATCGCGAAGAAGGCCGAGGGCATCTACGCCGTCGTCGACTTCACCGCGGAGCCGGCCACCGCCAAGGAGCTCGACCGCCAGCTCGGCCTCAACGAGGCCGTCCTGCGCACCAAGGTCCTGCGCCCCGACGCTCGCTGAGCACCGCCGGGCACCTCGCCCGGCGCCGTCGCCCACGGCTGATCGCACCACCCCGCCGCGCTCGCGGCGGACGCACCGCCGCACGACCCACCGCACCGATCGCACCGAGACAGGGAGCTGGCATGGCTGGAGACACCGTCATCACGGTGGTCGGGAACCTCACCGGGGACCCGGAGCTGCGCTTCACCCCGTCGGGGGCCGCCGTCGCGAACTTCACGATCGCGTCGACGCCCCGGCAGTTCGACCGCCAGACGAACGAGTGGAAGGACGGCGACACGCTGTTCCTGCGCTGCTCGATCTGGCGCGAGGCCGCGGAGAACGTCGCGGAGTCGCTCACCAAGGGCACGGCCGTGATCGCCCAGGGCCGGCTCGTCCAGCGCTCGTACGAGACCCGTGAGGGCGAGAAGCGCACGGTGGTCGAGCTCCAGGTCGACGAGATCGGCCCGTCGCTGCGTCGCGCGTCGGCCAAGGTCACCCGCGCCCAGCGCTCGGGTGGCGGCGGCGGCGGCTTCGGCGGTGGCGGCGGCCAGTCGAGCGGCGGTTCCTCCCAGGGCGGCGGCGGGTTCGACAACGACCCGTGGGCCACGCCCGCACCGTCGGCCGGCGGCTCGTTCTCGGACGAGCCCCCGTTCTGACACCCCAGACCTACCCCATCCCGGGTCGCGCGGCCTCACGGCCAGGCGGATCCGGGCTCCACAGCTGAAGGAGCACCACGATGGCGAAGCCCGTCGTCCGCAAGCCCAAGAAGAAGACCAACCCGCTCAAGGCAGCCAAGATCGACGTCGTCGACTACAAGGACACGGCCCTGCTGCGGAAGTTCATCTCCGACCGCGGGAAGATCCGTGCCCGCCGCGTGACCGGCGTGTCCGTCCAGGAGCAGCGCGCGATCGCGCGGGCCGTCAAGAACGCGCGCGAGATGGCCCTGCTGCCGTACTCGAGCTCGGCTCGCTGAGAGAGGCTGACCCATGGCAAAGCTCATCCTGACGCACGAGGTGACCGGCCTCGGCGCCCCCGGTGACGTGGTCGACGTGAAGGACGGGTACGCCCGCAACTTCCTCCTCCCCCGCGGCCTGGCGACCGGCTGGTCCAAGGGCGCCGAGAAGCAGATCGCCGGCATCCGCAAGGCCCGCAAGGCGCGCGAGATCGCCTCGCTCGACGAGGCGAAGGCCGTCGCCGACCGCCTGCGCTCGAACCCGGTGACCGTCGCGGTCAAGGCCGGCGAGTCCGGCCGTCTGTTCGGCGCGGTCACCACGACGCACATCGCCGAGGCTGTCGCGGCCGCGGGCGGCCCGACGATCGACAAGCGCAAGGTCGAGATCGGTCAGCCGATCAAGTCGGTCGGCTCCTACACGGTGCAGGTCCGCCTGCACGACGACGTGTCGGCGCAGATCGACGTGCGGGTCGTCCCGCAGGCCTGACCCGCCGCAGCACCACCTCGAGGCCCGGTCCCCCGCGTGGGGCCGGGCCTCGCTGCGTCCCCTCGCACGACGGCGGCCCGGCGCACGACGGCACGACGCCGGCTCAGCGCACGACCGCGGCGACGGCGCTCGCCTCGACGAGGGCGCCCGGCACGGCGAGTCCGGAGACGACGGCCGCCGTGACGAGCGGCGGCGCCCCCTCGCGCGCGAGCGACGGTGCCGCAGCCGCGTACGCCGCGCCCACGTCGACGCCCTGCGCGAAGAGGATCGTCCAGCTGACGACGTCGGCGAGCGTCGCGCCCGCGGCGGCGAGGGCGGTGGCGACGTTCTCCATGACCCGGCGCGTCTGCGCGGCGACGTCGTCGCCGCCGACGAGGGCGCCGGTCGCGTCGACGGCGTTCTGGCCGCCCACGTGGATGGTCGTCGCGCCCGGCGGGACGACGGCGACGTGGCTGAAGGCGGGGCTGGAGACGAGCCCGTCCGGTCGGAGCAGGGTGATGGTGTCCATCACGCCACGGTAGGCGCGCCCACCGACACCCGTCAGGCCGGTCTCCCGCCGCGTGCGGCCGGCGCCTACGCCCCCGTGCGCATCCACCGCGTCCCACGGGCGCGGAGCCCGGTCGTCACCGCGCGTGCCGCCATGAACAGGCCGGCGAACGCGACCCACGACCACGCGAGCGCGCCGGCGCCGTCGGGAGCGAGGACGCGCACCGCGAGCGCCGCGGGCGCGTACACCGCGAGCGTCACGAGGCCGACGACGGCGAGGTACCGGCCGTCGCCCGCGCCGATGAGCACGCCGTCGAGCACGAAGACCCAGCCCGCCATGGGCAGCGTCACCGCGACGACGACCAGCGCGACAGCGACCGCGGACCGCACGTCGGCGTCGCGCGTGAACAGCGGCGCGATCCACCACCCGGCCGCGCCCAGCACGACGCCGAGCGCCGCACCCGCCCCCACGCCCCACTGGAGCGTGCGCCGCAGGACGTGGCGCGTCCGGCCGACGTCGCCCGCGCCGAGCGCCTGGCCGACGAGCGCCTGCGCGGCGATCGCCAGCGCGTCGAGCGCGAAGGCGGCGAGGCCCCAGAGCGCGGCGACCACCTGGTGGCCGGCGAGCGTCACCGTGCCCAGACCCGCGGCCACCCACGCGGCGAGGAGGATCGCCGCGCGCAGCGAGACCGTCCGGACGACGAGCGGCGCGCCCGAGCGCAGGCCGGCGCCGAGGCCGGCCGCGCTCGGCGCCAGCGCGACGCCCTCACGCCGCGCACCGCGCGCGACGACGCCGGCGAGCGTGAGGCCCATCGCGGTCTGCGCGACGGCCGTCCCGAGCCCAGACCCGGCGACCCCCATGCCGACGACCAGCACGAGCGCCACCGAGAGCACGGCGTTGAGCACCGCGCCCGCGGCGGCGACCACGAGCGGCGTGCGGGTGTCCAGCATCCCGCGCAGCACGCCGGTCGCGGCGAGGACCACGAGCATCCCGGGCAGGCCGGGCGCGGACCAGCGGAGGTACGCGACGGCGTGCGGCACGACGTCGGGCGGCGCGCCCAGCGCGGCGACGAGCGCGGGCGCCGCCACGACCAGCGCGAGCGCCAGGAGGGCGCCGATCCCGGCGCCCAGCCACAGGCCCTCGACGCCCAGGCGCAGCCCGTGCGCGCGCCGTCCCGCCCCGAGGTTCCGGGCGACGTCGGCGGTGGTCGTGTAGGCGAGGAAGACGCAGAGGCCCACGAGCGTCGTCAGGACGGTGCCCGCGAGCGCGAGGCCCGCGAGCTGGGGCGTGCCGAGCACGCCGACGACGGCGGAGTCCACGAGGACGAACAGCGGCTCGGCGACGAGCGCGCCGAGCGCGGGCAGGGCGAGGGCGAGGACCTGGCGGTCCACGGAGCGGTCACCGCGACCAGGGCTCGGGACGTCGTGTCCATCAGGTGAACGATCGGCCAACGAGTTCCTGTCCACAGTCGGTGCACGGAGAAGGTGGTGCTCAGCGGCGGTTCCCACCGCGGTTCCCACGGTATCCACAGTGTTGTCCCCGGCCTGTGCACAAGCGCGCGGCGCACCGTCCACAGGCCCTCCACACGGTTGCCCACAGGACCCAGGTCCCGCGCTTTGGGGACACGCCCGGGTGGCCCCTAGCCTCCCCGGGAGAGCAGGACGAGGTTGGGCGTCGGGGGCGCGACGGGTGGTGGCCGCAGGGCCACGGCGGGTGTCGGCGGCGTGCGATAGAACGTCAGTTCGACACGTACGCGAAGGCCGACGGCTGCGGCATGCAGCCCTGGAGTCAGGGAGTGGTGGACCCGGGTGAGCATCGACGAGCTCGAGCAGGGGCTGCGGGGAGCGCCCTCGGGCAACCCCGGGTTCGACCGGACGCCTCCGCAGGACATCCCGGCGGAGCAGAGCGTGCTCGGCGGCATGATGCTCAGCAAGGACGCGATCGCCGACGTCATCGAGCAGCTCAAGGGCGTCGACTTCTACCGCCCGGCGCACGAGCTGGTGTACGACGCGATCCTCGACCTCTACGGCCGCGGCGAGCCGGCCGACGCCGTCACGGTCGCCGCCGAGCTCACCAAGCGCGGCGAGATCTCGCGCATCGGCGGCGCGCCCTACCTGCACACGCTGATCTCGATGGTGCCCACGGCGGCCAACGCGGGCTACTACGCGCGCATCGTCCGCGAGCGCGCGGTGCTGCGCCGGCTCGTCGAGGCGGGCACGCGCATCGTCCAGCTCGGTTACGCGACCGACGGCGGCGACGTCGACGACATCGTCAACAACGCGCAGGCCGAGGTGTACGCGGTCACGGAGCAGCGGACCAGCGAGGACTACCTCCCGATCGCCGACATCATCAACGGGACGATGGAGGAGATCGAGGCCGCGGGCAGCCGCGGCGACGGCATGGTCGGCGTGCCGACCGGCTTCATCGAGCTCGACAAGCTCACGAACGGCCTGCATCCCGGCCAGATGATCGTCCTCGCGGCGCGACCCGCCATCGGCAAGTCGACGCTCGGGATCGACATCGTGCGGTCGGCGTCGATCAAGCACCAGATGACGTCGGTGATCTTCTCGCTCGAGATGAGCCGCAACGAGATCACCATGCGCATGCTCGCCGCCGAGGCGCGCGTGCCCCTGCAGAACATGCGCAAGGGCACCATGCGCGACGACGACTGGCAGAAGCTCGCGTCGACCATGGGCCGCATGTCGCAGGCGCCGCTGTTCATCGACGACTCGCCCAACATGTCGCTCATGGAGATCCGGGCCAAGTGCCGGCGGCTCAAGCAGCGCCACAACCTCAAGCTCGTCGTCATCGACTACCTGCAGCTCATGAGCTCGGGCAAGCGCGTCGAGTCCCGCCAGCAGGAGGTCTCGGAGTTCTCGCGCGCGCTCAAGCTGCTCGCCAAGGAGCTCGAGGTGCCGGTCATCGCGATCTCGCAGCTCAACCGTGGCGCCGAGCAGCGCACCGACAAGCGGCCGCAGATGAGCGACCTGCGTGAGTCCGGGTCGATCGAGCAGGACGCCGACATCGTCATCCTGCTCCACCGCGAGGACGCCTACGAGCGCGAGTCGCCGCGCGCGGGCGAGGCCGACCTCATCGTCGCCAAGCACCGCAACGGCCCCACGGACACCATCGTCGTCGCGTTCCAGGGCCAGTACGCGCGGTTCGTCGACATGGCACCCGTGGGGATGTAGCGGGTCCGGGGCCGGCCGCCCGACGGCTGTCGCCCCGGCTCTACGGATCCGCAGTCCGCTCGAGAAGGAGGTCGGTGTGGTCTCGCCCCAGGCGCTCAGCGAGGACGACCGGCGGACCGTCGCCGCGTGGGCGGCGGACTGCGCCGAGCGCGTCCTGCCGCTGTTCGAGGTCGAGGCGCCCGACGACGACCGTCCGCGGGACGCGATCGCCCGCGCCCGCGCGTTCAGCCGCGGCGAGCTGCGTGCGGCCGACGAGATCCGTCAGCGCTTCGTCGCCGGCCGTGCTGCCAACGCGGTCAGCTCGTCCGCGGCGGTGGCCGCAGCCAGGGCGGCGGCGCAGGCCGTCGGCGTCGCCCACATGGGCGCGCACGCGCTGGGGGCGGCGGCCTACGCCGCCAAGGCCGCCGGCCTCGCGCATCCCGATCGCGCGAGCGCCGTCGACGACGAGATCCGCTGGCAGCTGCACCGCATGACACCGGCGACCCGCGCGGCGCTGCAGCGGCTGCCCCTGCTCGGCCAGGACTCGGCGGGTCCGCTCGGGTCCGGGCTGCTGGCGTCCGGGGTGCTCGGGACCGTCATCGAGAAGATCCAGGCGGACCTCACGGCCGAGCGGCCCTGAGCGCCGGACGCGCGAGGCGTAGCGCCACCGCCGCGAGCACCGTGCCGAGCAGCGCGCCGAGGGTGTTGGCGAGCCAGTCGTTCGTCGAGCAGCTCCGTCCGAGACCCGTCGCGAACGCCTGGAGCACCTCGAGGAGCAGGGACGCCCCGCTCGCGGCGAGCAGGACGACGAGCGGACGCCGGGTCAGGACGCCCGCGAGCAGCGCCACGGGGACGAAGAGGACGACGTTGGCCATGACCTCGACCGCGCCGAGCGTGGGGACCGCCCACTCGACCGCGCAGCCGACGGCGAGCTCCCGACCGGTCGGGACGAGCGTGAGCGCCGCGACGGCGACGAGCGCCAGTGCCAGCAGCAACCGCGTGACGCGCGGCCTCGGGGCGAGCCACGCTCCGACGACCGGGCCCAGGACGACGAGGGCGAGCAGCGCCGCCGTCGTCAGCCAGGGGCGTTCGACGAGGGCCGTGGACA
Organism: Actinotalea solisilvae; assembly: GCF_016464425.1. GTDB lineage: Bacteria > Actinomycetota > Actinomycetes > Actinomycetales > Cellulomonadaceae > Actinotalea > Actinotalea solisilvae. Next base: position 85,427 of record NZ_JADDKQ010000020.1, read on the forward strand.
GCACGCACGGACCCTACCCGGGTGCGCGGTCCACGCCGCCGGGTGCCCGACGGCCGTACCGGCGCGTGGGAGCAGGAGCCGGCGATCGACCGTGTCGGCGCGGCGCTCTACGTTGGCCGTACGTCCGCACGACGATGCCGACACCACGGAGCGCAGCGATGGCCGAGATCGTCCTCTTCCACCACGTGCAGGGCCTCACGGACGGGGTCCGCGAGTTCGCCGAGCGGCTGGGGGTGGGCGGGCACACGGTCCACACGCCCGACCTCTTCGAGGGCGCTCGACCCGCGACGATCGACGAGGGCGTCGCCTACGTCCAGGGCGCGGGTGAGGAGGCGCTCGCCGCGCGCGCCGACGAGGCCGTCTCCGCCCACCCGGACGCGACGGTGTTCGCCGGCTTCTCGTGGGGCGGCGCCACGGCGCAGCGGTACGCCCAGACGCGCGCCGGCGCCCAGGCCGCCCTGCTTTACGAGTCCTGCCTGCCGATCACGGGCGACTGGGCGATCGGCCCGTGGCTCGACGGCGTCCACGTGCAGGTCCACGGCATGGACGGCGACCCGTTCTTCGCGCTCGAGGGCGACATCGACGCGGCGCGCGAGATCGTCGCGGCCGTCGGACCCGACCTGGCCGAGCTCTTCGTCTACCCGGGCGACGCGCACCTCTTCACCGACAGCTCGCTGCCGTCGTACGACGCCGACGCGACCGCGCTCGTCCTCAAGCGCTCGCTCGGCCTCCTCGACCGCCTCGGCTGAGGGGCGCCGGCGGGGCCGGCGCGGAATCGGGGGGACACGCGGCGGCGGCCGCGGCAGGCTCGCCCGCGTGACGATGCACGAGGGCGAGGTCCCGGTCGACGCCGACGTCGTGCGCCGGCTCCTCGCCTCACAGCTGCCCGCGCTCGCGGGCCTGCCCGTCCGCGAGGTGCGCTCGACCGGGACGGTCAACGCCGTCTACCGGCTCGGCGACCACCTGTGCGTCCGGCTGCCCCGGCTCGCGCACTGGCAGGACGCCCTCGACCGCGAGACCCGCTGGCTGCCCGTGCTCGCCGCACGCCTGCCGCTCGCCGTCCCCGAGCCGGTCGCCGTCGGCAGGCCCGACGACGGCTACCCCCACCGGTGGGCGGTCTACCGCTGGATCGAGGGCGCGACGTACGACGACGGCTCGGTCGCGGACGAGGTCACGGCCGCGCACGACCTCGCCGCGTTCGTGCGGGCGCTGCGCACGCACGACGTCGTGCCTGACGCGCCGCGCACCGGCCGCCGCCCGCTGCGCGAGCTCGATGCGCCGACCCGCGGCGCGCTCGACGAGATCGCCGCGACGGCGGGCGCGCGTCCGGAGGTCGCCCACGCCGACGACAGCGGGACGCGCGCCGACGCCGGCACCCGGAGCGCCCACGTCGACGTCGCCGCGGCCCGCGAGGCGTGGGACCTCGCGCTCGAGGCGCCCGCCTGGGACGGCGAGCCTGTCTGGGTCCACACCGACCTGCTGCGGCCCAACCTGCTCGTCCGCGACGGCCGCCTCGCGGCCGTGCTGGACTTCGGCGCCGTCGGGGTCGGCGACCCGGCAGCCGACGTCGTGCCGGCGTGGAGCGTCCTCGGACCCGACGGCCGTGCGGCGTACCGGCGCGCGCTCGACGTCGACGACGCGACGTGGGCGCGGGCGCGCGGCTACGCGCTGCACCAGGCGGCGCTGATCATCCCCTACTACCGCGTGACGAACCCGGGGTTCGTCACCACGGCGGTCCGGACCGTCGCCCAGGTGCTGCAGGACCTCGCCCACTGAGCGCGGCAGGCGGTCGGCACGGCACCGCCGCCGGACGAGGGCGACGGGCCCCCGCGGTGTGCGTCCGCGAAGACCCGTCGCCCCCGGGTCGCGCGCGACCCCCCGACCGCGCGCGACGCCTCACTCGATGCAGAACCCGACGTCGACCGCGACGGTCCGCCCCGTCCAGGTCGAGTTCACGACGGCCCGGTCGGACACGCCGAGCCGCAGCACGTAGCCGCACGGCTTCAGTGCGCTCGTGTCGAGCTGCCACGTCGAGCCGACCGGCGCCTCGGACGTGCTCAGCGGGACCGACGTCGTCAGCGCACCCGTCGGCAGCGCCGTCGGCAGCAGGCTGAAGCCCCAGCTGCCGAACCACTCGTCGCGGGCGTCGAACGTGCCCAGGACGACCATGCCCTGCGTGAACTTCCCGCAGCCCTGCTGCGCGATCTGGGCCGGGTCGAACTCCAGGTGCGCGGCGTTGGCCGGGTCGACCGACGCGGCGTTGAGCGTGTTGTCGAGCTGGACGCGCTGTGAGTCCACCGCGCCCGGGCCGCCGACCTCGAGGGTGACCTCCCAGAGGTCGTCGCCGCTCGTGTCGACGTAGCCGAGCGTGCCGAGCGTGTTGGCGCTCCACACCGGCCACGTCGTCCAGCCGCCGCCGCCCGGCGTCACCCAGGACCCGAAGCCACCGCTGTCCACGACGAAGAACGGCGTCGTGACCGGCGAGGGCGCGCCGCCCGCGGTGACGTCCCGCACCATGAGGCGGTAGGTCGAGCCGGCGAGCGCCGGGTCCGTCGGCCCGTGGACCGTGACCCGCCCGGCGAAGGGGCAGCCGCGCGGGTCGAGCGCCGCGCCCGTGTAGGCGAGGTGCGCGACGGGGAGCGTGACGCCCGTCCCGGGGTGGATCTCCTGCGTGGCGACGCCACCGACGATCGTCATGCGCGCGACACCGTCGTACGGGCGGCCCGGCGGGACGTGGACGTGGGTGTCGAGGCGGTTGCCCCAGTGCGGCACGGCGTCGGGATCCGTGGTCGACGGCGGCGAGCCCCATGAGAGGACCGCGCGCACGCGGTGCACCCCCGGCTCCGTGCAGAGCCGGCGGTACCTGTCGAGCTCGATCGGCAGCAGCGCGGCGTAGGACAAGCCCGACGACGGCATCGTGATGTAGTCGTGCGCCGCGACCTCGACGGTGCCGAGGTAGGTGTAGCGGCAGTCGTCGCCGAAGTCGGCCCAGAAGGCGACGTACTCGGTCGAGCCCGCGCTGCACGGCGGGCCGGAGAAGCCCGTGGGCCGCTTGACCCGGTACGTGGCGACGAGCTGCGCCGAGGCGGCGTCGAGACCGACGCACTCGAGCTCCTCGTACGTCGTGTTGCCCTGGCCGTCCTCGAGCTGGCCGAGGATCTCGCCCCAGTCGATGCCGAGCTCCTTGTACGTGAACGACGCCTGCGCGAGGGCGGACGGGGTCATCGCGCCCGAGATCGCGACGGCGGCCTCGGTCGCCGCGAAGCGGTGCGGCGGCACGGGGTCGAGCGCGAGCTCCGCAACCTTGCGGTCCGTCGCGCGCTCGGCGAGGGCCGTGAGCTTCTCGGGCGCGTAGGCGCGGGCGAGCACCCGGGCCGAGCGCGGCGTGGTGACGGAGACGCGCGGCGGCAGCGGCTGCGGGTTGAGCGCGACGGGCCCGATCGGGTCCGGCTCGGGCATCGGGATCGGCAGACCCTCGGCCTCGACGAGGTCGTCGAGCACGGACGGGTCGATCTCGAGCTTCGGCTTGAGGACTTCGACGATGTCGTGGGGGAAGAAGAACCGGCGCGGGCGGATCTGGACCGTGTCCTCCTGGACCTCGCCCCACACGGGGATGAAGTCCGGGTCGCCCGGGGTCGGCTGCTGCTCCCACGAGAGGATCGCGCGCACGCGCGGCAGCACCGGCACGAGGCAGAACTTGCGCAGGGGCGTGAGCACCACGCCGACCGCGTGCACGATCGGGTGGTCCGGCTCGCCGGTGCAGTCGCGACCCGCGGGCAGGTCGAACGCGCGTGCGGCGCCCGCGCCGGCGTCGACCCAGCCCGAGCCGAAGTCGACGTAGAAGCGGACCCACTCGGTCGAGCCCGGGGTACACGGCCCGCCGCTGTAGCCCGCGGAGCGCTTGATGACGACGGTCGCCTCGAGGCGGTCCCGCTCGGGGCTGTACGAGACGCAGCCGAGCGCCTCGTAGAACGTGTCGCCCTGCTTCTCCTCGTTGACGGGGAGGTTGCCCGCGAGGCTCGCGGCCCCGAGGGTCCCGAAGTGGTTCGGGTTCGCCGCGATCAGCCGGCGGAACCTGGCCCGCGACGGCTCGATGTCTGCACGCATGACGTCTCCTCGGTGCTCGGCGCGGGCAGGTGCCCGCACCCGGAACGAGGGCGTGCGCGTCCGGTTTGTGACGGTCCGGGCGTGGACGGCCGCGAGCCGCGGGGCGCCTGCCTACGCTGGGCCGATGGCGACGCCGTCGGACTCCGCGGAGCGCTTCCTCGTGAAGGGCCGGGTCGAAGGCCTCCCGCGACGCCGCGTCGACCGCGACCTGCTCGTGCGCTGGGTCGCGTCGCGGCTCCTCGAGCTCGACGAGCCCGTCACCGAGCGTGAGCTCACCGACCGGCTCGCGGACCTCGCACGCGACCCGGTCGGCCTGCGGCGCGAGCTCGTCGACTCGGGCCTCGTCACGCGCACGCGCGACGGCGCGGAGTACTGGCGCACGCGGGTGACGGAGTTCGACGACCTCTGAGGCCTGCGCACCGCCGCCGGACGGTCGGCGGCTCCTGCCACACTCTGCTCGTGCTCAGGTCGCTCACGCTCCGGTCGTCGTCGCCCCCTGTGACCGTCCTGGTCGCGAGCGTGCTCCTCGCCCTCGCCGGATGCGCGACCGGCTCCGCGCCCTCGCCGGATCCCGGCGCCGCCGCTCCAGCGTCCGGCCCTGCGGCGAGCCCGGAGCCGGTGGGGTCGAGCCACGCGGGACGGGTGCCCTCCTTCACGCCCTGCGGCCGTGCACCGGCGGACGCGAGCCGCACCCACCTCGTCCCGAGCCCGCTCGACGAGTCGGACCGCGCCCGGGCGGGCGGGTGGGCGGACGTCATCCCCGACGGCCGGGTCGTCGTGGAGGCCGCCACCGAGCTCGACGTGCGGGACGGGGTGCTCGGCGCGGGCAACGGGTACGAGGCGTCGACCGGTCGACCGCTGCGTACGGTCCAGGTCGCCGACACCACCGTGCCGGCCGCGCCGGTGAGCCTTGCCGTGCTGGACAGCCCGAGCTCCGGCCGACGCGTCGCCTTCGTCGAGATCCGCCTCGACCCCGCGCCGCCCGCGCGGTGGGCCGCGGAGCCCGATCTGGGCATCGTCACCGACGGGGGCGACGGCGGGTTCGTGGCGCTCGGTGCAACGCCGACGGAGCTGGACGACGCTGCCGCCGCGGCTGCGGTCGACGCGTCGTTCGGCGCCTTCTTCCCGGACGAGGACGACTCCTCGACGTGGAACGAGTGCCTGGTGCGCTCGACCGAGGGCCAGGCCGACGGGGTGCTGTTCTCGACCGGTTGGGGCGACGGCGTCTACCCGACCTACCTCGGTCTCGACGCCGACGGCGACGTCGTGAGCGTGGTCCTCTTCGGCGGCGTGCTGCCCTGGAACCTCAGCGGTCTGCCCGGCGAGGCGCCGCCCGCCGACGAGGTCGGTCCCTAGCCGCTCGCGCGCGACTCACCCGGGGAGGTCGTCGTCGCCCGACCACCCGACCGTGAACCGCTCGTCGGCGGCCTGGGTCTCCTCGACCAGCCGGGCGAGCAGCGCCGCCGCCGAGCCCGACCGCAGCAGCGCCAGCTGGTCGAGGGAGCCGAGGGGCGCGATGCCCGCGACCTGCCACAGGCGCTCCGCCGGCTCGCCGGACAGCTCGACGTCGGGCGGCCAGGGCAGCTCCGCGAACTCGCTCACGCGGGCCAACGTGCTGCGCACCAGGGCCTCGGCCTCGTCGAGCGCGGGGACGTCGGCCGCCTCGAGCGGGAGCGGGGGGAGCTCGCGCACCTCGGCGCGCGGGAACGGGTCCTCCTGCAGCCAGCGCACGACCTCGAACCGGGCCCCGCCGGTCGCGAGGAGCACGATCAGGTCGTCACCGACCTGGACCGACGCGATGCGGGCCACCGTGCCGAACCCGAACCGCGCGTCACCACCGCCGACCTCCGAGCCCCGCTCGATGAGCACCACCCCGAACTCGGGGTCCTCCTCGCCGAGCACCGACGAGAGCATCGCGACGTAGCGCGGCTCGAAGACCCGCAGCGGCAGCGGCATGCCGGGGAACAGCACGGAGCCGAGCGGGAACATCGGCAGCTCGCGGGTGGCGTCGGCCATGGCTGCGATCCTCCCCCGCGCCGCCCCGCGCGGCGACCCCGGGCAGCACGAAGGCCCCGCACCTCGAGGTGCGGGGCCCGTGCGATCCGGGGCGGGGGCGCTCCGGGCCTGCGGTGTCAGGCGTTCTGCAGGACGTTCTTCTCGGCGGGGGCGATGACCGTGCCGGCCGGAGCGACGAGGCGCAGGGCCCAGCCGACGAGGACGAACAGCAGGCCCATGCCGGCGGCGAAGGCCGCGACGCCGAAGGCGATGACGGAGGTGAACAGCGAGCTGCGCAGGAACGAGGCGTTCATCATCGTGGCGCGGACGGGGTCCTCGCGGTCGAGCTCGGCGTAGGTCTTGCCGCCCGAGGCGTCCAGCGCGTGGTGGTTGATGATGTCGGCCTGGTAGTAGGCGTCCAGCGGGCCGTCCACGAGCTCCCCGCCGAACATGGCGGCGTCCTCGGCGACGGTGATGTTCTCGGCGACCAGCTGGCTGCGGACCATGATCCACGTCGCCGCACCGGCGACGATCAGGGCGACGCCGGCGATGATCGCCACGAGGCCGACGAGGCGGACGGGCTTGGTGCTGACGGTGGTGGACATGACGTGAACCTTTCCCAGGAGACGAGGGGCCGGAGTTCGCGTCCGGTGGTCCTCGGGGGCGACTGCCGCCCTCTGGTGATTACTCTCGGCCATCGCCGAGCCTGGATCTCGGGTCCAAGGTCCGGGGGCCCTACGTCCCGGACCCGTCGCTCGAAACGCCCGTGACCTGCGCTGACGCACCGGGGTAGGCTCTCGCGCTTGTGAGCCGCCTCCTCGAGATCGTCGCCCCCGCGCGGCTCGGACGCGGCTTCCGGCTCCTGCTCGCGTCGTCCTGGCTGTCGAACCTCGGGGACGGCATCGCGATCGCGGCGGGTCCCCTGCTCGTCGCGTCCCTCACCGACGACCCCCTCCTGGTCGCCGCGGCCGCGACCTTCCAGTGGCTGCCCCCGCTCCTCTTCGGCCTGTGGGCGGGCGCGCTCTCCGACCGGCTCGACCGCCGCCGCCTCGTCGTCGTGGCCGACGTCATGCGCACCGTCGTGCTCGTGGCGCTGGCCGCGGCGCTCGCGGCCGACGTCGCGACGATCGCGCTCGTGCTCGGCGCGCTGTTCCTCCTGGGGACGGCCGAGGTGTTCGCCGACAACAGCTCGCAGACGCTGCTGCCGATGCTCGTCCCGCGCGGCGAGCTCGCGCTCGGCAACTCGCGGCTCCAGACCGGCTTCATCACGGTCAACCAGCTGGCCGGGCCGCCCCTCGGCGCCGCACTGTTCGCCCTGGGCACGGTGATCCCGTTCGGCGCGCAGGCCGCGCTCGTCGCCCTGGGCGCGGTGCTCATCTCGCGGATCGCCCTCGCCCCGCACCGCAGCGAGCCCGCGACCACGCACCTGCGGCACGACATCGCCGAGGGCTTCCGGTGGGTCCGCCACCACGCCGCGGTCCGCACGCTCGTCCTGACGATCTTCACCTTCAACATCACGTTCGGCGCCGCGTGGTCGGTGCTCGTGCTCTACGCGACGCAGCGGCTCGGCCTCGCCGAGGTCGGCTTCGGCCTGCTCACGACCGTCAGCGCGGTCGGCGGGCTCGTCGGCACGGCGTCGTACGGCTGGATCACGCGGCGCGTGAGCCTCGGCGACCTCATGCGGATCGGTCTGGTCGTCGAGACGCTGACCCACCTCGGCCTCGCGCTCACGACGTCGCCCGCGGTCGCCCTCCCGATCTTCTTCGTCTTCGGCGCCCACGCCTTCGTCTGGGGAACGACGTCGGTCACGGTCCGCCAGCGCGCCGTGCCGACCGCGCTCCAGGGCCGCGTGGGCAGCGTCAACCTCGTCGGCGTCTTCGGCGGCCTCGTCGTCGGCTCGGGGATCGGCGGGCTCCTCGCCCAGCGGTGGGGGGTGACGGCGCCGTTCTGGTTCGCGTTCGTCGGGTCGGCCGTGTTCGTCGTGCTCATCTGGCGCCAGCTCGCGCACATCGCGCACGCGGACGAGGGCCCGGCGCCCGACGACGCCGCGGACGACGACCCCGCGGACGACCACCCCGGCGGCGCGCAGGACGACGAACCCGAGGACGTCCGACCGGGCGGCTAGCGTCTCCCCATGATCCGGACCGTCGCGATCGAGGGGTACCGCTCGCTGCGCGACGTCGTCGTCGGGCTCGAGCGCCTGACGGTCGTCACGGGGGCGAACGGCAGCGGCAAGACGAGCTTCTACCGTGCGCTGCGCCTGCTCGCCGACCTCGCCCGCGAGGGTGCCATCTCGACCCTGGCGCAGGAGGGCGGCATGCGCTCGGCGCTGCACGCCGGCCCGCGCGACGGCTCCCCGGTCGCCATGCGCCTGGGCTTCGCGAGCGACGAGCTGTCCTACGCCATCGACCTCGGCCTGCCCCAGCTGGGCCCGTTCCACCTCGACCCCGAGGTCAAGGTCGAGGCGGTGTGGTCCGGGCCGGTGCTGCGACCGGCGACCCTGGTCGCCGAGCGGCGCGGGCCGCTGGTCCGCACGCGGGGCGACGACGGCGACTGGCGCACCGCGCGCTGGCAGCTCGCGGCCCACGAGTCGCTCATGGGCGCCCTCTCCGACCCGACCGAGACGCCCGAGCTCTACGCGATCCGGGAGCAGGCGCGGCGCTGGCGGTTCTACGACCACCTGCGCACGGACCCGGAGGCGGGCTCGCGCCGCCCGGGCGTCGCGACGTACACCCCCGTGCTCGCGGCCGACGGTGACGACCTCGCGGCAGCGCTGCTGACGGTCGAGCGGGTCGGGGTGGCCGACGTGCTCGGCGCGACGGTCGCCGACGCCTTCGACGGCTCGCGCCTGGAGCTCGTCGAGGACGGCGACGGCGTCTGCCGACTCCTGCTGCACCAGCCCGGGCTGCGCCGTCCGCTGGGCGCGCGCGAGCTCTCGGACGGCACGCTGCGCTACCTGCTGCTCGCCGCGGCGCTGCTCTCGCCTCGGCCGCCGGGGCTGCTCGTCCTCAACGAGCCCGAGGCGAGCCTGCACCCGAGCCTCATGCCCGCGCTCGCGGCCCTCGTGGTCGACGCCGCCGAGCGCTCGCAGGTCGTCGTCGTGACCCACTCGGGCCCTCTCGTGCGGGCCCTGTCCGAGCACGCGGGCCTGCTCGAGCTCGAGCGCGCCGGCGGCACGACGTCGGTCGCCGGGCAGGGGCGCCTCGAGGGTCCGCCCTGGTCGTGGCCGAGGCGCTGACGCGCTCGGCCGGCGGTGGCCGGCTCCGGACGGTGGGTCAGCCGCGCGACGCCTCGTAGCGCCGCAGCGCCTCGGCGCGCTCCGCGGCGTGGTCGACGACGCGCTCGGGGTAGCCGTGCGCGAGGCCGTCGTCGACCAGCCACGGCTCGTGCGCCGCCCCGCCCTCGACGTGCGCGAGCTCGGGCACGTACCGGCGCACGTAGGCGCCGTCGGGGTCGAACTTCCGGCCCTGGCTCACCGGGTTGAAGACGCGGAAGTAGGGCGCGGCGTCGGTGCCCGTGCCCGCCACCCACTGCCAGCCCTGGCTGTTGGAGGCCATGTCGCCGTCGCGCAGGTGGTCCAGGAACACGCGCGCGCCGTGGCCCCACCACACGTGGAGGTCCTTGACGAGGAAGCTCGCGGTGACCATCCGGACCCGGTTGTGCATCCAGCCCTCGTGGCGCAGCTGACGCATGCCGGCGTCGACGAACGGGAAGCCCGTGCGGCCCTCGCGCCACGCGTCGAAGCGCTCGCGGGCGAGCGCCTCGTCGGTCGCGTCCGCGGCGTAGGGACGTGCAGGCCCGCGTCCCGACCGCCCCGCGCCCGACGACGCCCCGCGGGACCGCCCGGCGCCGGGTGCGTCCGGCCACGCGAGCGGCGCGTAGGTGAGCGCCGTGGGCCGCAGGTCCGCCCAGGCGGCGTCGGGCCGGTGCCACAGGACGTCGGCGTAGAACTCGCGCCAGCACAGCTCGGTGACGAAGGTCTCGGCGCCGCGCGAGCGCGCGGCGCGGTGCGCGGCGACGTCGGCGAGCAGGGTGCGGGGGTGCACGGTCCCGTACTTGAGCTGGACCGACAGCTGCGACGTGCCGTCGACCGCAGGCCGGTCGCGGCCCTCGGCGTAGTCCTCGAGCGCATCGTCGAGGAACGCCCGCCACCGCTCGTGCGCCGCCGCCTCGCCGACCGCGGGCAGGGCGACGTCGTCGGTGAGGTCCGGGGACGGCAGCGGCTCGGAGTCGGGCCCGCGGTGCCAGCGGACCGACGGCGTCGTCGCGGGCGCGCGCCAGCCGTGGCGGCGCCATGCCCGCGAGAACGGCGTGAAGACGCGGTAGGGGTCGCCGTCGTCCTTGAGGACGCGGCCGGGCGTCACGGCGTACGGGCTGCCGGTCGCGACGAGGTCGACGCCGGCCCCGGCGAGGGCTGCCCCGACGTGCGCGTCGCGCCGCCGGCCGTAGGGCGACGGCTCGGCGCTGACGTGGACCGACGTCGCGCCGACCTCGGCGGCGAGGGCGGGCAGCACCTCCTCGGGGCGACCCGACCGGACGACGACTGCGCCGTCGTAGGGCTCCTCGAGCGCGCGGAGCGCGTCGACGAGGCACGCGGTCCGCACGTCGCCCGCCGACGCGAGCAGCGTCGGGTCGAGGACGAAGACCGGCAGCACCGCGCCACCCGCGTCGTGCGCCGCCCCGAGCGCGGGCAGGTCGTGCAGGCGCAGGTCGCGCCGCAGCCAGAGGATCGCGGGCGGGGTCGTCACGCGCGCCCACCGGCGCCACGGGCGGCGCGCGCGCCCGAGGCCCCGACCTCGCTCACGACTGAGCTGCGCCGAGGACCGCGGGCGCCCACTGGCCGCCGCACACCGTGCAGCGCACGGTCTCGTGCGCCGCGCCGAGCGGGAGCAGCGGGACCCAGAAGACGTGGAACCACGTGCGCTCCTCGAGCCGCTCGTACTGGCGCGGCTCGTAGCAGTAGGGGCAGTGGAACCCGCCGGTGCCGAGCGACCGGCGTCGCTGGCGCGTGCCGAAGAAGAGGAACATCCCACCAGGGTCGCCCGCGCGCGGCGATCCCACGAGCGGAGCGGGACGACGGGCGGCCGGATGGGCTGGCCGTGGGCCTGGCCGGGCGGGACGATGGGGTCCCGGACGACAGGAGGACCCTCGTGCCCGACGTGACCGATCTCCCCGACCTCGCCGACCTCACGCGCTCGCACCTCGCGGCGGCGCTGGCGTCCGCGCACGGCCGCAGCGCCGAGCTCGTGCTGCACGACGGCGTCCTGCGCCAGACGGTCATCGCGCTCCGGGCCGGCTCCGTGCTCGGGGAGCACAACGCGCCGCACGCCGCGAGCGTCTTCGTGCTCGCCGGGCGCCTGCGGATCACGGGTCAGGACGTCGAGGAGATCGCGGCGGGTCAGCTCGCGCGGCTGACGCACGAGCGGCACGGGGTCGAGGCGCTCGAGGACGCGGCGTTCCTGCTCACGACCGTGACGAGCCTCGAGCCGCAGCAGGTCGGCCTCGAGGGACCGGACAGCCGCCCGCGCTGACGACGCGTGCGGGCCGCGGCCCGCGGTCTGCCGTCGGCAGATCCGCCGCGGGCAGACGCCGGGTCCCCGGCGGCCGACCCGGTGCGACGGTGGGAGCACGACCCGCTCCCACCACCGCCCCAGGAGGACCCGTGGACACCGCGACCGCCCCGCCCGGCAGCTTCGACGACCAGCTCGCCGCCCGGCTGCTGCACCAGCGCATCGTCGTGCTCGGCCGCCCGGTCGACGACGAGATCGCCAACCGCCTGTGCGCCGAGCTGCTGCTGCTCTCGGCCGAGGACCCGCGCCGGGACATCGCGCTCTACATCAACTCCCCGGGCGGCTCCGTGAGCGCGGCGCTCGCGGTCTACGACACGATGCGGCTCATCCCGAACGACGTCGCGACGCTCGGCATGGGCCTCGCGGCGAGCGCCGCGCAGTTCCTGCTCAGCGCGGGGACGCCCGGCAAGCGGTTCATCCTGCGCCACGCGCGCGTGCTCATGCACCAGCCCTCGGGCGGGCTCGGCGGCACGGCCGTCGACATCGCGATCCAGGCCGAGAACATGGCGCACACCAAGCGGACCATGCAGGGCCTCATCGCGGAGCACACCGGCCAGGACGTCGCGACCATCGAGCGGGACAGCGACCGGGACCGCTGGTTCACCGCCGACGAGGCGCTCGCGTACGGGTTCGTCGACCGCGTCGTGGTCGACCTCGAGGACGTGCGGCCCGAGGGCGGGCTGCGGAAGGTGGGGCTGGGATGAGCTCGTACACGATCCCGTACGTCGTCGAGCGGCGGCCCACGGGCGAGCGCACGTCGGACGTGTTCAGCCGGCTGCTCTCGGAGCGGATCATCTTCCTCGGCACCGAGATCGACGACGGCGTCGCGAACGTCGTCATCGCGCAGCTGCTGCACCTGCAGTCCGACGACCCGGACGCCGACATCAACGTCTACATCAACTCGCCCGGCGGCTCGCTCACGGCGCTCATGGCGATCTACGACACGATGCAGTTCGTCCGGCCCGACGTCTCCACGTTCTGCATGGGTCAGGCGGCGTCGGCCGCGGCGGTGCTGCTCGCCGCGGGGACGCGCGGCAAGCGGTTCGCGCTCGAGCACTCGCGGGTGCTGCTGCACCAGCCGTCCGGCGGGGGCGAGGGCACGGCGGCCGACCTCGAGATCCAGGCGCGCGAGGTGCTGCGCCTGCGCTCCGAGGTGGAGCAGGTCCTCTCGCGCCACACGGGTCACAGCGTCGAGAAGCTGCGCGCCGACACGGACCGGGACCGCATCTTCACGGCACGCGAGGCCGTCGAGTACGGCCTGGTCGACGACGTCGTGGGGACGATGAAGCGCTGAGGGCGCGAGGCGCGCGCGTCAGGCCGTCGGGTCCTGCACGACGCCGACGAACAGCGGCGAGCGCGTGGCGGTGTCCGTGAGCACGAGGAGGAACGGCCGGTCGACCGTGACGGGCTCGACGACCTCGGCGCTGACCGCCACGACCCCGACGGCGGTCGCGGCCGCCGCCTCGGTGCCCTCCTCGTCGACCTCGAGGAACGTCTCCTGCACGACGCTGCCGATCGCGAGGGCCTCGTCGGCGCCGAAGCCGGGTGCGTCCAGCGCGATCGGCAGGCCGAGCTCCTCGAGCGCGGGCAGCAGGTCGTGCCCCTGGGTGATCCGCAGCGCGGGCATCGAGACGTCGGCGCGCGTGGCGAGCGGCGCGTCGGCGAGCGCGTCGAGCCGCGCGGCGTCCACGGTGCACGGGTCGACGCCGCGGGGCGGGAGCACGACGACGGCCGCGAGGGTGCCGTCACGGTAGGGCAGCTCGACCCGCGTCCAGCCGTCGTCCGCCGTCGCCGTGCCCGACCCGCCGCTCATCATGTCGACCTCGACGAGGGTGTCGTCGGCGGCGCGGAACGGCGCGGGCTCGGCGTCGTCGAAGGCGGTCGCCCACTCCGCGTCGAGGTGGACGGCGTTGGTGAGGACGACCCGCGTGGCGGGCTCGAGCGGCTCGGCGAACAGCTCGGGGATGCGGCCGGCCGTGTCCTGCGCGACGGACGCGTTGATCCGGTCGGTCGCGCCCTCCGCGTCGTGCCGGTAGTCGAGCGCCTCCACGCCGGCGTCGAAGGCGGTCGCGACCGCGTCGAGGTACTCCTGCGTCGGGTCGACGGTGAGGTCGGGCCACACGCGGTTGCTCGTGCGCAGCGTGTCGCCCCCGCCGGCGCCGTCGCCGGCGCGGAGCGCGTCGATCGCGGCGGTGTGGTCGCGCAGCGCGGCGGCGAGCTCGTCCGACCACGCGGGGAGGTGCAGCAGGTCGGCGACGGCCTGGGCGGTCGTGCCCGTCACGGCCGGCTGGAGCATCCCGAGCGCCTGGGCGGCCGACGTCGGCGAGACCAGCAGGTTCTCGCCCGGCTCCTCGGCGCAGCGGGCGTGCAGCAGGTCGAGGCCGAACTCGGTCTGGGCCGCGGCGACGTCGAGCGCGGTGAAGGCGCCCGGCGCGACGTCGAGCACGACGCCGCGGTACTCGGCGGCCGGGCCCGGCGTGGGCCGGGCGTCGCCCGCGCACCCGGCGAGGAGGCCGACCGACGCCACGACGGCGGCGGCCGAGGCGGCGCGGCGGTGATCGGGTCGCACGGGTCCTCCGGAGGGTCGAGGGCGGCAGGTGTGCCGCCTCTGCCCTGCCTGTGTCCCCGGGACGCGTGACCTTGCGGTCGCGACCGGTCCGGGCCGCGGCCGGCGCGGCGACGGGCGGGCCGTCGGCCCGCGTCGCTCAGGCGACGCGCAGGACCGCCGTCCGTGCCGCCCCCGGTCCCGACGTCGTCGGTCCCCCCACGCCGGCGCTCCGCGGCGCGGCGCCCGCCTCGCGCGTGCGCCCGACGGACGTGAGCGAGAGGACGGTGTCGGGCCGGCCGTCGTGACCGGCGCGCGCGGTGAGGTCGACCACGACGGCCTGCGGCGCGAGCAGGCCGTACGCCTCGCCGAGGAGGTCGACCATCCCCATGCCGAGGGCGCGGCACACCGCGACGAGCACCTCGGACGACGCCTCCTTGCGGCCGCGCTCGATCTCCGACAGGTAGGCGACGGAGACCCGGGCGTCCCGGGCGACGTCGCGCAGCGTGCGGCCCTGGGCCTCGCGCCGCTCGCGCAGGATGCCGCCGACGAGCCGGCGCAGCAGCGGCTCCGGCGGTGCGGTCGGTGCCGTGACGGTCATGGCTGCTCCTCGTCGGGTGCGGTGCCTTCGGACGCTAGCAGCGCCCACCGACGACGCCGCCCCCGCCCCGTCTGCTCTCCGCGAACGACGTCAGCTCGTGCGCCAGACCAGCGGCGTCGTCGTGATCTCGGCGTGCGCGTCCTGGCTCACCTGCGGGTTGCCGACCACGCCGGCGTACCCGACCGACTCACCCAGCGGCACCGCGACGATGTCGCACGACGTGATCTCGGCGCCCACGGTCGGCTCCTCGAACGAGCCGCCCTGACATCCCGGGAACGTGCCGAACACGAGCAGCGAGGACGCGGGGCTGCCGGTCGAGTCCCAGCCGTAGAGCGTCGGCGCGTAGACGCTCAGGAGCGGCTGGTTGCCGCGCGCCCAGAGCAGCCGGTGCGCCGAGTCGACGTAGTACGCGACGTGCGTCGCGGGGTCGTAGCCGCTGATGTCGACCTCGGCGAGCGCCGCCGGGTCCGCCGGTCGCACCCCGACGACGCGCGACGCGAACTGGGCGTCGTAGTAGGCGTCGCCCGCCGGGTCGAGGCCCCAGCCGATCTGGACGACGGCCTCGGCGCCGAGGTCGAGCTCGCCGCCCTCGGGCGTCAGCTCGGCGGGCACGCCGACCTCGGTCGGCGCCGGCTCGGGCGTCGGCGTGGGTGTGGGAGTCGGCGTCGGCTCGGCGGCGGCCGTCCGCTCTGGCTTGGCAGCGGGCGCCTCGGGCTCCGCCGGCCCGGCGGCGCACGCGCCGAGCAGGGCGAGGACGGCGAGCGGGGTGAGCAGCGCGGCAGCGCGCGTGGGGAGGCGCACGCCGCGCATCGTGCCACGCGCAGGACGCGAGCGGTCGGACCGCCCGCCGCCGACGTCGACCGCCGGACGGCCCGCGGCCCGACCACGGTCGCGGGACCGCGGGCGGCCCGATCACGGGAACACCCCGTGGGTCCCGCGGGGTTGGCCCCACGTGAGCCAGACGCCCCCTGCCCCGACCGACGCCATGACACCATCCCCGACCGGCGAGCCGACCCCCGCCCGGACCGCCACCGGGGCCGCGACGCGCCCCGGGCCCGAGGACGCGACCCTCCCGCTCGGCGTCCTCGACTTCGTCGGGATCGAGCACGGCGAGAGCGCGCACGCGGCACTCGAGGGCGCGATCGGCGTCGCGCAGGCCGTCGAGGCGGCCGGGCTGCGCCGCTACTGGGTGTCCGAGCACCACAACATGCAGAGCCTCGCGTGCAGCGCGCCGGAGATCCTCGTCGCGGCGGTCGCCGCGCGGACCACGACGCTCCGCGTCGGCGCCGCCGGGATCATGCTGCCCAACCACGCGCCGTTCAAGGTCGCGGAGACGTTCCGCACGCTGCTCGGCCTCTACCCCGGGCGCGTCGACCTCGGCCTCGGCCGTGCGCCGGGTACCGACCCGCTCACCGCGCACGTGCTGCGGCGCGGGCTGCAGGTCGACGTCGGCGCGGACTTCCCCGGTCAGGTCGCCGAGCTGCTCGCGTTCCTCGGCGACGGCTTCCCCGAGGACCACCCCTACCGGCGGCTCGTCGCGGCGCCCGTCGTCGACGAGCAGCCGCCCGTGTTCGTGCTCGGCTCCAGCCCGTACGGCCCGCAGTTCGCCGCGGTCAACGGGCTGCGCACGGTCTTCGCGCACCACATGAGCCCCGAGCTCGCGATCGGCGTGCTGCGCGACTACCGCCGCGACTTCCGGCCGGGCCCCGACGGCGCCGCACCGTGGTCCGCGATGTCGGTCCTCACGTTCGCGAGCGACGACGCCGACGCGGTCCTCGAGTTCGAGGCGGGCTGGTCGCTGACGATGCAGAACCTCGCGCGGGGCATCCGCGAGCCGCTCCGCCCCGAGGACGTGCGCGAGTACGCGGCCTCGAGCGCCTTCCGTGCGCGACGGCAGGTGGAGGAGCCCGACCAGCGCATGGTCACAGGCCCCGCCGCGGACGTCGTCGCCCGCCTGCGCGACCTGCAGCAGCGCGCGCAGGTCGACGAGCTCGTGCTCGTCACGCCGTCGATCGACCGCGCGCGTCGCGTCGCGTCCCTCGAGGCGGTCGCCGAGGCCTGGCGCGCCTGACCGGCGGCGAGCCGCTCCACCGACCCCTCCGCCGACCCCCTCCGCCGACCAGCCGACCGACCGGACCTGCGGCGGTGCCGGTCCGGATGTGCGGCGCACGTGACGGATGTGGCTGGTGAGCCGCCGCGCCGTACTCACAAACCCCACGCGTCACCCCGGCACCGTGCGCCGCACGTCTTGATCGGCGGACCCGACGAGACCTCGGCAAGACCTCGGCGGGACGTCGGCGCCGACCCCGGCGGCGCGTCGGCGTGCGGCGGCGCGGGGCGTCACGCCTCGGTGAGGCCGCGGTCGGGCGCACCCATGTCGCCCGTGCGGGGCGTCCCGTCGGCGAGCGCGTACCGCAGGTAGACGGTGCCCGACGGGCCGGCGACCGGCGGGTCGAGCAGCGTGAGGGAGGTCGGCACGACGCCGCCCTCGAAGAGCCGCTTGCCCACGCCGAGCGTGATCGGGTGCAGCCACAGGTCCAGGCGGTCGAACAGCCGCTCGCGCAGCAGCGTCTGCACGAGGTCGAGGCTGCCGACGACCTTGACGTCCTCGTGCCGGTCCCGCACCTCGCGGACCGCTGCCGGGAGGTCGGGGCCCAGCAGCGTCGAGCCGGCCCACGAGAGGTCGGGCGTGCCGCGCGACGCGACGTACTTGGGGATCCGGTTGAACAGGGCGGCGATGTCGTCGTCCGGGCCGCCCTGCTGGTGCGGCCAGTACGCGGCGAAGATGTCGTAGGTCCGCCGCCCGAGCAGCAGGGCGTCGGTGCCCCGGTACGCGGCCGCGACCTGGTCCCCGCCGACGTCGTCCAGCAGCGGCGCCTGCCAGCCGCCGAACGGGAAGCCGCCCTCGGGGTCCTCCTCGGGTCCGCCGGGTGCCTGCCCGACGAGGTCGAGCGTCGCGAACGTCTCGATCGTGATGAGGCCCATGCCCTGCTCCCAGCGCTCTCGTCGGTGTCTCCCGAGTGGGTGGACCACCCGACGGCGCCGACCTCATCGGGTCGACGCCGTCGGGTTCGGGTTGCGGCCGCTACGGTCGCGAGCGCCGGTCAGGCCGCGGGGACCGTCGCCTCGGCGAGCCGCTCGAGCAGGCCGGCCCAGCCGGTCGGGTCGTCGAGCGCGGCGCGCATCGCGGCGGCCGCGTCGCCGTACTGCTCGAGGCCGCGGTGCTCGAGCCGGACCTCGGTCGCGCCGTCGTCGACGGGCGTGAAGCGGATCTCGAGCTCGGTCGCGAGCGCCGGGTCGTAGGTCCACCCGGCGGAGACCTGCCAGGTGAGCACGACGCGGCCCGGCGGCTCCCACGCGAGCACGCGGCCCCAGTCGCACTCGCCGCCCGCGGCGTCGCGCTCGAACCAGCGGCCTCCCTCGCGCGGCTCGAGCACGACGGTCTCCAGCGGCTGGGCCCCGATGCTGTACTCGCGGTTCCACCAGCGGTCCATGCCGGCGGTGAAGACCTCGAAGGCCCGCTCCTGCGGGACGCGGACGGTGATGCTCTTGACGATCGGCTCGACGGTGGTCACGGGCGCTCCTCGGGATCGGCCTCCGCCGCGGCGGCGAAGGACTGCAGTGCGTCGGTCCAGAACTGGTCGAGGTAGGCCCGCACGGCGGCCACACCGGCCGGGTCCACCTCGTAGATGCGCCGCGTGCCGACGGCGCGGTCGCGGACGAGACCCGCGACCTTGAGCACGCGCAGGTGCTGCGAGACGGCGGGCCGGCTCACGGGCAGGCCGTGCGCGATCTCCCCCACCGGTCGGGGCCGCGCGGCGACGCGCTCGAACACCATCCGGCGGGTGGGGTCGGCGAGCGCCTCGAGGACGGTTCCGTAAGTAGGCACGAACGGTAAGTTACGCCTTACGGCGACGGAGGTCCAGACCCGGTGCGCGCCCATCGCGGACGGCGCACGGGGCGACGTCGCCCCCCACGCGTCAGGCGCTCGGCCGTCGTCCGGTCACGGCGAGGGCGACCGCGAGGACCGCGGCGGCCACGCCCCACTGGACGGCCAGCAGCGTCGGCGAGAGGACGCCGACGTAGAGCGCGAGCGCCGTGGGCAGCGTGCCCAGGAGGGCGACGTCGACGCCCTGCGTCATGCCCGTCGTGGGCGGCGCCCCGCCCATGGGCGAGGCGATCACGGGCTGCCGGAGCTTCGGCGGCGGACGGTAGGCCGACCGCACCGCCGCGGCGGCGAGCACGACCGCCCAGACGGGCGCGACGGCGGCCAGCCCCGGGAGCGTCGCGACGGCGACCGCGCTCCAGACGACCGCCGCGACCAGCGGCGCCGCACCCCGCGCGACCCGCACCTGCCGCGCCGAGAGCGGGAGCGACCGGTCGAGCGCCGGCACGAGCTCGCCGTGGCGCGCGCCCGCGGCCGCCGAGCTCGCGGCCCAGAAGCCCGTGAGCAGCAGGACGGGGTAGAGGGCGATCCCCGTCCCCACCACCGGGGACCGCGCGGCGACGACGGCCACGAGCGCGAGCACCGCGATCTGCACCAGCGCACGCGGCGACCTCGCGAGGAGGGTGAGGTCCGCGACGGCCACCGCGCTCCGCGGGCCGCGCGCCCGCAGCCGCCAGGAGCGCCGTCGGTCGCGCGCCTCGACGCTGGTCAGCGCGCGGCCGAGCTCGCGCAGGTCGAGCGCGAGCACCGCCACCTGGGCGCGCTGGCCCAGCGACCCGAGGCGGCGGAGCGTCGCGCCGTCGAGGCGCTCGACCCCGCGGTCGGCGAGCGCGGTGAGGCCCGCCGCCGCGACCAGGAGCGGCAGCCCGACCCAGGCGGAGCGGTGGAGGTGCCAGCCCGGCCACCCGCCCGTGAGCACGAGCACCGCGAGCCCGATGACCGCCGCCGCGACGACGCCGTCGCCCACGCCCGCGAGCGCGCGCTCGCGGCGTCGCAGGCCACGTGCGTCGGCCGGCCGCTGCTGGACGACGGCGGCGACGGCGCCCACGAGGGCCGCGGCGCCCCCGCCGAGCGCGGCCCAGGCGAGCGCCGGGCCGACGGCCGGCGGCAGGCCCAGGGACAGCGCGGCGAGCGGTCCCGCGACGACGCCCGCGGCGAGCGCGATCGCGGGCCAGCGCAGCACGGACGGCCGCAGCAGCCCGCGCCGGTCGACGGGCATCGGGAGCCACCACCCCGCGCCCCCGCCCCCGAGCGCCACGGGGCCCAGGCGGGTGCCGAGCGCGAGCACGCCGCCGCACAGCGCGACGAGCACGAGCACCGTGCCCGCCTCGCCGATCGGGACGGCGTCGGGCTGGGCGGCGGTCGCCGCCTCCTGGACCACCGCGGCCGTGCCGTAGGCCGTCACCGCGAGCAGGACGACGCACGTGACGGCGTACCAGAGGTCCGAGACGACGTCGCCGAAGCCACGTCCGGTGCGGGCCCCCTCGATGTCCTCGGTGATCCGGCGGACGTGGCGGCCGGACGGGACGGCGCCGCGCACGAGCTCGGGCAGGGTCATGCGCGCCTCACACCTCCGCCATCGCGGCCACCGCCTGCGCGGCGCGGACGCGCCGGCAGCGGTCCTCGCCGACGAGGACGGCGTCGGCGCCGAGCGCGGTGAGCAGCACCGGGTCGTGCGTCGCGAGCAGCACGCCGGTGCCCTGGGCGGCCTCCTCGGCGAGCAGCCCCGCCAGGCGGTGGCGCATCGACGTGTCGAGCCGCGCCTCCGGCTCGTCGAGCACGAGCAGTCGGCGCGGGCGCACGAACGCCGCCGCGAGGAGCAGCCGGCGCCGCTGGCCCGAGGACAGCGCCGTGGGGATCGCGTCCTGCTCGTCGGTCATGCCGAAGACGTCGAGGACGGCGTCGACGGCCGTCGTCGTCGAGGTCACGCCGTGCCCCGCCGCGGTGAGGAGCAGGTGCTCGCGCGCGGTGAGGCCGGGGAACCACGCGTCGTCGTCGAGCACGGACGCGACGGCGGCGCGGAAGGCCGCGCGGCGCTCGTCGACCTCCTCGCCGAGCACGCGCAGCTCGCCGCCGAGCGGCTCGAGCAGCCCGAGGACGGCGCGCAGGATCGTGGACTTGCCGGTGCCGTTGGGGCCCACGAGGGCGAGCACCTCGCCCTCGCGCACGCGCAGGTCGACGGGGGCGCAGACGGGGCGGTCGGTCCAGCCGACCTCGAGGCGGGTCGCGCGGACGAGATCGGTCACGGCCACGACCCTAGGTCGTCCGACGGCGCGCGGGGTCGTCCGCGTGGACGACCCCGGTGGCCGGAGCTCCGCCGCGTGGGGGAGACTGGTCACGGCCCGAGGCGGGCCACCGGACGAGCGGCACCGTACCCGGACAGACACGACGGCGTCCTGGGAGGCAGCCGTGCACTGGATCGTCCTCATCCTGTCGGGAGTGCTCGAGGCGGTGTGGGCCACGGCCCTCGGCCGCTCGGAGGGCTTCTCGCGACCCGGCCCGACCGTCGTCTTCGCGGTCGCGCTCCTCATGAGCATGGGCGGGCTCGCCTACGCGATGACCGCGCTGCCGGTGGGGACCTCGTACGCGGTGTGGGTCGCGATCGGGGCCGGCCTCACGGTGGTCTACGCGATGGCGACCGGGACCGAGCCGGCCTCCCTCCTGCGGGTGCTGCTCATCGTGGGGCTGATCGGGTGCGTCGTCGGGCTCAAGGTCACCTCGGGTCACTGAGCGGGTCGCCGAGCCGCCGGGTGGCCCGATCGGGCCATCCGGGAGATGGCCGGTCCGCGCGACGCGCGGCGGCGTCGTCCGGCGGTGCGATGGGATCCCATCCCGCTCACGGCCGGAGTGACCACCATGACCACGACGACGACCGCCGGCACCACCGGCACGGCGACCACGCCCGCGACCACCGCAGCGACCACACCCGTGACCACGCCCACGACGACGACCGGCCGCGCCCACCCGCGGTCCGCCACCCTGCGAGCGCGCCTCGGCGCGACGGTCTACGACCCGTTCCTCGCCCGCGGCGAGCGGCTCGGCTTGGAGCGGCGGCGCATCGCGCTCCTCGCGGGGGCCCGCGGCCGCGTCCTGGAGATCGGGACGGGCACCGGCCTCAACCTCGCCCACTACCCCGCGGACGTCGAGGAGCTCGTCCTCACGGAGCCGGTGGCGCCCATGGCGGACCGCGCACGCGCCCGGCTCGCCGCCTCGGGGCGGGCGGCCGAGGTGCTGGCGGCCCCGGCGGAGGACCTGCCCGTCGCCACGGCGTCCGTCGACACGGTGGTGTCGACGCTGGTCCTGTGCACGGTGCGCGACGTCGAGTCCGCGCTGTCGGAGGTCGCGCGCGTGCTCCGGCCGGGCGGGCGACTCCTCTTCGTCGAGCACGTGCACGCCGCGGGGACCGCGCTCGGCCGGTGGCAGACCCGCCTCGCCGGGCCCTGGGCGGGGTGCGCCGGGGGTTGCCGCTGCGACCGCGACCTGCTCGCCGCGATCACCGCGCGGTTCGAGGTCCGCACGCTGCACCGGGCGGAGTGGACGGGCATGCCGGGGATCGTCCGGCCGCTCGTGGTCGGGACGGCGACGCCGTCGCGGGCGGCGACCCACGGTGCGTGGGAGCACCACGTGACCCGTCGCACCTGACCGGGGGGACGGACGCGGTCGAGCAGGGGACGCGTGCCCCCGCGTGGCGCGCCTCGCTAGGGTCGAGGCGTGCGCGGCGACGAGCAGCGGGTGCACCACGCCGACGTGGGCGGCCGCTCCGTGGCCTGGGCCGCGACCGGCTCCGGGCCGCCGCTCGTCGTGGCCGGCTGGTGGTCGAGCCACCTCGCGGTCGACTGGCGGGACGCGCGGTTCCGGCGGTTCGTGACCCGCCTCGGGGAGCACGCGCGTGTGGTGCGCTACGACCGCCCGGGGACCGGGCTCTCCGCCCGCGACGGGCCGCCGCCGGCGTCGTTCGCCGAGGAGGTCGCGGTGCTCACCGGGCTGGTGGGCGCGCTCGGCCTCGACGAGGTCGCGATGCTCGGTGCCAGCTCGGGTGCGGGCGTCGCGGCCGGCGCGGCGGCCGAGCTCTCGGTGCGGCGACCGCGGGTCACCCACCTCGTCCTCTACGGCGGGTACGCGCGCGGCACCGACGTCGCGTCCGATGCGGCGCGCGCGGCGATGCTCGACGTCGTCCGCGGCCACTGGGGGCTGGGGTCGCGCGTGCTCGCCGACGTCTTCATGCCGAGCGCGAGCGCGGCCGAGCGGGACCGCTTCGCGCGGTCGCAGCGCACGCTCGGGACACCCGAGGAGGCGGCCGCCCAGCTGCGGCACGCGTACGCCCTCGACGCGCGCGCGGTGCTGCCCGCCCTCGGCGCGGTCCCCACCCTGGTGCTCCACCGTCGCGGCGACCGGGCGATCCCGTTCGCGCTCGGCGAGGACCTCGCCGCCCGGGTCCCCAACGCCCGGCTCGTCGCGCTCGCGGGCGAGGACCACCTCCCGTGGCTCGGCGACGCGACGGCGGTGGTCGACGCGACGGTCGCTCACCTCGAGGGGCGGGCGGCCCGTCCGACGTCGTCGCCGGGCCGGTCCGACCGCGCGCTGACGCCACGCGAGCTCGAGGTGCTCCGGCTCGTCGCCGCCGGTCTCACGGATGCCGAGATCGCCCGCGAGCTCGTGCTCAGCCCGCACACGGTGCACCGGCACGTCGCCAACGTGCGCACGAAGCTCGGCGTCACGTCGCGGGCCGCTGCGGCCGCGTGGGCAGCGCGGCACGCCGGCCTCTGACGTCCGCCGGGCCGGAGCCCGCCGGTCCGGCGACGTGCGTCAGAGCTCGCCCGTGCGCTGCAGCGTGCGCATCGCGAGCCAGCCGAACGGGATGCGCGCCCAGTAGGTCAGCGCGCGGAAGAGCACGACGACCGACGCGGCGATGGCGCCCGGCACGCCGCCGTTGATGAGGCCGATGGTGAGCGCCGACTCGATCGCGCCGAGGCCGCCGGGCGTGGGCACGAGCGCGCCGGCCGTGTTGCCGAGCAGGTAGATGAGCGCGAGGTCGATGAGCGGCAGCGCCTCGCCGAACGCGGCGAGGCTGGCCTGGAACGCGCCGAGGTAGCCGACGGTCATGATGAGGTTGCCGACGATCGCGACGGCGAACCGCTTGGGCTGGCCGAGCAGCTGGACGAGGCGCGGCCACGTCTGGCGCCACAGCGGCAGCGTCTTGGACGCGACCCAGCGCCGCAGCGCCGGGACGAGCATCGCCGCCGCGAGGGCCGCCGCGACGATCGCCACCGACACGAGGACCGTGCGCGACGGCAGCTGCATGGGCTTGCCGGACGCGAGCGAGAGCACGAGCAGCAGGAGCAGCGTGGTGATGAACTGCGACACCTGCACGAGCCCGACGGACGCGACCGCGAGCGTGTTCGAGACGCCGCGTCGCGTGAGCATCCGCAGGTTGAGCGCCGCGGGCCCCACGCCGGCGGGCGCGACGAGCGCGACGAACGAGCCCGCGACCTGGACGAGCGTCGCCCGCCACAGCGGCAGCTTGACCGGCGCGAACGCGACGAGCGCCATGGCCGACCCGA
Source organism: Actinotalea solisilvae (assembly GCF_016464425.1). GTDB lineage: Bacteria > Actinomycetota > Actinomycetes > Actinomycetales > Cellulomonadaceae > Actinotalea > Actinotalea solisilvae. Next base: position 109,752 of record NZ_JADDKQ010000020.1, read on the forward strand.
GGAAGGTCGCCATGCCCATGCCGAAGGCGACGGCCGCGTACCAGGGCTCGGCGTCGACGAGGGCCGCGGAGATCTCGGCGAAGTTGAGGCGCGTGATGACGAGCACCGCGGCCGCGATCCCGAGCACGAGCGTGAGGACGGTGCGCGCGCCGAACCGGATGAGGCGCTGCGGCTCGACGTCGGCCTCGGGCAGCTGCGCGAGCAGCGCCTCGCGCACCTCCGCGAGGACGCCCTTGCGCTCGCGGGCCTCCTCGCGCGTCGTGCGCGGCATCGCGATGGTCTGCAGCAGCGGGCCGATGGCGACGAGGTCCTCGTCGGTGAAGACGCGCGCCGCCGACCCGACCGCACGCTCGGCGCCGACCCGCAGCGCGAGCAGGGCGAGCATCTGGGCGAGGTCCATGCGGCGCGCGAGGTCGGACGACGCGACGTCGCCCGACTCCCAGCCGGTGAGCAGCACGACGGGCCCGGCCGCCTCGACCGGCGCGGGCGTGCCGTCGGGCGCGGGCGGCGACGGCGGCACGAAGGGGGGCTCGAGGTCCACGAGGACGGCGTCGGACGTGAGCGCGCGGTGCGCGAGGCCCGCCTGGTGGGCGATGCGGAGCTGGTCCCAGACGGCGTCGAGCACCTCGTCGCTCAGCGCCTCGGGCGGCAGGTCGCGCAGGGGCACGGCGCCGTACGCGTGCTGCTGGACGAGCAGCATCGAGTCCTCGGCCTCGGCGAGCGCGAGGAGCCGCGGCGTCCGCACCCCCGCGGACCACGCGGCGTGCGCGAGCAGCGCGGCGCGCTCGGCCGCCTGGCGCAGGGAGACGACGGCGCGCCCGTCCAGCCCGCGCAGGCGCAGGGAGCGCCAGAACCGCACGAGGATGCCGACCACCTGGCGGTCGCCGTCGAGCACGACGACGTCCAGGCGCTCGCCGTCGTCGGTGGTCATCGCGTAGACGCGGTTGTCGCTGTGCCGCGTGATCGCGACGGCCGCGAGGTCGGCGGGCTCGCCGTCGGTCGCGTGGGGGGGCGACGCCGACGACGGCGCCGTCGCGGAGGACGGCGGGACGGCGCCCGCGTCCGTCGTCCCGGCGGTGGCACCGCTCCCGTCCGCGCGCGGCGCGGCGACGACCGGCTCGGCGCGGGGCGTCGTCGCGGCCGGGTCGTCGTCGGTCAGGTCGCCGACGCGCACGAGGCACACGGGCTCGAACCCCGCGCGCCGGATCCCCGCGACCAGCGAGTCGCCGTACGCGCGCTCGCTCTGGACGCCCGACGCGTACCGGACGCCGAGCCCGACGAGGCGGCCGAGCAGCACCGTCATGAGGGCCGCGGGCAGCGTGAGGACGCCGCTGATGAGCGCGACGCCGAGGGCCAGCCACACGAGGTTCCACGAGAGCCCGACGGTCCGACGGCGGTTGCGCGCACCCGCGACGGTCAGCAGGGCCGCGGTCGCGCTGAGGGCCGGCGGGATGATGACCTCGCGCACGCCGTTGGTCCAGACGCTGAACGACGACCGCAGCACGGGCACGCCGAAGCGCGTGATGATCCACGCCGCGAGCAGCGCGGCGCCGAAGGTGAGGATCGCGGCCACGACCGCCTCGACCGCGTGGCGCAGGAGGCGACGGAGCACGAGCTCGGCGAGCACGGCGAGCGGCACGAGCACCGTGATGAGGCCCTCGATCACGGCGACCGGCACGATGAGCAGGCGCTGGATGACCGTCTCGAAGTCCTGGACGTCCTCGGTCACGCCGGTCGTGGTGCCGCGCGCGTAGATGCCGATGACCACCACGAGCGCGATCCCGAGCGCCGAGAGCACGACGCCGACGAGGTCCGCCGGGTGGTGCACGCGCGCGGCGGGCGTGTCGACGATGTGGACCTCGCGGGCCTCGTGGGCCGCCGCGGGCGCGCCCGTGCCGCCGACCCCGGGCCCCGGGACCGGCCGCGCCCCCTCTCCACCGGGGGCGGTGAGGCCCTCAGGTGGCGCACTCGACATGGTCGCGAGTCTAGGGCGGGCGGTTCGTCCCGTCGGGGAGGCCGGTCCGGCGGGCCCGGCACCCCCGCGGCCGTCATCCACGGTTGACAACGCGGGGTCTGTCAACCACGATTGACACACCTCCGGAGGCGTCAGCGAAGGAACTCGATGAAGGACGACACCATGAGCAGTCTCGTGGCCCAGGCCGAGGGGGAGGACCCCATCTCGGCGCTCGCGGCCCTGCGCGCCCTGCGCACGGAGGTCGAGCGGCAGGAGGCCGTCCTCGTGCGGCGCGCCCGCAACCGCGGCGCGTCCTGGGCGGCGATCGCGACGGTGCTCGGCGTCACGCGCCAGGCGGTCCACAAGAAGCACGGCGCCGGCTGGCGCAAGGCCTGACGCGGGCGTCGGGCCCCGAACGTCGTGGGACCCGCGCCGCTCACCAGTCCCAGCGCGGGACCTCCTGGCACGGGTGGAGGTCCGCCTCCGCGACCGCGTGCGAGTTCTGCGCCGCGACCTCGGTGCCGAACTCGAGGTACTCGAGCAGGGCGGTGCGCGTGCGCGCGTCCGCGGGCCAGGCGACGTCGTCGGCGGCGGCGAGGAAGAGCTCGACGAACCGTGCGCGCTGCGCCTCGGTGATCCGGAGCCCGCGGTGGTGATCGAGCAGCGCCGCGAAGCCGCCGAGCCGGTCCGTGTAGGTGCGCGGGCCGCCGAACACCTCCGCGAGGAACGCCGTCAGGTGGGGCACGTGGTCGGCGTGACCCGCGCCGAACAGCGGCTGCAGCAGGGGGTCGGCGAGGACCGTCGGGTACCAGGCCTCGACGAGCCGGCGCATGCCCGGCTCCCCGCCGACGTGCTCGTAGAGCGTGGTGGCGTCCTCGCGGGTCGCCGGGGTGGTCGCACTCATGGGCGCCTCCTGGGTCGCGGCCCAGCGTCACACCGCCCGACGCCGGCGGGCAACGCCCCGCCGTACGCCCGCAGCGGACACGCGCCACGGGTCTCACACACGCCCGGCCGACCGTGTGCGCAGACCGTTCCACAGGGGTAACCGGCGCACGCCGCCGGTGAAACACGGCCTTCCTAGCGTCGACGGCAGGCCCGGGGGTGCACCCGTCCCCGGCCAGCCGCTCCCCGGAAGGCCTCGCGATGGACGACTCGACGGACGCGCTCGACGGCGTGACACAGCCGAAACACCCCGGCACCTCCGGGGAAACCTCCCCTGCCTACCGTCGTGACGGTCAGGAGCCCGACGCAGCCCGCGAGCTGCCCGGCAGTGCAGGGGGACAGGTGGCGCAGCACCTCGTCGTGGTCGGTGGCGGCATGGTCGCGCACCGTCTCGTCGAGGCGCTCCGGGACCGCGACGCCGACGGCGCGTGGCGCGTCACGGTGCTCGCCGAGGAGCCGCGCGCCCCGTACGACCGCGTCGCCCTCACCTCCTACTTCTCGGGCCGCGACCCCGAGGACCTCTCGCTCGGCCAGCCCGAGCTGTGGTCCGACCCGCTCGTGCGCCTCGTCCGGGACACGACCGTCACGGCCGTCGACCGCGACGCGCGCACCGTCACCGCGCGCCGCAACGACACCGACCACGTCACCACCTACGCCTACGACGCCCTGGTCCTCGCGACCGGCTCGTCCGCCGCGGTCCCGCCCGTCGAGGGCACCGACCTGCCCGGCGTCTTCGTCTACCGCACGGTCGACGACGTCGCCGCCCTGCGCGGCTGGGTGGAGGAGCGCGGCCGGCGCTGGAAGCGGCCGGTGCGCGGCGCCGTCGTCGGCGGCGGCCTGCTCGGGCTCGAGGCGGCGGGCGCGCTCCAGGCGCTCGGCGCGCAGAGCACGGTCGTCCAGTTCGGCCCGCGGCTCATGCCGCTCCAGGTCGACGAGGGCGGCGGCGAGGCGCTGCGCCGGCTCATCAACGCGACCGGGGTCGCGGTCCGGCTCAACACCTCGACCACGTCGCTCCGCCCGGGTCGGGACGGCGCCGTGCGCCGCATGGATTTCGCCGACGGCGGCCGGCTCGACGTCGACGTCGTCGTGCTCGCGACGGGCGTGCGGCCGCGCGACGAGCTCGCTCGGGCTGCGGGCCTCCCCGTGGGCGCGCGCGGCGGCGTCGTCGTCGACGAGGCCTGTCGCACCGAGGACCCGGCGGTCTGGGCGGTCGGCGAGGTCGCGTGCATCGAAGGCTCCTGCATCGGCCTCGTCGCGCCCGGCTACGCGATGGCCGAGGTCGTCGTCGACCGCCTGCTCGGCGGCGCCGCCGTCTTCCCGGGCGCCGACACCGCGACCAAGCTCAAGCTCGCGGGCGTCGACGTCGCGAGCTTCGGCGACGCGTTCGCCACGACGCCCGGGGCGCTCGAGCTCGTCCACGCGGACCCGGTCGCCGGCCTCTACACCAAGATCGTCCTCTCGGACGACGCGCGGACGCTCCTGGGCGGCGTGCTCGTCGGCGACGCGAGCGCGTACGCCGCGCTGCGTCCCATGCTCGGGCGGCAGCTCGACGGGGACCCGGGGGCATACCTCCTCCCCGAGGGCGCCGGATCTGCCGGCCGACCGCAGACCTCTCTTCCCGACGACGCCGCCGTCTGCTCGTGCAACAACGTCACCGCGGGCACGGTCCGGGCCGCGGTCACCGAGCACGGCTGCACCGACCTCGGCGCGGTCAAGGCGTGCACGCGCGCCGGGACGAGCTGCGGCTCGTGCCTCCCGCTGGTCAAGAAGCTCGTCACGACCGAGCTGGAGAAGTCCGGCGTCACGGTGAGCACGGCGCTCTGCGAGCACTTCGACCTCTCGCGCGCGCAGCTCTTCGACGCCGTGCGCGTGAGCGGGCTGCGGACGTTCAGCGAGATCCTCGCCCGGCACGGCGCCGCGGCGCGGCCCGCGGGCTCGCGCGGCTGCGACATCTGCAAGCCGGTCGTCGGGTCGATCCTCGGCTCGCTCGGCGCGGGCCACGTGCTCGACGGCGAGAACGCGACGCTCCAGGACACCAACGACCACGTCATGGCGAACCTGCAGAAGGACGGGTCCTACTCCGTCGTCCCGCGCATGCCGGGCGGCGAGGTGAGCCCCGAGGGGCTCATCGTCGTCGGCGAGGTCGCGCGCGACTTCGGCCTCTACACCAAGATCACCGGCGGTCAGCGGATCGACATGTTCGGCGCGCGGCTCGAGCAGCTGCCCGAGATCTGGCGGCGCCTCGTCGATGCCGGCTTCGAGTCCGGCCACGCGTACGGCAAGAGCCTGCGCACGGTGAAGTCGTGCGTCGGGTCGACGTGGTGCCGGTTCGGCGTGCAGGACTCGGTGGCGCTCGCCGTCGAGCTCGAGCTGCGCTACCGCGGCCTGCGCTCGCCGCACAAGATCAAGCTCGGGGTCTCGGGCTGCGCGCGCGAGTGCGCCGAGGCGCGCGCCAAGGACGTCGGGGTCATCGCGACGGACAAGGGCTGGAACGTCTACGTCGGCGGCAACGGCGGCTTCACGCCGCGGCACGCGCAGCTGCTCGCCGAGGACCTCGACACCGAGACGCTCGTGCGGACGATCGACCGCTTCCTCATGTACTACGTGCGCACCGCGGACCGGCTCCAGCGCACGGCGCCGTGGATCGAGGAGGTCGAGGGCGGGCTCGACGGCGTGCGGGCGGTCGTCATGGACGACTCCCTCGGCATCGCCGCGGACCTCGACGCCGCCATGGCCGCGCACGTCGAGGCCTACACCGACGAGTGGCGGGCGACCCTCGACGACCCCGAGAAGCTCGCGCGCTTCGCGTCCTTCGTCAACGCGCCGACGACGCCCGACCCGTCGCTGGCCTACGTCCCCGAGCGCGGGCAGGTGCGTCCCGCGACCCCGGAGGAGCGAGCCGGTGCCCGCGCCGGCGCCGTCCTGGTCGCCGGGACCACGCTGGAGGTGCGCCGATGAGCACGCAGACCACGAGCCCCGCACCCGCCGCGGTCGGGGGCGCGGGCCCTGCCACGATCCTCGGGACCTCGGGCCGGACCGCGTGGACGGCGGTGTGCCACCTCGCCGACCTCGTGCCCGAGCGCGGGGCCGCGGCGCTGGTCGACGGCGAGCAGGTCGCCGTCGTGCGCCTGGTGGACGACACCGTGCTCGCGGTGCAGAACCTCGACCCGTTCTGCGGCGCGCACGTGCTGTCCCGCGGGATCGTCGGGTCGCGGGGTGACGCGCCGACGCTCGCGTCGCCCATGTACAAGCAGGTCTTCGACCTGCGCACGGGCGCCTGCCTGGACCGGGTGGGCCGCGAGCCGCTCACGGGCGACGGCACGCTGCGCACGTGGCCGGTCCGGACGGACGGCGGCCTGGTCCTCGTCGGCACCCCCCTCCTTTCCTCCCCTCGCCGAGATGACGACGTCCCGGGTGTGTCCGGGCGGCACGCGGGCGGGAGTCGGCATCTCGGGGAGGGGGTGGGCGGGTGACTGCACTGCTGGGGGTCGAGCTGGGCGGGCGGCGGGTGCTGGTGGCCGGGGGTGGGCCGGTGGCCGCGCGGCGCGTGCAGTCGATGCGCGTCGCGGGCGCCGACGTCGTCGTGGTCGCGCCCCAGCTGTGCGAGGAGCTGGCTGAGCTCGTCGAGGACCGCGTCGTGCGCTGGCGCTGCGGCGAGGTCCACGAGTCCGACGTCGACAAGGCCTGGCTCGTGCACACCGCGACCGGCGACCGCGCGGTCGACGCCCAGGTGGCCGCCTGGGCCGAGGCCCGGCGCGTGTTCTGCGTCAACGCGGGGGCGGCCGACGCCGGCACGGCGCGCACCCCGGCGACGACGCAGGTCGGGGACGTCCTCGTCGGCGTCGTCTCGACCGGCCCGGCGGACCCCGGGCGGAGCCGTGCGGTCCGCGACCACCTCGCCGCGACGCTCCGCGCGGGCGGCGCGGACCTGCGCGGCCGGCGCGGGAGGTCGGACGCGGACCGGTCCGGCGGGCGCCGCCAGGGTCGCGTCGTCCTCGTCGGCGGCGGCCCGGGCGACGTCGAGCTGCTCACGCTGCGCGGGCGGCGCGCGCTCGCGGAGGCCGACGTCGTCGTCACGGACCGGCTCGGGCCCCGCGACGTGCTCGCCGAGCTGCACCCGGACGTCGAGGTCGTCGAGGTCGGCAAGACGCCGGGGCACCACCCCGTCCCCCAGCACGAGATCGAGCAGATCCTCGTCGAGCACGCGCAGCGCGGGCGGACCGTCGTGCGGCTCAAGGGCGGCGACCCGTTCGTGTTCGGCCGCGGCGGCGAGGAGGTGCTCGCGTGCCGCGAGGCGGGCGTGCCCGTCGAGGTCGTCCCCGGCGTGAGCAGCGCGATGTCGGTGCCCGCGCTCGCCGGCATCCCGCTCACCCACCGGGGCGTCACCACGGCGTTCCACGTGCTCAGCGGGCACGAGGGCCTCACGGCCTCCGCGCGGGAGACGCTGCTCGACGGCGCGACGCTCGTCGTCCTCATGGGCGTGTCGATGCTCCCCGCGATGGTCGCGGACGCCCTCGCCGCCGGGGTCGACCCGGACCTCCCGGTCGCGATCGTCGAGAACGGCGCGACCCCGCGCCAGCGCGTGACGCGGGCCCCGCTGCGCGACGTCGTCGCGCGTGCGGCCGACGTCGGCGTGCGTGCGCCCGCCGTCATCGTGCTGGGCCGGGTCGCGGCGGAGGGGCTGCTGGATGGGTGAGGCGCCCGCGCGGACGACGGCGGTCGGGACGGCCGGAGCCGTCGCAGCGCCCGCACCCGCACCGCACCTCAGCCAGGCGATGGCCGGGTGCGTCGTCCTCGTGACGGCGGACCGTCGCTCGGGCGAGCTCGGCGCGGCCCTCGCGCGCCGCGGTGCGACCGTGCGCCACGCGCCCGCCATGAGCATGGTCCCGCACACGGACGACGCGGCGCTCGTGGCCGGGACCCGCGCGGTCATCGCGGACCCGCCCGACGTCGTCGTCGTGACCACCGGCATCGGGTTCCGCGGGTGGACGGAGGCGGCCGACGCCGTCGGGCTGCTCGAGCCCCTGCTGGACGTGCTCGGCGCGGCGCGGATCGTCGCGCGCGGTCCCAAGGCGCGCGGTGCGATCCAGGCCGCCGGCCTCCAGGCCGACTGGGTGGCGGAGTCCGAGACGTCGGCCGAGATCGCCGAGGTGCTGCTGGGCGAGGGCGTCGCGGGTTCGCGGATCGCCGTCCAGCACCACGGCGCGGGCGCCGACGGGCTCGACGAGGCCTTCGCCGCGGCGGGCGCCCAGGTGCGCAGCCTCGTGGTCTACCGCTGGGGGCCGCCGCCCGACCCGGCCGCGCTCGACGCCTCGGTGCGTGCCGCGGCGGACGGCGAGATCGACGTCGTCGTCTTCACGTCGGCGCCCGGCGCCGCCGCGTGGCTCGCGGTCGCCGAGGACGCCGGCGTGGGCGCCGCGCTGCGCCGCCGGTTCGCCGACGGCAACCTGCTCGCGGCCGCCGTCGGGCCTGTCACGGCGAAGCCGCTGCGCGACGCGGGCATCGAGCCGCTCATCCCCGACCGCGGACGGCTCGGGTCGCTCGTGCGCGCGCTCGTCGCGCACTTCGACGACCGGCGGACCCGGGCGCTCGTGACCGTCGCCGGACCGCTCCAGGTGCACCGCGGCGCGGCCGTGCTCGACGGCCGCGTGCTCGCGCTGTCGCCGACCGGGCTCGAGGTGCTCCGCCTGCTCGCCGCCGCCGGCGGCGGCGTCGTCCCACGCTCGGAGGTGCTCGCGGTGCTGCCCGGGGTGTCGACCGACCCGCACGCGGCCGAGGTCGCGATCGCCCGGCTGCGCGAGGCGACGTCGCGTGACCTCATCCGCACCGTCGTCAAGCGCGGCTACCGCCTCGAGACGGTGCCGCGGTGAGCGCGCCGACGACGACGGACGTCGTGCCGCCCGAGCCGTTCGGCGCGCCCGCCGACGACCCGCGCCCGCGCGGAGCCGCGTCGGGGCGCCGGGCAGCGCGCCCGGGCCCGGCCGGGGTCCTCGTCGGCTGCTCGCACGGGACCGCCGACCCGGCCGGCCGCGCGACGATCCACGCCCTCCTCGCGGGGGTCGCCGCGGCGCGGCCCGAGCTCGACGTCCGCGAGGCCTTCGTCGACGTCCAGCAGCCCGAGGTCGCCGACGTCGTGCGGGACGCCCTCGCCGACGCCGGCCCGGACGGCGGTCCGGTCGTCGTCGTGCCGCTGCTGCTCTCGGCGGGGTTCCACGTGCACGTCGACGTGGCCGCGGCCGTGGAGGGGACGCGCGCCGTCGCCGCCGACCCGCTCGGGCCGGACCCGCGCCTCGTCGACCTGCTGCTCGAGCGCCTGGAGCAGGTCGGGACGGGACCCCGCGACGCCGTCGTGCTCGCGGCGGCCGGGTCGAGCGACGCCCGCGCGGCGGCCGCCGTCGAGCGCGTGGTGGCGGAGCTCGCGGCGCGGCGGGGCGGGGACGTCAGCGTGGGCTACGGCTCGGGCTGCGACCCGCGGGTCCCGGTCGCGGTCGCGGCGGCCCGCGAGCGGGTCGAGCGCGCCGGACGCGGTGGACGCGTCGTCGTGGCGTCGTACCTGCTCGCCCCGGGGTACTTCCACGACCGCCTGCTCGAGGCGGGCGCCGACGTCGTCACGGCCCCGTTGGGGGCGGACCGGCGGCTGGTGCAGATCGTCCTGGACCGTCATCTCGAGCAGCTCGGGCACCTCCGCCTGCCCGCCGCCGCGCGTTCTTGACGCGGTACATCGCGGCGTCCGCGGCGGCGAAGAGGTCGGCGGGGTCGGCGTCCCCGTCGAACGCGAGCGCCGTCCCGATGCTCGCCTCGACGTCGAGCAGGACGCTGTCGAGGTGCACGGGCGCGGCCACCGCCTGCTCGAGGCGGCGCGTCACGGCACGCACCTGGTCCTCGCCGGTGACCTCGGTGAGCACGGCACCGAACTCGTCCCCGCCGAGCCGCGCGAGGTGGTCGTGCGACCGCAGGCCCCCCGCCAGGCGCTGGGCGACGACCTCGAGCAGGCGGTCGCCCGTCGCGTGGCCGTAGGTGTCGTTGACCTCCTTGAAGCGGTCGAGGTCGATGAACAGCACGGCGACGCCCGCGCCCGCCGTGGCCTCGGGCAGCACGAGCCGCAGCCGGCGCAGGAGCTCCGCGCGGTTGGGCAGGCGCGTGAGGTCGTCGTGCGACGCCGCGTGGGCGAGCGCCTCGGCCGCGAGCCGGCGGTCGGTGACGTCCCGCATCTCGACGACGAGCCCGCCGACGAGCGGGTCCTCGTGCTGCAGGAGCGTCCACTCGAACCACCGCCGCTCGCTGCTCGCGAGCACGGCGAGCACGTCGAAGCTCGCGCGCGTCCCGGGGCCCTCGCGCACGACCTCGGCGAGCTGGAGGGCGACCGCGGCGCGCTGGTCGGGGTCGACCAGGTCGAGCAGCGAGCGGCCCAGGAGGGCCTCGGGCGTGTAGCCCAGGGTGCGCCGCACCGCGGGGCTCACGTCGGTGAGCCGGCCGTTGCGGTCGCTCACGGACAGGACGTCGGTGGAGGCGTCCATGAGCGCGCGCAGGCGCGCGTCGGCCCGTCCGAGCGCGGCCTGCGAGCGCTCGCGCTCGGCGATCGACGTCGCGACGTTCCACACGCTGAGCACGGCGACGGCGAACAACCAGCCCGCCCCCACGTGGCTGAGGTCCTCCGGGAGGACGGTCGGCAGCAGGCCCGCGTGCACCCCGAGCTGGCCCGCGGTCGTGAACACCACGGTGACGGCGGCGGCGAGCGGCCACGCCTGGCTGCCCGAGCGCTGGAGCATGACGATGGTGGCGAGCACCGCGGCGCCGGGCAGGAGCATGCTCCAGCCCGACGTCCAGGTGCCGGCCGCGAAGATGCCGAAGGCGACGACGAGCCGCAGCAGCGGCCGGTTGTCGAGCCGGCCCGCGCCGAGCCACCGCTGCACCGGCACGCTCGCGACCACGACGGCGACGACGCACAGCAGCGCGAGCAGCCAGGGGACGCCCGTGATGAGGCCCTCGTCGCGCAGCGCGGCGATGCCGGGCGTCGCGGCGGCCATCCACGCGAGCGCGCCGACGGCGCCCGCGGCGCGACGCACGCGCGGGCTCGGTCGGCGGGCGGCGTCGTCGTCGAGCGGACGCGCTGCGTGGGGTGGCAGGTGGGCGGCGTCCCGGCCGTGGGCCGTGGTGCGGAGCGCGGAGGTGTCCGGGGCAGTGGTGTCCGCTGCCGTGGTGTCCGGGGCGGCGGTGCCGGGGGCGGCGGTGCGGGGTGCTGCGGTGCCGGGTGCGGCCGCGCCGGTGGCAGCGGGGCTGCGCGCAGCGGCGCGGTGCGCAGGGGTGCGGGGCGCGTCGGCGCGGTGGCGGCCCGGCTCCATGCTCGTCCCCGATCGGCTCTCCCGGGACGGCCCGGCCCCCTCCAGCCGTCCGGTGCTGGGCTCAGTGTGGCGCGGGTGCGCAGGTGAGGCGAGGTGAGGGCGTCGAAGTACCCCCCGCGTGCGCACGCGGGGCGGGGCGGTGTCACCCGGTCGGACGCGGACGGCTCAGCCGACGCCGAGCCACTCGAGCCAGGCGTCGGGCAGCACCGCGAAGCCCACGAACGAGACGACGTCGAGCGCCGTGTGCGCCACGACGAGCGGCATGACGCGGCGCGTGCGCAGGTACCACCCGGCGAACAGCAGACCCATGACGACGTTCCCCGCGGCCATGCCCGGGCCCTGGTACAGGTGGTACGAGCCGCGCAGCAGCGCGCTCGCGACGATCATCGCGGGCACGCCCCAGCGCAGCGCGCGCAGGCGCTCGAGCAGGTAGCCGACCGCGACGACCTCCTCGAGCAGGGCGTTCTGGAGCGCCGAGAGCACGAGCACCGGGACGGCCCACCAGTAGGGCTCGAGGCCCGACGGGTTGATCTGCACCGTGAGGCCGAGGGCGCGGGTGGCGAGGTAGAGCCCGAGGCCCGGGATGCCGATGACGGCCGCGAGCCCGAGGCCGGCGAGGAGGTCGCGACCCGGGCGGGCGCCGTCGAGCCCGATGAGGCGCGTCGCGCGCCGGCCGTGGGCCGAGAGCAGGTAGAGCGCGAGCACGACGGGGACGACGGCGAACGCGATCCCGACGAGCTGGTAGGCGAGGTCGAGCCAGGGCCGGTCGGACTGCTGGGGGTTGAGGGTCGCCTGCTGCTGCGCGAGGGGCACTTCGCGCGTGAGCCGGTCCCACAGCCGCAGGAGCGCGTACACCCCCGACTGGCCCAGCGACAGGCCGAGGACGATCCACACCTCGGCGCCCAGGCGCCGCCGGGCGCGGGCCTCGTCCGTGCCGGGAACGTCCGCGGCCGCGGGTGCTCCCGGGTCCGTCGGCGTCGCGGGCCGGGCCGCCGGGGCGCCGGTCGGGGGAGCGGGGTCGCCGTCGTGCACGGGCACAACCTACGTCAGGGGCTTGACGCGAGTCGTGCCGAGGGTCACGCTGAACAAAGAACTTTGCGACGCAAAGTAGAGGCGACGCCGGGACGGCTCCCGGCACGGGCGGGCATCCGCGCCGAGGGCTCGACGACGGCTCCGGCGCCCGGCCGGGACAGAGGGGGACGGCCATGACGGCAGACGTGGGTGGCGACGAGCGGCGCCGCCGAGCGGACGACGCGCCGCCACGCGGCGCGGACGATGCCGCGCTCGACCGCGGAGCCCGCGCGGGCGACGACCACGCCGTGCTCGGCGCCGGTGCGGGCGTGGGGGCCGACGCCGTCCCCCTCGATCCCACGCCCGGGGGAGGAGACGACGACGTCCCCCTCGACCCCGCGGCCGGCGCGGCGATCCTCGCGGAGCAGCGCGCCCGCGTCCGCTCCGCGACCGACGTCGACGGCCGCGTCCTCTTCGGCGCGTGGGGCGTCGCGTGGGTGCTCGGCTTCGGTGCGCTGTGGCTCGCCGCGAGCCGCGACGACCCGCCGTTCTCCTACGGCGTGGCGCTCGTCGTCTTCGCCGCGCTCCTCGTCGCAGCCATGGCGGTGACCGGGTGGCACCTCGCCGCGCGGACCGCCGGCGTGCACGGCGCCTCCGCCGTCCAGGGCGCGATGTACGGCTGGACGTGGTTCGTGGCGTTCGCGGGCATCTTCGCCCTGTCGGTCGCGCTGGGGAGGGCGGGCGCGAGCCCCGCCGTCGTCACCACCGTGATGACGCTCGTCCCGGCGCTCGTCGTCGGCGCGATGTACATGGCGGGCGGCGCGATCTGGGGCGACCGACCCCAGTTCGTGCTCGGCGCCGTCATCGGCGTGGTCACCGTCGTGGCGGCGTTCGTCGGGCTGCCGCACATGCTCGGGGTCATGGCCGCCGTCGGCGGGGGCGGCATGCTCGCCGCCGCGGGCGTCGTGCACGTGCGCCGTCGTGCCGTCCGGGCGCGGGGCGCCCTCGGCCTCGCGGGCGGCGGCGGGGGCGGGTGACGCGGTGAAGGACGAGCTCGACCCGCTCATCCACAGCCAGGCGCGGCTGCGGATCATGACGACCCTCACGGCGCTCCCGCGCGGCGACCGCTTGACGTTCCCCCGGCTCCAGAGCCTGCTCGACACGACGGCCGGGAACCTCTCCACCCATCTGCGCAGGCTCGAGGACGCCGGCTACGTCGCCGTCACCAAGGGCCACCTGGGTCGCGTGCCCTCGACGCACGTCGAGGCGACCCGTGCCGGCCGCGCCGCCTTCGAGGCGTACGTCGCCCGGCTCACCGAGCTGCTCACGCCGCCGACCGGCGGCTCGTCCACCACGGAGGACCGATGACCACCCCACCCAGCGCGCGGCCAGGTGCCGACGCGGCACCGCCGCGCGGCGACGCGCACGGCCCCGTCCTCGAGGCCGTGGGCGTCACGCGGCGCTTCGGCGACGTCGTCGCGCTCGACGACGTGTCGCTCGCCGTCCGGCCCGGCGAGCTCGTGGGCCTCCTCGGTCCCAACGGCGCGGGCAAGACGACGCTCCTCAGCCTGGTCACGGGCCTGCGCCGCCCGGACTCCGGCGTCGTCCGCCTCTTCGGCGGGGACCCGCGCGACCCGTCGAACCGCGTGGGCCTGGGCACGACGCCGCAGGAGACCGGGCTCCCCGCGACCCTCACGGTCCGCGAGGTCACCGACTTCGTCGCCGGCCACTACCCGTCCCCGATGCCGCGCGGCGAGGTCCTCGAGCGGTTCGGGCTGACCGACCTCGCGAAGCGGCAGACCGGCGGGCTCTCGGGCGGGCAGAAGCGGCGCCTCGCCGTCGCGCTCGCGCTCGTGGGACGGCCCCGCCTCGTCGTGCTCGACGAGCCGACGACGGGCCTCGACGTCGAGGCGCGGCACGAGCTGTGGCAGGCGCTGCGCGACTACCACGCCGACGGGGCGACGGTCGTGGTCACGAGCCACTACCTCGAGGAGGTCGAGGCGCTCGCGGAGCGCGTCGTCGTCATCGGGCAGGGCCGGGTGCTCGTCGACGACACGCTCGCGGCCGTGCTCGCGCGCGTCCACCTGCGGCGGGTCACGGTGACGCTGCCCGGCGCCGCGACCGACGTCGTGCGGGCGCTGCCCGGCGTGAGCCGGCTCGAGCGCGACGGCGACCGGTTCGAGCTCCTCGCGTCCGACGCGGACGCGCTCGTCCGCGCGCTCGTCACGCTGCCGTTCCGCGGCCTCGAGGTGCGCGGCGCCTCGCTCGAGGAGGCGTTCCTCGCCCTCACCCGCACGGCCGGGACGTCTGCCGCCCCGCAGGAGGTACCGGCATGACCACGCTCCAGCTCACCGCGCTGCACGCGCGCTACCAGGTGCTCGAGACCCTGCGCATCCCGGTCGCCGTCATCGGCAACATGCTGTTCCCGTCCCTCGCGATGTTCTTCTTCGTCGTGCCGCAGGAGGCGGTGGCCGGGGACCCGGTCGCGGCCACGGCCGCCGTCGGGCAGCTCGCGATGTTCTCGGTCATGTCGACGTGCATGTTCACGTTCGGCGTCGGCGCCGCGGAGGACCGGGCGCTGCCCTTCGACCCGTACGTCCGCACGCTGCCCGCCGGGCCGATGCCGCGGCTGCTCGGCCGGATGCTCACGGGCGGGTTCTTCGCCCTGCTGGGGCTCGTCCCGCTCGTCGTCATCGGCTGGCTGTTCACCGCGGCGACCGTGACGCCGGCGCAGTTCCTGCTCGCCGGGCTCGTCATCGTCGGCGTCGCCCTCCCGTTCCTCGGGCTCGGCCTCGGCATCGGGTACTCGACCAGCGCGAAGGCGGCGATCGCCGTCGTGCAGGTGATCCTCTTCCCGATCGCCTTCGCGGGCGGGCTGTTCATGCCGCCGCAGGTGTTCCCCGACTGGCTCGACGCGCTCTCGCGGGCGCTCCCGAGCCGCGCCGGGCGGGACCTGCTGGTCGAGACGCTCACGGACCTGCCCGCGTACGCGGGTGCGCTTCCGGTGCTGCTCGGCTGGGGCGCGCTGTTCATGGTGTTCGCCCTGTGGGCCTACCGTCGCGACGAGGGCCGCCGCTTCCGCTGACCCCTTGTCGGCCACCGACCTCGTCCCCCCGCGGACTGGAGCGTCGCGGCCGCGACACGCGGGCGTGCCGGGCGCGAACGCTCCAGTCCGGGCGGGGGTGGGGCTCAGCCGGCGCGGCGCAGGCGGAGCGAGTTCGTGACGACCAGCACCGAGCTGAACGCCATCGCCGCGCCCGCGATCATCGGGTTGAGGAACCCGAGCGCCGCGAGCGGGATCGCCGCGACGTTGTAGGCGAACGCCCAGAACAGGTTCTGCTTGATCACGCGCAGCGTCTGGCGCGACAGCCGCACGGCCTGCCCGGCCGAGCGCAGGTCGCCGCGCACGAGCGTGAGGTCGGCGGCCTGCATCGCGACGTCGGTCCCGGTGCCCATCGCGAGGCCCAGGTCCGCCTGCGCGAGCGCCGCGGCGTCGTTGACGCCGTCGCCGACCATCGCGACGACCCGGCCCTCGGACTGCAGCCGGCGCACGACGTCGACCTTGTCCGCGGGGAGCACCTCGGCGATGACCTCGTCGACACCCACCTGGGCGGCGACGGCGCGCGCGGCGCCCGCGTTGTCGCCCGTGAGCAGCACGGGGCGCAGGCCCAGGCGCCGCAGCTCGGCGATCGCCTCGGCCGACGTCGGCTTGACCGGGTCGCGGAGCACGAGGACGCCGCGCGCGGAGCCGCTCCAGGCTGCCATGACCGCCGTCGCGCCGTCGGCCTCGGCCGCGGTGAAGGCGTCGTC
This sequence comes from Actinotalea solisilvae, assembly GCF_016464425.1. Lineage (GTDB taxonomy): Bacteria > Actinomycetota > Actinomycetes > Actinomycetales > Cellulomonadaceae > Actinotalea > Actinotalea solisilvae. Next base: position 125,811 of record NZ_JADDKQ010000020.1, read on the forward strand.
GAGCGCGGACGTGTCGACGCCCTGCTCGCGCAGCCACACCGGACGGCCCACGAGGACGCGCCGACCGATCCCCACCCCGCTGTGCGCGGTGCGGACGACGCCGCTGACGCCGCGTCCGGCCTCGTTCGCGAAGTCGACCACCTGGTCGTCGCCGATCGGGACGCCGTCCGCGCCCACGGCCGTGGGCTCCGGGGCGAGGCCCGACGTGAGCGTCCCCCGTGCGCCGGACGCGATCGCGCGGGCGATCGGGTGCTCGCTGCGGGCCTCGACGGCGCCCGCGAAGCGGAGCACCTCCTCGTCGTGCTCGCCCGGCGCCGCGACGACCTCGACGAGCTCCATGCGCCCGGCGGTCACGGTGCCGGTCTTGTCGAGCACCACCGTGTCGGCGCGGCGCGTCTGCTCGAGGATCTCCGGGCCCTTGATGAGCACGCCCAGCTGGGCGCCCCGGCCTGTGCCGACGAGCAGGGCGGTCGGCGTGGCGAGCCCGAGCGCGCACGGGCACGCGATGATCAGGACGGCGACGGCGGCCGTGAACGCCGCCTGGACGTCGCCGTCGAGGAGCAGCCACCCGGCCAGCACGCCGACGGCGATGACGAGCACGACCGGGACGAAGACCGCCGAGATGCGGTCCGCGAGCCGCTGCACGGGCGCCTTGCCGGTCTGCGCCTGGGTCACCAGGCGGCCGATCTGGGCGAGCATCGTCTCCTCGCCCACGCGGGTCGCGCGGACCTCGAGGTAGCCCGACGTGTTGACGGTCGCCCCGGTGACGGCGTCGCCCGGCCCGACGTCGACCGGGACCGGCTCGCCGGTGAGGAGCGAGGTGTCGACCGCGCTCGTGCCCTCGAGCACGACGCCGTCCGTCGCGACCTTCTCGCCCGGGCGCACGGCGAACACGTCCCCGACCGCGAGCGCGTCGACCGGGACGCGGTCGCACCGGCGGGTGCCGTCCGCGCTGCGGAGCAGCTCGACGTCGGTCGCGCCCAGCGACAGGAGGCTGCGCAGGGCGTCACCCGCGCGGCGCCGCGAGCGGTGCTCGGCGTACCGGCCCGCGAGCAGGAAGGTCGTCACGACGGCGGCGACCTCGAAGTACAGCTCGGGCGCCTCCATGCCTGCCATCGCGCCCATCTCGGAGGCGCGCGGCACGAGCGTCGGCTGCATGCGCAGGCCGATCTCGCCGGCCCCGCCCAGGAGCACGGCCCACAGGGACCAGGCGCTCGCGGCGATGACACCGATCGAGACGAGCGTGTCCATGGTCGACGCACCGTGCCGGGCCGCCCGGGCCGCCGCGCGGTGGAACGGCCACGCCGCCCACGTGACGACGGGGAGCGCGAGCGCCGTGACGACCCACTGCCAGCCGGCGAACTGCAGCGCGGGGATCATCGAGAGCAGGAGCACGGGAGCGCTGAGCACGGCCGCGACGACGAGCCTGCGGCGCAGGTCGGCACCGCGGTCGGCGACCGGCGCGGACGTGTCCTCGTCCTCCTCCATGACGTGGCCCTCGGCCATCGAGTGCCCCGAGAGGGCGTGCTCGACGTCGGGTGCGGCGCCGTGCGCGCCGTGCGCATCGCCGGGCGCCATGCCGGACCGGGTGCCGGGCGCCGTCGTGCCGGGCGACGCGGTGGCCGTCGTCGTGCCGGGCGCGCTCGACGCCGGCGCCGCGGGCGCGCTGCGCCGCAGGACGCGGGCGGTGTAGCCCGCGCTCTCGACCGCCTTGACGAGCGCCGACGGGTCGACGTCCTCGGAGAGCTCGACGTGCGCGGTCTCGGTCGCGAGGTTGACCGTGGCCGTCGCGCCCGCGACCTTGTTGATCTTCTTCTCGACGCGCATGACGCACGACGCGCACGTCATGCCCTCGACGGCCAGGTCCACGACGCCGACGGGTGTCGCGGGCCTGGTCGCCTGCTCGAGCGGTCCGGGGGTCTGCTGTGCAGTCATGCGAATCACGTCCAGGAAGAGGCGGGTGGTGCGGGGCGACGCGAGCGGCCCGGGCGGGCGGGCGCGCCGGTCGGCGTGAGGGCTCCGGTCAGAGGAGCGAGCGCGGCGGGGCGACGGCGTAGCCGGCCTCGGTCACGGCGGCGGAGATGTCGTCGGCGGCGAGCGGCTCGGTCGACGTGATGCGGACCTGGGACGTGGCGCCCGAGACCAGCTCGACCTGCACGTCGGTGACGCCCGGGAGGGCGCGCAGCTCCTCGTCGACCGAGCGGACGCAGTGGCCGCAGGTCATGCCCTGGACGCCGATCTCGACGGTGGTGGTGCTCATGGTGGTTCCTCTCGTGGTGGTGTGCTGGTCGTACGGCTGGGTGGTCGGGAGCCGGTGCGCCCGTGCCGGACGCGGTCAGCTCCGGACGAGGCGGGCGATCGCGTCGGCCGCCTCGCGGACCTTCGCCTCCCCGGCCTCGTCGGACTGGCGCGCCGCGTCGACGACGCAGTGCCCCAGGTGGTCCTCGACGAGCCCGAGACTCACGGCCTGGAGGGCCTTCGTCACGGCGGAGACCTGGGTGAGGATGTCGATGCAGTACTCGTCCTCGTCGACCATGCGCGCGATGCCGCGCACCTGGCCCTCGATGCGCCGCAGGCGCTTGAGGTAGTCGTCCTTGGTGCCGCTGTAGCCGGCCATGGGTCCTCCCGGGGTCTCGACCGTCCCAACAGGGTACCCCCCCAGGGTATTCCCTCCCGGGACGAAGGGCCCGCTGCGGACGCCGACGACGCCGCGCGCTGCCACCCGGGACCGCGGCCGGTACGTTCGAGGCGGCGTGCTGCGCGCGTCGAGCACCGTCGGACGCGGGTGGGAGGTCGGGATGCCGGGCTGGGTCGAGCACGCGCTGTGGTGGCACGTGTACCCGTTGGGGTTCGTCGGCGCCGAGCCCGCCGCGACCGGCCGCGAGCCGGTGCACCGGCTGCCGCGGATCACCGCCTGGCTCGACCACGTCGTCGAGCTGGGGCTGTCCGGGATCGCGCTGGGCCCGGTGTTCGCCTCCGAGACGCACGGGTACGACACGGTGGACCACTTCGCCGTCGACCCGCGGCTCGGGACCGAGGAGGACCTCCTCGCACTCGTGGGTGCGGCGCACGAGCGCGGGCTCCGCGTCACGCTCGACGGGGTCTTCAACCACGTCGGGCGCGGGTTCGGGCCGTTCCAGGACGTGCTGCGCGGTCCCGGTCCGGCGGACCGCTGGTTCCGGCTGCGCCGGGCCGACGACGCCGCACCCGGCGCCGAACCGGACTACGAGGACTTCGAGGGTCACCACGCGCTCGTCGCGCTGAACCACGACGAGCAGGTCGTCGTCGACCACGTCGTGGCGGTGATGGACCACTGGCTCGCGCGCGGCGTCGACGGGTGGCGGCTCGACGCGGCGTACGCGGTGCCCACGTCGTTCTGGGCGCAGGTGCTGCCGCGCGTGCGCGCGTCGCACCCCGACGCGTACGTGTTCGGCGAGGTGCTGCACGGCGACTACGTCGCCGCGGTCGCGGACGCCGGGTTCGACGCCGTCACGCAGTACGAGCTGTGGAAGGCGATCTGGAGCTCGCTCAACGACGTGAACTTCTTCGAGCTCGCGTGGGCGCTCGAGCGCCACAACGGGTTCCTCGAGCACTTCGCACCCGTGACCTTCGTCGGCAACCACGACGTCACGCGCATCGCGAGCCGGCTCACGGACCCGCGGCACGTCGCGCACGCCGTCGTGCTCCTGCTCACGCTCGGCGGCACCCCCACCGTGTACGCGGGCGACGAGCTCGGCATGCGGGGCGTCAAGGAGGAGCGGGCGGGGGGCGACGACGCGGTGCGGCCCGAGTTCCCGCCGGACCCGTCCACCGCGCCCGGCCGCGACGGCGAGACCTACGCGCTCCACCGGGAGCTCGTCGCGGTGCGTCGACGCCACCCGTGGCTGCACCGCGCGCCCGCCGAGGTGCTCGCGACGACGAACGGGCAGCTCGTGTACCGGGTCGCGGGCGGCGGCGAGGCCCTCGTGGTCGCGCTCAACGCCGACGACGCCCCGGTGACGCTCGACGTCCCCGGCGCGACGGCGGTCGAGGCCTCGGGTGCGGGCGGGGCGACGCTCCACGGCTCGGGCGACGGCGCACGCGTCGAGCTCTCCGCCCACGGCTGGGCGGTGCTCGCGGCCGGGTCCTGAGCGCACCGGGCGCGACCTGTCCTGGGAATCGGGTTCCGCCGTGTCGGTGCCCGGTCGCAGGATGGGCGGATGAGCGAGCCGCCGCCTCTGCCGCCCCACCCGGACGCGCCGCCGGACGACGCCGTTCCCGCCGCGACGCCGGTCGCCGACCGCCCGACGTGGCGGCGCGACGTGGCGATCTTCCTGTCCGGGCAGACCGTGTCCCTCTTCGGGTCGATGCTCGTGCAGTACGCGGTCATGTGGCACCTGACGCTCGTGACGCAGTCGGGGAGCGTCCTGGCGATCTCGTCGGTCGTCGGGTTCCTGCCGCAGGCCGTGGTCTCGGTGTTCGGCGGGGTGTGGGCCGACCGGCTCGACCGGAAGAAGCTCATCATCGGCGCGGACGCGGTCATCGCCGTGACGACGCTCGCCCTGGCGCTGCTCATGGCGAGCGGCGTCGACGACCTCTGGCTCATCTACGTCGCGCTCGCGATCCGCTCGGCGGGCGCCGGGGTCCAGATGCCCGCCGTGAGCGCCCTGATCCCGCAGATCGTGCCGACCGAGAAGCTGATGCGGGTCAACGGGATCAACGCCTCGATCCAGTCCGGGATGATGCTCGTCGCGCCGGCGGCCGCGGCGGCGCTGTACGCCTCGTGGTCGATCGTGGCGGTCTTCTTCGTCGACGTCGTCACGGCGGTGATCGGGATCGGGCTGCTCGCCGTGCTCACGGTCCCGCGGATCGTGCGGGTCGCCGGCGGGGGTCCCACGGGCTACTTCGACGACCTCGTCGGTGGCCTGCGATACGTCCGCTCGCACGGGTTCGTGCGGTGGGTCATGGCGCTGTACGCCGTGGTGTTCCTGCTCATCGTCGCGCCGTCGTACCTCACGCCGCTCATGGTGGTGCGCACGTTCGGCGACGAGGTGTGGAAGCTCACGGTCAACGAGCTCGCGTTCAGCGTCGGGATGCTGCTCGGCGGGGTGCTCATCGCGGCGTGGAGTCCCAAGAACCGCGTGTCGCTGCTGCTCGGCTCGACCGTGGTGTTCGGCGCGCAGTCGGTGGCGATGGGCTTCTCGACGAACATGTGGGTGTTCTTCGCGCTGATGTTCAGCCTCGGGCTCGCGGTGCCCTACTTCTCGACGCCCTCGATGACCGTGCTCCAGGAGACCGTCGAGCCGGAGATGCAGGGGCGCGTGTTCGGGTTCGTGGGCATCGTCATGGCGCTCGCGATGCCGCTGGGCATGGCCGTCTTCGGCCCGCTCGCGGACACGTTCACCGTGCAGAGCCTGCTCGTGGTCGCCGGGCTCGCGCTCTTCGTGGTGGTCGCTCTCGCGCTCGTGCTGCCGTCGGGCCGCCGTGCGATCGCGGTCGCGCGCACGACGTCGGCCGGAGGGACCGCGGAGCCGAGCGCCGAGGTGCGCGTGGGCTGAGTCCGGGGGTGAGGGGACGCGGGGAGCGGCAGCACGACGCGGGTACAAGCACGTGGTGCGGGGGCGGATCAGGCGTGGGCGGCGTCGCGTTCGCGCGAGTCGGGTGGGCCGCGTCGGATGCGTCGTGCGAATCGCCTGGACCGCGTCGCGTTCACCGCGTGGATCGGGGACCGCGTCGCGTTCGGCGCGCGAGTCGGGTGGGCCGCGTCGGGTGCGTCGGGGCGAATCGGCTGGACCGCGTCGCGTCCACCGCGCGACCCTCGGCCCATGACCACGCTCCCCGGCGGCCTCGAGCTCCGCCCCGGCCGACCCGCCGACCTCGACCAGATCGCTGCCCTCCTCGTCGAGCGCGGGGAGGAGCCGGACGCGCTCGACCACCGGCTCGTCGTCGAGGGCGAGCTGGGGTGGGAGGCGTGCGCCGTCGTCGTCGACGGCGACCGTGTCGTGTCGACCGCGACCCTCCTCGACGAGACGGTCCGGGTCGGCGACGTCGTCCTCCCGGCCGGACAGGTCGAGCTCGTCGCGACCGATCGCGAGTACGAGGGGCGCGGGCTCGTCCGGGCACTCATGGGCTGGGCGCACGACCGGTCGCGCGCCCGCGGGCACCTGCTCCAGGTCATGATCGGGATCCCGTACTTCTACCGGCTCTTCGGCTACGAGTACGCGATCGACATCCCGCGCGCGCGTGCGTTGGGCACCGACGGCGGTCCCGTCCCGGCGGGCACGGCAGGCACGGCAGGCACGGCAGGCACGGCGGGCGCCCGTCCGACCCCCGCACTGCGTCGGGCGACGCGTGACGACATCCCCGCCCTCGCCGGGCTCCAGGACGCGGCCCAGGCGGGCTACGACGTCGCGATGCCGCACCCGGTCGAGCGGTGGCGCTGGATCCTCGCGCACGAGGGGAGCACCACGTGGGTCCTCGAGCGCGAGGGTGCGGTCGTCGCGTCGGCGCGCACCGGCCCGCCGGACGAGGGCGTGCTCGTCGCCGAGGCCGCCGCGGTGGACGAGCCGGCCGCGCTGGACCTGCTCGCGGCGCTGTGCGCGCTCGACGAGCCGCTCACGGTCGTGCACCGTCCGCTGACCGTCCCGGGGCGCGCGTGGCAGTCGCTGCTCGAGCCCGCCGGCACCGACGCCTCGCAGTACTACGCCCGGATCGAGCGGCCCGAGCTCGTGCTCGACGCCTTGCGCCCCGTGCTCACCGCACGTCAGCGCGCCGCCGGGCTGGGGCGTCCGCTGCTCCTCTCGACGTTCGGGCGGCACTACCGGATGGCCTGGAGCGAGGACGGAGGGCTGGGTCCCGTCGAGGTGGGCGGCCCGATGCAGGCGCCGGGCGTCGGCCGAGGGGCCGGCGTCGCCCCCGACCACCTGCCCGCCCTGCTGCTCGGCCCGCACGGCATGGCCGGACTGCAGGAGAGGTACCCCGACGTGTACGCCGACGCCGACCCGGAGCTCTTCCACGCGGTGTTCCCGCCCCTCACGGCGGATCTGCTCACCTACTACCTGCCCTGGTGACACGTCTGGCAGCCCCGGACCACGCGCTCTGAGGGCGCCGTGGTCCGGGGAGCTGCGGACCCCAGGGCCCGCGCCGAAGCTCGTCGCCGCGGCATGGCGCCGAGGCCGATACCGCGCCCCTCGAGGGAGACTCCGCTCCGTCGGCGGGCTCACCGGATCCGATGCTCGGGCGCGCCCAGGCTCAGGCGGGCACCTCGAAGAGACCGGCTCTGGCCCACGGGCCGACGCCGTCCGCAGGTCCTCGACGTCGGGACGGTGTGCCTGGTGCGACGTCCGGCACCGCTGCGCCTCGGGCGACGCGCGGCGACGCCGTCACCCCCGTCGGGACTGCTCCGCTCGCTGGGGCCGCGCTGCCCGGCGCGGTTACTCCGCCCGGCGGTGCTGCTCCGCCCGGCGGTGCTGCTCCGTCCGGCACGGTCGCTCCGTCCAGCACGGTCGCTCCGCCCGGCGCGGTTGCCTCGCCCGGCGCGGTTGCTCCGCCCGGCGGTCCTGCTCCGCCCGGCGCGGTTGCTCCGCCCGGCGGTCCTGCTCCGCCCGGCGCGGTTGCTCCGCCCGGCGGTGCTGCTCCTCCCGGCTCCGCCGTGCCGCCTCCGGTGCTCGGCGGGCCCAGCGGGGTGCCGTCGGCCGCGGTGATGTGCCAGCGACCGACGTCACGGCTGATCCGCAGCCGGCGCTGGTGCACCTGGGCGTGGTGGTACCAGCACAGGAGGATGCCGTTCTCCGTCGACGTCTCGCCGCCGTGCTCCCACCACCGGATGTGGTGCACCTCGCCGAGCGGGGGTGGCGCGCTGCAGCCTGGGTAGGCGCAGTGCCGGTCCCGCGCGATGACGGCACGGCGCAGCTGGCGGCTGTATGTCCGCTGCGCCCGCCCGACGTCGAGCACCTGCCCCTCGGGGCCGAACACCACGCGGCTGATCTCGCTGTCGCACGCGAGGCGCGCGAGGACGGACGGCGGGATCGGCTCGCCGGACTCGAGCTCGGCCGGCTGGTCGAGGGCCCCTGCGCGACCTCCGCCGACGCCCGCGCCCGCGCCCGCGTCACCGGTGAGCCGGCACAGCGTCTCGTACCGCACCAGCACGCTGAGGTGGGGGCGCACCTGGGCGCCCGACCCAGCGAGGCCGCGATCGAGGACGAGCCGCATCGCGCCGGTGAGGGCGGCCGCCTGGCGCTGCTCCGCGGAGCGCTCGTCGTCGGCGGCGGGCACCCCGGCCGCGGCCCGCATCGCGGCCGCGACCACGGCCCCGTTCTCGTGCGTGAGGAACCCGGTGATCGCGACGCCGTCGCGTCGCTGCGCGACGGAGAAGAACTCGCGCGCGACGCTCTCGGCGTGCTCACGCTCGGCCGCCTGGTCGTCGACCGCGATCGCCCAGCGCTTCACGACCCGCCGGAACTGGTCGACCGGAAGCCGCCGCGCCTGGTCGACGAGGAACGCCTCGTCGCGGTCCGGCGCCCGGGACGTCAGCGCCTCACGCCGTACGGGCGACGACTCCGCGGCCTCGGCCAGCGCGTCGGCGTGCCCGCGCGTGATCTCGCCGCTCACCACCGCCGCCGCCACGGTCGGCAGGTCGGCGAGCGCCCGGCCGAGCGTGAGCTCGCGCCGCGCCTGCCCGTACGCGATGCCCTCGCGCCGCGCCGCCCACGCCGGGAGGGTCCGGTCACGACCGCCCGCCGCCCAGCGCCCGTCCGCCTCGACCGCGACGAGCAGAGCCGACGAGGCGACCTGCACCTGGTCCGAGACGACCCGCAGGACGCGTCGCGCCGCGGCCGCGCGCGCGCCGTCGGCGTCGCGCAGAGGCAGCCCCACGAGCAGCGCGGCGTCGGCGCTCAGGCGCTTCAACAGCGCGTCGAGCTGCACGAGCGCCTCTGCCCCCGTCCCGCGCCCCGCCACCGCGACCGCCGTCACCTGCCGCTCCTCCTTGTGCCGCTGCTCTTCGAACAACAGTACGAAGATCCACAGGGAGGTGGGAAGGGGGTCAGGAAATCTGTGGATGACGGCGGGTCACGGGCGGGACGGGCAGGGCAGGGGCACCAGGCTGGACGCCCTCTCCTCCTCCTGCGCGTTGTGCAGCCGCAGCACGGCGTACAGCCCGTACAGCAGGCCGCGGAGCACGACGACGTCCTCGGGCTCGACCTCGTCCCCGTCGAGGTCCCGCAGCAGCCGCCCGACCCGCACCACCTGGTGCTCGGTCTCCGCGTGCGTGCGGCTGAGCGCCGCCGTCGCGTCGCTCCCGCCGAGCGTCCGCGCGACGAGCGGGACGAGCAGTGCCATGCCCCCATCGTGGGCAGGGCGGTCCCGGCGGGACGAGGGCCGAACGGCCCCGGCCCGTGCCTGCCTACGCCCGGGCGGCCGCGGCTGCGCGCGCCGCGCGCGGCAGCGCGTCGAGGACCCGGCCCACCGCGGCGTCGTCGTGCGCCGCCGAGACGAACCAGGCCTCGTAGACGCTCGGCGGTGCGTGCACGCCCGCCTCGAGCAGCGCGTGGAAGAACGGCGGGTAGCGGAACGCCTCCTGCTGCTGCGCACGGGCGTAGTCGGTCACGGGGCCGTCCGCCGGGTCGACGAACGCGGCGCTGAAGAGCGTCCCGGCCCGCTGGATCGAGTGCGCGACGCCCTGCGCGGTGAGCGCCTCCGCGAGCCCGGCGGCCACGGCGTCGGCCACCGCGGCGACGCGCGCGTACGCGGCCTCGTCGGCGAGCCGCAGGGTCGCGAGGCCCGCCGCGGTCGCGACCGGGTTCCCCGACAGCGTCCCCGCCTGGTAGACGGGCCCGAGCGGAGCGAGCTGCTCCATCACCTCGCGCCGACCTCCGACCGCGGCGACCGGCAGCCCGCCGCCGACGACCTTGCCGAACGTGAACAGGTCCGGCGCCCAGCCCTCGACCGCGCCCTCGAGCCCCCACCAGCCGGACGGCCCCGCGCGGAACCCGGTGAGCACCTCGTCGAGCACGAGCAGCGCCCCGTGCCGCGCGGTGATCTCGCGCAGCGCGCGGTTGAACCCGGGCAGCGGCGGGACGACGCCCATGTTCGCCGGCGCGGCCTCCGTGACGACGACGGCGATCCGGTCGCCGTGCGCCGCGAACGCCGCCTCGACCGCGGCGACGTCGTTGTAGGGCAGGACCAGCGTCTCCGCCGCCGTCGCCTCCGTCACGCCCGCCGAGCCCGGCATCGCGAGCGTCGCGACGCCCGAGCCGGCCGCGGCGAGGAGCGCGTCGAGATGCCCGTGGTAGCAGCCCGCGAACTTCACGACGAGCGGCCGGCCGGTCACGCCGCGCGCCAGCCGGACGGCGGTCATCGTCGCCTCGGTGCCGGTCGAGACGAACCGCAGGCGCTCGACGGCGGGCACGCGGCGCCGGATCTCCTCCGCGAGGTCCGTCTCGCGCGCGGTCGGCGCGCCGAACGACAGCCCGCGCGCGGCCGCCTCCTGGACGGCCGCCACGACGTCGGGGTGCGCGTGCCCCAGCAGCGCGGGGCCCCACGAGCACACGAGGTCGACGTACTCGTGACCGTCCGCGTCCGTGAGGTACGGACCCTGCGCGGAGACCATGAAGCGCGGCGTGCCGCCGACGGAGCGGAAGGCGCGCACGGGAGAGCTCACCCCGCCGGGCATGACGGCCTGCGCCTCCGCGAAGAGCGCCTCGGAGACGGGCACCTCGGTGCGGTCCGCGACGACGCCGTCCACGAGCGCGCGGTCCGCGGGCCACACCTCGCTCGGCCCGTGGTCGCCCGACGTCGAGCCCGCCTCGTGCACCGCGCCCTCCGGGGCCGGTGCCGCGGCGGGACCGGAGGCGTCGCGGTGCGCGACGCCGCTCGTGCCCTCGACCCCGGTGCCGCCCGGGTCGCTGCTCACGGCCCCGTCGGCCGTCCCGCTGCCCGCGATCTCGCTCACGCCTGCTCCTCCCGCAGCCACCCGGCCAGCTCGAGCGCCCAGTACGTGAGCACCGCGTCCGCGCCCGCCCGGCGGATGCCGACGACCGACTCCGTGACCGCGCGCCGGCGGTCGATCCAGCCCTGGGCGGCGGCGGCCTCGACCATCGCGTACTCGCCCGAGACCTGGTAGGCCCACACGGGCACCGGGCTCGCGGCGGCGACGTCGGCGAGCACGTCGAGGTAGGACATCGCGGGCTTGACCATGACGACGTCGGCGCCCTCCTCGACGTCGAGCAGCGCCTCGCGCAGGCCCTCGCGCCGGTTGGCGGGGTCGAGCTGGTACGTGCGCCGGTCGCCCTCGAGCTGGGACTCGACCGCCTCGCGGAAGGGCCCGTAGAAGGCCGACGCGTACTTCGCGGCGTACCCGAGCAGCGCGACGTCCGTGCGCCCGGCGGCGTCGAGCGCGTCACGCACCGCCGCCACCTGGCCGTCCATCATCCCGCTGAGCCCGAGCAGGTGGGCACCGGCCTCGGCCTGCGCGAGCGCCATGCGCCGGTACTGCTCGAGGGTCGCGTCGTTGTCGACGCGGCCGTGCGCGTCGAGCACGCCGCAGTGCCCGTGGTCGGTGAACTCGTCGAGGCACAGGTCCGCCTGGACGACGAGCGCGTCGCCCACCTCCGCGACGACGTCGGCGATCGCGACGTTGAGCACGCCGTCGGCCTCGCACGCGGCGCTGCCGGTCGGGTCCCGCCGTGCGGGCACGCCGAAGAGCATGACGCCGCCCAGCCCGGCCGCGGCCGCCTCCGCGACCACGGCCCGCAGGCTGTCGCGCGAGTGCTGGACCTGGCCGGGCATCGACGTGATCGGCGTCGGCTCCGTCGCGCCCTCGCGCACGAACAGCGGCAGGACGAGCTGCGCGGGGGCGACGGACGTCTGCGACGTCAGCCGTCGCATCGCGGGCGTCGTGCGCAGCCGGCGCGGGCGGACCGCGGGGAACGGCATCAGGTCTCCTGGGGGTCGGAGGGGGATCCGGGGCTCGCGTCGGCGGACGCGGCCGGGGCGCCGTCGACCCGTCCGGACGCGTACCGCGCGAGCGCGTCGACGAGCTCCTCGCCCGACGCGGCCGGCGGCACGACGTGCACGGGCAGCCCGTGGTCGCGCGCGGCCTGCTCGGTGCGCGGGCCGATGCAGCACACGACCGTCGTCGGCGGCGGGGTCCCGACGAGCTCGACGAGGTTCGCCACCGTGCTCGCCGAGCTGAGCAGCACGGCGTCGAACCCACCCGTGCGCACCTCGGTCCGCAGGCCCTCGCCCGGCACCGGGCCGGACAGCGTCCGGTAGGCGACGACGGCCTCGACCTCCCAGCCGAGCTCGCGCAGGCCGTCGGTGAGCGTCGGCTCGGCGAGGTTGGACTGCGGCAGCAGGACGCGGCCGGGGCGCCCGGGCAGGGTGACGCCTGCGTCGGCCGCGGGGAAGTCGGCGAGCAGGCCGCGCGCGGACCGCTCGCCGGACGGCAGCAGCGCGGGTGCGACGTGGTACCGCTCGAGGGACCGCGCCGTCCCGGGCCCGACGGCGGCGACGTGCGTGTCCCCGACGAACGTCGCGAGCGCCGTCGCGGGGGTCTCGCGACCGCGGTTGACCAGGGTCGCGACCCGGGCCGAGAGCGACTGGACGGTGGTCGCGCTCGTCACGACCAGCCAGTCGTAGTCGCCCCGCGCGAGGCCGTTGAGCGCCGAGTCGTAGCTCTGCAGGTCCTCCGGCGGCGCGAACTCGATGAGCGGGACGACGACGGACTCGGCCCCGTGGTCCGCGAGCAGCGCGGCGACCCGCTCGCCCCACTCGCCGCCGCGCGGCACGAGGACCCGCCACCCGGCGAGTGCGGGCAGGCTCACGAGCCGCCCGCGTCCGTCGGGGCGCCGACGTGGCCGGCGCCCGCCCGTCGGTCCGGCGCGGCGAGGTGGCCCGGCAGGTCGGCGATCTCGGCGGCCCCGGCTGCGAGCACGTGCCGCGCCACCTCCTCGCCGAGCAGGCGCGCCGCGTCGACCTGACCGTCACGGTCCTCGGGCAGCGTGACGGACGCCGACGTCCGGACCTGCCGACCGCCGTCGGGCGCGCAGACGACGGCGTCGAGGCGGAGGCGGACGAGCCCGGGGTGCCACGAGTCGGCGAGGCCGTGCTCGACGTGCCCGAGCGCACCGATGGGCGCGGCGCAGCCGGCCTCGAGCACCGTGAGGAGGGTGCGCTCGGCGGTCACGGCGAGGCGCGTGGGCAGGTGGTCGAGCGCGCGCAGCGCGTCGCCCACGGGCCCGGCCGCGAGCAGGTCGGGCCGGCACTCCACGGCGAGCGCACCCTGCCCGGGCGCGGGCGCCACGAGGTCGGGCGCGAGGTGCTCGGTCACCGCGTCGAGCCGGCCGAGCCGCGCGAGCCCGGCTGCCGCGAGCACGACGGCGTCGAGGTCGCCCGGGCCGGACGCGCTGCCCGCGACGCGCCCCAGGCGCGTGTCGACGTTGCCGCGGATGTCCTCGATGCGCAGGTCGGGCCGCGCGGCCCGCAGCTGCGCCGCGCGGCGCGGTGACCCTGTGCCGACGCGCGCGCCCTCGGGCAGCGTGGCGAGGGTCAGGCCGTCCCGCGCGCACAGCGCGTCGCGCGGGTCGGCGCGCTCGGGCACCGCGGCGACGACGAGCCCCGGGGCGGGCGCCGTCGGGAGGTCCTTGAGCGAGTGGACGGCGAGGTCGCAGCGGTCGGCGAGCACGGCCTCGCGCAGCGCGGCCACGAAGACGCCCGTGCCCCCGAGCGTCGCGAGCGAGCCGGTGAGCCGGTCACCCTCGGTCCGGACGTGCACCGTCGCGACGTCGTCGGGCGCGAGGCCCGCGAGGCGGCGCAGCGCGTCGACGACGTGACCGGTCTGGGTCGTGGCCAGGGCGGAGCCCCGCGTCCCGACCCTCAGCGTGCGTGCGCGCTGCCCCCCGGCGCCCGACGTCACGGTGCGAGACCCGCCACCGCCGGTCGGGTCTCGCGCATCGCAGGGTTGAGGCAGCAGCCGGGCCGGCACACGTCGTACCAGGGCCCGAGCGCGGTCAGCGCCGGACGGGAGCGAGGGGTCACGGGGTCAGTCTGCCCCGCCAGGCGCTCCTGGACGAGGTCGACCAGTCCGGTGACGAACGCGGGGTGCACGCCGGGGGTCGGCACGCGCTCGGCGTGCAGCCCCGCCTCGCGCGCCGTCGTGAGCGCCTCCTCGTCGAGGTCCCACATGACCTCGAGGTGGTCCGAGACGAACCCGATGGGCGCGATGACCACGGCCTTGACCCCGCGCTCGGCGAGCTCGGCGATCGCGTCGTTGATGTCGGGCTCGAGCCACGGCGTCGTCGGAGCGCCGCTGCGCGACTGGTAGACGAGCGACCACGGCACGCCCGCCAGCGCTGCGCCGTGGGCGCCCGAGGTCGAGCCGGCCGTGGGCCCGTCGCTGCTGCCGATGCTGGCCATGACGACGTCGGCGACCGCGCGGTGCTGCGCGCCGTACGCGCCCTCGTCGCCGAGCTGCGCGTCGCGCGGACCGGACGCGACGGCGGTCGACGTCGGGATGGAGTGCGTGACGAACAGGACGTGCGCGTCGCGGACGAGGTCGACGTCGTCGGTGGCGCCGGCCGTGCCCTCGCCCGCGGCCCGCAGCGCGTCGTGCGCCCGCACGAGCGCGCCCCGCACGCCCTCGACGAAGGGCGAGACGAAGCCGGGGTGGTCGAAGTACTGGCGCACCTTGTCGATGGTCAGCTCGCCCTCGAGGCCCGTCTCGATGAGCGCGCCCGCGAGGTCCTCGCGGTACTGGCGGCACGAGGAGTAGGAGCTGTACGCGCTGGTCACGACGGCGAGCAGCCGGCGGTGACCCGCGGCGTGGGCCTCGCGGAGGGCGTCGGCGACGTACGGGTCCCAGTTGCGGTTGCCCCACAGGACGGGCAGGTCGAGCCCGCGCGCGTCGAGCTCGGCGCGCAGGGCCGCGCGCAGCGCGCGGTTCTGGTCGTTGATCGGGCTCACGCCGCCGAAGTGGCGGTAGTGGTGCGCGACCTCCTCGAGGCGCTCCTCGGGGATGCCCCGCCCGCGGGTGACGTTGCGCAGGAACGGGATGACGTCGTCCTGGCCCTCCGGCCCGCCGAAGGAGACGAGCAGGACCGCGTCGTACGGCGCGGGCGGCCGCGGGTCGCGGTCCGGCAGCGTGGTCGGGTCGCACACGCTCATCGGACGACCTCCGGGACCTCGTCGAGCTCGACGCGGCGGCCCGTGAAGAACGGGACCTCCTCGCGGACGTGCCGGCGCGCCTCGGTCTCGCGCAGGTGGCGCATGAGGTCGACGAGCTCGGTGAGCTCGGCGGCCTCGAACGCGAGCAGCCACTCGTAGTCGCCGAGCGCGAAGGACGCGACCGTGTTGGCGAGCACCTGGGGGTAGTCGCGGCCCTTGAGCCCGTGCTCCATGAGCATCGCGCGACGCTCCTCGGCCGGGAGCAGGTACCACTCGTACGACCGGACGAACGGGTAGAGCGTGAACCACGGCAGCGGCTCGGTGCCGCGCATGTACGCGGGCAGGTGGTCGCGGCTGAACTCCGCCGGGCGGTGCACGCCCATGCCGGACCAGACCGGCGTGAGCGGGGCCAGGTCCTGGCTGCGGCGCAGCGTCCGCGCGGCGGACTGCAGGTCCTCGGGCGCGTCGCCGTGCAGCCAGAGCAGGAGGTCGGACCCGGCGCGCAGGCCCGAGACGTCATAAGCGCCGCGGAGCGTCACACCGGAGGGGAGGCCCGCCGCGGCCTCGGTGAGCGGGGGAGCCGCCGGAGCCTGCACAGGGGCGGCCGTCGGGCGGCCGAGCACGGTCCACAGGGTCCAGGCGCCACGGGTGTCGGTCGCCGGGGAGGTCATGGGTCGAAGTCTGCGCGACGGTCCGGGAATGCGGAAATCGACGGGCGGTCCGGGTGGCGACGATCACATTTGTGGTGACGATCCGTCAGCATTTTCTGACGGCCGGTCAGGATCATTCCGGAATGCGACCGAGAACGCCGTCGGCGACCGTTCCGGCGTCGGCGACGACGGCGGCCAGGCCCGTCCCCGCGAGCCACGCGCCGCACGCGTGCAGGCCGGGGTGGACGGCCAGCCCGGCGCGCACCGCGGCCACCCGCGCGCGGTGCCCGGGGCGGGCCTGGGGCAGGCCCGCGGGCCAGTCCGTCCGGGCGAAGCCGACGACGTCCACCGGGTCGAGCGCGACCCCCAGCAGGGCCGCGGCGTCCCGCGTCGCGACCGCGCGGAGCGCGTCGCCGGCCGGCACGGCCGGCCCGCCCACGAGCCCGTAGGAGAGCCGGACGACCTCGCGACCTCCGGCGCGCGCCGCGAGCCACGGCCACTTCGCCGTCGCGTGCGTGAGCGCCTTGGCCCGGACCCCGCGCCGACCCTGCGCGCCGCGCGCGACGAGCACGCCCGTCCCGCGCGGCGCCTCGGCCAGGGCGCGCGTGTCGATCACGAGCGTCGCGAGCGCGACGCCGGTGTCGGCCGCGGCCTCGAGCCCGTCGACCGGGGCGAGCCCGCGCAGCAGGCCCACGGCGACCGGCCCGGGGGCCGCGACGACGACGTCGTCGCAGGTCACGAAGGCGTCCCCGGTCGAGACGACCCAGCGGCCGCCGGCCGACGCGGCGCCGGCCGCCGGTGCGCCGGGGCCGCCCGCCGACGCCACCGAGGTCACGCGCGCCCCGGTCCGGACGTCGGCGCCCGCCGCGCGGGCGTCCCGCGCGAGGGCGTCCACGAGCCGGTGCATGCCGCCCTCGATCCCGGCGACCGCCGATCCCGCGGGCGCCGCCGCGCGGATCGCCGCGACCGCGGCGGCGAGCGAGCCGTGCCGCTCGACGCGTTCGAGCAGCCCGGGCAGCACGGCGTCCAGGTCGACGTCGTCGGGGTGGGCCGAGTGCACCCCGCCGACGACGGGCGCGACGAGCCGGTCGAGGACGCGCCGGCCCATGCGGTGGCGCACGACGGCGCCCAGGCTGGGCGCTGACGCGCCGCCCCGGCGGGCGGGGCCCGAGCGGGCCGGGAGCACGCGGTCCAGGGACGCGCGCAGCGCCCCGACCAGTCCGACCGCCCGCCGGACGTCCGCGGCCCACGGGTCGCCCGGGATCCCGAGGACGCCCGTGCGCGGCAGGGGCAGCGCCCGGCCCGGGAGCTGGAGCCACGCCGAGCGCGGGGCGGGCAGGACGACGTCGTCGGCGAGGCCGAGCTCGGCGAGCAGGTCGGGGACCGCGGGCGAGCGCGTCGCGAACGACTCGGCGCCTGCGTCCAGCACGAGCCCCGCGACCTCGGCCGACGCCAGGCAGCCCCCCAGGCGCTCCGACGCCTCGAGCAGCACCACCCGGCGTCCGGCCCGGGCGCACGCCCGCGCCACCACGAGGCCGGCGACGCCGCCGCCCACGACGACGACGTCGGCCCGGCCCGCGTCGCCGGCCGGGCCTGGCGTCCCGGGCGCGGGAGTCATCGGACCGGCGTCACAGCTCGCCGTGGGCGAGCCGCACGACGCGCGTGAGCACGTCCGGGTCCGTCTCCGGCGGGACGCCGTGGCCGAGGTTGAGCACGTGCCCGGGCGCGCTCGCGCCGCGGCGGATCACGTCGCGCACGTGCGCCTCGAGCGCCGGCCACGGCGCGCCGAGCAGCGCGGGGTCGACGTTGCCCTGGAGCGGCGTGGTGCCCCCGAGGCGGCGGTTCGCCTCGTCGAGCGGGATCCGGTGGTCGACGCCCACGACGTCGGCGCCGACGTCGCGCATCGCGCGCAGCAGCTCGCCCGTGCCGGTGCCGAAGTGGACGACCGGCACGCCCAGGTCCACGACGTGCGCGAGCGCGCGGCTCGACGCCGGCGCGACGTGCGCCTCGTAGTCGGCCAGCGACAGCGACCCGGCCCAGGAGTCGAAGAGCTGCGCGGCGCTCGCACCCGCGAGCACCTGGGCGCGCAGGAAGACGCCCGTGACGTCCGCGGCCCAGTCCATGAGCGCCTGCCACGTCTCCGGGTCCGCGTGCATGAGCGTGCGGGCGCGGAGCTGGTCCTTGGACGGGCCGCCCTCGACGAGGTAGCTCGCGAGCGTGAACGGCGCGCCCGCGAAGCCGATGAGCGGCGTCGTGCCCAGCGCCGCGACGGTGCGCTCGACCGCCTCGACCACGGGCGCGAGGGCGGCCGGGTCGAGCGGGCCGAGGCGCGCGACGTCGGCCGCGGTGCGGACCGGCTCGGCGAACACGGGACCCGTGCCGGGCACGATGTCGACGTCGACCCCCGCGAGCAGCAGCGGCACGACGATGTCGCTGAAGAAGATCGCCGCGTCGACGCCGTGGCGACGGACGGGCTGCAGCGTGATCTCGCTCGCGAGCTCGGGCTCGAGGCACGACGCGAGCATCGTCACGCCGCGGCGGACCTCGCGGTACTCGGGCAGCGAGCGTCCGGCCTGGCGCATGAACCAGACCGGGACCGTGCCCGCGTCGCCGTCCGCGGTCGTGTGTCCTTCGTCACCGGAATGCGCCGCCCGCTGCCCGCGAAATGCGCGGACCAGGGGCGAATTCTCGGTCCGGCCGTCGATCATGGGATGTCCTGCGGGCAGAGTCACCACCCGATTGTGCCGAACAAACTCCGGAATGGTTGACTCGGCGCGTTGTGGTGCTCATGACCCTCACGGCGAGTCACCGCGACCTCGACCTCGACGTGCTGGAGCAGCTCAGCTCCGGGGGGCACTCCGTCGGGGCGGCGGTCGTCGCGGACAGCCCAGACGTCACCGGTTCCGTGGTGCTCGCCACGTGCAACCGGTTCGAGGTGTACCTGGACGTCGCGGCGGACGGCGGCGACGGGGTCCGGGGCGAGGCGGTCCTCGCGACCGCCGTCGACGCGGTCGCCGCGGCGAGCGGCCTCGCGCACGAGGACGTCGCCGCGTCGCTCCAGGCGCGCACCGGGCCGGCCGTCGCGCGGCACCTCTTCGCCGTCGCGTCCGGGCTGGACTCGATGGTCGTCGGGGAGCGCGAGGTCGCCGGCCAGGTGCGCCGCGCGCTGCAGGCCGCGCGCGCCGACGGCACGACGTCGCCCACGCTCGAGCGCCTCTTCCAGACGGCGTCCCGCACCTCGCGGGCCGTGGGCGCGCGGACCGGCCTGGGCAGCGCGGGCCGGTCGGTCGTCGGCGTCGCGCTCGACCTCGCCGCGCAGACGGTCGACCTCTCCCGCGCGCGCGTCCTGCTCATCGGTACGGGCTCGTACGCCGGCGCGAGCCTCAGCGCGCTGCGTGCGCGCGGCGTGACCGAGGTGGCCGTGCACTCGCCGTCGGGCCGGGCGCAGGCGTTCGCGGCCGAGCGCGGGCTCACGGCGGTCGAGGCCGGCGGGCTCGCGCGGCACCTCGCGAGCGTCGACGTCGTCGTCTCGTGCTCGGGCGCGCTGGGGCCGGTCGTCGACGCGGCCATGGTCTCGGCGGCGCGCGAGCGCTCGGCCGCCGACGGCGAGCCGCGCCCGACCGTCCTCGTCGACCTCGCTCTGCACCACGACATCGACCCCGCGGTCGCCGGGGTCCCCGGCGTGCGGCTCATCGACCTCGCCGCGGTGCAGCGGCACTCGCCGACGACCGTGACGCCCGAGGTCGAGGCGGGCCTCGCGATCGTCGAGGAGCGCGTCGCGCAGTTCGAGGAGACGCTCGCCGAGCAGGCCGTGGTGCCTGCCGTGGTGGCGCTGCGGTCGCACGTCGAGCAGGCGCTCGACGCCGAGGTCGAGCGCGCGCGGACGCTCGCGCGGGCCCGCGGCGACGAGGCGTCGGCGGAGCAGGTCGAGCGCGCGCTGCGGCGGTTCGCCGCGGCGATGCTGCACACGCCGGCGGTCCGGGCGCGCGAGCACGCGCGGTCCGGCCGGCACGCCGAGTACCGCGACGCGGTCGAGGCGCTCTTCGGCCTCGAGGTGCCGCGCGACGCGGACCCCGCAGCCGACGACGCCGTCGGTCGCACCCCCCGCCACCGCGCCTGACGGCACCTCTCCCCGCCGCACGCACCCCCTCGATCGCGCCGAGGTCGCTGGTTCCCGCCCATGTCGCTGGTTCAGACCAGCGACCTCGACGCGAACCAGCGACCTCGGCGTCGTGGCCGCCGGGGTCGGACGTGCGGTGCCCCGGACCGGCGGCCCACGCGCACGGGGGGGGGGGGGACGCCGCTGGGCCGACCGCGCGGTTCGCCGACGAGGTCATGACCACCGTCGTCACGGGCTGACGGCCGGCGCGCTCCGGGCCGAGCCGTGCGGCGCATGCGACGCGCGGGGCGCGAGCGCCCTCCCCGGCGCGTCGCGGGGTCACTCCTGCACCTCCAGCACCGTGCGCCGCACATCCCGGTCCGGGTCGGGTCCGCGATCCTCCGGTGCCGGTCGTCCCGGCACCGGGGGCGCGGCGTCAGCGCTGCGTGGGGAAGCCCAGGTCGACGCCGCCGTGGCTCGGGTCGGGCCACCGCGTCGTCACGACCTTGCCGCGCGTGAAGAACCGGACGCCGTCGGCGCCGTGCGCGTGCAGGTCGCCGAAGAGCGAGGACTTCCAGCCGCCGAACGAGTAGTAGGCCATGGGCACCGGGATCGGCACGTTGACCCCGACCATCCCGACCTCGACCTCGACCTCGAACCGGCGGGCCGCGCCGCCGTCGTTCGTGAAGATCGCGGTCCCGTTGCCGTAGGGCGTCGCGTTGATGAGCGCGAGCCCCTCGTCGTAGCTCGCGACGCGGAGCACCGAGAGCACGGGGCCGAAGATCTCGTCGGTGTGGATCGACATGCCGGGCCGCACCCGGTCGAAGAGCGTCGGGCCCAGCCAGTAGCCCTCCGGGTCGCCGTCGGGCTCGACGAGGCGGCCGTCGACCACGAGGTCCGCGCCCGCGTCCACGCCGGCCGCGACGTAGCCGAGCACGCGGTCGCGGTGCTCGGCGGTGACCAGCGGGCCCATGTCGCACCCGCGCCGGCCGTCCCCGGTGCGCAGGTCGCCCATGCGCTTCGCGATCTTCGCGACGAGGGCGTCGGCGACCGGCTCGACGGCGACGACGGCCGAGATCGCCATGCAGCGCTCGCCCGCGGAGCCGAAGCCCGCGCTCACGGCGGCGTCGGCGGCGAGGTCGAGGTCGGCGTCGGGCAGCACGAGCATGTGGTTCTTCGCGCCGCCGAGCGCCTGCACGCGCTTGCCGTGCGTCGTCGCGGTCTCGTAGACGTACCGGGCGACGGGCGTCGAGCCGACGAAGGACACCGCGCGGACGTCCGGGTGCGTGAGCAGCGCGTCGACCGCCTCCTTGTCGCCGTGGAGCACGGTGAGGACGCCGTCGGGCAGGCCGGCCTCCCGCCACAGGCGCGCCATGACCATGGCCGCGGACGGGTCCTTCTCGCTCGGCTTGAGCACGACGGCGTTCCCCGCGGCCAGGGCCACGGGCACGAACCAGAGCGGGACCATCGCCGGGAAGTTGAACGGCGAGATCACGGCGACGACGCCGAGCGGTTGCCGCACCGAGTGCACGTCGACCCCGGTCGAGACGCTCTCGGAGTGCCCGCCCTGGAGCAGGTGCGGCATGCCGCACGCGAACTCGACGACCTCGAGGCCCCGCTGCACCTCGCCCGCCGCGTCGGAGAGCACCTTGCCGTGCTCGGCCGTGATGACCGCGGCGAGCTCGTCCGCGTGCGTCGCGAGGAGGTGGCGGAACGCGAACAGCACCCGGGTGCGCGCGCTGAGCGACGCCCGGCCCCACGCGACGGCGGCCTCGGACGCGCGCGCGACGGCGTGGTCGACGGTCGCGGCGTCGGCGAGCGTGACCCGCGCGGTCTCGCGGCCCGTCGCCGGGTCGTGCACCGGCGCCGTCCGGCCCGGCGCCCCGGAGTGCTCGCGACCATGGATCCAGTGGGAGATCAGCGTCATGGCGACGAGTATCGGTGGTCGCACCGCCTCACGGCTACGGTTTCCGCGGCCCGGCTGCGCCGCCTCAGCAGGTGACGGTGCCTGCGGTCGTCGCGCCCTGCCCCCGGCCGCGCCGTCGGGCGCCGGGCTCCGCCTCCGTGCGGGATCCCACCCGATCGGGTGTCCCGCTGGGGAGCGGTGGCACTCGGGCCGCCGCGGGCCTGGGATGCTCGTCCTCCGCCGGACGCCGCCGGCCCGCACCCAGGGAGCGCCGTGTCCGAGGACGTCGGGGTCGCGCCGTCCGGCAGCCGCTGGATGGCTCGGTCGGTCGCGATCGGGCTCGTCGGGGTGGCACTCACGACGGTGGGCGTGCTCGCGCTCGCCGACGCCGTGCCTCGCCGCGGGGCCGTCCTCCTGGTGCTCGGCCTCCCCCTGCTCGCCGTCGGCGTCGCGAGCCTCGCCGCGGCGATGCGCGTGGAGGCCCGTCACCACGCGGTCGCGGTGCTGCGGCCGCATGACGACGTCGTCGAGGTCTCGCTCGGCGACGGCTGGGTCGACGCGCTGCCGGCAGCGGGAGCCGACCCGGGTCCCGTGGGCATCGCGCTGCTGCGGCACGTCACGGCCGCGGTCGGCGACGAGGGCGTCGGTCTGTGGGCCGGAGGTGCGACGCCGTCGCTCGCGGCGCTGGTCCCGTGGTCGGCCGTCACCGGCGTCGCACCGGGCGCCTCGACGACGGTCAACGGCGCGAGCTCACCCGCGGTCGCGATCGGCCTGCCGGGCGCGACGCTGCTGCTCGTGCCGCGCCGGGGCGCGAGCGGCGACGGCTGGGCGGGCCCCGAGGAGACCGTGCGCCTCGTCGAGCGCTGGGCCGCACGCCGTGCCGGGTCCGGCGACGTGACCGACGTCGGCGTGACCGCCGTCGAGCCGGCCGAGGTCGAGCCGGCCGAGGTCGACCAGGCCGGGACCGGTCTGAACGCGGGGCACGCCGACGTCGCGGTGCCTCGTCCGCCCGTCGCGCCGACGGCCGGCGCGGCAGACGGCGATCACGCTGCCGCCCCCCGGGGCGTGGGCACGGGCGGCGAGAGCATCGACGACCGGATCCGCCGTCTCGCGGGCACGGACGACTGACGCCGTCGGCACCGACGTCGCTGGTTCGTCGGGCGGTACCAGCGACCCCGGCCGCAGGTCAGCGGGTGCGGTCGTCCTCGACGGGGAGGTGGTGCGGGTCCCCGCCCGAGAGCGTCGCGCGCAGCTCGTCGGGCGCGTCGTCGGGCAGGCCCGAGAGCGTCGGGCCGTCCTCGCGGATGCCCGAGCCGTGGGGGTGCGGGCCGTCCGGCACGCCGTAGGGGTCGTCCGGCGTGGCGCCGGGAACGGCGTCCGGCCGGGCGGTGGGGGCGGTGGCGTCCTCGGTCACGGTGTCCTCCTCGGTCCACGCGTGCACGCGCACGGCGTGGGGCGACCGTACGTCGAGCGCCCCGACGGCGCGCGGCGTCGGGCGCCGAGCGAGGCGTCGGCCGTCAGGCGTCCAGGTACCGGACGAGGTCCGCGGCCGCGCCGGTGTACGACGCGGGCGTCATCGCCGCGAGGCGCTGCGCGACGTCGTCGGGCAGGCCGAGGCCCAGCACGAACGCGCGGAGGTCCTCGCCCGTGATGCGGCGGCCGCGCGTGAGCTCCTTGAGCCGCTCGTAGGGCTCCTCCATGCCGGGCACGCCCGCGACGCCCGCGGCCCGCATCGCCGACTGGACCGCCTCGCCGAGCACCTCCCAGTTCGCGTCGAGGTCGCGCTCCATCGCCGCGGGGTCCGCGTCGAGGCCCGCGAGGCCCTTGCGGACGTTGTCGATCGCGAGCAGCGAGTGGCCGAACGCGGGTCCGATGTTGCGCTGCGTCGTGGAGTCCGTGAGGTCGCGCTGGAGGCGCGAGGTGACGAGCGTCGAGCCCAGGCTGTCGAGCAGCGCGCAGGAGAGCTCGAGGTTCGCCTCGGCGTTCTCGAACCGGATCGGGTTGACCTTGTGCGGCATGGTCGACGAGCCGACGGTCCCCTGGCCGCGCACCTGGGCGAAGTACCCGAGCGAGATGTACGTCCACACGTCGGTCGCGAGGTTGTGCAGCACGCGGTTGAAGCGCGCGACGTCGGCGTAGAGCTCCGCCTGCCAGTCGTGCGACTCGATCTGCGTCGTCAGCGGGTTCCACGTGAGCCCGAGGTGCTCGACGAACGACCGGGAGATCCCGGGCCAGTCGGCGCCCGGCACGGCCGCGAGGTGCGCGCCGTACGTCCCCGTCGCACCGTTGAGCTTGCCCAGGTACTCGGCGCGCGCCACGCGACGCAGCTGGCGGCGCAGGCGGTGCGCGAGCACGGCGAGCTCCTTGCCGAGCGTCGTCGGCGTCGCGGGCTGCCCGTGCGTGCGGGCGAGCATCGGGACGGCGGCGTGCTCGCGGGCCATCGCGGCGAGGTCGTCGACGAGCGCCGTCGCCGCCGGCAGCCAGACGTCGCGCACCGCGCCCTGGACCATGAGCGCGTAGGCCAGGTTGTTGACGTCCTCGCTCGTGCAGCCGAAGTGCACGAGCTCGGTCACCTGCGGCAGCACGGTGTCGCCGCCGAGCAGCGCCGGCGCCGCGGCGAGCCGCTCCTTGAGCAGGTACTCGACGGCCTTGACGTCGTGCACCGTGATCCGCTCGGTGGCGGAGAGCTCGGCGACCGTGTGCGCGTCGAAGTCGAGGACGACGTCGCGCAGGTACGCCACCTCCTCGCCCGAGAGCGTCGGGGCGCCCGGGAGCACCCGGTGGGCCGCGAGGTGCACGAGCCACTCGACCTCGACGTGCACGCGCTCGCGGTTGAGCGCGGCCTCGGAGAGGTGGTCGACGAGCGGCGCGACCGCGGCGCGGTACCGGCCGTCGAGCGGCCCGAGCGCGATCGGCGGCGTCTGCTCGGCGAGGCTGCGGCGTCGCCGCGCGGGCGTGTACGGGGTCACGGACTCGGTCGCGTCGGTCTGCTCCTCGGGCATGCGGCGATCCTCCCAGAACGACGGGACGGCGCGACGCCGTGTCCGCAGCCACCGCGTGCGCCGACGGGCCGCGGCGCGGTTCGCCCGCGCGGGGCGTGCGTCGCCGATGATGGGGCGGTGGACCCGAGGGCGAGGACCGAGCCGGCGGACGCCGTCGCCGGCCCTGCCGCGCCCGGGGTCGGTCCTGGCGCGGCCGGACCGTTCGGCCGCGCGGCGCTCGCGGTCGTCCTCGTGCTCGTCGCGGTCGCGGCGACGGCGCTCACGGGCCCGTGGGACCCGCCGCTGAGCGGCGACCCTGTGCCCGTCGAGCAGCCGACCGAGGTCCCCACCCCGCAGGCGACGGCCCCGTCCGAGGACGGCCTGACCGAGGCGCTCGAGCAGATGGACGTCACGCCGTGGGACCTGCGGTGGCTCGGCGCGACCCTGGCGGTGCTCACGGTGGTCGGCGCGCTCTACGTCCTGGTGCGCCTGTACCGGATGCTGCCACGGCGCCGCCCGGAGGACCCGCCCGACGACGCCGGCATCGAGCCCGGCAGCGCCGTCGGGCTCGCGGACGGCCTGCCCGACCTGCCCGCCCTGCGCGACGGCGTCCGCGACGCGGGCGACGAGCTGCGCGCGCACGTGTGCCCCGCCGACGCCGTCATCGCGGCGTGGGTCGCGCTCGAGGCGGCGGCCGACGCGTCCGGGCTGCACCGCGACCCCGCGGCGACGCCCACCGAGTTCACGGTCGAGGTCATGGACCGCACCCCGGCCGACCCGGCCGCGATCCGCACGCTGCTGGCGCTCTACCTGCGCGCGCGCTTCAGCACGGACCCCGTCGGCCCGGACGACGTCGCCTCGGCGACCGCCGCCGTGCGCACCCTCGCGCGCGGCCTCGCGGCCGGCGGGCGACCGCCCGACGCGCCCGGCGCCGACGGCGGCGGCGCGCCGTGATCCCCCCGCGCTGGACGTGGCCCGCCCTCGCCGCGGTCGCGGCCGGGCTGCTCGTCCGGCTGCTCGGCCTGCGCCTCGTCGACGCGCTGCTCGTCGCGCTCGTGACGCTCGTCGTCGCGCTCGTCTGGGCCGCCCTGCCCGCGGGCGAGGAGGACCCCTGGCCGCCGGACCGCCGCGACGACGCCGCGGGCGCCCGGAGCGAGATCGCCGTCCTCACCTGGGCGTTCATCGGTCGCGACGGCCGCGTGACGGAGGCGGCCGTCCGCCGGCTCCGCGAGCTCGCGGCGCAGCGGCTCGCGCGCCTCGGGCTGCCCGTGGCGGCCGGGCTCGGGCCCCGCCCCGCGAGCGCCGCACCCGACCCGGAGCGCGACCGCGCGCGGGCCGTCCTGGGCGAGCGCGCCTGGGCCGCGCTCACGGCGCCCGGCGGCCACATGCCCTCGCTCGCCGACGTCGCGCACTGCGTCGACGTCATCGAGCGGCTCGACCCGTCCCGACCCCTGACCGGAGGACCCCGCTCGTGACCGCACCGCCTCCCGGGTCCGCGCCCGACCCCGTCGCCCCCACCGCCCCGGCGTCCGGACCGCCGCCCCTCACCCCGAGCGACGTCGCGGTGCGGGCGGAGGCCGTCCTCGCCGAGGTCGGCACGGCGGTCGTCGGCATGACGGAGGCGCTGCGGGTGGCCCTCGCGGCGATCCTCGCGGGCGGGCACGTGCTCTTCGAGGACGTTCCCGGGCTCGGCAAGACGCTCGCGGCGCGCAGCCTCGCGACGGCGCTCGGCCTCGAGTTCCGGCGCATCCAGTGCACGCCCGACCTGCTGCCGTCGGACATCACCGGCTCGTCGGTGTTCGACCCGGCCACGGCGTCCTTCCGGTTCCGGCCGGGCCCGGTGTTCACGGGCCTCCTGCTCGCCGACGAGATCAACCGCACCGCGCCCAAGACCCAGTCGGCGCTGCTCGAGGCGATGGCGGAGCGGCAGGTCACGGTCGACGGCGCCACGTACGCGATGGCCCGCCCCTTCCACGTCATGGCGACGTCGAACCCCGTCGAGTACGAGGGCACCTACCCCCTGCCCGAGGCGCAGCTCGACCGCTTCATGGTCCGGCTCGCGGTCGGCTACCCCGACCGGCACGCCGAGGCCGACGTCCTCGCGCGGCGGCTCGACCGTCGCCAGGAGGCCGCGCCCGTGCGCCAGGTGGTCGACCCGGCGGCGCTGCTCGCGATGCAGGCGGGCGTCGAGGCGGTCGAGGTCGACCCTGACGTCGTCCTCTACTGCGTGGACCTCGCGGCCGCGACGCGCGCTCACGAGGCGGTCGAGGTGGGCGCGTCCCCGCGCGGCTCGCAGGCGCTCCTGCTCGTCGCGCGCGCCCTGGCCGTGCTCTCGGGCCGCCGCTTCGTGGCGCCCGAGGACGTCAAGGCGGTCGCGGTGCCCGCGCTCGCGCACCGGATCACGCTGACGCCCGCGACCTGGGCCGCGGGGGTCGCCGCGCAGGACGTCGTCCGCGAGGTCCTCGCGCGCGTCCCCGGACCGGCCGCGGTCCCGCAGCGGTGAGGCGCACCCGGCCGTGACCCCGGCCCGCCCCACCGCCGCCTCGGGCGGCCCGGACGCCGCGGCGCGCGACGCCGGCCTCGCGTGGGCGCCGACCGCGGCCCTCGTCGGCGGGGTCGGCGTGGGACTCGTCGCGCTCGTCCTCGGCGTGCTGGGCGGGCGCCCGGACGCGGCGCTGCTCGGCGCCCCCGCCGTCGTCGGCGCGCTGTGGGCGCTGTGGGGGCGGCCGCGCGGCGAGGTGTGGGCGGACGTCACGCCCGCCGACGCCGGCCGCGGCACCGCGCTCGTCGCGCGCGTGCGGCTCGCGGCGCCGGTCGGCACCGAGGCCGTGCGGGTGCGCGTGAGCCGGCCGGGCCACGGCGGCACCGAGGCGCTCGTGCACGTCCCCCTGGTCCGCACGCTCGAGGTCGCGGCCGCGTCGGTCCGCACCGGGCCGCAGGACCTGTTCCGCGTCGAGCAGCAGGGCGTGGGTCCCGGCGCGCTGGTGGTCGGACCGGTCGCCGCCGAGGAGCCGTCGCGCGTGCTCGTGCTGCCGACCGCGCGCGCCGTGCCCGCCCTCCCGCTGCCCGCGCGCCTGCGCGGGCTCAGCGGCCAGCACGAGTCGCGGCGCGCGGGCGACGGCGGCGGCCTGCGCGACATCCACCCGTTCCAGCCCGGGGACACGCTGCGGCGCATCGACTGGCGCGCGACCGCGCGCCGCTCGCCCGGGCTCGAGCAGCTCTACGTGCGCCGCACGCTCGCGCTCGCCGAGGCGGTCGTGACGCTCGTGGTCGACTCGCGCGACGACGTCGGACCCGACCCGTCCACGTGGAGCGGGATGCGCGCGATCCGCCCCGACGACGCCACGTCGCTCGACCTCGCACGCCAGGCCGCCGCGACCGTCGCGCAGGGCTACCTCGCGGGCGGCGACCGGGTCGGCGTCGAGGACCTCGGCGTGCGGCGCCGCGCGCTGCGGCCCGGCGCGGGCCGGCGCCAGCTCGACCGCGTCGTCCACCAGCTCGCGCTGCTGCGGCCCGAGGGGGACCCGCCGCGGCGCGTCCGGCCGCCGCACCTCACCGCGGGCAGCCTCGTCTACCTCTTCAGCACGTTCCTCGACCCCGAGTCCGCGGAGCTCGCACGGACGTGGCGCCGCGCGGGACACCGCGTCGTCGCGGTCGACGTCCTGCCGCGCCTGCGCGTGCGGGGCCTCGACGCGCGCGAGCGTCTGGCCCTGCGCATCGTCCGGATCGAGCGCTCGGACCGCCTCGACGACGTCGTCGCGGCGGGTGCAGAGCTGGTCCGCTGGGCCGACGACGACGCCTCGGCGCGGCTCCAGGCGCTCGCGCGCCTCTCGCACCGGCGGCCCGGGCGGGGGGTCGGCTGATGGCGGGCGAGGGCGCCGGGGACCGGGTGCGCGAGGCGCTGGGGCTGCCCGTGCGCCACGGCGTCCCGTCGCCCCCGCGGGTCGAGCTGCGGCTGGCCGGCGCGGTGCCCGGCTCGGTCGTGCGGATCGCGGCGGCACTCGCGGTGGTCGCCGTCGTCGGGCTCAGCGGCCCGCCGCCGCAGCTCGGAGTGGTGCTCGCGGCGGCCGCCGCGCTCGTCCTGCGGTGGCCGACCTGGCCCGTCGCGCCGGCGGTCCTGCTCGTCACCCTGTTCGTCGTCCTCGCCGGCCCGGACCTCCTCGCGGTGGACGCGTCGGGCGACGCCTCGGGCCTCGTGCGGGCGTCGGCACTCGTGCTGGCCGTCCACCTCATGCTCCGGCTGGGCGCGCTCGCGGGCCGCATCGCGTGGCGCGGGCGGGTGGACCGCGCCGTGCTCGGCACCGTCGGGCGGTCGGTCCTCGGCGTCCAGGTCGTCGTGCAGGGCGCGCTGCTCGCCGTCGTGTGGCTGCGCTCGGGCTTCGGCACGACGCCGGGCGTGCAGGAGGCGCTGCGCCTCGTCGCGGTGCTCGCCGTCGCCGCCGTCGCGGTCCTCGTCGTGCCGCGGGCGTGGCTCGCGCGCTCCTGGCGGCCGCGCGACCGCTGACCGCGCGGTGCCGACGCGCCGCGGAGCGCTAGTGGCTCTCGACGACGTCCGACGCGGGCACGACGCTCGGCCGGGCGCGCGCCGTCTCCGCGAGCGCGACACCGCCGAGCACGACGGCGCCGCCGAGCAGCTGCACCGGCGTCATCGCCTCGGAGAGCACGAGCCACGCGGCGGCCGACGCCGCGACCGGCTCGAGCATGCCGATGATGCCCGTGCGCGCGGCACCCAGCCGGACCACGCCCGCGAGGATGAGCACGTAGGGCACGACCGTGCCGAGCACGACGATGTACGCGAGCAGCACCCACAGCGGCAGGCGCGAGCCCTCGAGCGCTCCCGGCAGGTCGACGTCGTCGGCGAGGACGCCCGCGTCGAACGTCCACAGCGGCTGGAGGACGACCCAGAACACGGCCGCGAACACCATCGACCACGCCTGCGTCGAGAGCGGGTCCCGGCGGCGCACGAGGCGGTCGGCGAGCAGGTAGTAGACCGCGAGCGACACGGCCGCCGCGCCCGCGGCGACGAGGCCGAGGACGTCGAGCCGCACGCCGTCGCCCACCTGCGCGACGAGCGTGAGCCCGGCCAGACACGCCGCGAGCGCCCACCAGACCCGGGCCCGCACGTCCTCGCCCAGCACGAAGCGCGCCCACAGGGCCACGAGCAGCGGCGCCGTGTACTCGATGAGCAGCGCCAGGCCGACGGGCAGCCGCGAGATCGCGACGAAGTACAGCCACTGGACCATCGCCATGCCCACGATGCCGAGCACCGCGATCCCGGCGAGCTCGCGTCCGCGCGGCAGTCGGGCGCGCGGCGTCATGACGAGGACCGCCGCGACGAGGACCACGGCGGAGCCCAGCGAGCGCAGCTCGACGAGCCGCGTCGTGCTCAGGCCGGCCTGCATCGCGAGCTTCGACACGGTCCCGTTGACCGCGAACAGCACCGAGGCGGTGGCCACGAGGGCGACGCCGACGGCGGTGCGGCGGGCGGAGGAGGTCACCCGCGCGAGCCTAGGGCGCCGCGGCGACACGTCCGTCCAGTGCGCGGTGCGTGCAGTCCGCTCGTCGCGTGCAGTCCGCTCGGTGCGCGCAGTCCGCTCGGTGCGCTCAGTGCGCGAACACCGACGCGCGGTCCATGAGGTCGCTCGACATCCGGGCGAGCTCCTCGGTCGCGCCGCGCATCTGCGTGAGCACGTCCGTCGAGGACTCCGACGCCGTCGCGACGGCCACGACGTTGCGCGCGATCTCCGCGGCGCCGGTGGCGGCCTCGGTGACGCTCCGGCTCATCTCGGTCGTGGTCGACGTCTGCTCCTCGACCGCGCTCGCGATGGTCAGCTGGTAGGCGTTGATCCGGCCGACGATCTCGCTGATCCGGCCGATCGCCGTCACGGCGCCCGCGGTGTCGGACTGGATCGTCTGGACGCGGCGCGAGATGTCGTCCGTCGCGCGCGCCGTCTCCTGCGCGAGCTCCTTGACCTCGCCCGCGACCACCGCGAAGCCCTTGCCCGCCTCGCCGGCGCGCGCCGCCTCGATCGTCGCGTTGAGCGCCAGGAGGTTCGTCTGCTCCGCGATCGCGGTGATCGCCTTGACGACGTCGCCGATCTCCTGGCTCGAGACGCCGAGCTGCGCGACGGTCGCCGTCGTCTGCTCCGCGACGTCCGTCGCCTCGGACGCGACGCGGACGGCCAGGGTCGCGTTCTCCGCGATCTCGCGGATCGAGGCGCCCATCTGCTCGGCGCCCGCGGCGACGGTCTGCACGTTGCGCGACACCTGCTCCGCCGCGGCGGCGACGACGCCGGCCTGCGTGCTCGTCTCGGCCGCCCCGGACGCGACCTGCGCGTTCGACGCGCTCAGCTCCTCGGCCGCCGACGCGACGGTCGTGGCGGAGTCGGCGACCGCGGAGACGAGGGTCCGCATCGACGTCACGGCCGCGTCCAGCGCGCGACCGGCGGACGCGGCCTCGTCGGCGCCGGTGAGGCCGGTGGTCCGCGAGAGGTCGTGCCGGGAGACGGCGTCGGCGACGTCCTGGATGCGGCGCAGCGGCCGGACCACCGAGCGGGTCGCGACGAGCGAGCACGCGGTCGCGAGCAGCAGGGCCAGGACGCCCGCGGCGACGAGCGCGACGCGCGCCCGGCCCTGGGCGGCGTCCTGCTCGTCGCGCAGGGCGGACACGCGCTCCTGGGCGGACGCCTGGACGCTGTCCGCGATGCCGAGGACCGCCGAGTAGGCCGCCCCGGCGTCGCCGCCGTTGATGGACTCGATGGCCTGGCGCGACGCCGACTCCTCGCCGGTCTCGAGCCACTCGACGACCTGGGCGTCCCAGGTGAAGAAGTCGTCCCACGCCGGGCGCAGGCCCTCCCACGCGGCGCGCTCGTCGTCGTCCATCGCGCCGGTGTCGACGTCGTCGAGCCACGCGTAGACGGCGTCGCGCGCCTCGAGCATGCCGGACCGGTTGTAGGCGTCGGCGGCGAGCCCGACCTCGGGGCCGTAGACCTGCACGTCCGCGAACACGAGGCCCTGCCAGCCGGTGAGGTCGGCGATCTGGAACCGGGCCGTCTCGGCGTGCTGGAGCACGGCGGCGGCCTCCTCGACGTCCGAGGCCAGGCGCTTCTGCTCGGCGACGGCCAGGAGGCCGGTGGCGGACGAGGCCACGACGAGCGCGGCGACGGCGCCGAACGCGAGCCCGAGGCGGGCGCCGACGGTGCGGGTCTTCAGGGCGGTCACGGTGTCCTCCGGTGGGCGCGCCCGGGGGGTCGCGGGCTGGAGCGCTCGTCCGGGCCATCGGCCGCGGCCGCGGCCTTCTGATGCGCGCGCCGGGTGAGATGCGGGGACCGGGCGGCGGGCCGGGGCGCTGGGCGAGCGTGGGTGTGCCGACGACGGCGTCCGGGGGCGTCGTCCCCAGGTGCGGGCCTGGTCACCGGCGTCCCCAGGCCCGGCGGGCCTCCGCTCCCGGGCGGCGCCGGCGTCCCTAGCGTCCGTCGACGGGAAGGGGGCAGCGATGGGCTGGGACGTGTGGGCAGCGCCGCCGTCGGCGGGCGTGGTGCTGCGGGCGTCGGGGGCGGCGCAGGAGGCGGTCGCGCTGGCACGCGGTCGGTTGGGCGCCGCGGGGCAGGTCGCGTGGGTCTCGAGCGCGGCGGCCGCGTACGGCGCGCTGCTCGACGCCGCCGCCGCGGAGGTCGCGCTCGTCGCCGCGCGCGTGCCGGTGGCGCGCGACGCGGTCCTGCCGCACGTGCGCGCCGCGGACGCGGCACGCGCCGCCGCGGCGGAGCCTGGCGCCGACCTCCGCGCCGCCGTGCGCGACCTCGCCCGTCCCGGCGCGGGGACCGGCGCCGTGGCCTGGCCCGTCCCTGCCCCCGTTCTTGGGTCGCCCGGCGCGGGCGCGGCGCCGTGACGTCCCCGCCCCCCGTCCTGCCCCCGCCCGACGACGGCGCCGGCCTGCCCGCGGGCGTCCGGGTGACCGGCGGCGCGGGCGGGACCGCGGCGCACCTCGAGGACCTCACCGCCGCCGCGGCGGCCCTGGACCGCGCGGCCGACGCGCTCGACGACGCCGCGCGCGAGGTGCTCGTGCTGCGTGACGCCGTGGAGGACGCCGCGGCGTGGTCGCCCGTCACGGCGCCCGGCGCCCGCGCGGCCCTCGCGCCGCTGCTCTCGTCGTGGGCGTCCCCCCGCGTCGTCGCCGCGCACCTGCGGGACCTGGCGGCGCGGGTGCGGGCGTCCGCCGAGCTCTACGCCGCCACGGACGCCGCCGTCGCGGCCGGGGTCGGCAGCGCGGTCCGCACCACGGGTGTCGTGCTCGGCGGCGCGCTCGGCGAGGCCGGGCCGCTGGGCTGGGCCGTCGCGGGGGCGCTCGGGCTGGCGGCGGCGGGTCAGGCGGTCGTGCTCACGATCGGAGGCGCGGTGGTGCGGGCGGTGCCGTCGCCCGCCGGGCTGGTGCTGGGCCGCCTCGGCACCGCCGACGCCCGGGCCGCGGCCGGGCCGCTCGGGATGCTGGCTCGCGGCGGGGCGAGCGTCGGGCTGGTGGGGGGAGGTCCGGGCTGGCCGGACCCGCGTGCCGTCCAGCTCCTCACGCCGGGCGTCGCGGCACTGCTGCGCAGCTCCGCCCCGGGTCTCCAGGCGTACGTCGCGGACCCGGTGCCCGGGGCGGCGCGCACGCTGCGGACCGGCTCCTCGCTCCTCACGGCGCTCGTGGGCGCGCCGCGTCCGGGGCTCGTCGTCGCCCCCCTCGTCCGCGCGGACGCCCCGCGCGGACCGGGCACGGACCCGCCACGCCCGGCGTCGAGCGCGGACCTGCTGCGCCAGGTGCACGCGCTCTACCCGCACCCGGACGACGACCCGCGCCTCGGCACGGGCGGTGTCCCGGGCACGGTCGGGGTCCAGCAGCTCGACCACGCCGACGGCTCGCGGACGTGGGTGGTCGCCGTGCCGGGCACCGAGGAGTGGTCGCCCGTGGCGGGCCCGAACCCGTTCGACCTCACGTCGAACTTCGACCTGGTGGGCGGGACCGGGGGCGACGCGCTGCGCACCGTCGTCGAGGCGATGGACCAGGCGGGCGTCGAGGCGGGTGAGCCCGTCGTCCTCGCGGGGCACAGCCAGGGCGGCATCGTCGCGGCGACGATCGCGGCGGACCCGGACCTCGCGGAGCGCTTCACGGTCGCCGCGGTGGTCACCGCCGGGACACCCGCGAGCGGCATCGACCTGCCGCCCGGCGTCCCCGCGCTCCACCTCGAGCACGCGCCCGACTACGTCCCGACGCTCGACGGCGCCGCGACGGCCGCGACGCCGGACCGCACGACGGTGCTTGTCGACCTCGCGCGGTCACCGGACCCGCGTGACCAGGCCGCGGCCGCGAGCCCCGTGAGCGCGCACGGCGTCGACGCCTACGCGCGCACGGCCGACCGGCTGACGGGCGTCGGCGACCCGTCGGTCGACGCGTTCGAGGCCACTCTCGGCCGCCTCCTCGGCGACGACGCGACCACGGTGACGTCCCGGCGCTACGTCGGGGTGCGCGTCCCGGCCGCGTCATGACCGGTCGCACGACGCGTCACGCGCACGGCGGGCGGCCGTGGCTCGCCGCCCCGGGTCGGTCAGTCGCGGTCCTTCTTGCGCGCGCCCGGGATGACGACGCTGAGCAGGAAGCTGACGATCGAGATGATGAGCGCGCCCAGCACGGCCGTG
This sequence comes from Actinotalea solisilvae, assembly GCF_016464425.1. Taxonomy (GTDB): domain Bacteria; phylum Actinomycetota; class Actinomycetes; order Actinomycetales; family Cellulomonadaceae; genus Actinotalea; species Actinotalea solisilvae. The sequence goes on from NZ_JADDKQ010000020.1 coordinate 160,260, forward strand.
CCGAAGTCGTCGATGCGCAGCCCGTAGTCGGTCCGCTCCGAGAGCCAGCCGGTGAGCATGAGCATGAGGGCGTTGACGACGAGCGTGAACAGGCCGAGCGTGAGGATGTAGAGCGGGAACGAGATCGCCTTGACGATCGGCTTGACGATCGCGTTGACCAGGCCGAAGACCAGCCCCACGGCCAGCAGCACGAGGACCGTCGACGTCGCGCCCTCGTCGCTCACCACGTCGAGCCCGTCGAGGACCTGGGTCGCGAGCCAGATCGCGGCCGCGTTGATGATGACGCGCAGCAGGAAGCTCATGGTCGCCATGCTTCCACCTCGGCCCGCCCGGCGGCAGGCGTCCGGGGGACCGCCCCGTCACGGGGCCCGTCGTTCGGCGTGCTGTGCTCTTTGACATGCTGTGCCGGTGACCACCTCGCCCGGCCCCCGCGCCGTCGTGCAGCGCATCCCCGCCTACGTGCCCGGCGCCCGCGCCGCGGTCGACCAGCGCGCGTTCAAGCTGTCGTCGAACGAGAACCCGTTCCCGCCGCTCGACTCCGTGCGGGACGAGGTCGCCCGGGCCGCCTCGCTGCTCAACCGGTACCCGGACATGTTCGCGACCGAGCTCGGCGAGGCGCTCGCGGCGCGCCACGGGGTGGACCCGGCGGGGGTCGTCGCGGGCTGCGGCTCGGTCGCCGTGCTCGGCCACGTGCTCCAGGCGTTCTGCGACGCGGGCGACGAGGTCGTCCACGCGTGGCGCTCGTTCGAGGCCTACCCGATCCTCGTGGGCCTCCAGGGCGCCGTCGGCGTCGAGGTGCCGCTCGCCGCCGACGGCCGGCACGACCTGCGCGCCATGGCCGCCGCGGTGACCGAGCGCACGCGCGTCCTGCTCGTGTGCTCGCCCAACAACCCCACCGGGCCGGCCGTGCACCACGCCGAGCTCGTCGAGCTGCTCGCCGCGGTGCCGGACCGCGTCCTCGTCGTGCTCGACGAGGCCTACGTCGAGTTCGTCCGGCACGACGACGCCGTGCGCTCGCGCGAGCTCCTCGCGGCCCACCCGAACGTCGTCGTGCTGCGCACGTTCTCCAAGGCGTACGGGCTCGCGGCGCTGCGCGTCGGCTACGCGGTCGCGACTCCCGACGTCGCCCGCGCGGTGCGGACCGCGTCGACGCCCTTCGGTGTCAACCACCTCGCCCAGGTGGCCGCGCTCGCGTCGCTGCGCGCGGAGGACGAGCTCCTGGAGCGCGTCGACGCCGTCGTCGCGGAGCGCGCGCGCCTCCTCGCGGGCCTTCGTGACCAGGGCTGGTCCGTGCCCGACGCCCAGGGCAACTTCGTCTGGCTCCCCGCGGGCCCGCGCACGGTGGACCTCGCGGCCGACGCCGTCGCGCACGGGGTGCTGGTCCGCCCGTTCGCCGGCGAGGGCCTGCGCATCACCGTCGGCGACGCCGCGGCGAACGACCGCGTGCTCGAGCTCGCGCACGGCTGGGTGACGCGGGACGGCAGCGCGCAGGGCTGAGCGCTCGGGACCGGCGTCCACCCGCCCCGGCCCGCCCGTCCCGCCGCGGACCGGCTCCGCGAGGCGCCGGTCTCGGTCTGCGAGACCCAGGCGGCGCGGCCGCCGCACGGGCCGCTCGGGCGACTAGGTTCGTGCGCGTGAGCATCACGCAGGGATCCCGGCCCGAGGCGACGTCGTCGCCGCGCGCCTGTCGCCCCTGCCGAATGCCCTGCTGAGTCCCCACGGACTCCGCCGCGCGCGCCCCCGGCCCGCGCCGGCCCCCTCTCCGCCCGCCCGCCGCGGCTGACCGCCGTCGTGCCGGCACGGGCCGCCGTCTGCCACGGCGCGTCCATCCGGGCGGGTCCGGACCACCCGTCCGGGCCGGCCCGCGGCGTCACCACCGCCGCGCACCCGACCAGCACGCCCTCAGGCGCCTCCATCGCGCGCCCCTGACCAGGGAGAACCATGACCACCCTCGACACCCGGACCGACCGCCGGACGCCCCTCGAGCCCGTCGAGCTCGACCCCGCCGCGCTCGGCCTCCCGGCGAGCAACGCCCACCTCATCCCGCCGCTGCCCGCCCACTGGGCCGGCCTCGACCTGCGGGAGATCCTCAGCCGTCCCGCCGCGTTCCTCTCGGTGAGCCAGTCCAACTCGCTCTACCGCCCGGGCGGCGTCCAGTACGCCGAGGGCCACGCGTTCCGGGGCAGCCTCCCGGCCACCGTGCGCGCCGTCCAGGCCGCCCGCCGGGCCCCGAACTTCGTCTCCTTCAACTGGATCGGCTACTCGGTCTTCCGCCAGGACTACCCGCAGTCCGTGCTCGACCGCGCGCAGTACGACTCCTGGACCGGGTCGATCGACGCGACGCCCGAGCAGATCGCCTGGGACGACGCCCTCGTCGACGAGCTGCGCGACCTCGTCGAGCCCGGCGACAACGAGCTCTACGAGAAGGCCCTGCAGACGGCGTTCGTCGGCACGGACCTCCCGCTCGAGCTGGCCCGCAAGCGGGTCGAGGTCGTCGTCATCACCGGCATCCACCTGGACTGGTGCATCGAGGGCAACGCGCGTGCGGCGCGCGACCACGGCCTGCTGCCGATCGTCATCGGCGACGCGACCGGGGCCCAGCGGCCCGACCAGGAGGCCGCGGCGTTCGAGCGCATCACCAACTTCTTCGCGCCCGTCCTCTCGTCGGAGACGTTCGAGTCGTTGGTGACCCGCTGATGGGGAACGTCGGCCTCCTCCTCGTCGGCGTGGTGCTCTTCGTCAACGGCCTGTCGACGCTCGGCGTCGTGCCCGCGCGCAGCGCCGCGCCGCTGAACTTCTTCGTCGGGACCGCGCAGGTCGTGCTGCCGACGCTCGTGCTCGTGCTCCACGGCACCGAGCCCGGCGTGCTCCAGGCGACGTGGCCGAGCTACCTGTTCGGCATCACGTACCTGTGGTTCGGCTTCCAGACCGTGCACCGGATCGAGCCCCAGGGCTTCGGCTGGTACAGCCTGTTCGTCGCCGGCATCGCGGCCTACTACGCCGTGACGTCGATCGCGACCGACCCCGTGTTCGCGGTCATCTGGGCGACGTGGGCGAGCATGTGGGCGCTCTTCTTCGTGCTCCTCGGCCTCGGGCGCACGCACGTCGGCGGGCTGGACCTGGGCCGGTTCACCGGGTGGTTCCTCGTGCTCCTCGGCATCCCGACCTGCACGGTGCCGGCGCTCTTCCTCCTCGAGGGCCGCTGGACGACGAGCCCGGTCGCGGGTCTGGCCGCGCTCGCGGCCCTCGCGCTCGCGACGGTGGCCTCGGCCGCCCTGGCCCGCCGCGCCACCCGGCCCACGACCCCGCCGGCGGTGCCGACCGAGGCCCTCGCCAGCACCCCCGCCTGACCCACGGCCCGCACCACCCGGCCACCCGGCCACCCGGCCATCCGGCCACCACGCACCCTCACCACGCCGAGGTCGCTGGTTCGCGCCGAGGTCGCTGGTTCGAACCAGCGACCTCGAGCCGAACCAGCGACCTCGGCGGCGGCGATGGTGCGGGGCGGGGGGCCGTTCGTCCCGGGTGGGCGCGTGACGACGTGTTGGAGAGTCGGTACAAAGGGGAGTCCGACGTCGTTGTCGGGCCCGGACAGCGCCAACCTACGGTGGCGTAGCCTACGCTGACGTAGGTTAGCCCTGGCCGTCACCCGGAAGGACCCTGCGTGAACGAGCCCGACATGATCCAGCTGCTCACCCCGACCGGGGAGCGCCTGGAGCATCCCGAGTACAGCCCACGCATCGCCCATCTCGACCCGGAGGCCCTGCGTGGGCTGTACCGGGACATGGTCATGGTGCGGCGCTTCGACTCCGAGTCGACAGCGCTCCAGCGTCAGGGCGAGCTCGGCCTCTTCCCGCCCGCGCTCGGCCAGGAGGCCGCGCAGGTCGGCTCGGGCCGCGCGCTCGCGCCGCAGGACTACGCGTTCCCGTCCTACCGCGAGCACGGCGTCGCCCACACCCGCGGGGTCGACCTCGTCGACATCCTGCGCCAGTTCCGCGGCATCGACCACGGCGGGTGGGACACCGAGGCCCACAACTTCCACCTGTACACCCTGGTCATCGGTTCACACACGCTGCACGCGACCGGGTACGCGATGGGCATCCAGCGCGACGGCGCCGTCGGCACCGGCGACCCGACGCGCGACGCCGCCGTCGTCGCCTACTTCGGCGACGGGGCCACGAGCCAGGGCGACACCAACGAGGCGTTCGTCTTCGCGGCGGTGAACAACGCGCCGCTCGTGCTCTTCTGCCAGAACAACCAGTGGGCCATCTCCGAGTCCACCGAGAAGCAGTCCCGTGTGCCGATCGTCGAGCGCGGCCGGGGCTTCGGCGTGCCGAGCGTCCGCGTCGACGGCAACGACGTCCTCGCCTGCTACGCGGTCACGGCCGAGGCGCTCGAGCGTGCGCACTCGGGCAACGGCCCCACCTTCATCGAGGCGTACACGTACCGCATGGGCGCGCACACGACGTCGGACGACCCGACGCGGTACCGCTCGTCCGCCGAGGAGGAGGCGTGGCGCCGCCGCGACCCGATCGACCGGCTCCGCCTCCACCTCGAGGCGATCGGCGAGCTCGACGCCGTCTTCCTCGCCGAGCTCGACGCGGAGGGCGAGGCGTTCGGCGAGCGCCTGCGCCGCGAGGTCCGCGCGATGGGCAAGCCGCCGACGTCGACCATGTTCGAGCACGTGTACGCGGGCGCCCACGCCGTGGTGGACGCCGAGCGCGCCTGGTTCGAGCAGTACGAGGCGTCGTTCGACGTCGCACCGGAGGTCACGCGATGAGCGCCGTCCCCGCCGTCGAGCGCCTGACGCTCGCCAAGGCCATCAACCTCGGCCTGCGCGCCGCGCTCGAGGAGGACCCCAAGGTCCTGCTCATGGGCGAGGACATCGGCGCCCTGGGCGGCGTCTTCCGCGTCACCGACGGCCTGCAGAAGGACTTCGGCCCGGACCGCGTCGTCGACACCCCGCTCGCCGAGTCCGGCATCGTCGGCACCGCGATCGGCCTCGCGCTCCGCGGCTACCGGCCGGTGTGCGAGATCCAGTTCGACGGCTTCATCTTCCCCGCGTTCGACCAGATCACGACGCAGCTCGCCAAGGTCCGCTACCGCTCGCGCGGCCGGCTGTCGCTCCCCGTCGTCATCCGCGTGCCGTACGGCGGCGGGATCGGCGCGGTCGAGCACCACAGCGAGTCGCCCGAGGTCCTCTTCGCGCACACGGCCGGGCTGCGCGTCGTGACGCCGGCGAGCCCCGCGGACGCGTTCACGATGATCCAGGAGGCCATCGCCTCGCCCGACCCCGTGCTCTTCTTCGAGCCCAAGGGCCGGTACTGGGACAAGGGCGACGTCGACCGCGGCTTCTCCTACGGCTCGGCGACCGGCGAGGGCCTGGACCGGGCGCGCGTCGCGCGCGCCGGCACCGACCTCACGCTCGTCGCGCACGGACCCACGGTCGCGACCGCGCTCCGCGCCGCCCAGGCCGCCGCGGCGGACGGCACGAGCATCGAGGTCGTCGACCTCCGCACGCTCTCGCCGCTCGACACCGCGACCGTCGTCGCGTCCGTGCGCAAGACCGGCCGGTGCGTCGTCGTGCACGAGGCGCCCGTGCTCTACGGGACGGGCGGCGAGGTCGCCGCGCGGATCAGCGAGGAGTGCTTCTACTCGCTCGAGGCGCCCGTGCTGCGCGTCGGCGGCTTCCACAGCCCCTACCCCGTCGCGCGGCTCGAGCACGAGTACCTGCCGAGCCTCGACCGCGTGCTCGACGCCGTGGACCGCGCGCTCGGCCACTGAGCCCGCCGAGCCTCCTCCCGCCCGAGCCCGCCGGCTGAGACGCTGAGCCGTCCGCGCGGACCGACCGACCCCGACCCCAGGAGCCCCACGTGCCCCGGTACGAGCAGTTCCGCCTCCCCGACGCGGGCGAGGGCCTCACCGAGGCCGAGATCGTCGCGTGGCACGTCGCCGTCGGCGACGCGGTGACGGTCAACCAGCCGATCGTCGAGATCGAGACGGCGAAGTCGCTCGTCGAGCTGCCGTGCCCATGGGCGGGTGTCGTGACCGCGCTGCTCGCGGAGCCCGGCGAGACCGTGGAGGTGGGCACGCCGATCATCACGGTCGACGTCGACCCGCACGGCGCGCCCGACCCGGGCGCCTCCGAGGGCGGTGCCGCCGCCGGCGGCGCGGTCCGCGCCGCTCCCCACACGGCCGCGCAGGACGCGGCGGACACCGCGGCGTCCGGCCAGGCCGCGTCCGACGACGGCGCGAGCGGCGCGGTGCTCGTGGGGTACGGCGTCAGTGCGCACAGCGCGACGCGACGCCCGCGCCGCGCCGCCACGGTCGACGCCGGCTCGGGGCCCGCAGCTGCTGCCGGGGCGGCCCCGGTCGCCGCCGTCGCAGCGCCGCCCGCGGCGGCCGGCCCCGACGTCCCCGCGGTCGCTGCCGCCCCGACGGCCGCGGGCCGCAACGAGGAGTCCCGCCGCATCCTCGCGAAGCCTCCCGTGCGCAAGCTCGCGCGTGACCTCCGCGTCGAGCTCGCGACCGTCCGGCCCACCGGCCCCGGCGGGATCGTCACGCGCGAGGACGTCCTCGCGCGCTCGCAGGCCAACGAGGTCAAGCCCCTCGCGACCTACGCGACCGACGACCAGCCGTGGCTGGCGTCCGGCACGGTGAGCGACGACGGCCGCGCGACGCGCGTGCCCGTGAAGTCGGTCCGCAAGCGGACCGCCGAGGCGATGGTCTCGAGCGCCTTCACCGCGCCGCACGTCTCGGTGTTCCACACGGTCGACGTCACCAAGACCATGCGGCTCGTGGAGCGGCTGCGCGCCGACCGCGAGTTCGCCGACGTGCGCGTGACCCCCCTGCTCGTCGCGATGAAGGCGCTGCTCCTGGCGGTGCGCCGGCACCCCGAGATCAACGCGTCGTGGGTCGACGAGACCCAGGAGATCGTCTACAAGCACTACGTCAACCTCGGCATCGCGGCGCAGACGCCGCGCGGCCTCATCGTCCCGAACATCAAGGACGCGCACCGGCTCGGCCTGCACGACCTCGCGGTCGCGCTCGCCGACCTCACCGCGACGGCCCGCGCCGGGAAGACGCAGCCGGTCGACATGAGCGACGGCACCATCACGATCACCAACGTGGGGGTGTTCGGGATCGACACGGGCACGCCGATCCTCAACCCGGGCGAGTCCGCGATCCTCGCGTTCGGCGCGATCCGCGAGCAGCCCTGGGTGCACAAGGGCAAGATCAAGGTCCGCCACGTGACGCAGCTCGCGCTCTCGTTCGACCACCGCCTGGTCGACGGCGGCCTGGGCTCGCGGTTCCTGGCCGACGTCGCCGCGGTGCTCGAGGAGCCGGGCCAGGGCCTGGTCTGGGGCTGAGCCCGCCGACGGCGTGGGGCCGCACGGCCGTCGCCCGTGACCTGGACGAGTGATGGCCCGCGACGCGCGCGGCCCGTTACAGTCGCCCCGATCGCACGCGCTGGGGGGCAGATGAGCGAGATCGCGGGGGTGCGGGGATGACGACGAACCCGTTGGTCGCGGGTCCGGTGGACACGTCGTCCGCTCTGGGCGGGACGATGCTGGTGGAGTCCCTGTACGACCTGTCGCGGGCGATCGAGTCCGAGGACTGGGTGGCGGCGGGTCTGGCGGGGCTCTCGACGGTGCTGGACACGGCGGCGGCGGTGATGGACCCGTTGGGTCAGCTGATCGCGGCCGGGCTGGGCTGGTTGATGGAGCACGTGGAGCCGCTCAAGGGGTGGCTCGACGACCTGACCGGTGATGCGGGGGCGGTGCTGGGGTTCGCGGGGACGTGGGACAACATCGCCACGCAGATGGGCAGCGCGGCGGGGGACCTGGACCACCTCGTGGCGGCGGACCTGGAGGGGATGCGGGGCCAGGGGGTCGAGGCCTACGCCCGCTACGCGAGCGACGTCGCCGAGCACCTGCGGGGGATCGGTGGGTCCTCGACGGCGGTCGCGAGCAGTCTGCGGACGTGCTCGACGATCGTGCAGGTGGTGCACGACCTGGTGCGTGATGCGATCGCGGAGCTGGTGGGTGCGGCGATCTCGTGGGCGGCGCAGATCGTGTTCACCGTCGGGCTCGGGACGCCGTGGGTGGTGTCCCAGGTCGCGACCCGGGTCTCGTCCCTCGCGGCGCGGGTGGGCAGCAAGGTCACGGGCGTGATCACCTCGGCGCGTGCGCTGGGCGACCTGATCGACG
>NZ_JADDKQ010000021.1 GCF_016464425.1 Actinotalea solisilvae
GGGGGGGGGCGGGGCCCCGGGCCCCCCCCCCCCCCGGTGATGCGGTCGGAGCAGCCTCAGCCGCCCCTGGGGAGGGTCAGCCCTCCTCGGACTCCTGGACCGCGCTCTCGCTCGGGTCCCACTCCCAGAAGTTCCAGAACACGCTCGGCGACAGGACGCCGTTCTTCACGCCCGAGACCGTGTCACGGTTCGCGACGACACCCGGGAACTGGAAGATCGTGACGCCGTAGCCGTCCGCCCACAGCTCCTTCTCGACGTCGCCGAGGATGCGCAGCTGCTCCTCCTCGTCGAAGGTCGCCTCGAGCTCGTCGTACAGGGCGTCGACCTTCTCGCTGGAGTAGCCGGTCAGGTTGTTGCCGCCGTCCGAGCGGAAGTTGGCCGCCGACTCGCTGATGCCCAGCGAGGTGGACTGCCAGCCGAAGAGCGCCACGTCGTAGGTGCCGCTGCCGAGCAGCGAGCCCCAGTTGTCGTCGCCACCGTCGATGAGGTTGAAGCCGGCGTCGCCGACGGACTCCGCGAACAGCTGGTACTCGGCCGCGCGGCGGGCGTTGGACTTGCCGTAGAGCATCGTGACGTCGATCGGCGTCGTGACGCCGGCCTCGGCCAGGAGCGCCTTGGCGCCCTCGATGTCGACCTCGGCGTACATGTCCGAGCCGTTCGAGGCGACGATGTCGTCGTAGCCGGGCGAGCCGGGCACGCGCGTCTGCGAGTTGCGGATCTCCGCGTCGGGGTTCAGCGGCTTGATGATCTTGTCGATGACCTCCTGGCGCGGGATCGCGAGCAGGAACGCCTGGCGCACGAGGCGGGCCTTCTCCTCGTCACCGCCGTAGGTGGCCGGGTCGAACGGGCCGCCGTTGTTGTACGTGAGGTCGAGGTGCTCGTACGTCGCCTCGACACCCGTCGACACCGTGACGCCGTCGACGCCCTCGAGCGCCGTGATGACGTCCGCGGTCGCCTGCGGGTTGATGATGTCGAGCTCGCCGTTCTGGAGCGCCTGGACCTGGGCCATCGGGTCCTCGTTGTAGCGGACCGTGATGGTCTCGACCTTGGGCTCGAGGTCACCCGTGTAGTTCTCGTTGGCCGTCAGCGTGATGTACGCGTCGTCGGCCGAGAGCTCGGAGATGACGTACGGGCCGGACGCGAGGTACAGGCTCGGGTCGTCCGGGAGGTCCGTGAAGTCGAATGCCGAGTTCCAGATGTCGGCGATCGGCTTGAGGGTCTCGGTGTCGCCGTCCTGGATCGCGGTGATGAGCGCCTCCTTGGCCTCCTCCGCGTCCTCGATGTCGAGCGCCTTCTGGGCGACGACGTGCGCCGGGACGGTCGGGGCGGCGAGGGCGATCTCCCAGTCGACGAACGGGGCGTCGTAGACGAGCGTGATCGACTTGCCGTCGTCACCGACCTCGGGGACCTCGGTCACGTTCGACAGGCCGCCACCGATGGCCGCGGCGTCGAAGTAGAGGTTCTCGTGCTCGATGATCGCGCCGGTCTCCTCGTCGTACTCGACCTCGCCCTCGTTGTAGACGGCGGAGTCGGCGACCCACTGGAGCAGGAGGTCAGCGGCGTCGACGGGGACCTCGTCGGACCACTGGGTGTCCTCGGCGATCGTGTACTTCACCGTCAGCGGGTCGTCGGAGAGCTTCTCGATGGTGCCGTAGCTCTCGTCCTTCACCAGCTCGGGCACGTCGTTGTAGTACTGGAACGACCCGACCGTGAGGTACTTGATGACCGCGTTGGCGGTCGCGTTCCCGTTCGACGTCGACTCGTTGTACGAGTAGAAGGGCTGGTTCCAGCCGACCGTGAGGCGGGTGTCCTCCTCGATCGCGGACTGGGTGGGCGTCGCGCACGCAGACAGCACCAGGGCGCCGGATGCGACGAGAGCGCCGGCGGCGCCGATTCGCCTGATTCTCACTGTTCCTCCTGACAAGGATGCGGTGCGAGGCCGCGGGCGCCGCGGCGTCCGGAGAACCGGCAGCACGAGCGTTCCAGGGCATCCACCATGGATGCGGGCGACTGTACAACTCGATTTTCCGGCATATGGGACACGTGACGAACCCGGGCAGTGATCGTTACACATTCGATACTGGCTAGTACGTCTCGGATCCTGGAACGCACGCGCGCCGGACTGCCGACCGCCTCCGCGCTGCGGATGCGCTCCCGCGACGGATCCCGTCGTCCCGACTGCGTCCCGGTGCGGAGATCGCCCGTGGTTCACCCGTCCGCCGGGCGGTAGCACGTCGGGGTCAAGAACTTCGATGGATGAGACCGGGCCCTCGCCCGGCGCGCTCCGGGGCGCTGCTGCGGTCGCCGTCGGTCCCGCCGGTCGCGACCCCGCGAGACCTCACGCGCCCGCGCCTCGCCATTCCTCGCGCAGCGCCGCGTAGACCAGCTCGGTGCTGAACGCACCGCCGAGGAGGTCGTTCTCCACGAGCCGAGCCTCGCGCCGCAGCCCCAGGCGTGCGCACAGGGCTGCCGACGCGACGTTGCGCTCGTCCAGCCGGGCGAAGACCCGGTGTGCGCCCAGGTGCCCGAACGCGAGGCCGACGACGGCGGCGACGGCCTCCGTCGCGTACCCGCGCCCCCACGCGTGCGGCGCCAGCGCGTACCCGACCTCGACCTGGCCGGCCGCCCAGCCGCGCGAGATGAGCACGACCTCGCCGAGCACGCCCGGCTCGTCCCGACGCTCGACCAGCAGGACCACGGCGTCGTCGGTCGTCGAGAACCGCGGGCGTGACCACGCCGCGAGCCTCGACTCGGCGACCGGCCGGGTCCAGGCGTCCTGGTAGAGGTAGCGCACGACGTCGTCGAGGGACCGGTAGGCGAGGACGGCGTCGACGTCGGCCGTGGTCGGCAGGCGGAGGACGAGGCGCTGCGTCGTCAGGGGCAGCGCGAGGTCCTCGACGAGGTCCCGCGGGCCGGGCGCGCGCTCGAGCGCGGGCACCGGGGTGGCCGTGCCGCTCTCCCAGTCGGAACGCAGGAGCGCGTAGCCGGCCGCGCCGAGCGGACCGCCGTCGTGCCGCGGCCACGCCTCGCGGTGGAACGCCTCCTGGACGAAGCCGGCCCGGACGAACGCGCGGCGCATCGCGAGGTTGTCCTCACGGGTCGTGCCCTCGAGGCGACGGACGTCGGGCAGCGTCCGGAAGGTGACGTCGGCCAGCGCGCGCAGAGCGGGTGCGGCGAGGCGGGCACCACGGTGCTCCTCGGCGAGACGCAGGTCGACCATCGGCCCGCCGTCGGTCAGGTCGGAGAGGACGGCGAGCCCGACACGGCCGCGGTCCGGCGTCGTCACCCACCACGCGGCGTGGTCCGGGCCGTCGAAGCGGCCGGCGTCGACCCGCTCACGCGCGACGTCGGGCGTGACGCGGGGCGTCGTGTGGAACGGGAAGGCGTGGCCCGCGAGGAAGGCGACCAGGGCGTCCCGGTCCCCGCCGCGCGCGTCGAGCGGGACGAGCGTGACCCCGGTGCCTCCGCGCACGCCGCCGGTCACGACGCCGCCCGGTCCGGGCGCCGGCGCGCGACGACGACGTGCTCGCGACCCGGTCGGTCCGGCGCCTCGCGCACGTCCACGACGTCGAGGCCCGCGGCCCCGAGCGAGGCCGTCACCTGCGCGAGGGAGCGGAAGCGGAGGGTGGAGTCCGAGGTCAGGACCTCGTGCGCCGGTCCGAGCACGTACGTCGAGCGGAAGGAGACGACGTCGTCCCGGACCTCCGTGACCTCGGTCCACGTCTCGACCCGGCCCACGCCGTCGAGCTCGGTGACGTCGTGGGTGTGCGCACGGTCCCACTCGAGCCAGGCGCGCCGCTCGGGCACGCGGGTCTCGAGCACGAGGTGACCGCCGGGCCGGACCGCGCGCGCGACGCCCGCGAGCGTGGCCGCCCACGCCTCGTCCGTGACGAACACCTGCGCGACGTTGCCCGTCATCGTGGCGAGGTCGACCGCGAGGGGCGGCAGCGTCGTGGCGTCACCCTCGATCCACGTCACCGCGTCGGCGCAGGGCTTGCCGCGTGCGACGTCGAGCGACGCCCGGGCCGGGTCGACGCCGACGACGTCGAGCCCGCGCGACGCGAGCAGGCACGCGAACGTCCCGGTGCCGCAGCCGACGTCGAGCACCGTGCGGGCGCCGAGCTCGTCGACGAGGGTCGCGTAGTGGTCGAGGTCGCTGCGGTCCGGGTCGAGCGGGTCGTAGAGCGGCGCGAGGCGCGGGTCGGCGAAGGCGGCGTCGGGCACGGGGCGAGGGTACGGACGACGTCGCCCCGGGCGCACGGGCATTGCCCGCTCCGGGCGGGACCGGTCCCGGCCGAGACACAGGACGTGCGGCCCTGGAGACGCCGGACGGTGCAGGAGATCGTCGAGGGGCCCATCGAGCCGGCGCACCGAGGAGGACGAGTGACGGCCCGCGCAGCCCTCCTGCCCGCCCCACGGCGGTCCGCGACGGGCGCCCATCCGCCGCCGGCCGGAGGGGGCGCCCCGTCGTGACGCGCGCGCAGGAGTACCGCGACGCGCTGCTGAGCCTTCCGGTCGATCGTCGTCCGGCGTACCTGACGGAGCACTCGGGCCTCCCGGGCCCTCGGGCGAACCTCGAGCTCGCGCAGGTCATGGCGGAGCTGGCCGACCCGCCCAGCATCGACGCCCTCATCGCCACCGGGGACGAGTACCTCGTGCTCTGCGGCGTCGTCGGGCTGGGCCGGCTGCTCGCCGACGGCGCGGGCGAGGACGTCGAGCGGCGGCTCCACGGGCACGCGGGCGACGCCCGCTGGCGGGTGCATGAGGCAGTGGCGATGGCCCTGCAGCGACTCGGCGACGGCGACCCGGTGAGGCTCCTCAGGCTGTGCGCGACCTGGGCCGGTGACCCCGACCCGCTGGTCCAGCGGGCCGCCGTGGCGGGCGTCTGCGAGCCGCGACTGCTCCACGTGCCGGACGTGGCGCGGGCGGCCGTGGACCTCTGCGACCGTCTGACGACGTCGTTGGCCGCCCGACCGCCCGCGGAGCGCCGTCGGTCCGACGTGCGGGTGCTGCGCCAAGGGCTCGGGTACTGCTGGAGCGTCGCCGTGGCGGGCGACCCGGAGCGAGGGCTGCCGCGATTCCTCGCGCTGGCGAGCTCCTCGGACCGGGACGTCGCCTGGATCGTGCGCGAGAACCGACGGAAGGCGCGGCTGGCGCGCCTGCTGTGACCGTGGCCGGTGCCGGGTCGGCGGTGGACCGACCCGGTCGGACGTCCAGGACCGGGCGGATCAGACGTTGAAGCGGAACTCCACCACGTCGCCGTCGGCCATGACGTAGTCCTTGCCCTCGATGCGCGCCTTGCCCGCGGCGCGGGCCGCGGCGATCGAGCCGGCGTCGACGAGGTCGCCGAACGAGATGACCTCGGCCTTGATGAATCCGCGCTCGAAGTCGGTGTGGATGACGCCCGCGGCCTGGGGGGCCGTCCACCCGGTGCGGATCGTCCAGGCGCGCGCCTCCTTCGGCCCCGCCGTGAGGTAGGTCTGCAGGCCCAGCGTGTGGAAGCCGACGCGTGCGAGCTGGTCGAGGCCCGCCTCCTCCTGGCCCGACTCGGCGAGCATCTCGGCCGCGTCCTCGGGGTCGAGCTCGACGAGCTCGGACTCGAGCTTCGCGTCGAGGAAGACGCAGTCGGCGGGCGCCACGAGCTCGGCGAGCTTGGCCTTCATGGACTCGTCCGCGAGGCCCGCGTCGTCGGTGTTGAAGACGTAGATGAACGGCTTGGTCGTGAGGAGCTGGAGCTCACGCAGCGCGGCCGGGTCGACGCCCGCCTTGGCGAGGCGGTCCTGCGCGGCGAAGAGCGTCGTGCCCTCGGCGAGGACCTCCTGGGCGCGCTGGGCGGCGGTGAGGACGGCGGCGTCCGTCTTCTTGCCGCGTACCTCCTTCTCCAGGCGCGGGATCGCCCGCTCGACCGTCTGCAGGTCCGCGAGGACGAGCTCGGTGTTGATCGTCTCGATGTCGTCCGCGGGGTCGATGCGGCCCTCGACGTGCACGACGTCGCTGTCGGCGAAGACACGGACGACCTGGCAGATCGCGTCCGCCTCGCGGATGTTGGCCAGGAACTTGTTGCCCAGGCCCTCGCCCTCGCTCGCGCCGCGGACGATGCCGGCGATGTCGACGAACGAGACCACGGCGGGGACGATCCGCTCGCTGCCGAAGATCTCCGAGAGCGTCTGCAGGCGCGGGTCGGGCAGGGGCACGACGCCGATGTTCGGCTCGATCGTCGCGAACGGGTAGTTCGCCGCCAGGACCTGGTTGCGGGTCAGCGCGTTGAAGAGGGTGGACTTGCCGACGTTGGGCAGGCCGACGATGCCGATGGTGAGAGCCACGGGCGACGAGTCTACGGGCGGCGGGGAGACGAGCGGTCCGCGCGGCGGAGGTGACCGGGTCCGGCGGGTGCGTCCGCCGCGCGGTGGCGACGAGGGCGGCGGGTGCGTCCGCGCACGTCGACGGGGGGCCGTGCAGCGGCCGCCCCTCATCCCGGCCCAGGCTGTGGACGACCGTGACGTGTCGGAGGTCGCCGGTAGGGTTCGAACATCAGTTCGAGATCGGCAGGGGGTGTGTGGTCGTGGCGCTGCTCGACGCGCTCCCCGCGCCGACGCCCTCTGAGGCCCCCGCGCGTCAGCCCGGCGCTCCCTTCGCCTCGGGCTCCGCCACCGCCACGCTCGAGCGTGCGGTCGCCCACCTCTCGGCGCTGGCTGACGGCGCGGCGCGGCTCACCGCAAGCGAGCGCGCGGCACTCCTGCGATCCGTCGACCAGGCGATCGGGACGCTCTCCGCCGCGCGGGGGCGCGTCCTGGTCGCTGAGCGGCGCGCGGGCACCTGGCGGGGCCACGGCGACCCGACGTTCGAGGCCTGGCGCGCGCGCACGTCGCGCAGCGGCGTGCGCCCCGTGCTCGCGCAGCTGCGGCAGGCTGACGCTGCCGACCACCTCCCTCGGCTTGGGGAAGCGGCACACGACGGCGTCGTCACGCCCGATCACCTCGACGCGGTCGGACGCGTGGTCGCGGGCGCTGCGCCCCCGGTCCGTGCAGCGCTCGCGACGCCCGAGGCGCAGGCCGAGCTGCTGGCCGTCGCCCGGCGAGTCGACGCGGGGACGTTCGGGCGGGCTGCCGCCCGGATCGCGGCACGGCTGGACCCGCGCGGGCTCGAGCGGTCGCACCAAGCCCAGCGCGCCGCGCGCTACCTGCACGTGACCGACGGGGCGGACGGAACACGCGTCAACGGGCTGCTGGACCGCATGGCGGGCCACCGGCTCCGGCTCGCGCTCGAGGCCGTCACGCCACGACCCGCGGCCGACGACGAGCGGACGTCGGAGCAGCGTCGCGCTGACGCGCTCGAGGTGCTGGCCGGGGCCGTGCTCGCCGACCCCGGCACGCAGAGCGGGGCGGCGGTCCGGCCGCACGTGTCGTTCCACCTGAGCGACCGGACGTGGGCCGGCATTCGCGCGGATCGCGCGCGGCGCACGGCGGCCTCCGCGACCGGCACGGCGGAAGGTACGAGGACGGAGCACGGGGACGTCTCCCTCGAGCCGGTCACCCTGGACGACGGCACCCCCGTGCCGATGAGCGAGGTCGCGCGAGCGCTCTGCGACTGCGCGCTGACGCGCATCGTCATGGACTCCGACGGCGTGCCGCTCGACCTCGGACGGACGGCGCGCACCTATACCGGGGCACAGCGGCGCGCGGTGGTCGCGCGCGACCGCGGGTGCGGCTGGCCGGGTTGTGACGGGCAGGCGCGGTGGAGCGAGGTGCACCACATGCGCTGGTGGGACCGCGACGGCGGCGTGACGTCCGTCGAGAACGGTGTGCTCCTGTGCACCTTCCACCACCACGAGGTCCACCGTCGGGACCTGACGATCGCGCGCGAGGGACCGCCCGATCACGACCGGCGAGTGTCGTACCGGTTCACCGATCCCGGCGGCCGCGTCGTCGCCGAGGCGCGAGGCGGCGAGGACGTCACGATGGGGCCGTCAGGTCGACAGGAACCCGAGGGCGTCGCTCCGCCGGCACGAACCGCCACCGGCAGCGCCGAGGCGCTCGTGTCGGCGGGGCCTGGGACGGTGACGCCATGGACATGATCGCCGTCGTCACGCTCGTCCTCGGGCTCGTCGTGGGTGCGCTCGTCGCGTCGCAGCGCGCCGCGCACCGGGTGGCGCGTGCCGAAGCCGGCCTGGCACGTGCGCGCGCCGACCTCGCGGCCGAGCGGACGCTCGCGCTCGAGCGCGCGCAGCTGGTCGAGCGGGAGCGCGAGCGCCTCGACGAGCACTTCCGCACGCTCGCCGCCGACGCGCTGGCCTCGAACAACGAGCAGTTCCTCGCGCTCGCCGACCAGCGCCTGGCCGCGAGCCACCAGGTGCACGTGGGCGAGCTCCACCAGCGGGAGCGTGCGGTGCGGGCGCTCGTCGAGCCGATCGGCGACGTCCTCGACCAGATCCGCGCGCAGATCAGCACGTCCGAGCAGGACCGCGCCGCCGGCAGCGCGGCGCTCGCGGAGCAGGTGCGGGCGATGCGCGAGACCTCCGAGCTGCTGCGGGGCGAGACGAGCCAGCTCGTCACGGCCCTGCGCTCCTCCCAGGTCCGCGGACGCTGGGGAGAGCTGCAGCTGCGCCGGGTCGTCGAGGCGGCCGGCATGCTCGAGCACGTCGACTTCGTCGAGCAGTCGTCCGTCCGCACGGACGACGGTCTGCAGCGACCGGACCTCGTCGTCCGGCTCGGGGGCGGCAAGCACGTGGTGGTCGACGCGAAGGTCGCGTTCCTCGGCTACCTCGACGCGGTGCAGGCCACCGACGACGCGGTGAGGCGCGAGCGCATGGCCGCGCACGCCCGGCACCTGCGCAAGCACGTCGACGACCTCGCGGGGAAGCGGTACTGGGCGCACGTCCCGGCCGCCCCCGAGTTCGTCGTGATGTTCGTGCCGGCCGAGCCGTTCCTCCATGCCGCGCTCGAGGTGGACCCCTCGCTCTACGAGTACGCGATGGAGCGCGACGTCGTCCTGGCGACGCCCATGACGCTCGTCGCGCTGCTGCGCAGCATCGCCTACGGCTGGCGGCAGGAGGCGCTCGCCGCCAACGCACAGGAGGTGCTCACCCTCGGGCGTGAGCTGCACGGGCGGCTCGCGACACTCAGCGGGCACGTGACGCGGCTGGGTCGACAGCTCGACGGGTCGGTCCGGGCGTACAACGACGCCGTGAGCTCGCTGGAGTCACGCGTGCTCGTCAGCGCCCGCCGGCTCGCGGACCTCAGGGTGACCGACGACGACCTCGAGACGCCGCCCCAGGTGGACCGCACGACCCGCCAGGTCCAGGCTCCCGAGCTCGTCGCGGCGCTGCGACCGAGGGTCGTGACGTTCGACGACTCCCCCGACGTGGACGACGCGGCGGGGTGAGACCAGCCGGGACCCGTCGCGGCGCTGCGACCAAGGGTCGTGACGTTCGACGACTCCCCCCCGCGTGGACGACGCCCGTGGGGCGAGACCACCCGAGCGCGGTGAGCGCGGGCTCCAGGCGTGTCACGGCGCCGCCTGTGGGGCGACGCGCCGCGCGACGTCAGACGGGCTCGACAGCGATCGCGCGGCGCGGGCCGCGCGTCGGGCGGGCGGGCGCCTGGCCGGCGGCCTTGAGGTCGGCACGGAGCTCGCGGGGCAGCGAGAACATGAGGTCCTCGGTCGCGGTGCGGACCTCCTCGACGTCGCCGAAGCCGGCGTCGGCGAGGCGGTCGAGGACGTCGCGCACCAGGATCTCGGGCACCGACGCGCCGGAGGTCACACCGACCGTCGTCGCGCCGTCGAGCCAGGCGGGGTCGATCTCGGCCGCGCGGTCGATGCGGTAGGAGGCCCGAGCGCCGGCATCGAGGGCGACCTCGACGAGGCGGACCGAGTTCGACGAGTTGGCCGAGCCGACGACGATGACGACGTCGCACGACGGGGCGAGCTTCTTCACCGCGACCTGACGGTTCTGCGTCGCGTAGCAGATGTCGTCGCTGGGCGGGTCCTGCAGCGACGGGAACCGCTCGCGCAGGCGGCGGACGGTCTCCATCGTCTCGTCGACCGAGAGCGTCGTCTGCGAGAGCCACACGACCTTGTCGGGGTCCCGGACGACGACGTGGTCGACGTCGTCGGGCGAGTTGACGACCTGGATGTGGTCGGGTGCCTCGCCCGCCGTGCCCTCGACCTCCTCGTGGCCGTCGTGCCCGATGAGGAGGATGTCGAAGTCGTCGCTCGCGAAGCGGACGGCCTCCTTGTGCACCTTGGTGACGAGGGGGCAGGTGGCGTCGATCGTCTGGAGCGACCGGGCGGCCGCGGCGGCGTGGACGGCCGGCGAGACGCCGTGGGCGGAGAACACGACGCGCGCGCCCTCGGGCACCTCGTCCGTCTCGTCGACGAACACCGCGCCGCGCTCGGACAGCGTCTCGACGACGTACTTGTTGTGGACGATCTCCTTGCGCACGTAGACGGGGGCGCCGTAGTGCTCGAGCGCCTTCTCGACGGCGATCACGGCCCGGTCGACGCCGGCGCAGTAGCCGCGGGGGGCGGCGAGGAGCACGCGCTTGGCGTCGGGCAGGGTGGAGGTCACGCGCCCAGTCTACGAAACCGTCGCGCGCCGACCGGCCCGGGCGAGTCCGCTGCGCTGAGAGCGCAACGGGGAGGACAGGCGCGTCGAGCAGGCGGACGGCCGGCCCTGGGCCCACGCACCGGGCGGGAGGCGGGGGCGTCGGCACGCCGGCCCTGGGCCCGCGCACCGGGCGGGAGGCCGGGGCGTCGGCACGCCCGCCCCGGGGCCCGCGCACCGGGCGGGAGGCCGGGGCGTCGGTCCGGGGTGGCAGGGTGGACCCGTGAGCGATCCGACCGAGACCCGAGCCGTGGCCGGGACCGCCGTGCGGCAGCCGCTCCCGGCTCGGGCGCTCGAGACGACGCCGGCGCGGCCGTGGCCGGTGCGCCACCTCTCCGCCCGCATCGGCGAGTACGTGCACCGCATGCCGGGCGTGTGGGTCGAGGGTCAGGTCGTGCAGCTCAACCGGCGCCCGGGGGCGTCGCTCGCGTTCCTCACGCTGCGCGACACCGACGCGGACATCTCCCTGCCGGTCAGCCTCCACACGCGCGTCCTCGACGCCGCGGCGAGCACCATCAGCGAGGGCGCGCACGTCGTCGTCCACGTGACGCCGCGGTTCTGGGCCAAGCGCGGCACGCTGCAGATGGAGGCCGACGAGATCCGCGCCGTCGGCCTCGGCGACCTGCTCGCGCGGATCGAGCACCTGCGCCGGCTCCTGGCTGCCGAGGGCCTGTTCGACGCCGCACGCAAGCGACCGCTGCCGTTCCTCCCCCGCGTCGTGGGGCTCGTGTGCGGCCGGGAGTCGAAGGCCGAGCACGACGTCGTCGTCAACGCCCGGGCGCGCTGGCCCCAGGTGCGCTTCGAGATCCGCGAGGTCGCCGTGCAGGGCCTGCGCGCCGTCCCCGAGGTCGGGGCGGCGATCGCCGAGCTCGACGCGCGCTCCGACGTCGACGTCATCGTCGTCGCGCGCGGCGGAGGGTCGGTCGAGGACCTCCTGCCCTTCAGCAACGAGGCGCTCGTCCGCGCGGTCGCCGGCTGCCGGACGCCGCTCGTCAGCGCGATCGGCCACGAGACGGACGCTCCCCTGCTGGACCTCGTCGCCGACGTCCGGGCGTCGACGCCGACCGACGCCGCCAAGCGCATCGTGCCCGACGTGCGCGAGGAGAGGCACAAGGTCCAGGTGGCGCGCACCCGGCTCCGCGCGGCGCTCACCGGGATGCTGCACCGCGAGTCCGACCGCCTCGCCGCGGTGCGGTCGCGCCCGTGCCTCGCGCGCCCCGAGGCCATGCTCGAGGGACGCCACGACGCGGTCACGAGGCTGCGCGCCGCCGCGTCGCGCGCGCTCGACGACGCCCTGCGGACCGCCGACGCCGACGTCGAGCGGCTCGCGGTGCAGGTGCGCGCGCTGTCCCCCGCCGCGACCCTCGCCCGCGGCTACGCGGTGGTGCAGCGCGCGGACGACGGCGCGGTCGTCCGGTCCCCCGAGGACGCCGCCCCGGGTGCCGACCTGCGGCTCCGTGTCGCGCACGGCGAGCTCGCCGCGCGCGTGACCGAGCACGGCGGTGGCCCTGCGGGCGGTGCCCGGCCTGCTGCCACGACGGCGACGCCCGCCCCCGACCGGCCCACGACAGCCTCGCGGAGGAGGAGCAGGCCCGGCCCGGCCCCGGCGCCGTCCGCGGCCGACGGCACCACCGGGTGAGCACCGAGCACACCGAGGACGCGGCTGCACGGTTTACTTGGCCCGTGCCCTCCCCCACCACGCCCCGGCCCGTCGCCGGTCTCAGCTACGAGCAGGCCCGCGACGAGCTGGTCTCCGTGGTCCAGCGCCTCGAGGCGGGCGGCGAGACGCTCGAGGCGTCCCTCGAGCTCTGGGAGCGCGGCGAGGCGCTCGCCGCCCGGTGCCAGGAGTGGCTCGACGGTGCGCGGGAGCGGCTCGACGCGACCCGCACCGGGACCGCCGCCGCGCCGGGAGGGTCCGGCACCGGGGGCGGCGCCACGCCCGACGGCGACGACAGCGACAGCGACAGCGACAGCGACAGCGACCACTCCGACGACGAGGACCTGCGATGACGGACTCCACCACCCCCGCACCCGACGTCGTCGGCGGCTCGGCCGCCGCCCCTGCGGGACTCGTCGAGCAGGACGTCACGCAGGGCGCCCTCACGCCCGTGCCCGAGGAGGACGTCGTGGTCGCGTCGGAGCCGGCCGAGCGGCGCGCCCTCGTCATCGGGGAGGCGCTCATCGACGTCGTGCGCCGCGCGGACGGCTCGGGCGAGGAGCACCCGGGCGGCAGCCCGGCGAACGTGGCGCTCGGACTCGGCCGCCTCGGGCGCGAGGTGGACCTGCTCACCTGGTTCGGCGACGACGCGCACGGCGCGCTCCTGCGCCGGCACCTCGAGGCGTCCGGCGTCGCGATCGCTCCCGGGAGCGACACGGCGGACCGGACGTCCGTGGCGACGGCCGTCCTGGACGCCGACGGCGTCGCGACCTACGAGTTCGACCTGTCGTGGCACGTGCCCGCCAAGTGGGCGTCGCCGCCCGCCGTGCCGCTCGTCGTGCACACCGGGTCGATCGCCGCCGTCCTCGAGCCCGGCGGGCCCGACGTCGCGAACATCCTCGCCGCGCACCGCGACTCGGCGACCCTCACGTACGACCCGAACCTGCGCCCGTCCCTCATGCCCCCGCCCGAGGTGACGCGCCCCGTCGTCGAGGCCCTCGTCGCGCTCGCCGACGTGGTCAAGGTCTCCGACGAGGACCTCACGTGGCTCGAGCCGGGCACCCACCCGCTCGAGGTCGCCCGCCGGTGGGCGGCGAGCGGTCCCGCCGTCGTCGTCGTGACGCGCGGCGGCGAAGGAGCGACGGCGCTCACGGCCGCGTACGAGCTCGACGTCGCGGCGCCGCGCGTCACGGTCGCGGACACCGTCGGCGCCGGCGACTCGTTCATGGCGGGGCTCGTCGACGGGCTGTGGTCGGCCGGGCTGCTCGGCGCCGACCGCCGCACCGCGCTGCGCGAGGCCGACGAGGTCACGCTCCGGTCGGTGCTCGCGCGCTGCGCCGAGATCGCCGCGATCACCGTGAGCCGCGCGGGCGCCAACCCGCCGACCGCCGCGGAGCTCGAGGACCGCTGAGCGAGGCGGCCACGCCCGGGCGCAGCGGCAGACGCCGGCGCGCACCGGGCGGACCGGGCGGACCATGCGCTCGCTCAGCCGGCCCCTCCGCCGACGCCGACCGAGACCCCGCCGCCCGCGCCGCCGTCCTGGCGGTCGAGCTCGTCGAGCGTCAGGAGGACCAGGGACGCCGTCCAGGCGAGGGGTGCGACCGCCGACGGGCTGCCGTCCCAGAGGACCTTCTCGGGCAGCGCGCCCTCCGCGGTCCGGTGCGCGTCGAGCCAGTCGAGGGTCGCCGTGGCCGCAGCCACGTCGCCCGACGCCGCCGCGGTGAGCCCGAACACCGCCGTCGTGGGGGTCCAGGACACGCCGTCGCGCTTCCAGCCCGCGCCCGGCGCTAGCCCGCCCGCGGGCCGCACCATCGACGCCGACGCCGCCTGCCACGCCGCCGTGACCTCGGGGTCCGCCGGGGCGAACGGCGGCATGAGGAAGGCGACAGCCGTGTCCTGCTGCTGCCCGCCGAGCCGGCGCGGGTAGGCCGGGGCGAACTGCTCGACCCCGCGGGCGAGGAGGGCCTCGAGGTCGTCGGTCGGCTCGAGGTCGAGCGCCGCGACGACGTCGTCGGACGCGCGCACGCCCGCGAGCAGCGGCGCCGCGGTGCCGAGCGTGGGGACCCGCTCGTGGACCTCCCAGTAGTCGGGGAAGACGCCGGGGAGGCCCGACTCGGCGTCGACGTGGTCGGCGATCGCGGCGAGCGAGCGCTCGACGAGCGGGCGCAGCTCCTCGAGCCCGGCCGTGCGGGCGCGGCCCGGCTCGGCCGCGGCGTACCACTCGGCGACCGCCCAGAGCACCCAGCCGTTGCCGTCGAGCTGGGGGCCGCGGTCGTCGGGCACGTCGCCCTGGCCGTCGGGCAGGTAGCGCGCCTCGAAGACGCCGTCGGTCGATCGCTCGGCCTGCATGTCGCGCAGGTAGGTCAGGATCTCGTGCGCGTCGTCGGTGTGGCCGGTGCGTGCGAGCGCGACGGCCGTGAAGGACGCGTCCCGGGGCCAGACGTAGCGCCACCCCGGGCTCGCGGCGGCGACCGCGGCCCCGCCGGGCAGCACGAGCGCGTCGAGGTCGCGCAGGGCCTGCTCGGCGAGCGGCGCGTAGCGCTCCGGGCCGGGGACCGTGCCCTCCGCGAGCCACGCGTCCTGACGCGCCTGCTGCGCGGGGTGGCTCGACGCCGTGTCGCCGACGAGCACGAGCTCGGGGTGGCCCGACGCGTCGAGGACGACGCCCTCGGAGTAGAGGGGGATGGCCGCGAAGGCGGGCTCGAAGGGGCTCGAGGCCGCGCCGCAGGACGCGACGACGGCGACCGCGACGGCGCCGCCCGCCGCGAGCCGCCACCGGTCCGCACGAGCCACGCCCCGACGGTACCCGCCACCGTGACCTCGTCGTGACCTTCCGGCGGCCGCGTCACCCGGGCCGCCTACGCCCGCCGGCGCCGCACTCCCGCCGCACGGACCTCGCGCGCCGTGCTGGACGGTCCTCGGCCGCCGGAGGACGATGACGCGCACACCGAGCTCGCGCGACGCACCGGAGGTGGCCGTGGTCCCCGACGTCAACATCTGGGCCGTGCTGGTCGCGACGCTGTCGACCCTGGTCGTCGGCTCGATCTGGTACACGCCGAAGGTCTTCGGCACCTGGTGGATGGAGGCGGCTCGCGTCGACCGCGCCAAGGCCGAGGCCGCGGGCCTGCGGCCGATCCTGCTCACCGTCGTCGTGAGCTTCGTGACCGCGTGGGTGCTCGCGGGCGCGACGTCGATCGCGCACGAGTTCTACGACGGGACCTTCCTCGTCGACGCCCTCGTCACCGGCCTGTTCCTGTGGGCGGGCTTCACCGCGGCCCGGATCGCGACGCACGACGCGTTCGAGGGGCGCCCGGGGCGGCTCACGCTGCTGACGGTGGCCCACGAGCTCGTCACCGTCCTCGTGATGTCCGTCGTCATCGGGTTGTTCGGCATCTGAGCGTCGGCATGTGGGCACGCCCGCCACCACGCCGGGCCGTTTGCCAGGATGGCGGCATGCCGAACCGACCCACACCCGCGCAGGCCTGGACGTCGCTGCTCGAGGGCAACGACCGGTTCGTCCGCGGCGAGATGCAGCACCCGTCGCAGGACGCCGCGCGCCGGGCCGACGTGAGCACCAACCAGGACCCGTTCGCGGTGGTGTTCGGGTGCTCCGACTCCCGGGTCGCGGCCGAGATCATCTTCGACCGGGGCCTGGGCGACCTCTTCGTGGTGCGCACCGCGGGCCACGTGGTCGACACGACCGTCATCGGCTCCATCGAGTACGGCGTCGACATCCTCCACGCGCCGCTCGTCATCGTGCTCGGCCACGACTCGTGCGGTGCGGTGGGTGCCGCGGCCGACGCGCTCGCCACGGGCCGCATGCCGTCCGGCTTCGTGCGCGCGGTCGTCGACCGGGTGATCCCGAGCATCGTCGCCCTGCCGGACCCGACGGACGAGGGCGCGCACGACCCGACCGCCCCGCGCCTGGCCCCGTCGGCGGCGGACCTCGGCCGGGAGCACGTGCGGCACACGGTCCGGATGCTCCAGAGCTACTCGGCCGGGCTGAGCACCGCGGTCGCGGAGGGCCGCTGCGCGATCGTGGGTCTCGAGTACGCCCTCGCCGAGGGGCGCGTCCGGCTCGTCGAGGCGCGTGGGCCCATCGAGGCCTGACCGGCGTCGTCTCGGGCGGCGCGGGGGCGGTGCCCGGGCGCTCCGGATCACGGCGCGCCCGGTGGGAGGATGGCCACCATGACCGACACCACCGTGGGCACCGGAGCCCAGGCCACCACAGACGCAGCGGGCGCGGGCAGCACCGGCACGACGAGCACCACCGGCGTCCCCGCCGGCTTCCGCGTCGAGCACGACACGATGGGCGACGTCCTCGTCCCCGCCGACGCGCTGTACCGCGCGCAGACCCAGCGCGCCGTCGAGAACTTCCCCATCTCGGGGACGCGGCTCGAGCGCGGGCACATCGAGGCGCTCGCCCGGATCAAGAAGGCCGCCGCGCGCGCGAACGCCGAGCTGGGCGTCCTCGAGCAGGACGTCGCCGACGCGATCGTCGCGGCCGCCGACGACGTCGCCTCGGGCGCGCGCGACGACCAGTTCCCGGTCGACGTCTTCCAGACCGGCTCGGGCACGTCCTCGAACATGAACACCAACGAGGTCCTCGCCACGCTCGCGACGCAGCACCTCGGCCGCCCGGTGCACCCGAACGACCACGTCAACGCATCCCAGTCCTCCAACGACGTGTTCCCCACGTCGGTGCACGTCGCGGCCACCGCGGGCGTCGTCGGCGACCTCGTGCCCGCGCTGGAGCACCTCGCGGCCGCGCTCGAGCGCAAGGCCGAGGCGTTCGCGCACGTCGTGAAGTCCGGCCGGACGCACCTCATGGACGCCACGCCCGTGACGCTCGGCCAGGAGTTCGGTGGGTACGCGGCGGCCGTGCGCTACGGCGTCGAGCGCCTGCAGGCCGCGCTCCCCCGCGTGGCCGAGGTCCCGCTCGGCGGCACCGCCGTGGGGACGGGCATCAACACGCCGGCGGGCTTCCCGCAGCGCGTCATCGCGCTGCTCCGCGAGGACACGGGCCTGCCGCTCACCGAGGCGCGCGACCACTTCGAGGCCCAGAGCGCGCGCGACGGGCTCGTCGAGCTGTCGGGTGCGCTGCGCACCATCGCCGTGAGCCTCACGAAGATCTGCAACGACCTGCGCTGGATGGGCTCGGGCCCGAACACGGGGCTCGGCGAGATCTTCCTGCCCGACCTGCAGCCGGGCTCGTCGATCATGCCGGGCAAGGTCAACCCCGTGGTGCCCGAGGCCGTGCTCATGGTGGCCGCGCGCGTGGTCGGCAACGACGCGACGGTCGCCTGGGCCGGCGCGAGCGGCTCGTTCGAGCTCAACGTGCAGATCCCCGTCATCGCGCTGGGGGTGCTCGAGTCGGTGCGGCTCCTCGCCAACGCGTCGCGCCTGCTCGCGGACCGCACGGTCGACGGCATCGTCGCGAACGAGGAGCGGGCGCGCGCGTACGCGGAGTCGTCCCCGTCGATCGTCACGCCGCTCAACCGCGCGATCGGCTACGAGGCCGCGGCGAAGGTCGCCAAGCACGCCGTCGCGCACGGCGTGACGGTGCGCCAGGCCGTCGTCGACCTCGGCTTCGTCGAGCGCGGCGAGGTCACCGAGCCCCAGCTCGACGAGGCGCTCGACGTCATGTCGATGACCCGCCCCCCGCAGCCCTGACCGCCCCGCCCCACCCGGCCCTGCCGCCCCACCCCCTCGCCGAGATGACGACTCCGGTCGGCGTGCCGCCCGGACACGCCGCGCGAACCGTCGTCTCGGCGAGGGTGGGGCTCGGGGGAGGTGGGGGTCAGACCTCGATGCCCTCGAGGAGCTCGGTGACCAGGGCGGCGACGGGCGAGCGCTCGGAGCGCGTGAGGGTCACGTGCGCGAAGAGCGGGTGGCCCTTGAGCGCCTCGATGACCGCCGCGACGCCGTCGTGCCGGCCGACGCGCAGGTTGTCGCGCTGCGCGACGTCGTGCGTGAGGACGACGCGTGAGCTCTGGCCGATCCGCGACAGCACCGTGAGCAGCACGTTGCGCTCGAGCGACTGCGCCTCGTCGACGATGACGAACGCGTCGTGCAGCGAGCGCCCGCGGATGTGGGTGAGCGGCAGGACCTCGAGCATGCCGCGGTCCATGACCTCCTCGACGACCTCCTGCGACACGAGCGCGCCGAGCGTGTCGAAGACCGCCTGGGCCCAGGGCCCCATCTTCTCGGCCTCGGAGCCCGGCAGGTAGCCGAGGTCCTGGCCGCCCACGGCGTACAGCGGGCGGAAGACCATGACCTTGCGGTGCTGGCGCCGCTCGAGCACCGCCTCGAGGCCCGCGCACAGGGCGAGCGCGGACTTGCCGGTCCCCGCACGCCCGCCGAGCGAGACGATCCCGATCTCCTCGTCGAGCAGGAGGTCGATCGCGATCCGCTGCTCGGCGCTGCGACCGTGCACCCCGAAGACGTCCTGGTCCCCGCGGACGAGCCGCAGGCGCTTGTCCGCCGTGACGCGCGCGAGCGCCGACCCGCGTGGCGAGTGGACGACGGCGCCCGTGTGGACGAGCAGCGGGCCGGTGTCCTGCCCCGTGAGGTCGACGTCGGCCAGGTCGAGGCGCTCGTGCTCCCAGAGGGAGGCCATCTGCTGCTCGGCCACCTGGAGGTCCGTGAGGCCCGTCCAGCCGGAGTCGACCGCGAGCTCGTGGCGGTACTCCTCGGCCGTGAGGCCCACGGCCGAGGCCTTGACGCGCAGCGGCAGGTCCTTCGACACGAGGGTCACGTCCTGGCCCTCGTCCGCGAGGTTCTTCGCGACGGCGAGGATGCGCGTGTCGTTGTCGCCCAGGCGGAACCCCGCGGGCAGGCACTGGGGGTCGATGTGGTTGAGCTCGACCCGCAGGGTGCCGCCGACGTCGCCCACGGGCACGGCCTCGTCGAGCCTGCCGTGGGTCACGCGCAGGTCGTCGAGCATCCGCAGGGCGCTGCGCGCGAAGTAGCCGAGCTCGGCGTGGTGGCGCTTGGCCTCGAGCTCGGTGATCACGACGACGGGGAGCACGACGTCGTGCTCGGCGAAGCGCAGGATCGCACGCGGGTCGGACAGCAGGACGGAGGTGTCGAGCACGAACACACGGCTCACGGGAGCTCCTCCCGGCGCGGTCAGCGCCGTTGTGGCTGCCTGACGCCGGCCGAGAGCCGGCGCCCTGCTGGACGGGCCCGGTCGGCCGGCCCGAGGGCCGGTCGCGGGCCCTCCTCCCGGAGCGGGTGCTCCATGGGCTGGCCTCCCAGGAGACGACGGGTGTCGTCCGATGCGCCGGACGCTACGCCCGGCCCCCGGCACGGGCCGCCCGCGACACGCGCGCGCGCCGAGTGTTCACACGCCGGTCATCCGCTCAGGTGACGGTCGGGCCGTCAGCGCCCGAGCCGCCGCTCGCGCGCGGCGTAGGAGCGCAGCGCGCGCAGGAAGTCGACGCGGCGGAAGTCGGGCCAGTAGGCCTCGCAGAAGTAGAACTCGCTGTGCGCGCTCTGCCAGAGCAGGAAGCCGCCGAGCCGCTGCTCGCCCGACGTGCGGATGACGAGGTCGGGGTCCGGCTGGCCCTTGGTGTACAGGTGCGCCGCGATGTGCTCGACGTCGAACGCGTCCGCGAGCTCCTCGAGCGACGTGCCGGACCCGGCGTGCTCGCGCAGCAGCGAGCGGACGGCGTCGGCGATCTCGCGCCGCCCCCCGTACCCGACCGCGACGTTGACGTGCAGGCCGACGACGTCGGCCGTGGCCGCCTCCGCCTCCTTGAGCGCGGTCGCCGCGGGCGCGGGGAGCAGGTCGAGCGCGCCCATCACCTGCAGTCGCCAGCGCCGGGTCGCGGCGAGGTCCGTCACCGCCTCCTGGATGATCCCGACGAGCTCCCCGAGCTCCTCGGGCGAACGGGACAGGTTGTCGGTCGAGAGCATCCAGAGGGTGACGACCTCCACCCCCGCCTCCTCCGACCAGCGCAGGAGCTCGGAGATCTTGTCCGCGCCGCGCCGGTGGCCGTGCGCCGCGCCCTCGCCCAGGCTGCGCGCCCACCGGCGGTTGCCGTCGAGGATGACGCCGATGTGGCGCGGGACGGCGTCGCGCGGGAGGGACGCCGCCAGGCGCCGCTCGTAGAGCCCGTAGAGAGGGTGCGGCAGTCGCATGCTGCTCCTCGACGTCCGGCGGGCTGGGGCGCGCCACGGCCCTGGGGCGTAGCGTCGACGTCACGGTACAGCGCGCCGCGGGGCCTTCGCGGGACGTCCGCGCGCGGTCCCGGCGAACGGTACCTACGGCGGAGTAACCTACGATCGCGTAGGTTGCCCCGCGGCACCCCGGGCCGCCGTACCCGCGACCGCACCCGTCCGACCGGACGCACCGTTGAAGGAGACCGATGGCCGCCGACCTGGCCGACGCCGTCAAGCCCCGCCTGCGGGGGTGGATCCACGCGGGGACCGCGCCGATCGCCGTCGTCGGCGCGGCAGTGCTCGTGCTCCTCGCACCGACGCCGGCCGCGCGGATCTCGACCGCCGTCTTCGGGCTCAGCGCCGTGCTGCTCTTCGGCACGTCCGCCGTCTACCACCGCGGCACGTGGTCCCCGCGCGTGGCCGCCGTGCTGCGCCGGCTGGACCACACCAACATCTTCCTCATCATCGCCGGGACCGGGACGCCGCTCGCCGTCCTCCTCCTCGAGCCCGGGCTCGCCCGCCTGCTCCTCGTCGTGTCGTGGACCGGGGCGATCCTCGGGACGCTCGCGCGCGTCTTCTGGCTCGACGCACCGCGCTGGCTCTACGTGCCCGTGTACATCGCGCTCGGCTGGGTGTCCGTCGGGTTCATGCCGCAGTTCTGGCAGAGCACGCACGGCCCCGCGATCGTCTGGCTCGTCGCGCTCGGCGGCCTCGCCTACACCGTCGGCGCCGTCGTGTACGGCACCAAGCGCCCGAACCCGAGCCCGCGCTGGTTCGGGTTCCACGAGATCTTCCACGTGCTCACGGTCGTGGGGTTCGGCTGCCACTTCGCCGCCGTCGCGCTCGCCTCGTCGGCCGCAGGCTGACCACGGCCGACGTCGTCCGTCACGCGGGCGCCGACGCGGCCAGGACGACGACGACGGCGGCCCCGACCACCCCCACGAGCACGGCGTCGCGCGGCCCGACCGCCGCCCGGTGCCATACGGTCCGGTGCGAGCGCGGCAGCGCGCCGAGCCCGCGCGACTCGAGCGTCGCCGCGACCCGGTCGGCGCGGCGCACGCTCGTCGCGAGCAGCGCGAACGCCGCCCGGGCGAGCGACGCGGGATCCGAGCCGGGGCGGACCCGGCCCCCCACGACGCGCCGCGGGTCCCGCGCCGCCTGACCGCGGCGGATCGTCGCCCACTCCTGCGGGAGGTCGTCGAGCAGGCGGTACGCGGCGAGGAGCGCGCAGCTCGCGCGGACCGGGAGCCGCGCGACCTGGTGCAGCGAGCCGAGCAGGCGCTCGGGCTCGGTGACGTGCCAGAACGCGACCGCCAGCACCCCGGTGAGCAGCGTCCGCACCGCGAGGCCGGCGCCCGTGCTCACGCCGACGTCGGTCACCTCGAGCCCGGCCCACACCGCGACGACGGTCCCGTCGCGGGTGACCGCGTTGACGGCGAGCACGCTCGCGCCGAACCAGACGAAGGGCAGCTGCGCGAGCGCGAGCCTGCGGGCGGGGACGCGCGCGGCGGTCGCCGCGCCGAGGACCGCGAGCGTCCACAGCGCCGCGAGCGGGCGCGGGTCCACGACGCGCACGAGCACGACGGGCACGACGACGACGACCGCGAGCAGCACGGACGGGTCGCACCGACCGAGCCACGTGGAGCGGGGGGCGTGGTCGGCGACCGGCACCGGCCCCGGCAGCGCCGCGGCATCCAGCACGGCGGGCGCGGCGCCGGGGCGCCGCCCGGTCACGGGCCGGCCCCCGGTCACGCGGCCCCTCCCCACGGGCCGCCTCCCCACGGGGCTCCTCCCCACGGGCCGCCTCCCCACGGGTCCGCGCGCAGGCCCGCGGCGCGCAGGAGCCCCGCGTCGTCGAGGAGCCCCGCGTCGCCGACGGCGAGCGGCGTGCCCCCGCCCAGGACGAGCACCTGGTCGGCGACGCCGCGCGCGAGGTCGAGGTCGTGCGTGGCGAGGACGACGGCGGTGCCGGCGGCCGCGAGGTCGTCGACGAGCGCGACGACGCCCCGGGCCGCGGCGTCGTCGAGACCGCACGTCGGCTCGTCGAGCAGCAGGACGGGACGGCGCAGCACGCTCATCGCCGCGACCGCGAGGCGACGCTGCTCGCCGCCCGAGAGCCGGTACGGGTCCGCGGCGGCGAGGTGCGTGAGCCCGGCGCGTGCGAGGGCCGCGTCCACGTCGGCGGCGATGCGCGCCCGCGCGGCGTCGTCGGCCGGCCGGCCGCCCGCGCGCCCGCGCCGCGGCCCGGCGCGGTGGGGCGCCCACGCCGAGGACCACGCCGACGCCCACCCCGACGCCCCTGCGCGCCGGCCGCGGCCGGACCGCGGGGGCCGCCGCGCCGCCGACGCGGCCGCGAGCAGTCCCCACGCGACCTCGTCCGCGACGCTGCGCGTCAGCAGCTGCTGCTCGGGGTGCTGGAGCACGAGCGCCGGGGGCGAGGCAGTCCCCGGGGAGCCGCCGCCGGCGGTCCCGCCCGGACCCGCGGCGCCGGTCCCGCCCGGACCCGCGGCGCCGACGACGTCGCTCCGGCCGTCGGCGTCCAGGAAGCCCGCGAGGCCGAGCAGCAGCGACGACTTCCCGCTCCCGTTGCAGCCGACGACGGCCGTGACCTGCCCCGGGCGCAGCTCGAGGTCGACGCCGGCGACGACGGCACGGCCGTCCCGCGCGTAGCCCGCGCCACGCAGCACCACGACCGGCTCGCCCGCCCCGCGCCGGACCCGGCGCCACCCCGCGGCCCGGCCGCCGTCGCGCACGCCGGGCGGCTCGTCCGCCGACCGCCCGCCGGGCACCGCGCCACCGCCGGGCGCCGCGCCACCGCCTGGCACCGCGCCACCGCCGGGCGCCGCAGGCGGGGGTGCGACCGCGAGCTCGTCCGAGGCGACCCGCCCGTCCGCGAGCCGCACGACCCGACCCGGCCGCCATGCGCCGTCCGGCAGGCGGTGCGCGGTGAGCACCGTCGTGCGCCGACGCGCCTCGCGCGCGAGGACGCCGAGCACGTGCGCCGCCGCGACGGGGTCGAGCATCGACGTCGGCTCGTCCAGCAGCAGGAGGGCGGGGTCCCCGGCGAGCACCGCCGCGAGCGCGACGCGCTGCTGCTCGCCGCCGCTGAGGTCGCCGGTCCTGCGGTGCCGCAGGTGACCCGCGCCGGCGTCGGCGAGCGCCGCGTCCACCCGGCCCGCGATGAGCTCGGGCGGCACGCCGCGGTTCTCGAGCACCAGCGCGACGTCGCCCGCGACCGTCGGCAGGCACGTGCCGGACGCCGGGTCCTGGCCGAGCCGACCGACCTGGAGCGCGAGCTGCGCGACCGGCGTCGTGCGCGGGTCGCGCCCGAGCACCTCGACGTCACCGTCCACGTCGGCGGCGACGGACTGCGGGACGTGGCCGGCGAGCAGCGCGAGGAGGGTCGACTTGCCGCAGCCCGACGCCCCCGCCAGGAGCACCTGCTCGCCGGGCCGGACGGCGAGGTCGACGCCCTCGAGCGTCGGGGCGCGGCGGGCGGGGAACCGCACGCGGACGCCGTGCAGCGTCACCGGCGCCTCGCTCGCCCCCGGCGCGGCCGACGCGGCGGGAGCCCCGCCGGCGGCGCCCCCGGGCGCCCGCGCGGCCGTGCGCGCCGGCGCGCCGGGGCCCGGCTCCGCCGCCGCCGTCACCCGAGGTCGCCCGCCGGGCCGCCCGCGTGCTCGCGGGCCCACCGGTCCCGGCCCGCGGCGAAGTCGTCGAGGACGCCGGTGCGGAGCAGGCCGTCCGCGAGCACCTTCGCGAGCGCGCCCGTGAGCACGAGCCCGCTGACGAGCTGGAGCACGACGCGCAGGGCGAGGTGGTCCTGGTGCCACCAGTCGGCGGCCGTGCCCGCCCACAGGAAGTTCGCCGCCACCGCCGTGACGCCGGACGCGAGGAACGTCGGCCACCCGTAGCGCCGGTACCGCGTCGCCGCGAACGCGAGCTCGGCCCCGCCGCCCTGCACCAGCCCGGCGACGAGCAGCGTCGGACCCGCGGGCGACCCGAGGAAGGCGAACTCGACGAAGGCCGCCGCCGTCTCCGCGACGATGCCGGCGCCGGGCCGCCGCACGACGAACACCGCGAGCGGCGCGACGACGATCCAGCCGCCCATGAGCGCGTTCTGCGCGAGGTCGCCGAGCGGCCCCATGGCGACCTGGAGGCCGCCCCACGCCTGCACCAGCGCCCAGTAGAGGAAGCCGAAGACGGCGGCGAGCACGGCGAGGACGACGACGTCGCGCAGGGCCCACGGCACACGCCGGCCCCGGCCGGTCGCGGGTGCCGTGGGCGCGGGGGCCGCGGGAGCCGTCCGCTCGGCGCTCACCGGACGCTCCCGGCGGCCGCGGGGACGCCCGCGTCGCGCGCCGTCGGCGACCCGAGGCTCAGGGTCGCGTGCGTCACCACGTGGGCGACCTCCCCGCCGAGCGCGGACCAGGTGTCGACGAGCGTCGCGAGCACGTCCGCGAGGTCGCCCTCGAGCCGCGTGACGAGGTGCTCCGGTCGGGCGAGCGTCCCGCTCGTCGCGGCGCGGTCGATCGCGCGCCCGATCGGCCCCATGACGTCGGCCGTGGCGAGGGGGTAGAGCGCCCAGTGCGCCGCCGCGCGGAGCCCGGTCGGCGCGAGGCGCACGGGCGCGACCGCAGCGAGCCCGCCCTCGAGGTCGCACCCCACCTCGCCCGGGCACCCGCGCGAGAGGTGCACGACCGCGACCACGTGCCCGCTCGGCGTCGCGGACGCTGCGTGCGTGAGCACCGCGACGAGGTACCGCGCGAGGTCGGCCTCGGCCCCGCGCACGAGCGTCGACACGTCGTCGGTCGCCACCTGCACAGCCGGCACGGCGAGGGCACCCGCCGCGAGCGACCCGAGCACCACCGGCACGACGTCGTCCGCCGCGGGCAGGAGCGTGAACCGCAGGCCGACGCCCAGGCGCTCGTGGTCCGCGCCGGCTGCCCGTGCCGTCGCGGCCGGGGCGGTCGTCCGGGGCGGGTCGGCGCTCGGCGTGCTCGGGGCGGTCGTGCGGGCGGGTGCGGTCGTCATGGCGCCTCCTGGTGCGTACCGGCGCCCCCAGGGGAGCGCGACGGCACGGCACACGTCGGACACCCGACCCGCCGCAGCGGTGTGCCTCGCCCAGCTCCCTACGCCGGTGCGAACCGGGTCAGGTTCCACGGGTCAGTGGCTCGACCTTGCGGTCCGACCACACTCTCAGCGCGTCAGCGCTCCCCGGGGGCTTGTCGCGCCGACCCTACGCCCGGCCGGTGAGGAGTCAAGGCGGCGGTCAGGACGTGGACCGCGGCTCCACGCGGTAGCGCCGGTTCTCCAGCGACGGGTTGCGCTCGCGCACGGCCGCGACGACCGTCGCGTCGAGGTCGCCCGCCGCGACCTCCGGACCCTCGCTGCCGTCCGTGCCCGGCGCGCCCGCGAGGACGACGCCCACGGGGTCGACGACCGCCGGGTTGCCGGTCACGCCCCAGCCGCGCTGCGTCGCGCCGAGGACGTACGCGGTGCTCTCGATCGCGCGCGCGCGCAGGAGGGTCGCCCAGTGGTCGGCCTTGTGCTCGCCCGCGGCCCACGCCGCCGGGACGGCGAGCGCCGTCGCGCCGGCGTCGACGAGGCGCCGCGCGGACTCGGGGAACCGGAGGTCGTAGCAGGTGAGCACACCCAGCCGCACGCCCCCGACGTCGACGACCAGCGGCGCCGCGGCCGGGTCGCCCGGCTCGAGGCGCTCGGACTCGCGCTGGCCGAAGGCGTCGTAGAGGTGCACCTTGCGGTAGGCCCCCAGCACGCCCCCGGGCCCGACGGCGACCACCGTGTTGCGCGCGCGGCTCGGTTCCGCGCCGGGCTCGACGGTGCCCGCCACGACCGTCGTGCCCGTGCGGGCGGCCACGTCGCAGAGCGTCGCGACGAAGTGCCCGTCCAGGGGCTCGGCGAGCTCGGGGCCCACGCCGCGCGGCTCGAACGCCGACGCGTACTCGGGCAGCACGACGAGCGCGGCGCCCGCGTCGGCGGCGCGCAGGACGGCGTCGCGCGCGGCGGCCGCATTCGCCGCCCGGTCCGTGCCGGACGCGAGCGCGACCGCGTGGGCGCGGATCACGGCCTCGGGCCGCCTGCGGCGCCGCCCGGCGCGTCGTCGACCGGCGGCACGTCGGTCGCCGGCGACCCGCTCGGCGGAACGTCGGTCCGCGGGGACCCGGCCGGCGGCACGTCGGCCGGCCCGTCGGCGGCCGCGGCGCGCGCGGCCGCCTCCTCGAGCCGGCCGCGGTGCTGGACGCCGCGGATCTTGCGGGTCATGGACAGGAAGAGCGGGATGCACGCGAGCACCGCCGCGAGCGTCACGGCGAACCCGAGCACGCCGGGCGTGACGCTGTCGGGGTCGACCCCCTCCTGCACCTCGGGCTCGGCGGGACCGGGCGTCGCCGCGGTCGCCGTCGTCCACGTCGCGGGTGCCGGACCGGCCCACAGACCTGTCACGAGCTCGCCGCCCAGGGCGGTCACCGGAAGTCCTCGGGGTGGATCCCCGCGAAGAGGTCGTCCTCGAGCAGGTGGGTGGGCACGCGCGACTCGGCGAGCTCGTACTCCTCGACGGGCCACACGCGGGCCTCGAGCTCGCGCGGCACCGCGAAGAAGAAGCCCTCGGGGTCGATCTGCGTGGCGTGCGCCACGAGCGCGGCGTCGCGCGCCGGGAAGTGGTCGGAGCACGGCACGCGCGTCGTCACCTCGCGCTCGGGGATCTCGCGCATCTCGCGCGAGGACAGCCAGTCCCCGAACGGCGACGCCAGGCCCTCGCCGAGGAGCGCGTCGTGGATCGTCCGCAGGCGGGCCATCGAGAAGTCGTGGTTGTAGTAGAGCTTGAGCGGCTCCCACGGATCGCCCAGGCCGCGGTAGCGGTCCGGGTCCCCCGCCGCGGCGAACGCCTCGGCCGCGACCCGGTGGCACATGATGTGGTCGGGGTGCGGGTAGCCGCCCGTCGGGTCGTACGTCGTCATGACGTGGGGCCGGAACTCGCGCACGAGGCGCACG
This sequence comes from Actinotalea solisilvae, assembly GCF_016464425.1. GTDB lineage: Bacteria > Actinomycetota > Actinomycetes > Actinomycetales > Cellulomonadaceae > Actinotalea > Actinotalea solisilvae. Next base: position 27,441 of record NZ_JADDKQ010000021.1, read on the forward strand.
AGCGGGGCCGCGGCCTCCTCCAGGGGGACGAGCGCGAAGCAGCCCTCGGGCAGCGGCGGCAGCGGGTCCCCCTCGGGCAGGCCCGAGTCGACGAACCCGAGCCACTGCTGCCGGACGCCGAGCGCGGCGGCCGCGCCGGCCATCTCGACCTGGCGCACGGCGGCCATCTGCTCGAGCGTCTCGTGGACGTCGGCGTAGCGGGGGTTGAGGATGCTCCCGCGCTCTCCGCCCGTGCAGGTGACGACGAGGACCTCGACGCCGCTCGCGGCGTACATCGCCGTCGTCGCCGCGCCCTTGCTCGACTCGTCGTCGGGGTGCGCGTGCACGGCCATGAGGCGGAGCCCTGCTCTCGAACGGCCGCCCGGCGTCACGGTGCTGTCCATGCCGCCCGTCGCGTTGGCGTCCTGGGTCACCGACGTGCCTCCTCGTGGGTCCTCGTCCGGCGTGCCGCGGACCGGCGCGCACCGGGGACAATGGTGTCCTACGCCGGTGACACGCCGCACCACGCGCCCACGCCGCACGGCGCCCCCGAGGGAGATGACGACCACGACCAGCACCCCGGCCGCCGCCCGACCGCCGGCGGGCCGCTACGGGCCCGAGCCGCGACCGGGCGCCGCGCGCCTGCGCACGGCCCTCCTCGCGCTCCTCGGCGCCGCGGCCGTGGGCGTCGCCGCGTGGTTCGGCCTCGCGTCGGGCGACGCCGCCGTGAGCTGGAAGGACGTCGGCTTCACGATCGACGAGGGCAGCGTCGACGTCGTGTTCGACGTCATCCGCCCGGACCCCTCGGTGGCGGTCGAGTGCCGACTGCAGGCGCTCAACGAGCAGCACGCCCAGGTCGGGGTGGTCACGGTCGCCGTCGCGCCCGCGGAGGACCGGGTGCAGCGGCTGCGCGCGACGGTCGCCGTGTCCGAGCCCGCGGTGACCGGCGTCGTCGAGACCTGCTGGACCGACTGACGAGATCCCCGACGCCGCGGACCGGCCCGAGCACGGTCGCGCGACCCGTCACGCGACGGCCGGGCGGCCTTCGCACGGCCCGCTTGCTATGATCGTCGTTTCCACCGCCCCCAGGGCCCGGCGCACGCGCCACCGACCGACCGCTCCGGCGGACCGGAGCGGGTCGCAGCACGTCCGGCGCACGGACGACGTCGGCGCACCGCGGCGCTGTCGCACCGGCCGTCGCACGGCCGGACCGGCCAGGGGGTACGGATCCCGCACCTGACCAGCGCCCGGCACGGGCGCACCCGCACGAGAACGACTCGAGCACGACGACCGGGCACGTCGCCCGGCACGGACGTGCACGTACGGAAGGAACGACCGTGACCGACACGACCACGCCCGTCGTCTGGCTGACCCAGGAGGCGCACGACCGCCTCGCGGCCGAGCTCGAGCAGCTCTCGACCACGGGCCGGACGGACATCGCGACCAAGATCGAGGCCGCGCGCTCCGAGGGCGACCTCAAGGAGAACGGCGGCTACCACGCGGCGCGCGAGGAGCAGGCCAAGCAGGAGGCGCGGATCCGCCAGCTCCAGCAGATCCTGCGGTCGGCCCGCGTCGGCGAGGCCCCGCCGGACGACGGCGTCGTCGAGCCGGGCATGGTCGTCGAGGCGACGGTCGCCGGCGAGCGCATGCGCTTCCTCGTGGGCTCGCGCGAGGTCGCCGATGGCACCGACCTCGACGTCTACAGCGACCGCTCCCCCCTCGGCGCCGCGATCGTCGGGCGCTCGCGCGGCGAGACGACGTCGTACACCGCGCCGAACGGCAAGGAGATCACCGTCGAGATCCACGAGGCGAAGCCCTACCAGCCCTGACGCGCGCGCCGCGTCGAGCGCCTGCGCGCCCGTGAGCACGACACCCGACACCCCGGTCCTCCCCGAGGACCGGGGTGTCGTCGTGCGTCCGGGGCGTGCCGACGACGCGGCCGGCCTCGCGCGCGTGCACGTCGCCGCGTGGCGCGCGGCGTACCGCGGCCAGATGCCCGACGCGTACCTCGACGCCATGGACCCGGCGCGCTGGGAGCGCGGCTGGGACCGGATGTTCGCCGAGGGGCGCACGCGCCACCTGCGCGTGGCCACGCGCGACGGCGCAGTCGTGGGCTTCGTCGACGTCGGGCCGGAGCGTGAGCCCGACGGGCCGCCCGGGCCGGCCCCACGCGGCGAGCTCTACGCGATCAACGTCCATCCCGACGCGTGGGGGTCGGGCGCGGGCCGTGCGCTGCTCGAGGCCGCGCAGGACGCGCTGCGGGCGCTCGGCTTCGCCGACGCCGTCCTCTGGGTGCTGCCCGGCAACGCGCGCGCCCGGCGGTTCTACGAGCGCGCCGGCTGGGCCGACGAGGGCACCGAGAAGACGACGACGGTCAACGGCGTGGAGGTCGTCGAGCGCCGGTACGCCCGCACCCTCTGACCCGCGGGGCGCGCCAGGCCGCACGGCGAGCGCGGGGAGCCTCAGGCCTCGATCCGGTACCCCGCGGCGCGCAGGTGCTCCAGCACGCGCGCGCAGTGGTCGGGCCCGCGGGTCTCGACCTGGACCCCGATCTCGACCTCGTCGATCCCGAGGTCGAGCGCCGTGCGGACGTGCCCGACGTGCATGACGTTGCCGCCCGTGGCCGCGAGGTCGGCGAGCAGCGCGGCGAGCGCGCCGGGCCGGTCGTCGATCCGGACGCGCATCTGCAGGTAGCGGCCGGCGGACGCGAGGCCGTGCCGGACGACGCGCAGGAGCACGAGCGGGTCGATGTTGCCGCCCGAGAGCACGACGACCGCGGGCGTGGCGACCTCGAGACCCGCCATGAGCGCGGCCACGCCCGCCGCGCCGGACGGCTCGACGAGCATCTTGGCGCGCTCGGCCACGAGCAGCAGCGCCCGGGACAGGTCCTCCTCCGACACGGTCCGCACGGGCACGTGGTGGCCCGCGAGGATCGCGAACGGCACGTCCCCGGGGCGCCCGACGGCGATCCCGTCCGCCATGGTCGCGAGCCGCCCGGCGGGCAGCGGGTGCCCGGCCGCGAGCGAGGCCGGGTAGGCCGCGGCGCCCGCGGCCTGGACCCCGATCACCTGGACGTCCGGCCGGTCGGCGAGCGCGGCGACGATCCCGGCCGCGAGCCCGCCGCCACCGACGGGCACGACGACCGTGCGCACGTCCGGCACCTGCTCGAGGATCTCGAGCGCGACGGTCCCCTGGCCGGCGACGACGTCGGCGTGGTCGAACGGGTGGATGAGCACGGCGCCGGTGCGCTCGCTGTGCCGGCGGGCGGCGTCGAGCGCCTCGTCGACGCTCGCGCCGTGGTGCTCGACGGTCGCGCCGTACTCGCGCGTCGCCGCGACCTTGGGCAGCGCCGCGCCGACGGGCATGTAGACCGTGGCCTGCACCCCGAGCAGGCGCGCCGCGAGCGCGACGCCCTGGGCGTGGTTCCCCGCGCTCGCCGCGACGACACCGCGCGCCTTCTCCTCGTCCGTGAGGCGCGCCATGCGCACGTAGGCGCCGCGGATCTTGAAGGACCCCGCCCGCTGGAGGTTCTCGCACTTGAGCAGCACGGGCCCGCCGGCGAGCGCGCTCAGCGCACGGCTGGACTCGACGGGCGTGCGGAGCACGACGCCCTCGAGGACCCGCGCCGCGGCGGCGACGTCGGCCGGGCCGACCGGGTCGGCCGCGGACGGACGGGCGGGGGACGCCGTCGTGCTCATGGCCTCAGGCTCCCACTCCCGGGTCGCCGACGGGACCGTCGAGCCGGCGCATGCGCTCGGCGAAGCCCTCACGGTCGCTGCCGAGCGCGGGGAACTTGTCGTGCCCGTGCAGGTAGAGGATCGCGGTGTTGAGCGTCGCGATGAGCGGGACCGCGAAGAGCGCGCCGACGATCCCCGCGGCGAGCGAGCCCGCCGCGACGCCGAGCAGCACCGCGACCGGGTGCAGCGACACGGCGTGGCCGAGCAGGAGCGGCTGGAGGACGTGGCTCTCGAGCTGCTGCACGCCGAGCACGATCGCGAGCATGATGAGCGCCGTCCCGAGCCCCTGGTCCACGAGGGCGACGAGCACGGCGATGGCGCCCGTGGCGATCGCGCCGACGAACGGGATGAAGCTCGCGAGGAACACGAGCACGGCGAGCGGCAGGGCGAGCGGGATGCCGAGGATCGCGGCGCCGACGCCGATGCCGATCGCGTCGATCGCGGCCACGAGGATCTGGGTGCGCGTGAACGCGGCGAGCGTCACGGCGCCGCGCCGCGAGGCCTCGTACGCGCGGACGCGCGAGCGCTCGGGCAGGAGCCGCAGCACCCAGGTCCAGATCTGGGCACCGTCCTTGAGGAAGAACAGCAGGCAGAACAGGGTCACGACGGCACCCGCGAGCACGTGGCCGAGCGTCGTCGTCACCGAGACGGCGCCCGAGACGAGCGAGCCGCTGTTGGCGCTCAGCTGCTCCTGCGCCTGCTCGAGGTAGCCGTCGATCTGGGCCTGGTCGAGCCCGAGCGGGCTCGCCGCGAGCTGGACGAGCAGCTCCTCGAAGCCGGCCTGCGCCTGCGTCCAGAGCTCGCCGAACCCCTGGGCGATCTCGCGTCCCGCGAGGGTCACGAGCCCGGCGACGAGCGCGAGGAGCGCGACGACCGTGATCCCGGCGGCGGCCCCGCGCGGCAGCCGCAGCCGCCGGACCATGAGGTCGACGACGGGCGAGAGCAGCACGGTGAGCAGGAGCGCCAGCACGACGGGGACCCACAGCACCTTCGTGTAGGCCATGACGAGCGCGAGCGCCGCCACGGCCACCAGCACGAGCAGGAGGCGCCACGAGAACGCGGCCGCGACCCGCACGGACCGGGGCACCGACTCGCTCGCGGGGCGGAGGTCGACCGGACCGGGGTCGAGCACCTCGTCGCGCGTGGTCGCGCCCGTCCCCTCGGTCACGCGCGGCGTGCTCACGCGAGGGCCTGGCCCAGGTCGGCCACGAGGTCGGCGACGTCCTCGATGCCCACGGACAGCCGGACGAGGTCGTCGGGCACCTCGAGCGCCGACCCGGCGACCGAGGCGTGCGTCATCTGGCCCGGGTGCTCGACGAGCGACTCGATGCCGCCGAGCGACTCGGCGAGCGTGAAGACCTTCGTGCGCGCGCACACGTCGAGCGCCTTCTCCCGGCTGCCGACCCGGAAGGAGACCATGCCGCCGAAGCCGCTCATCTGACGCGCGGCGAGCTCGTGGCCGGGGTGGTCCTCGAGCCCCGGGTAGATCACCTGCGTCACGGCCGAGTGCTCGCGCAGGAAGCGCGCGACGGTCATGGCGTTGGCGCAGTGCCGGTCCATCCGGACGGCGAGCGTCTTGAGCCCGCGCAGCGTGAGCCACGCGTCGAACGGGCCCGCGACCGCGCCGGACGCGTTCTGGTGGAAGCCGACCGCGTCCGCGACCGACGTCGTGCCCGTGGGGCCCTCGAGGTCGACGGGCAGCTGCGCGCCGTCGGCCACGACGAGCGCTCCCCCGACGACGTCGCTGTGCCCGCCGATGTACTTGGTCGTCGAGTGCACGACGACGTCCGCGCCGAGCGCGAGCGGCTGCTGCAGGTAGGGCGTCGCGAAGGTGTTGTCGACGACCAGCACCGCGCCGGCGGCCCGCGCGAGCGCCGCGAGCGCGGCGATGTCGCTCACGCCGAGCAGCGGGTTGGTCGGCGTCTCGACCCACACGGCCTTGGTGCGGCCGGGCTCGATCGCCGCCGCGACGGCGTCGACGTCGGACAGGTCGACGGGCGTGTGGTCGACGCCCCACGGGCCGAACACGCGCGCGACGAGCCGGTAGGTGCCGCCGTAGGCGTCGTCGGGCACGACGACGTGGTCGCCCGGCCGCAGGACTGCGCGCAGCAGCGTGTCCTCCGCGGCGAGGCCCGACGAGAACGCGAAGGCCCGCGCGCCGCCCTCGACCGCGGCGAGCGCCTCCTCGAGCGCGGTGCGCGTCGGGTTGGCCGAGCGCGAGTACTCGTAGCCGTTCCGCAGGCCGCCGACGCCGTCCTGCTTGTAGGTCGAGACCTGGTAGATCGGGGGCACCACGGCGCCCGTCGTGGGGTCCGGCTCGGAGCCCGCGTGGATGGCGCGGGTCGAGAATCCGGAGGCGGTCCAGTCGTGGGGTGTGTCGCTCACGTGCCCAGGCTAGAGGGCGGCGGGAACACCGGCGTGCCGGGCACGCGTTGACCGGACGTCACCCCCCGACCTCCAGGAGGACACCGTGTTCGGATCGCGCCTGCGCACCACGATGGTCACGCCCGAGGGGGCGCTGCGCGGACGGGACGCCTACCCCTACGCCGTGCCCGAGCGGCACGCCGTGCTCGGCACGCCGCTCGCCGGCCCGTGGCCCGAGGGCACCGAGGTGATCCACCTCGCGCTCGGCTGCTTCTGGGGCGCCGAGAAGGAGATGTGGCAGCTGCCGGGCGTCGTCACGACGGCGGCCGGCTACCAGGGTGGGTACACGACCTTCCCCACCTACGAGGAGGTGTGCACGGGCCTCACCGGGCACACCGAGGCGGTGCTCGTCGCCTACGACCCGACCGTGCTGAGCGCGACCGAGCTGCTGCGCACCTTCTGGACCCTGCACGACCCGACGCAGGGCTTCCGCCAGGGCAACGACGTCGGCACCCAGTACCGGTCGGCGATCTACACCACCACGGACGAGCAGGCCGAGGCCGCGCGCGCGACGCGCGAGGCGTTCGAGCCCGAGCTGCGCCGCAACGGGTACGGCGCCATCACGACGGAGATCCGCCCGGCCGCCGACGCGGGGCTCTTCTACTACGCCGAGGACTACCACCAGCAGTACCTGCACAAGGTCCCGAACGGCTACTGCCCGGTCCACTCGACCGGTGTGGCCTGCCCGGTCCCGACCGCCTGAGCGGACCTCACGGGCCGCGCTCGTCGACGACCTCGACGGCGAGCGCGGCCCAGCGCGTGAGCACGTCGAGCTCGCGCGGCGCGGGCGCGAGGTGCGGGTCCGGCCGGAACGTCACCGTGGTCCCCGTCGTGCCGTCCGGCGCGACGGGGACCAGGTCGCTGACAGGCACGCCGCGGGCGTAGTCCTGCGTCCACGACCCCTCGCGACGGCGGTTGAGGTGCACGAGGCGCACGCTCAGCGCGCTCACCACCGACATGCCGCGGCGCGGGTGGCCGTCGGGCAGGAGAGGGCCGGGACCGCGGTCCTCCCCGGGACCGCCGAACCGCAGGTCGCGCGTCGCCATGACGGGCTTGCGGACGGCGTTCCCCGCCTCGACGCGCGTCTGGGTGCCGCGACCGTCGTCGGCGACGGCGACGGACCCGTCCGTCCCGAGGACGACGCGGCAGCGGCCGCGGCGCGTCGGGTCGCCCTCGGCCCGCGCGCGGTCCTCGGCCTCCTCGGCCGCGTACGCGAGCACCTCGAGCACGAGGTGCAGCACCCCGCCGGGAGCCCACGCGAAGGGCGCGCGCCGGACGGCCTCGAGGTGGGCGAGGTCGACCGTGCGGGACCAGTCGTGGGTGGCGCTCACGGGGCCATCCTCCCGCTCGAAGCACCCCTTCCGGGGGACCTCGTGGTCCTCGCGGACGACCCGAGGCCCGGCCCGATCTCGTCCTCGCGGGCGTCCCGGCCGTGCGGGCGCCGCTCCTACGTTCGGGTCACACCGACCGAGGAGGCAGCATGATCGAGGTAGCAGGGCTCACGAAGAGGTACGGGGACAAGACGGCCGTCGACGGCATCTCGTTCACCGTGCGACCGGGCATGGTCACCGGGTTCCTGGGCCCCAACGGAGCCGGGAAGTCCACCACGATGCGCATGATCGTCGGGCTGGACCGGCCCACCGCGGGCACGGTCACGGTCAACGGCAGGTCCTACGCCCAGCACCGCGCGCCGCTCGGCGAGGTCGGCACGCTGCTCGAGGCCAAGGCCGTCCACACCGGCCGCTCCGCCCGCAACCACCTGCTCGCGCTCGCCGCGACCCACGGCATCGGCAGCCGCCGCGTCGACGAGGTCGTCGAGATGACCGGCCTGCGCGGCGTGGCGCGCAAGCGGGCGGGCACGTTCTCGCTCGGCATGGGCCAACGCCTCGGCATCGCGGCCGCGCTCCTGGGCGACCCGCGCACGCTCATCCTCGACGAGCCCGTCAACGGCCTCGACCCCGAGGGCGTGCTCTGGGTCCGGACCCTGCTGCGGCACCTGGCCTCGGAGGGCCGCACGGTCTTCCTGTCCTCGCACCTCATGAGCGAGATGGCGCTCACCGCCGACCACCTCGTCGTGGTCGGGCGCGGGCGGCTCATCGCCGACGCGCCGGTCGCCGAGATCGTCGCGCGCGCCCAGTCCGACGTCGTCCGGGTGCGCACGCCCCAGGCCGCGGTGCTCGAGCGGGCCCTCGCGCGGCCGGGCGTCACGGTGACCTCCGTCGCGCACGACGTGCTCGAGGTCGCGGGGAGCTCCCCGCAGGCGATCGCGGAGGCCGCGCTCGCGGCCGGCGTCGCTGTGCACGAGCTCGCCGCGGTCCAGGCGTCCCTCGAGGACGCGTACATGCGCCTCACCGCCGACGACGTCGAGTACCACTCGACGCCGGTCGCCCCCGAGCGCGTCCCGGCGGGGAGCGCGCGGTGAGCGCCGCGACGGCCGTCCGGCCCGACGTCGCCCCGACCGCCCCGCGCACGCCCGTGCGCCCGGTCACCTTCGGCCGCCTCGTCGCGTCCGAGTGGATCAAGCTGCGCAGCCTGCGCTCGACGTGGTGGACGCTGGGCGTGGCCGCGCTCTTCGTCGTCGCCATGGGTGTGCTCCAGACCTGGGGCACCTCGACCGACCCGGCGAACTTCGGGTCGGGCGTCTCGCAGAGCGCCGCGACCTTCGTCACGGGCGGCTGGGTCGTCGCGCAGCTCGTCGTGTGCGTGCTCGGGGTCCTCGTGGTCACCGGCGAGTACGGCACCGGGCAGATCCGCTCGACCTTCACGGCCGAGCCGCGCCGCGTGCCCGTGCTCGGCGCGAAGCTCCTCGTCCTCGTCGGGACGGTCGCCGCGGCGATGACGCTCGCCGTCGCCGTCGCGTGGGCCGGCTCCGCCGCCTGGTTCGACGACCTCGGCCTCACCGTCGACCTCACGAACCCGAGCGACCTGCGCGTCCTGCTCGGCACGCCGCTCTACCTCGCGACCGTCGCGGCGCTCGCGTTCGCCTTCGGCGCGCTCGTGCGGAACTCGGCCGCGGGCATCGCGACCGTGCTCGGCCTGCTGCTCGTCGTCGAGAACGCGTTCTTCCTCATCCCGGGGCGGTTCGTCGAGCTCGCCGGGCCGTTCCTGCCCTCGCGGGCCGGCAGCCTCGTGCTCCAGGACGACGCGAGCCTCGAGGCCGAGGCGATGTGGGCCGAGATGTCGGACGTCGCCGCGCTCGGGCCGTGGCAGGGGTACGGCGTCCTCGTCGCCTGGGTCGCGGTGCTGCTCGCGGGCGCCGTCGTGCTGCTGCGCCGCCGGGACGCCTGACGGTCCGGCGGCGGGACCACCGCCGTCCGGCCCCGGCGCTGCCCGCCGGACGGCGGAGCGCATCATCCTCACGGCGTAGCGGGAGGGTCGGGAGATCTCCGTCTCCCGACCCTCCCGCCGCGTGCGGCGCCCCCTCTACGTTCGAGGGGTACCACCGACGAGGAGGAACGATGATCGAGGCCACAGGTCTCACGAAGAGGTACGGGCAGAAGACCGCCGTCGACGGCGTGTCCTTCACCGTCCGCCCGGGCATGGTGACCGGGTTCCTGGGCCCCAACGGGGCCGGCAAGTCCACCACCATGCGCATGATCGTGGGGCTGGACCGCCCCACCGCCGGCACCGTCACGGTCAACGGCAAGCCGTACGCCGAGCACCGCGCGCCGCTCGGCGAGGTCGGGACGCTGCTCGAGGCGAAGGCCGTCCACACGGGCCGCTCGGCCCGCAACCACCTGCTCGCCCTCGCGGCGACCCACGGCATCGGGCGGCGCCGCGTCGACGAGGTCATCGAGATGACCGGCCTGGGCGCGGTCGCCGGCAAGCGCGTCGGCGGCTTCTCGCTCGGCATGGGCCAGCGGCTCGGCATCGCCGCCGCGATGCTCGGCGACCCGCGCACGCTCATCCTCGACGAGCCGGTCAACGGCCTCGACCCCGAGGGCGTCCTGTGGGTGCGCACGCTGCTGCGGCACCTCGCCGCCGAGGGCCGCACGGTCTTCCTGTCCTCGCACCTCATGAGCGAGATGGCGCTGACCGCGGACCACATCGTCGTCATCGGGCGCGGACGGATCATCGCCGACGCCCCGGTCACGGACGTCGTCGCGGGGGCCGCGAGCGCGGGCACCGTGCGCGTCCGCACGCCGCACGCCGACGCGCTCCAGCACGCGCTCGCCGGGCCGGGCATCACGACGACCCCGCTCGAGCAGGGCCTCTTCGAGGTCGTGGGCAGCACCGCGGCCGCGATCGGCGAAGCCGCCGCGGCCGCCGGCGTCGTGCTCCACGAGCTCACCCCCGTCCACGGCTCCCTCGAGGACGCCTACATGCAGCTCACGGCCGAGGAGGTCGAGTACCACTCGACGCCCGTGCCCGCGACGACCACCGAAGGAGTCCTGCGATGACCGCCGTCGCCTCCCCCGCGCTGCCGGCACGGCCGCGCGTCCAGGTCCGCCCCTCGAGCTTCGGCCGCCTCGTCGCCGCCGAGTGGATCAAGTTCCGCACGCTGCGCTCGACGTGGTGGACGCTCGGCGTCGGCGCGGCGCTCATGGTCGCGCTCGCCGTCCTGCAGACGTGGGGCACGACGACGATCGCCGAGGAGGCCGGCGGCTTCCCCGACCTGAGCGGCGCCGCGTACATCACGGGCGGCGCGTTCCTCGGCCAGCTCGCGTTCGTCGTCCTCGGCGTCCTCGCCATCACCGGCGAGTACGGCACCGGCATGATCCGCTCGACGTTCGCCGCCGCCCCGCGTCGCCTGCCCGTGCTGTGGGCCAAGCTCGTCGTGATGTTCGCGGCGGTCTTCGTCGTCTCGCTCGTGGCGGTCGCCGTCGCGTGGCTCGGCAGCATGGCGTGGTTCGACGAGCTCGGCCTCTCGGTCGACCTGTCGAGCAGCGAGGACGTGCGCATCATCCTGGGCACCGCCCTCTACCTCGCGACGACGACGGCGCTCGCCTACGCGATCGGCGCGCTCGTGCGGGTCTCGGCCGCCGGCATCGCGATCGTGCTCGGGCTCCTGCTCGTCGTGGAGATCGCGTTCGCGGCCATCCCGTGGCGCCCGCTCCAGGTGCTCGCGCCCTTCCTGCCGTCGAGCGCGGGCGGCCGGCTCATGATGGACGACGCGTCGATCGAGTCGAGCCGCGCGTTCGCCGAGGCGAGCGACGTCGTGTCGCTCACCCCCTGGCAGGGCTACGGCGTCCTCGTGGCGTGGGTGGCCGTGCTGCTCGCGGTGGCGGCCGTGCTCCTGCGTCGGAGGGACGCCTGAGCACGTCCGCCGCGGCGCCGGCGCCCCCCGGGGCGCCGGCGCCGTTCACCGAGCTGTCGGCGCGTCGGCTGGGGCCGGTGCGCCGCTTCGTCGTGCGGCACCCCGTGGTCGTCGACGTGCTCGTCGTCCTGTGGTTCGTCGTCGTCGCGCTGCTCGGCCCGCTCATCACCGCGGACGGCATGCGCTACGACTCCGTCGCCGCGAACGACGGGCTGGCCCGGGCCGTGCCCTGGTGGGCGGGCGCCGTGACGATCGCGGGCGTCGTCGCGCTCAGCCGGCGTCGCGCGCGCCCGCTCGCGGTGACCGCGACCATGACCGGTCTCGCCGTCGTCTCCCTCGCAGGCACCGGCCAGGTCGGCGGCCTCGACCTCGGCATCGCCTTCGGGACCTACGCCGTCGCGGCGACGTACCGGCCGACCGTCACCTGGCGCACCGCGGGGGCGGCGGTCGCGGTCGTCGCGGCCGCCGGGCTGCTGCTGCCGCTGCCGCGCCGCGCGGCCTACCTCGTGGACGGCTGGGAGCCGCCCGAGGACCTCGGGGGCACGCTCACGGACCCCGTCGCGCGCGGCGAGTGGGCCGGCTCGACGCTCGCCCTCGTCGCCGTGCTGCTGCTGGCCATCGCGATCGGGACGAGCGTGCGCAACCGCCGGCTCCACCTGGCCGACCTCGTCGACCGCGCGAACGCGCTCGCGCGCGACCGCGAGCGGCAGGTCCAGCTCGCGCGCGCCGCCGAGCGGGCCACGATCGCCCGCGAGATGCACGACGTCGTCGCGCACAGCCTGTCCGTGATGATCGCGCTCGGCGACGGCGCCAACGCGGCCCTCGACCGGGCGCCCGACCGCTCGCTCGCCGCGCTCGCCGAGCTCTCGGCGACCGGGCGCACCGCGCTGGGCGACATCCGCCGGATCTTCGGGGTCCTCGACGACGGGGCCGGCACCAGCGCGCCCGCCGACCCGTCGCCGGAGGGCCTCGACCTCACCGGGCTCGTCGAGCGCTTCCGCGCCGCCGGGCTGCCGGTCCGCGCCACCGGGCTCGGCGACCCCGGGCTCGCGCAGGCGGGGACGACCCTGCGCCTCGCGGTGCACCGCATCGCGCAGGAGGCGCTCACCAACGCGCTCCGGTACGCACCGGGCACCGCCGGCGTCGAGCTCGCGCTGCGGCGCACCGAGGGCGCCCTCGAGATCGAGGTCGTGGACCGCGGGCCCGCCGCCCCCGTCCCCGCCAGCGAGGGCTCGGGCCGCGGCCTCGTCGGCATGAGCGAGCGGGCCGCGGTGCACGGCGGGACCGTGGAGGCCGGCCCGTTCGCGGGCGGGTGGCGGGTCCGCGCGCGCCTGCCCTGGCCGCAGGACGCCGACGCCGGCTGAGGCGCGTCAGCCCAGTCGCTCGAGCCGGTCGAGCGAGAGCTCCCAGCCCTCGGCGTGCCCGCTCGCGTCGTCCGCGTCCGCGAGGCCGGAGTGCACCAGGACGAGGCGCGTGCCGCCGTCGTCCGCGGGCGCGAGGTCGACGCGGACCTGCGAGGCCGGGTCCTCCGACGTCGTCCACCGCCAGGTGAACGCGACGAGCCGGGCGGGCTCGAGCGCCGTGTACTCGCCCTCGGCGACGTAGCGTCCCTCGCCCATGTCCACGCGGTACCGGCCGCCGACGACGGCGTCGGCGGTCACGGCGAGCGCGAGGTCGGGGTTCGGGCAGAACCAGCGGCCCAGCAGCCCGGGGTCGGTCCAGGCGGCGTAGACCCGCTCGGGCGGGGCGGCGAGGGTGCGTTCGACGCGGATCTCGGTCATCGGTCGTCCTGCCTCTCGTCGTCGAGCAGCGCCTCGAGGCGGTCGAGGCTCGCCGTCCAGAAGGAGCGCATGTCGCCCAGCCAGGCGTGCGCCTCGGCGAGGGCGGCGGGGCGCAGCGCGCACTCGACCGTGCGGCCCACGCGGCGGCGCGTCACCAGCCCGGCGTCCACGAGCACGGCCACGTGCTTGGTGAACGCGGGCAGGGACATCGCGTGCTCGGCCGCGAGGACGCCGACCGTCGCAGGCCCGTCCGCGAGCCGACGGACGACGGTCCGGCGGGTGGGGTCTCCCAGGGCGCGGAAGGTCCGGCTGAGGGTCGCGCCGGTCGGTTCCACGAGCGACACTTAACCACATGGTTAAGCGATGTCGCCAGCCCGGGCCACCGCGAGGACGACGTCGTCATCCTCGCGGGGTAGCCGCCGCGCGCCGCGATCTCGTCCTCGCGGGCGTCCCCGCCCCGTCGCGCCGTCCGTAGCGTCGGTGCCGACCGCACGACCGCTCGTCCCGCAGGAGATCCGCCATGACCACGCTCGCCGTCCCCGCACCCGCCCTGGTGGCACGGCCCCGCACCCCGGTGCAGCCGCCGACGACGACCCGGCTCGTGCGGTCCGAGTGGATCAAGCTGCGCTCCCTGCGCTCGACCTGGTGGGCGCTCGCCGCGAGCGTCGCCGTCGTCGTGCTCCTGGCGGTGAGCCGGGCCTCGAGCATCGCGCGGGTCCCCGAGGCGATCGGCGCGCCGAGCATGGTGGGCGCCGTCTACGTGACGTCGGGCGCCGCGATCGTGCAGCTCGTCCTGTGCGTGCTGGCCGTCCTCGCCGTCACCGGCGAGTACCGGACCGGGCAGATCCGGTCGAGCCTCGTGGCCGTCCCGACCCGGCTGCCCGTGCTCGGCGCCAAGCTGGCCGTGGTCGTCGCCACGGTCCTCGTGACGTCGGTGGTCGCCGTCGGGCTCGCGTGGGCGGCGAGCGCCTCGTGGCTCGACGTGTCGCAGATGCCGGTCGACCTGGGTGACCCGGACGAGCTGCGGATCCTGCTCGGGACCCCGCTGTACCTCGCGACCGTCGCCGCGCTCGCGTTCGGCATCGGCGCGCTCGTGCGGAGCTCGGCCGGCGGCATCGCCGTCGTCGTCGGCCTGCTGCTGGTCGTCGAGAACGCCGTCGCGCTCCTCCCGTGGGCGCCGCTCCAGGCCGTGAGCCCGTACCTCCCCGCGACGGCCGGCAACCGCCTGCTCACCTCCGACCTCGTCGGGTCGGTCACGACGACGTCGGCGAGCACCACGCTCTCCCCGTGGCAGGGCTACGGCGTGCTCGTGGCGTGGGTCGTCGTCGTCCTCGCCGCCGCCGCGGTGCTGCTGCGCCGGCGGGACGCCTGAGCGCCGTGCGCGGCCGCGGCCCGCGGTGCGCGGCACCCGCCCGACCTGGGAGAGTGCTGCCGTGGGCCGCCAGCGCGTGACGGACGGGGAGCCGCCCGCCGGGGCGCCGCTGTTCACCGAGCTGTCGGCGCGGCGCCTCGGGCCGGTCCGACGCTTCTTCGTCCGGCGGCCCGGCGTCATGGACGCCCTCGTCATGGCCGTGTTCTGCGGCACGGGCCTGCTCCTGGCCGGCGGCGCCCGCAGCATGTACCCGCTCGACGAGGTCCTGGGCCGGGTCGCCGCCGAGCGCATGGAGCTGTGGGGCGTCGGGCTGGTCGCCGCGGGCACGGTCGCGCTCGCGTGGCGCCGGCGCCGGCCCGTGACGGTCGCGGTCGTCATGGGCCTGCTCGGCGCGACGGCGCTCGTGACGAGCGGCGCGACGAACGGCTACGAGCTGGGCGTCCCCTTCGCCCTCTACGCCGTGGCCGCCGCGCGGCCGGCGCTCGTGACGTGGTGGACGTTCGGCGGCACCGTCGTCGCCCTGCTCCTCGGCGGCATGACGGAGCTCGCGATCCAGGTCGGCGCGATGACGCTCGGCTACTCGACCACCCCCGTCCCCGGCGCCGACGGGGCCGTGGAGGTGGTCGTCGAGGCCACGGGCGGCCAGGTCTGGGCGTACCACGCGGCGTCCGTCGTCCTGCCCGCGCTGCTCGCCGTCGCCATCGGGACGAGCGTGCGGAACCGGCGCCTGCACGTGGCGGACCTCGTCGACCGGGCCAACGCCCTGGCGCGCGACCGCGACCAGCAGGCGCAGCTGGCCCGGGCCGCCGAGCGGGCCCGGATCGCGCGCGAGATGCACGACGTCGTCGCGCACAGCCTCACGGCGATGATCGCGCTCGGCGACGGCGCGGCCTCGAGCGTCCGCGACGCGCCCGAGCGGTCCCGGACCGCGCTCGACGAGCTCTCGGCGACCGGCCGGGCCGCCCTCGCGGACATGCGTCGCCTCCTGGGCGTGCTGCACGGCGACGACGCCGACGACGGCGCGGTGCCGTTCGAGCCGCAGCCGACCGCGCCCGACCTGGGCGTGCTCGTCGAGCGGTTCCGCGCCGCCGGCCTGCCGGTGCGGGCGACCGGCCTCGGCGACGACGTCCTCCCTGCGGACCCCAGCCTTCAGCTCGCGGTGGTCCGCATCGTCGAGGAGGCGCTCGGCAACGCGCAGCGTCACGCGCATGGCACGCTCGGGGTCGAGCTGGCGGTCCGCCGGCTCCCGGGCGGCGTGGAGGTCGACGTCGTCGACCAGGGCACGGGCGTGCCGGCCCGGGCGCGCGAGGGGACGAGGCGCGGGCTCATCGGGATGGACGAGCGGGCCGCGGTGTACGGCGGGACGGTCGAGGCCGGCCCGCACGGGAACGGGTGGCGGGTGCACGCCTGGCTGCCCTGGGACGAGGGGACGAGATGACGACGAGGATCCTGCTGGTCGACGACCAGGCACTGCTGCGCATGGGCTTCCGGCTCGTGCTCGAGGCCGAGGACGACCTGGAGGTCGTGGGCGAGGCGGGTGACGGCCGCGCGGCGGTCGACCAGGTCGCGGCGCTGCGGCCCGACGTCGTGCTCATGGACGTGCGGATGCCGAACGTCAACGGGATCGAGGCGACCGAACGCATCGCCGCCGCCCACCCGGAGACGCGCGTGCTCATCCTCACCACGTTCGACCTCGACGAGTACGCGTTCGCGGCGCTGCGCGCGGGGGCGAGCGGCTTCCTCCTCAAGGACGCCCGGCCCGCCGAGCTCGTCGCGGCCGTGCGGACCGTGGCGTCGGGCGACGCCGTCGTCTCGCCGCGCGTGACGCGGCGCATGCTCGAGCTCTTCTCGGGGCAGCTGCCCGCGCCGGGCGACCCCGAGCCGGACGGGACGGACCCGCGCCTCGCCGAGCTCACCCCGCGCGAGCTCGAGGTGCTGCGCTGCGTCGCCGACGGGCAGTCCAACGCGGAGGTGGCCGAGCGGCTGTTCCTCTCGGAGGCGACCGTGAAGACGCACGTCGGCCGCGTGCTCGCGAAGCTGGGCGTGCGCGACCGGGTCCAGGCCGTCGTCCTCGCCTACGAGACGGGGCTCGTGCGCACCTCCGCGGGCTGAGCCTCGTCCCGCGTCCCTCGGGACCACCTGGGAGAGTGGGGCGATGAGCACCGCGACGACGCCCGGGCCCCTGCAGAACTGGGCGAAGAACCTCACCTACCGCGCCGACGTGCTGCACGAGCCGCGATCGGTCGCCGAGCTGAGCGAGGTCGTCGCCGCGGCGCCGCGCCTTCGCGCGCTCGGCAGCCGCCACTGCTTCAACGACATCGCGGACAGCGATGCCCTCGTGTCGCTCGAGCGCATGCCCGAGGTGGTCGAGCTCGACGAGTCCGCGCGCACCGTCCGCGTCTCGGGCGGCATCCGCTACGGCACGCTGGCCGGGCACCTGCACGCGCGGGGGTGGGCCGTGCACAACCTCGCCTCGCTCCCCCACATCTCGGTCGCGGGCGCCGTCGGCACCGCGACGCACGGCTCCGGCGACCGCAGCGGCAACCTCGCGTCCGCGGTGCGCGGCCTGGAGATCGTCCGGTCCGACGGCGAGCTGCTCACGCTCACCGCGGACGACCCGGACCTCGCGGGCGCCGTCGTGCACCTCGGTGCGCTCGGCGTCGTCGTCGGCGTGACGCTCGAGGTCGAGCCGACCTACGACGTCGTGCAGGAGGTGCGCACGGGCCTGCCGTGGGACGCGGCGCTCGAGCACCTCGACGAGATCACCGCGAGCGCGGACAGCGTGAGCCTGTTCACCGACTGGCGGGGCGACGCCGTCGGGCAGGTCTGGCGCAAGACGCGCGTGCCCGCCGGCTCGGGGACGCAGGCGGCGGGGAGCGCCGCGCAGGACGTCGGCACGGGCGGCGGGGCCGGCGTCGGCTCGGCGCGCGACGTGCGGCACTTCGGGGCGCTCGCCGCCGAGGGCGAGATGCACCCGCTCGCGGGCGTCGACCCGCGGAGCACGACGGCCCAGCGCGGGGTGCCCGGGCCGTGGCACGAGCGGCTGCCGCACTTCCGGATGGAGTTCACGCCGAGCCACGGCGACGAGCTCCAGTCGGAGTACCTCGTGCCGCGCGTGCATGCCGCCGACGCGATGCGGGCCGTCCGCGCGATGACCGACCGCGTCTCGCCGCTGCTCCTGGTGAGCGAGGTGCGCACGATCGCCGCGGACGACCTGTGGCTCTCGACCGCGTCCGGACGCGCGTCGGTCGGGCTGCACTTCACGTGGAAGCCGCTCCAGGACGACGTCCTGGCCCTGCTGCCCGCGCTCGAGGAGGCGCTCGCGCCGTTCGCGGCGCGCCCCCACTGGGGCAAGCTCTTCGCGGACCGGGACCGCGCCCTCGCGGCGCTCTACCCGCGCCTGCCGGACTTCCGCGCGCTGGTCGAGCGCACGGACCCTCGCGGCGCCTTCCGCAACGCCTGGCTCGAGCGCCACGTCCTCGCCTGACTCCCCGAGCTGCCGACGTCCGCCCGCGCGCCTCCCGGACGCGCGGGCGGACGTCGTCATCTCGGCAGGGACCGAGGGGGGAGGGGTCAGCGGCTGGTGGTGCCCACGATGTCGACCACGAAGACCAGCGTGTCCGTGCCGCCGATGCCCGCCTGGGGCATGCCGCGCTCGCCGTAGCCGAGGTGCGGCGGGATCGAGAGCAGGACGCGCGAGCCCACGGGCTGGCCCACGAGGCCCTCGTCCCAGCCGCTGATGACGGCGCCGACGCCGATGGGGAACGAGATCGACGAGCCGCGGTCGTAGGAGTTGTCGAACATGCGGCCGTTCCACACCTGGCCGTAGTAGTTGACCTCGATGTCGTCGCCCGCCTCGACCAGCTCGCCGTCGCCCTGCGCGAGGACCTGCACGGCGAGGTCGCCCGGCGCGGGGCTCTCCGGGAACGTCAGGACCGGCTTGTCGCCGAAGGAGCCCGACGCGGTGGGCAGCGGGGAGGTGGTGTCGGCCATGGGTCGCCTCTCGTCATGGCCGACGCCGGGTGCGCGGCCAGCGTCCATCGTGCCGCAGGTCGCAGGTGCGCGCCGCACGCGCGCCGCCGGTGGGGCCCCGCGGGAGGCGGCGGTCCCGACGACGTCGTCGGTCAGCGGCTGAGCGTGAACCGGCGGCCGCTGACGTGGACCGCCTCGATGGCGACCACGTGCGGCTTCTCGGTGCCGACCCAGGGGCGCAGCTGCACGTCCATCGCCTCGACCTCGTCGGCCGACAGCTCGTGCGCGACGCCGCGCACGACGACGCTGCGCGCCTCGTCCCCCTCGACGCGGTCGACCTCGAACGCGACGGTCTTGCCGACCACGACGCCGAACAGCTTGCTGCCCTCGGCCGTGCGGAACACGATCCGGCGCCCGGCGACCACGTGGTTCACGGGCGCGATGTCGACCTCGGACCCCACGTGGTACGCGAGCCGACCGAGCTGCTCCCGGCGCAGGACGTCCCACGCCTCGTCCTCGCTCAACGCGTCACCCGTCCAGGCGGTGACGGCGACGTCCTCGTCCTGCATGGTCCACCTCCCGGTCACGTCCACCGTAGCCACGCGCACGCGGCCGCGCCCGGGACCAGCGACCCGGGCCTACAGGCGCTCGGCGAGCCACCGGATCTGGCGGGCCTGCTGGTAGGCCTGGCCGCCCTCGTGCTCGTTGAAGGGGTACTCGACGATCTCGGTCACGGGCGGCGCGCCGGCCCCGCCCTCCGTGCTCACGGCGCCCCCGTAGTGGTGGTAGGCCGCGTACACGGTCGACGGCGGGCAGATGGGGTCCATGAGCGCGACCGAGAACAGCGCGTCGGCGCGCGCCCGCCGCCCGTGGTGGACGCCGTCGAGGTAGGACAGCGTGCGGAACGCCGCGTCGACGTGCTCGCGGTGCACGGACAGGTAGCGCACGACCTCGCCGTACGGGTCCGTCGACGTGATGGTCGTGGCGCGCCGGAAGTCGCACAGGAAGGGCACGTCCGGCATGGCCGCGACGAGGTCCGGCACCAGTCCCGCGACGGCGAGCGTGATCCCGCCGCCCTGGCTCCCGCCGCACACGGCGACGCGCGTCGGGTCGACGTCGGGCAGGGCGCGCGCCGCGTCGACCGCGCGGACGCCGTCGGTGAACAGGCGCCGGTAGTAGTGCTGCTCGGGGTCGAGGATCCCGCGGGTCATGACGCCCGGGACGGCGGGGCCCGAGCCGGCGTCGTCCGGCGTGTGGCCGCCCGAGCCCCACGTGCTGCCCTGACCGCGCGTGTCCATGAACAGGTGCGCGTAGCCGGCGGCGGCCCAGGCGAGGCGCTCGTGCGGCAGCCCGCGCCCGCCGCCGTAGCCCTGGTACTCGACGACCACGGGCAGCCGCTCGCGCGTGCCGGCGGGCCGGGTGAGCCACGCCTTGATCGGCTGGCCGCCGAAGCCGGCGAAGGTGACGTCCTGCACGTCGACCAGGCGCAGGCCCGTGTCGACGGGCTCGAGCCGCAGCGCGAGGTCGTGCGCGCGGGCCTCGGCCAGGGTGCGCTGCCAGAACGCGTCGAAGTCAGCGGGCTCGTCGAGCTCCGGTCGGTACGAGCGGAGCTCGACGAGGGGCAGGTCGAACAGGGGCACGGCAGCCTCCTCGGTGATCGCGCGACGACGCCGCCCCGGCGTGGCCGAGGCGGCGTCGAAACGATACAGGCGGCGGGCCCCCGCCGGCGTCAGCGGGCGAGGAAACCGAGCAGGTCGTGCCGCGTGACGACGCCGACCGGGTCGCCGTCCTCGACGACGAGGAGCGCGTCGGCGTCCTGGAGCGCCTTGCGGGCCGCGTCGACGTCCTCGCCCACGCCGATGAGGGGCAGGGGCGCGGCCATGTGCCGGTCGACGCGGTCCGCGAGGTTCGCGCGGCCGCTGAAGACGGCGTCGAGCAGCTCGCGCTCGCTCACGGCGCCCGCGACCTCGCCCGACTTCACGGGCGGCTCGGCCTTGACCACGGGCATCTGGGAGACGCCGTACTCGTGCAGGATCTCGATCGCGTCGCGCACCGTGTCGCTCGGGTGCGCGTGCACGAGCGCGGGGATCTCGCCCGACTTGGTGCGCAGGACGTCGCCGACGACCTGCCCGCCGTCCGCGTGCAGGAACCCGTAGGACCGCATCCAGGAGTCGTTGAAGATCTTCGAGAGGTAGCCGCGGCCGCCGTCGGGCAGCAGGACGACGATGACGGCCCGCGCGGCCGCCTCGGGGTCCTCGTCCTGGAGGCGCTGCGCGAGCCGGAGGGCGGCGACGACGGCCATGCCGCACGAGCCGCCGACCAGGAGGCCCTCCTCGCGCGCGAGGCGGCGCGTCATCTCGAACGAGTCGGCGTCGGTCACCGCGATGATCTCGTCGGGCACGGCCGGGTCGTACGCCGTCGGCCAGAAGTCCTCGCCGACGCCCTCGACGAGGTAGGGGCGGCCGTCGCCGCCGGAGTAGACCGAGCCGGCCGGGTCGGCGCCGACGACGTGCACGCGCCCGCCCGCGGCGGCGTCGCGGTCGGCGCTGGCGTCCTTGAGGAAGCGGCCGGTCCCCGTGATGGTGCCGCCCGTCCCCACGCCCGTGACGAAGTGCGTGACTCGACCGTCGGTGTCGGCCCAGATCTCGGGGCCGGTCGACTCGTAGTGGCTCGCGGGACCGTTCTGGTTGGCGTACTGGTTCGGCTTCCAGGCGCCCTCGATCTCGCGGACCAGGCGGTCGGAGACGGAGTAGTAGGAGTCCGGGTGGTCGGGCGCCACGGCGGTCGGCGTGACGACGACGCGCGCGCCGTAGGCCGCGAGGACGTCCCGCTTGTCCTGCGAGACCTTGTCCGGGCACACGAAGACGCAGTGGTAGCCCTTCTTCTGCGCGACCAGAGCGAGGCCCACGCCCGTATTGCCGCTCGTGGGCTCGACGATCGTGCCGCCGGGCCGGAGCTCGCCGGACGCCTCGGCGGCCTCGACCATCTTCAGGGCGATCCGGTCCTTCACGGAGCCGCCCGGGTTGAGGTACTCGACCTTCGCCAGGACGGTGGCCGCGAGGCCGTCGGTGACGCTGCTCAGCCGCACGAGCGGCGTGCCGCCGACGAGGTCCGAGATGTGCTCGGCGTACTTCACGTGAGATCCACTCCTGACAGGACGAACACGCCGATGAGCGTGACGATGGCGACGGCCCCGGTGCAGGACCACACGAGGCTGGGACGGGTCGCGGCCCACGGGCCGAAGTAGCGGCCGGCCAGGCCGCCGAGCCCCGTGGTCGAGGCCATGTAGAGGGTGCCCGCGAGCGCCGCGGCGGGCGCCGGCTCGGGGCCGCCCGCGGCGGCCGCCGCCTGGATGAGCAGCGAGAAGACGGGGAAGCCCCACAGGGCGCCGGCCGCGAAGCCGACGCCGAAGAAGACGAGCGACGCCTTGCGCTGGGGCATCCCGCGCGTCGCGCGCGCGGCCGCCCACCCGACCGCGGCCCCGGCCGTGAGCAGGAACGCCACGGTGACCGGGGCCGCGACCAGGAGCAGGCCGGGGGTCCGCAGGATGAGCGCCATGAACATCTCGGCGACGAGCATCACCGCGGCGGCGATCGCCAGGCCGGCCGCGAGGACCCGCCAGCCGGGCACCGGGACGTCGGCGACGTCCGGCAGCTCGTTCGCGTCCGCCAGGCCGCCGTGGGCGGCCCGCGTCACTCGCGGTTGAAGATCGCGAGCAGGCGCAGGATCTCCAGGTAGAGCCAGACGAGCGTGACGATGAGGCCGAAGGCCGCGGTCCACGCGAACTTCGCGGGCACGCCCTGCTCGACACCGCGCTTGATCGAGTCGAAGTCCATGATCAGCGAGGCGGCGGCGAGGCCGACCGCGAAGAGGCCGACGAGGATGCCCATCGGTCCGTTGCGCAGCGGGCCGAAGCCGTCGCTCGCCATGAAGAACGACAGGACGAAGTTGAGCAGCGAGAACGCCAGGTAGCCCACCATCGAGATGAGCAGCCAGCGCGTGAACTTGGGCGTGACGCGCACCCGGCCGGACTTGAAGAGGAACAGCGCCGCGCCGAAGGTCGCGAACGTGCCGAGGACCGCCTGGAGCACGATCGGCTGGACCGACGTGCCGTCGAACGTCATGTTCTGGAACGCCAGCGAGATGCCGCCGAGGAAGACGCCCTGGGCGACCGTGTAAGCCACGATGAGGGCCGGGCTCGGGGACTTCTTGAACGCGTTGACCAGGCCGAGCACGAGGCCGACGATCATGCCGATCGGCCAGAGGCCCGGGGCGAACGTCCAGGTGGCCGCGGCGACCGCGACGAGGAGGGCCAGCAGGCCGCCCGTCTTGACGATGACGTCGTCGTACGTGAGGCGGCCCGTGTCGCGCGTCGTCGCCGGCGGGGCGCCGTACATGTGCTCGAGCGACTGCGCGTCGACGACGGGGCCGGCGGCGTAGCCGGTCTGCGCGCCGTAGGGCGCTCCGGGCTGGCCGTACGGGGCGCCCGCCTGGGGGGCGTACGGGTTCGGCCGGACGGCCGTGCCCCGGCGCGGCTTGCCGAAGACGTCGCTGCTGGTGAAGACGGGGTTGCTCATCGTGCCTCCTGGTCGCGGCGCCAGGCCCCTCGGCGAGGGGCCGGCTGGTGTCGCTGGCCGTGGTTCATCCTACGGGGACAACGCCGTGGGGCGGCGTGGCGTTCCCGCCGCACCGCCCCACGGTCCGGCCGTCCCGGCACCCGTGCCGGCCAGGCCGGGCGACCGGCCGTGCCGGCCCGACCGAGGTCGCCGAGCGGGCGGCGTGGGGCGCGGCACGGGTCGGTCCAGCCGCGCGGGGTGCGAGGCGCGGGTGCCCCCGGCAGGGTTCGAACCTGCACTGGACCGGGTTTAAGCCGGCTGCCTCTGCCGGTTGGGCTACGGGGGCGGCGTCGTCATCCTGCCACCGCGCCCGGACGGGTTCCCTAGGGGCCCGTCCGACGAGCGGTGCTCGCGCCGTGCGGTCGTCAGCCCTGCGCGACGCCGACGGCGGCTCGCGAGCCCGCGCGGTCGCCCTTGGCGCCCGGCTTCACGGCCGCCTTCGGCCTCGGCGCGGAGGCGTCGCGGAAGTCGGCGCGCGGGTCGTGCAGGCGGCCGAGCGCCACGAGCTCGCGGTGGAAGAAGAGCGCGAGCGTCCAGTCCAGCACGATGCGCACCTTGCGGTTGAAGGTCGGCATCTGCGCCATGTGGTAGGTCCGGTGCATGAACCAGGCCGGCCAGCCGCGCAGCTTGATGCCGTAGACCTGCGCGACGCCCTTGCCCAGCCCGAGCGACGCGACCGTGCCGACGTGCTTGTGCTTGTACTCCTCGACCGGCGCGCTGCGCAGGGCCTTCGCGAGGTTGTCCCCGAGGTGGCGCGCCTGGCGGACGGCGTGCTGCGCGCTCGGCGAGCAGAACTTGCCGGGGTTGGCGAGGTCGGGCACCGCGGCGCAGTCGCCCGCGGTCCACGCACCCTCGACGACCGTGCCGTCCTCGTGCGCGACCTGGAGCGTCGGCAGCGCGGTGACGCGTCCCATCCGGTCGAGCGGCAGGTCGGACTGCTCGAGCACCGGGTTCGCCTTGACACCGGCGGTCCAGACGATGGTCTCCGAGTCGAACTCGACGCCGGTCGACGTCACCACGTGGCCGTCGACGCAGGACGAGAGGAACGTCGAGAGGTGGATCTCGATGCCGCGCTTGCGCAGCTGCTCGAGCGCGTAGCCGCCCATCTCCTCGCCGAGCTCGGGCAGGATGCGCGCCGAGCCCTCGATCATGACGAACCGCAGGTCGTCGGCCGAGATGCCGTCGTAGAAGCGCAGCGCGTCGCGCGCCATGTCCTCGACCTCGGCGATCGCCTCGATGCCGGCGAAGCCGCCGCCCACGAAGGTGAACGTGAGCAGCTTGCGGCGCAGCTCGGGGTCCCAGGTCGACGCGGCGATGTCGAGCTTGGTCAGCACGTGGTTGCGCAGCGCGATGGCCTCCTCGACCTGCTTGAAGCCCATGGCCTGCTCGGCGAGCCCGGGGATCGGCAGCGTCCGCGCGACGGAGCCCAGCGCGACGACGAGGTGGTCGTAGGAGATCTCGTACGGCTCGCCCTCGACCGGCGCGACGCCCAGGCGGCGCTCCGCGTGGCGGATCTCGGTGACCCGGCCCGTGAGGACGTCGACGCCCTCGAGCTCGCGGCGGTGGGACACGACGACGTGGCGCGGCTCGAGCGAGCCGGCGGCCGCCTCGGGCAGGAAGGGCTGGTACGTCATGTACGAGCGCGGGTCGACGACGACGATCGCCGCCTCACGCTTGCCGAGTCGACGGCGCAGGCGCAGCGCGGTGTAGAAGCCGACGTAGCCGCCGCCGAGGATGACGATGCGGGGGACCTTGCGGGGGCGCGGGGCGCGGGCCGCGCCGAGGGGCTCCGTGGCGGGCACGGTGCCGGACGGGGTGCCGGACGAGGCGGGACGGGCGGTCGGCTCGGTCATGACATCCACGGTAGGCGCCTGTGAAATCCTTCACAAGGCGCACCGGTGCTCCGGTCCGCAGGATGGACGTGACGTCCACCACAATCATGGGACGAATGGCCCGCGACGCGGACGACCGCCCCACCAGGATCAGGCGGGCGGCGTCCCGCGGGACAGGCGCAGCGCCAGGGCGAGCGCGTCGTCGAGCATCGCCTCCGTGAGGCGCCCGGTCTGCGTGTTCTGCTGCGAGACGTGGTAGCACCCGACCAGGTGCACGACGACGCCGTCGGGCCGGGTCAGCGGCGCCACCGCACCGTGGCCGAACCGCGGCGCGGGGCGGGGCACCGACCAGCCGAGGTGCCGGGCGACGGTCAGGACGGCACCCCACCCGAAGGCCCCGAGCGCGAGCACCCCCCGCACCGTGCCCGCCGTCAGCTCGAGCTCGCGCCGCAACCACGGCTCGCACGCGTCGCGCTCCGCGGGCAGGGGCGCGTTGCCCGGCGGCGCGCACCGCACGGCGGCGGCCATCCGCACGCCCGTGAGCGCGAGGCCGTCGGCGGCGTCGACGCTCTCCGCCTGGTTCGCGACGCCCGCGCGGTGCAGCCCGGCGAAGATCCAGTCGCCCGACCGGTCACCCGTGAAGAGCCGGCCCGTGCGGTTCGCGCCGTTCGCGGCCGGCGCGAGCCCGGCGACGAGGAGCGTCGCGGCCGCATCGCCGAACCCGGCCGCCGGGCGGCCCCAGTACGGCTGGTCGCGGAACATCCGCCGCTTCACGACGGCGACGTCCTCGCGCCAGGCCACGAGGCGCGGGCACGCGCGGCACACCGTGGAGCACGCGTCGACGTCGGCCAGGTCCGACGACGCGGCGGCGAGGCGGGCGACGTCGTCGGCCGAGCGCGCGACCGGGGTGGCCGGCGAGGCGACGTCGCCCGGCCAGCCCGCGCCCGGGGGCACCGGGGACGCGAAGGGCTCCCGCGTGCGCGGGTGCGGCAGCCGCACCGGCCCGCCGTCGGCCGGGGTCGGACCGCCCGTCACCCGTGTCGCCCGCACCCGCCGATGATGCCCGGCCGCGCGCCCCTCCGCCTCCCCTCCCCGCCGCGACGGGGCGGTCGGGTCAGGGCGCGGTGGGGCTCGCGGTGGGCTCCGGGAGGAGGGCCGGGGCCTTCGCGAACGGGGCCGGCGGGGTGCGGAGCTCGCCCTCGTCGAGGGTGCGCGCGCCGTCGTCCGACGTCGTCCACCGCGAGACGGGCGCGCCGCGCAGCGGGTACACGTTCCACCGCGCGCGGCCGTCGGCGTCCGTGCGCGCGCCGAACGCCCAGGGCTCGTCGACGCCGGGCAGCGCCCAGTCGCCGAAGCCGTCGTCGTAGGTGGTGCGGACCTGGCGGCCGCGGTCGTCGAAGATCTGCACGTCGTCCAGCGGGTTGCCCTCGGCGTCGTAGACGAAGAGGTTGCTGACGAGCATGCCGTCGACGCGCACCCCGTCCTCGGGCGGCGCCGCGGGCTGGTAGACGGGCGTCTCGACGTAGACGACCTGCTGCGCGGCGAGGCGCGCGGCGAGCTCGTCGTGGGCGGAGGACGCGAACACCGGCACGGCCACCAGCGCGAGGACGTTGAGCGCGGCCAGCGCGGGCCGCCCGAGGTCGTCGGTGGGCCGCCCGGCCCGCCCCAGGCGGACCGAGAGGGCCACGAGCGCCAGCAGCAGGACCGCGCTGAGGAACGTCCGGGGCACGTAGCGGTCGAACGCGGGGCCGCTGGTCCACGCGTCGGCGGCCCGCATGCCGATCGCGTACACGGCCCACCCGCGCACGACCCACCACAGCGGCCGGAGCGTGCCGAGCTGGGCGGACGCCCACCGGACGGCGGGCGCCGCGAGGACGGGCGCGAGGCGACGTCGGGCCGACGCGACGAGGCGGCTCGCGACCCCGACGGCCGCGTCCCGGAGGCGGGACGCACGCTGCAGCCGCGGGGCCGGCGTGGGCGCCGGGCGCGGGCCCAGACCGGCGGCGGCACGCAGCTCGTCCGCGTAGGCGGCGGCCGGGCCGAAGCGGGCGGTGAGGTCGAGCATGACCGTCGCGCTCGCGTCGCCGCCCGCCCCCACCGGGACGTGGCGCGCGGCCCCGTCCTCGAGGCCCTCGGCGAGGTCGGCCTCGAGCCCGTCGGTGAGGTCGTCCACCTGCTCGGGCGACAGGTCGTCGAGGTGGCCCCGGACGGCTGCGGCGTACGCCGCGGCGTGGTCCAGCACGAGCGCGTGGTCGCTCACTGCGGTCATCTCGGGTCCCCCTCGTCGAGCAGGTCGGTCATGGCGGTCGCGAACGCGTGCCAGTCCTTGCGCTGGGCCTCGAGCATCGCCCGGCCCTGGGCGTTGATCCCGTAGTACTTGCGGTGCGGGCCCTCGTCGGACGGCACCACGTACGTCGTCAGCGCGCCGGACGCGTACAGCCGCCGCAGCGTGCCGTACACCGACGCCTCCCCCACGTCCTCGAGGCCGCCGGCCCGCAGCCGTCGGACGACGTCGTAGCCGTACCCGTCCTCGCGTGCCACGACGGCCAGCACGGCCACGTCGAGCACCCCCTTGAGCAGCTGCGTGGTG
Source organism: Actinotalea solisilvae (assembly GCF_016464425.1). Classification (GTDB taxonomy): domain Bacteria; phylum Actinomycetota; class Actinomycetes; order Actinomycetales; family Cellulomonadaceae; genus Actinotalea; species Actinotalea solisilvae. The sequence goes on from NZ_JADDKQ010000021.1 coordinate 55,001, forward strand.
TCCACGGCGGCTCCCTCCCTCGGTCGGACAGGGCTCGGGTCCACCGGTCCTGTGGGCAGCACACTACTCTCCGATACGCGGTACCGGGCACGACGCGGCACCGGCGTGTCGCGCCCGCGGTCAGGCGTGGGTCGTCGCGCGCTCGGCGGCGGACCAGGCGATGCCGTCGAGGATGTCGTGCTCGGACGTCACGACGGTGCTCAGGCGCCCGCCGGCGCGGCCGACCTCGGCCCGGACGCGCGAGACGACGTCGGACCAGACGAGCGCGCCCGCGCCGATGACGTCGACCCGACCCGGGTGCATGTACGGCTCGCGCGCGCGGCGCGCGCGGCTCATCCCGAGGAGCGTGCGGCACGAGTCGAGCACCCGGTCGGCGGGCAGGACGGCACCGTCGATGCGGTCCGGCCGGTAGGACTCGAGGTCGAGGGCGTGCGCGGTGACGGTCGTGACCGACCCCGCGAGCCCGACGAGGGTCGCGGCGCGACCGAGCGGCACGACGGCGCCCGCGGCGTCGAGCGCCGCGCCCACGTCGGCGCTCGCGGCCGCGATCTCCGACGCCGTCGGCGGGTCGCCGTGCAGGTGGCGCTCGGTGAGCCGCACGCAGCCGACGTCCATGGACGCGGAGGCCACGACCGACGTCGTGCCGAGCACGAGCTCGGTCGAGCCGCCACCGAGGTCGACCACGAGGAACGGACCGGGGTGCCTGCCCGCGAGCACGCCGGTCGCGCCGCGGAAGGACAGCGCCGCCTCCTCCTCCCCACCGATGACCTCGGGCTCGACGCCGAGCGCGTCCCGGACGCCGTCGACGAAGTCCTGACGGTTCTCGGCGTCGCGCGAGGCCGACGTCGCGACGAAGCGCACGTGCTCGACCCCGAAGCCGTCGCACACCTCCGCGTAGGTGCGGGCCGCGGCGAGCGTGCGCGCGAGCGCCTCGGGGGCGATGCGCCCGGTCCGGTCGACGCCCTGCCCGAGGCGGACGACCTCCATCCGCCGGTCGAGGTCGACGAGCGTCCCGGCGCCCAGGTCGACGTCGGCCACCAGGAGCCGGATGGAGTTGGTCCCGCAGTCGATGGCAGCCACACGCGTCATGGGCGCAAGCCTGGCACGTGCGCGCGCTGGTCTCGCACGCGGCTGCGGCGGTCCCGACGGGTCAGCAGGCGCAGCGGTCGGGGCGCCAGGTGTCACGGACGAGCGCGAGCGCCTCGTCGCCGAGCGGGTTCACGCCCGGACCGGCGGCGAGCGCGTGGCCGACGAGCACGTGCAGGCACTTGACGCGGGTCGGCATGCCGCCCGCGGAGACGCCCGCGATCTCCGGGACGTCGCCGAGCGCCGCGCGCTCGGCGAGGTAGTGCTCGTGGGCGGCCCGGTACGCCGCGGCGAGGCCCTCGTCCTCCGCGAGCCGCGCGGTCATCTCGCGCATGACGCCGGACGCCTCGAGCGTCGAGACCGCGGCCACCGCGCGCGGGTGCGTGAGGTAGAAGGTCGTCGGGAACGGCGTCCCGTCGGGCAGCCGCGGGGCGGTCCGCACCACGGTGGGACGCCCGCAGACGCAGCGTGCGGCGACGCCGACGACGCCGCGCGGCGGCCGGCCGAGCTGCTGCTCGAGCGTCGCGAGGTCGTCGGGCGACACGTCGGGGCTCACCCGGCCGCCTCGTCGGCGGCAGGGTCAGCCTCGGGGACGGCCGCCGCACCCGCGAGCTGCACCGACTCCCACACGGTCGCGTACCAGGGCGCCACCGCACCGCCCGACGGCAGCGCCGGACCCGCGACCGGACCGGGCGTCGCGGCCTCGAGCGGCACCTCGACGACGACCTCCGGGTCGATGACCCGGTAGGACGTCTCGTCGGGGTGCACGTAGTTGAGCCGCTCACGGGCCTGCGCCTCGACGTAGGCCGGGTCGTCCCAGCGCGCGCGCTCGGCCTCGAGGTCCTCCTCCTGCTGCTCCGCCGCGGCGACCTCGCGCGCGAGCGCGTCGAGCTCCGCCCGCTGGGCGAGGTAGGCCCGCAGCGTCGGGAAGAGCATCGTGAACCCCACGAGCAGCACGACGGCGAGCACGAGCGCGCGGACCGAGAGCAGGCGTGCGACGTGGACCGGGCGCGGCTCGTCGTCGTCCTCGTGCCGGACACGGGCGGGGCGCGCCGAGCCGGGGCGCGCACCGGGCCGACCGGCGGCCGGACGCCGCCCGGTGACACCCGGCCGCGCGGGCGCCGCCCGGCCCGCGTGCCCGGCCGCGGGCGCGGCCGACCGCGCGCGGGAGCCAGGGAGCGCGGGCCGACGGGACATGGGTCGATTGTGCCTCGCCGACGGCGCCCGGCCGGGGAGCCGGCCCGGGCGCGTTGCCCTGGGCCGTCGTCGCCCACGCGCGGAGGGATGTGACACGACTCGCGCGGCGCGGCGCGGCACGCCGCTCCGCACGTCCCGGTGTGGCGTGGCGTGGTGTGGCGTGGCCGTCGGCCCGGGACGGCGCGAGGCCCGGTCGACGTGGTCGACCGGGCCTCGCGGGCGTGCGGGGACGAGCTCAGCGGCGGCGCGGGAACGCCGAGGCGCCGGCGTAGCGCGCGGCGTCGTCCAGCTCCTCCTCGATGCGCAGCAGCTGGTTGTACTTGTTGATGCGCTCGCCGCGGGCGGGCGCACCGGTCTTGATCTGGCCGGCGTTCGTGGCGACGGCGAGGTCCGCGATCGTCACGTCCTCCGTCTCGCCCGAGCGGTGCGAGACCATCGCGGTGAAGCCCGCGCGCTGCGCGAGGGACACGGCGTCGAGCGTCTCGGACAGCGTGCCGATCTGGTTGAGCTTGACCAGCAGCGAGTTCGCGGCCTTGAGCTCGATGCCCTTGGCGAGGCGCTCCGGGTTCGTGACGAACAGGTCGTCGCCGACGATCTGCACGCGGTCGCCGACATTCGTGACGAGCTGCGCCCACGAGTCCCACTCGTCCTCGGACAGCGGGTCCTCGATGGAGACCAGCGGGTAGTCCGCGACGAGCTGCTGGTAGAAGGCGAGCATCTCGTCGGGCGTCTTCGCGGCGCCCTCGAACTGGTACGCGCCGTCCTTGAAGAACTCGGTGGCGGCGACGTCGAGCGCGAGGGAGACCTCGGAGCCGGGCGTGAAGCCGGCCTTCTCGATCGCGACGAGGATGAGGTCGAGCGCCTCGCGGTTGGAGCCGAGGTTCGGCGCGAAGCCGCCCTCGTCGCCGAGGCCCGTCGACAGGCCCTTGCCCTTGAGCACGGACTTGAGCGAGTGGTAGACCTCGACGCCCGTGCGCAGGGCCTCGCGGTACGTGGTCGCGCCGATGGGGGCGACCATGAACTCCTGGATGTCGACGTTGGAGTCGGCGTGCGACCCACCGTTGAGGATGTTCATCATCGGCACGGGCAGCACGTGGGCGTTCGGGCCGCCGACGTAGCGGAACAGCGGCAGGTCGGCGCTGTCGGCCGCGGCCTTCGCGACGGCGAGCGAGACGCCGAGGATCGCGTTGGCGCCGAGCTTGCCCTTGTTGGGCGTCCCGTCGAGGTCGATGAGCGCCTGGTCGACGAGGCGCTGCTCGCTCGCCTCGAAGCCGATGAGCTCGGGCGCGATCTCGTCCATGACCGCGGTCACGGCGTCCTGGACGCCCTTGCCGAGGTAGCGGCCCTTGTCGCCGTCACGACGCTCGACGGCCTCGAAGGCGCCGGTCGAGGCACCCGAGGGCACACCGGCCCGGGCGATCGTGCCGTCGTCGAGGGCGACCTCGACCTCGACGGTGGGGTTGCCGCGCGAGTCGAGGATCTCGCGTGCGCCTACGGCCTCGATTGTGGCCACGGTGGCTCCTTCGGGAGGTGTGCGGTGGGTTCGGGTCAGGTTGGGTCCAGCGCCCGACACGCTGCGGCTGCAGCGACGGCGGACGGCGGACGGCGGACCGTGCCGCCGGTCGACGTCAACCGGCCGGGTTCCACAGTAGTGCGCCGCCTGAGGGCAGGCGCTGGGACGTTCGGCGGACGGGACGCGTCAGTGCGCGGCAGGCACCGGGAGCGCGGCGAGGATGGCCTCGACCTGGGTCTTCGCGTCGCCGAAGAGCATGGCGGTGTTCTCGCGGAAGAACAGCGGGTTCTGCACGCCGGCGTACCCCGTCGCCATCGACCGCTTGAACACGACGACCTGGCGCGCCTTCCAGACCTCGAGCACGGGCATGCCCGCGATGGGCGAGCCCGGGTCGTCGAGCGCGGCCGGGTTGACCGTGTCGTTCGCGCCGATGACGAGCACGACGTCGGTCTCGGCCAGGTCGTCGTTGATCTCGTCCATCTCGAGCACGATGTCGTACGGCACGCGCGCCTCGGCGAGCAGCACGTTCATGTGTCCGGGCAGCCGGCCGGCGACCGGGTGCACGCCGAACCGCACCTCGACGCCGGTCGCGCGCAGGCGCGAGACCAGCTCGGCGACGGGGTACTGCGCCTTGGCGACCGCCATGCCGTAGCCGGGCGTCACGACGACGCTGCGCGCGTCCGCGAGCAGCTCGGCCACGTCGGCCGCGCTCATCTCCCGGTGCTCGCCGTCGGCGGCGCCCGCCGCGGACGTGCCCGCCTCGACGCCGAACCCGCCGAGGATGACGGAGAGGAACGACCGGTTCATGGCCTTGCACATGAGGTACGAGAGGATCGCACCTGAGGACCCGACGAGGGCGCCCGTGACGATGAGCAGGTCGTTGCCGAGCATGAAGCCGGCCGCCGCGGCCGCCCAGCCGGAGTACGAGTTGAGCATCGAGACGACGACGGGCATGTCGCCGCCGCCGATCGACGCGACGAGGTGCCAGCCGAGCGCGAGCGCGACCACCGTCATGAGCACGAGCGGCACGGCGCCGTTGGTCGCGAGGAACCACACCATGAGGCCGGCCGACGCGACGAGCGCGCCGAGGTTGAGCAGGTTGCGGCCCGGGAGCACGAGGGGTGCGGTCCTGATCTTCGCCGCGAGCTTGAGGTACGCGACGACCGAGCCCGTGAGGGTGACGGCCCCGATGAGGACGCCGAGGTAGACCTCGACGCCGTGGACGACGTCGGCCTCCTCGGTGAGCCACGAGCCGTAGCCCACGAGCACCGCGGCGAGGCCGACGAAGCTGTGCAGCACGGCGATCATCTCGGGCATCTGCGTCATCTCGACGCTCCGCGCCCGCCAGGTCCCCGCGACCGCGCCGATCGCCAGCACGAGCGCGATGAGCAGGCCCGTGACCAGCACGGGTCGGCGGCTCGCCTCGAGGCTGAGCAGGACGGTCGCGGCGAGGGCCAGGCCCATGCCGACCATGCCGAGGACGGTGCCGCGGCGTGCGGTCGTCTGCTTGGACAGCCCGGCGAGGCTGAGCACGAAGAGGACGGCGGCGAGCAGGTACAGCGCCTGCGCGAGGGAGGTCACGTCAGCCGTCCTTCCGGAACATCGAGATCATCCGGTGCGCGACGAGGAAGCCACCGAAGATGTTGATGCTCGCGACGCTCGCGGCCACGAAGGCCAGCGACGTCACGAGCAGGTTCTCGGAGCCGAGCTGGAGCAGCGCGCCGACGAGGATGATCCCGGACACCGCGTTGGTCTGGGCCATGAGCGGGGTGTGCAGCGCGTGGCTGACGTTCGAGATGACGTAGTACCCGGCGACGACGGCGAGCGCGAACACCATGACGTGGCCGTGCAGGTCGGGCGGCGCGACGCTCATCGCACCCGTGACGAGCACGGCGCCCAGGCCGGCCAGCACGGTCGAGCGCCGACGGCGGCGCTGGGCCGCGAGCGGGTCCACGGGGGCGACGACGGGCGCGGCCGCGGCGACGACGGCCGGCGCGGCCGAGACGGCGACGGGCGGCGGCGGCCACAGGACCTCGCCCTCGTGCGCGACGGTCATGCCGCGCTGCACGGGGTCCTCGAGGTCGAGCACGGGCGTGCCGTCGCGCTCGGGCGTGAGCAGCTGCATGAGGTGCACGACGTTGGTGCCGAAGAGCTGCGACGTGTGCCGCGGCATGCGGCTCGTGAGGTCGGTCCAGCCGAGCACGACGACGCCGTTGTCCGTCACCACGCGCTCGCCGGGCACGGTGAGCTCGCAGTTGCCGCCGCCCGACGCGGCGAGGTCCACGACCACGCTGCCCGGACGCATCGCGGCCACCATGGCGGCCGTGATCGTCGTCGGCGCGGTGCCGCGCACGAGGGCGGTCGTGATGACGACGTCGGCGCGGGCCGTCTCCTGCGCGTACATGCGCGCCGTGAGGGCCTCCTCCTCGGCGCTCAGCGCGTCGGCGTACCCGTCGCCCGGGCCCTGCGCCGCGGCCGGGACGCCCGCGCGGACGAACTCGGCGCCCATCGACTCGATCTGCTCGGCGACCTCCGGGCGCACGTCGTACGCCCGGACGCGCGCGCCGAGGCTCACGGCCGCGCCGATCGCCGCGAGGCCCGCGACGCCCGCGCCGATGACGAAGACCTCGGCCGGCGCCGTCTTGCCGGCGGCCGTGACCTGACCGGTGAACATGCCGCCGTACTCCTCGGCGGCCTCGATCACGGCGCGGTACCCGGCGACGTTGGACAGCGTGCTCAGCACGTCGAGCGACTGCGCGCGCGAGATGCGCGGCACGGCGTCGAGCGCGAGGCCCGTGACGCCCGCCGCCGCGAGGGCCTCGGGCAGGTCGGGCCGCGTCGCGGGCGACATCATCGCGACGAGGAGGGCACCCGGGCGCAGGGCCGCGACACGGTCGGGCGGCGGGGCGGCGACCGACGTGACGACGTCGCTGGCCCACACCTCGTCCGGCTCGACCACGGTCGCGCCCGCGTCGGCGTAGGCGACGTCGGGGAAGGACGCCCCCTCGCCGGCGCCGGACTCCACCACCACGTCGTAGCCGAGCTTGTGGAGCTGCGCGACGGTCGCGGGCGTGGCGGCGACGAGCCGCTCCCCGGCCCGCGCCTCGCGCGGCACACCGATCCTCATCCGAGCCTCCTGGTCCCACCCACCCGACTGGCTTCGACGGTAGCCGCCGCGGGGCCGCCGCGGCAGGACACAGGGCCTACGCGCGCTCGGCCGCCCGGACGCGGTCCTCGAGGTCGCGCGCCGCCGCACGGAGGGCGGCCTCGGCGTCGACGCCGGCCGCCTGCGCCTCGGCGACCAGGGCGAGCAGACGCTGCCCGACGTCGGTCGCCGCGTCCCCGGGGCGCGCGGGGACGTCCGCCGTGGCGGCCTCGGCCGCCCCTCCCGCGCGCGCGGCGCGCGAGAGCACGGCCTGTGCACGCGCGAGCGCCGGGAGCCCCGCGGGCACGCCGTCGAGCGCCGAGGTGCGGCCCTTCTCGGCGCGCTTGATCTCGTCCCAGCGCGAGGACACGTGGTCGGCGTCGCGCACGACGGCGTCGCCGAACACGTGCGGGTGCCGGCGACGCAGCTTGGCGGCCACGCCGGCCGCGACGTCGTCGACGTCGAACGGGTCCTGCGGGTGCTCGGCCGCGACCCGCGCGTGGAACACCACCTGCAGCAGGACGTCGCCGAGCTCCTCGCGCAGCGCCGCGCGGTCGTCGGTCTCGATGGCCTCGACGAGCTCGTGGACCTCCTCGACCGCGTAGCGCGCGAGGGAGCGGTGGGTCTGCTCGGCGTCCCACGGGCACCCGCCCGGGGACCGGAGGCGGTCCATCACCGCGACGAGGTCCGCGACCCCGGGGTGCTCCCCCGCGCCCGGCCCGGCCGCGGTGCCGCTCATCCCTCGGCGGGCGCGCCGTCGGTGCCGTCGGTGCCGGCCGTGCCGACGATCCAGGGCGCGACGGTGGGCGCGATCGTCCCGGCCGCGAGGTCGAGCTCGCCGTACCGCGGGTTGACGTCGACGTCGAGCTCGGTGACGCGCGCCTGGACCTCGCCGAGCACCTCGTCGCCGTTCTCGAGCGAGCCGAGCGCCTGCGAGGAGAGGATCGCGCGCGCGACCTGCACGGTCGAGTCCGCGACCTCGCCGTCGGCGCCGCCCGCCTCCTCGTTGCCGTCGACGAGGGCCGCGCGGGCCTCGTCCTCCGAGACGCCGACGCCCGCGTCGGTCGCCGCGTCGATGTAGGCCGGGGCGATGGTGAGGATCCACAGGACCTCGCCCCCGCTGACGCCCTCGCCCGCCGACAGGTCGTCCTGGGCGGCCTCGACGTCGGCCCGTGTGATGGTGCGCCCGTCGACGACGGCGGCCGCGGACGGGTCCCCCGTGCACCCGGCGAGCAGCAGCGTGCCGGCCACGCCCACGGCGACGGCGGCGGACGGTCGAACCCTCACGCGGACCTCCTCGGTGGGCGCCCCTCGGCGCCCGCGCGCCCATGGTAGGCGACGGGCACCGCCGCCCCGGTCGCGCCCCGGGCAGGACGGCCCGGTCCCCCGGTCCTCACCGCGTGCGTCCGCTCGAGGCCACCTCGGCCGCGACCGGGACGCTGCCCTGCCAGACCGCGGCGACCAGGTCGCGCGCCCAGCCCAGGAGCTCCTTGCCCGCGAGCGGGCGCCCGCCGATCCGCGCCGTCGTCGGGAACGGGACGAGCGCGGTCCGGATGGCCGGCTTGAGCACCGTGCCCGGGTAGAGGCGCGTGAGCCGCAGCTGCGCGGACTCGGGCAGCTCGACGGGCGCGAACCGGATGTAGCGGCCCTGCGCCGTGACGTCGGTGAGCCCGACCTCGCGCGCGGTGTTGCGGAAGCCCGCGACCTCGAAGAGGTTCTCGACCGCCTCGGGCACGGGCCCGTAGCGGTCGACGAGCTCGGCCCGGACGGCCTCGAGCGCCTCTGAGGTCGTCGCGTCGGCGACCTTGCGGTACGCCTCGAGGCGCAGCCGCTCGTGCTCGATGTACTCGTGCGGCACGTGCGCGTCGACGGGGAGCTCGAGCGTGACCTCGGCGGGCCGCGTCTCGGCCTCGCCGCGGAACGCCGCGACGGCCTCGCCGACCATGCGCACGTACAGGTCGAACCCGACGCCCGCGATGTGGCCGGACTGCTCGCCGCCCAGCAGGTTGCCCGCGCCGCGGATCTCCAGGTCCTTGAGCGCGATCTGCATGCCCGAGCCGAGGTCCGTGTTGGCCGCCATCGTGGCGAGCCGGTCGTGCGCGGTCTCCGTGAGCGGCCGCTCGGGCGGGTACATGAAGTAGGCGTACGCGCGCTCGCGCCCGCGGCCCACGCGGCCGCGCAGCTGGTGGAGCTGCGACAGGCCCAGCAGGTCCGCGCGCTCGAGGATGAGCGTGTTCGCGTTGGAGATGTCGAGGCCCGTCTCCACGATCGTCGTGCAGACGAGCACGTCGAACCGCTTCTCCCAGAAGTCGACGATGACCCGCTCGAGCTGGTGCTCGCCCATCTTTCCGTGGGCGGTCGCGATCCGGGCCTCGGGGACGAGCTCGGCCAGGCGTGCCGCCGCCCGCTCGATCGAGTCGACCTTGTTGTGGACGTAGAAGACCTGGCCCTCGCGCAGCAGCTCGCGCCGGATGGCCGCCGTGACCTGCTTCTCGTCGTACGCGCCGACGAACGTGAGGACGGGGTGGCGCTCCTCGGGCGGCGTCGCCAGCGTGGACATCTCGCGGATGCCCGTCACCGCCATCTCGAGCGTGCGCGGGATCGGCGTCGCGCTCATCGCGAGCACGTCGACGTTGGTGCGCAGCTGCTTGAGCGTCTCCTTGTGCTCGACGCCGAAGCGCTGCTCCTCGTCGATGATGACGAGCCCGAGGTCCTTGAAGCGCACCTGGCCCGTGATGATGCGGTGGGTGCCGATGACGACGTCGACCGAGCCGTCGGCGAGGCCCTCGACGACCTCCTTCGACTCGGCGTCGGTCTGGAACCGCGAGAGGGCCTTCACCGTCACCGGGTAGGGCGCATAGCGCTCGGCGAAGGTGTCGAGGTGCTGCTGGACGAGCAGCGTCGTCGGCACGAGCACCGCGACCTGCTTGCCGTCCTGGACGGCCTTGAAGGCGGCCCGCACCGCGATCTCCGTCTTGCCGTAGCCGACGTCGCCGCAGACGAGGCGGTCCATCGGGACCGTCTTCTCCATGTCCGCCTTGACCTCGTCGATCGTGACGAGCTGGTCGGGCGTCTCGACGAACGCGAAGGCGTCCTCGAGCTCGGCCTGCCACGGCGTGTCCGGGCCGAAGGCGTGGCCCTCGGTCGCCATGCGCGCCGAGTAGAGCCGGATGAGCTCGCTCGCGATCTCGCGGATCGCCTTGCGCGCCCGGCCCTTGGTCTTGGCCCAGTCCGAGCCGCCCATGCGGTTGAGCGTCGGCGCCTCGCCCCCGACGTACTTGGTGACCTGGTCGAGCTGGTCGGTCGGGACGTAGAGGCGGTCCCCCGGCTGGCCGCGCTTGGACGCCGCGTACTCGATGACGAGGTACTCGCGCGTACCGGCCGTCGGCCCGCTGCCGATGGTGCGCTGGACCAGCTCCGCGAACCGGCCGACGCCGTGCTGCTCGTGCACCACGTAGTCCCCCGCGCGCAGCGCGAGCGGGTCGACCGTGTTGCGCCGCCGCGAGGGCATGGCGCGCATGTCCTTGGTCGACGTCCCGGCCCGGCCCGTGAGGTCCTGCTCGCTGAACACCGCGAGCTGCAGGTCCGTCGCGACGAAGCCGCGCCCCGCCTGCGCGGGGACCACGAGGACGACGCCGGCGTCGGGCTCGTCCTCGACCCGCCCGACGAGCCGTGCCGGGACCTCGAGCGCCGTGAGCTGCTCGACCATGCGCTGCGCGGGGCCGTGGCCCTCCGTGGTGAGCACCAGGCGCCAGCCGTCGCGCTGCAGGCCGCGCAGGTCGGAGACGGCGCGCTGGACGTCGCCGTGGTAGCCCTGCACGTCGCGGGCGCCGACGACGAGGGTCTCGACCGCGCCGTCGTCCTCGCGGCCCTCGCGCGCCGCAGACGCGCGCCCGGTGGCGCCGCCCTCGGCCTCGTCCGCGGGCACGTCCGACGTCGCCGCGTCGGCGTCGAGCGTGAAGGCGCTCATCGACCACCAGCCCAGGTCCCGCGCCAGGGCGAGCTCGCGCGTGTCCGCGTACGACGCGAACGACGCCGCGCGCAGGTCGATCGGCGTGCTGCCGCCCGCGGCCGCGGCGGTCCACGCCGCGTCGAGGAACTCCTGGGTCGTCGCCATGAGGTCGTGCGCGCGGCGCCGCACGCGCTCGGGGTCGGCGACGACGACGAGCGCCCCGTCCGGCACGAGGTCGAGCATCGGCACCATGCGGTCGACCAGGACGGGCGCGAGCGACTCCATGCCCTCCACGGCGATGCCCTGGGACAGCTTCTCGAGCATCTCGGCGGCGCCCGGGAGGTCTGCCACGAGCGCGGCAGCACGCTCGCGCACCGCGTCCGTCAGCAGGATCTCGCGGCACGGCGGGGCCCACAGCCCCTCGCCCGCCACCTCGAGGCTGCGCTGGTCGGCGACCGCGAACCAGCGGATCTCCTCGACCGTGTCGCCCCACAGCTCGACGCGCAGCGGGTGGTCGTCGGTCGGGGGGAAGACGTCGAGGATGCCGCCGCGCACCGCGAACTCGCCGCGGCGCTCGACCATGTCGACGCGCGTGTACGCGGCCGCCACGAGGCGGTCGGCGACGTCGGCGAGGTCCACCTGGTCGCCCGTCGCGAGCGCGACCGGCTCGAGGTCCCCGAGGCCCGCGACCACGGGCTGGAGCAGTGCGCGCACCGGCACGACGAGCGCGCGAACCGGACCGGCCTGGCCCTCGCCGCTCGGGTGGGCGAGACGCCGGAAGACCGCCAGCCGGCGCGCCACCGTGTCGCTGCGCGGCGAGAGCCGCTCGTGCGGCAGCGTCTCCCACGCGGGCAGCACGGCGACGTCGTCGGCGGGGAGCCAGCAGCGCAGGGCGGCCGCGAGGTCGTCCGCGTCGCGCCCCGTCGCCGTGACGACCACGACCGGTGCGGCGGGGGCGTCGGCGCGCGGGGGCGCGGCCTGCGTGACCGCGCGCGTCAGCTCGGCGAGCAGGGGCGGTCGCACGCCCGCGGGGCCGACGACGTCGAGCGCGCCGCGCGCGACGGTGCTGCGGCCGCGTTCGACGGCGCCCGCGAACGCCGGGTCACGCAGGAGGACGGGCAGGACGCCGGTGAGGTTCATGGATCCCTTCGGACCGTCGCGAGGCCCACGAGCGCCGGAGGACCCAGGCGCGGACCGTCGCGTCAGCAGCACGAGGACCCCGGTTCCGGGTGCGGATCGGGGTACGTCGCCAGTCTACGAGGGGGTACCGACAGCGGCCGGTCGGGCCGCGGGCGCCGACGGCGGGGCCGCGGGCGCGCGCCGCGCCCAGGGCAGCCGGCTCTTGAGCCGCAGCGCCGGCCGCTCCACGAGCACCCAGCTCGCCGCGGCGACCGGGACGGTCGCGACGAGCGCGAGCAGGCCGGACACGAGCGGCGGCAGCGCGTCGGCGCCGAGCAGGACGAGCGTCTGCTGGACGGGGAAGGCGTAGATGTACAGGCCGTAGGAGATGTCCCGGTCCGCGAGGCGGAGCCGGGGGGTGCGGATGGCGCCGCCGAGCCAGATGACGAGGTACGCGAGCGCCGGCCCGCCGAGGACGCGGTAGTCCACGAGCACGGGCGAGACGAGCACGAGCGCGGCCGCCGCCGCCGCGACCCCCGGGTGCGCGGGCAGCCGGTCGGCATAGACCTGGACGACCATGCCCGCCACGAACATGAGCCCGAGGCGGGCGCCCGTGCTCACCCAGTACCCGTCCTCCACCACGCCGAGCGCGAGCCCGACGCCGACGAGCCAGAGCCCCGCGAGCAGCACGAGCGAGACGGCGCGGCGCCGGAGCAGCCCGAGGACGCCCAGCGCGGCGAGGCCGACGTAGGCGAACGCCTCCCAGCGCAGCGTCCACAGCGAGCCGTTCCACACGCCGTCGAACGGCACCGTCGCGGGCGTGCCCGCGACGTCGTGCACGTCGATCGACAGGTCCGCGTTGTGCAGGAGGTAGGCGCCGGCCGACGGGCTGCCCGTCAGGATCCCGGCCGGGTCCTCGCCCTGCAGCAGCAGCGCGAGCGGGGCGAAGCCGAGCGCGACCACGACGAGGCAGACCCAGAACGCCGGAACGATCCGCAGCACGCGGTTGGCAGCGTAGGTGAGCAGGTGGGGCTTGTGCAGCCAGCTCCCCGCGAGCAGGAAGCCGCTGATGGCGAAGAAGCCGTCGACCCCGGCGCTGCCGGCGAGCTGCGCGGCCCACGGCAGCGGGAACTCGTGCCCGTTGAGCGGGTAGGCGTGCCAGAGGACGACGCTGCCGGCGAGCAGGAGGCGGACGAAGTTGAGGGTGTTGGCGCGCGGGTCGACGAGCTGGGCGAGCGTCCGGGCGGGGCCGCGGCGGGCCGGCGCGGCCGGGTCCGGCGCGACGACCCCCGCGCTCGTCGAGGCCATGCTCAGCGCACGGCCGCGGCCGTGGGCTCGGGCAGCCCGATGGCGTCGTCGAGCATGCGGCGCAGCTTCGTGCTCGACGTGTGCACCGTGTAGGGGAAGTAGACGACCTCGACGCCGACGGAGGCGAAGTCCCGCTCGAGCTTGTCGCCCTTGGGCGTGCCGCGCCAGTCGTCGCCCTTGAAGATCACGTCGAACCCGACCTCGCGCCAGGTGTCGAGCTTGTCGGGGAGCACCTCGGCGACCGCGCGGTCGACGAACGCGATGTGGCTGACGATCTCGAGGCGCTCGGCGAGCGGGACGACCGGGCGCCGTCCCTTGACCTTCTCGAGCAGCTCGTCCGAGACCACGCCGGCGATGAGCACGTCGCAGTGCGCCTTGGCGTGCCGGAGGATGTTGAGGTGACCGACGTGGAAGAGGTCGTAACCCCCCGGCGCGTACCCGACCACTGCCATCTCGTCACCCCTTCGAGCAAGGTGCCCGCCCGCCGTGCCCGACCGCTGCGTCCCTGTCCTGACACCGGCCGACGTCGGCTGACGCCCACGCCACCACCAGGGACCCGATCGGGCACCCCGACGTGCCGGCCTGGGCGGTCCTCCGCTCCAGTGACGACGATGCTAGTCAGACCGGGGCGAACCGGACAGGGCGGAACGGGTGAAAACCGGACATAGTCCGCGCGGGTGATATCGCGGCCCCGGCATGTCCATCCGGGCGGCGCGTCCCTAGGATCGTCAGATGACGCCCACGCAGACGCCCTCCGCCGACGCCGACGGCCGCTCCGCCCCCGGCTCCACCGGCGGGTCCGGCCCCGTCGCGCTCGTGCGGCGCCTGTCGCAGCGGTACCTGGGCGAGCTCGCCCGGTTCGGCTCCGTGGGCGCCGTGGCGTACGTCGTCGACGTGGGCCTCTTCAACCTCCTGCGCTTCGGCCCGGGCGGCCTCCTCGAGGACAAGCCCCTCACGGCCAAGGTGGTCGCCGTGGGGTTCGCGATGATCGTCGCGTACCTGGGCAACCGGTACTGGACGTTCGCCGACCGCAAGACGCAGCACCCGCTGCGCGAGGTCGTCGCCTTCCTCCTCGTCAACGGGGTCGGGATGCTCGCCGCCGTCGGCTGCCTCGCGTTCTCGCACTACGTCCTCGACCTCACGTCGCCGCTGGCGGACAACATCTCCGCGAACGTCGTCGGTCTCGCCCTGGGCACCGCGATCCGCTACGTCCTGTACCGCACGGTGGTGTTCACGGGCGAGGAGCCCGGGCGCCTCCCGCGCGGGACGACGCCGGCGGCCTCGCCCGTCGTCGCCGCGCCGGCCGGCACGGTCGCGGTCGACGTCGCGGGTCCCGCCGTCGCCGCGGCGCCCGCGCGCGACTGACCCGCCCGACCGACCCGCCCGACCGACCCGCCCGACCGACTCGCGCGACCGAGCCGCCAGCGGGGCAACCACACGGGACGAGACGAGCCCCCCACCCCGCCGTGGGGTGAGGGGCTCGGGCGTGCCGGGACCGTCCGGGCGGTCAGCTCGAGGCGCCGGCCCGGGCCAGGGCGCGCACGCGGCGCCGGTCGCGGCCCGTGAGCCGGTCGAAGCCCCAGACGGTGACGCGGAGCATGGCCTCCTGGACGATCGAGCGGCTCATCTTCGACTCGCCCAGCTCCCGCTCGACGAACGTGATGGGCACCTCGACGACGCGGTGCCTGCGCTGCACGGCCCGGCGGACGAGGTCGATCTGGAAGCAGTAGCCCTGGCTCTCGACGCCCTCGGCGACGAGGTCCCGCAGGACGTCCGCGCGGTAGACGCGGTAGCCCCCCGTGACGTCCCGCACGGACAGGCCGAGCGCGAGGCGCGAGTAGAGGCTGCCCGCCCGCGAGAGCAGGACGCGGTGCCACGGCCAGTTGACGATGCGCCCCCCGGGCACCCACCGGGACCCGAGGACGACGGCGACACGCGGGTCGGCCATCGCGGCGAGGAGGCCGGGCAGCTGCTCGGGCAGGTGGCTGCCGTCCGCGTCCATCTCGACGACGGCGTCGTAGCCCCGGCCGAAGGCCCAGTCGAACGCCGCGAGGTACGCCGCACCGAGGCCCTGCTTCTGCGTGCGGTGCATGACGTGCACGTGGTCGTCGCCGGCCGCGAGCGCGTCGGCGATGGCCCCCGTGCCGTCGGGCGAGCCGTCGTCGACCACGAGCACGTGGGCCGTGGGGACCGCGCTGCGCACGCCCGCGACGGCGGTCTCGATCGTCAGCTTCTCGTTGTACGTCGGGATCGCGACGAGCACCCGCTCGGGGACTCCCGGGGCGTCGGCGCCGGCGGGTCCGGAGGTGGCTCGCGTCATGGTGCACTCCTGTCTCTCGCGCCCGGGTCGCGGCGCCGGGCCGGCGCCACGGCGTCGGCGCAGCCCGTCCGCGGACGGGTCCGGCACGTCGTCGGCCTGGTCGCCAGTCTCCCCCGCGCGCGCCGGACGGATCAACAAAAACTGGACATATCACCCGGTCGGCCCCCCGTCCGGCCTGGGGCGTCGAGGGTAGCGCCGGTAGACTCGACGCCCAGGCGGACTCCGCCGGGTCGGCGGAGGTGACGGTGCGCGAGACGGTCCGGGACAGCTCGCTCGAGGATGGCGCCCCCGGCGCCATCACCTGGCGGGCGCCCGTGGAGCCCGGCCTCCGGGAGACCCGCACGCCCTTCCTGCGGCGGCGCATCACGCTGACCGAGGCCGTCGCCGCCCTCGCGGTGGTGCTGGTCGCGATGCGCACCGAGATCACGCTCAACGTCACGCTCGGCACCGTCGCGGCCCTGGCGCTCGCGCCGGTGTGGCTGCGGACGCTCGGCCGCTTCCGCGGGGCTGTCCCGCTCCTCGCCGTGAGCCTGCTCTGCCTGCCGATCGGCGTCTGGCTCACCGCGCTCTCGGCCGACGAGCGCGCGACGTCCGACCGGTTGCTCGCGGGCTCGTGCGTCCTGCTCGTCAACTTCGTGCTCGGCATCGGTGTGCTCCTGTGGGCGCGCACCGTCATGCCCTCGGCCGTCGTCGCCGTGTGGTTCGGGCTGGGGCTGCTCGTGGCCGCACCCATGAGCGGACGGCTCGGGGACAACCCGTGGCGCTTCGGGTTCTCGGTGCCCCTCACCGTGCTCCTCCTCGCGCTCGCGTGGTGGCACGGCAGCCGGGCCCTCGAGGTGGTCCTCGCCCTCGCGCTCGCCGGCGCCACCGCCGCGTCCGGCGGGCGCTCGCTGTTCGCGATCCTCGTGCTCGCGGCGGTCCTCGCGGCGTGGCAGGTGCCGCCGCGCCTCATCGACGTCGGGGTCTCCCGGCTGCGCACGCTGCTCTTCCTCGCGCTGACGCTGGCGGCGCTGTACACGCTCGGCCAGTCGCTCACGCTCGAGGGCTACCTCGGCCAGCGCGCCCAGGAGCGCACCGCGCTGCAGACCGCGGCGAGCGGCTCGGTGATCCTCGGTGGCCGGCCGGAGGTCGGGGCCTCGACGGCCCTGCTCGGGCACGAGCCGCTCGGCTTCGGCGCCGGCGCGCGGCTCAACGCGACCGACCTGCTCGTGGCGAAGTCGGGCATGGCGGACCTGGGCTACGACCCCGACAACGGCTACGTCGAGCGCTACATGTTCGGCGACGGCATCGAGCTGCACTCGTTCTGGGCGGACCTGTGGTCCGACTGGGGCCTCGTCGGCGTGCTGCTGGGCGGCATGATCGCGTGGCACCTGGGCGCCTACCTCAGCGGCCGGCTGGCCCACCGGCGCGCGAGCGCCCTCATGGTCTACCTCGTGGTGCAGTCGGGCTGGAACCTGCTCTTCAGCCCGCGGTACGGCTCCTACACGCTGCTCGTGCTCGCCGTGGCCCTCGTCCTGACCCCCGTCGTCCGTCAGCGCGACGAGGCCCCCGACGTGCCCGCCGCACCGCGCCGGGCGCCCACGGGAGCGCCACCGCCGGGCGCGGCGCCCGCCTGAGCGTCGTCGACCTCGCCGGACGCCACCTCCGCGGGACGCGCGTACTCCGCGTAGGTCAGACCCAGGGCGCCGACGACCATGCCCGCACCGCGCGCGGCGGTCCGGGCCCCGCGCGCCTGGCGCGCGGCCGAGCGGGCGAGCGTGCCCGCGAGGTACTGCAGGGCGCCGCCCAGAGCCCGCACCGCGCCGCGGGCGCCCCCGCGGCCGCGGGCGACGAGGCGCTCGCCGGTCGAGCGCGCGACGTGGACGGCGGCCCGCGTGCCGCTGTTGCCCGAGCGGAACGCGCGGCGCAGCACCCAGCGCCGCGTCAGGCGGGACGGCGGCACGACGTCCTCGACCACGGCCTCGTCGCACCACACGAAGGACCCGCCGCGGCGCCCGACCTCGAGCGAGAACACCGTGTCCGAGCCGCCCGACAGGCCGAAGCGCTCGTCGAAGCGGACGCCCAGGGCGCGGACGGCGGCGAGGTCGAGCAGGAGGTTGTTGGTCGCGACCACCGGCACGCGCGTCCCGGTCGGGTGGCGCAGCCGGTCGAAGAAGCGCCCGGCGGCGATCCACGGGTCGACGGGTCCGTCGAACACCGAGACGACCGGGCCGACGACACCCGTCGCGCGCGTGCGGTCGAAGGTCGCCAGCAGGGCCGCCAACCACCCCTCGCGCGGCCGCTCGTCGTCGTCGACGAAGACGAGGAGGTCGGAGCCCGCGCACGCGTCGAGCCCGCGGTTGCGGGCCGCCGCGATCCCGGGTCGCGGCTCGTGCACGTAGCGGACGGGGCGGTCGGCCGCGTACGCCTCGACCACCTCGCGCGCGCTGGGGACGGTGTCGTTGTCGACGACGACCAGCTCCGCGACGTCGCGCGCCGCGTCGGACGAGGCGGACGCCCCGCCGAGCCGCTCGACGTGCTCGAGCAGCGCCGGCAGGGCGTCCCGCAGGTCGTCGGGGCGGCGGAAGGTCAGCGTCACGACGCTGACCTTCCGCCCCTCGGCGCGTGCGCTCGGGGTCACCGGTCCCGTCACGGCTGCGCGGGCCCGACCCACAGGTCGTCGTAGGCCAGCACGACGGGCGCGTTGGTCGCCGACCCGAAGACGTACGACGAGAACCCGACGCCCCCGGCGGCCTGGAGCGAGGCCGTGGCGTCCGTCATCGACGTCTGCCACGCGGCCGGCTCCGTGGTGCCGACCTTCCAGACCTTCGCCCGCACGGTCGTCGGCGAGACGCCCGTGGCCTGCACGCGGACGTTGAGCTGGTCGCCGGCCGCGTAGGTCAGGCCCGGGACGACGACGCCCGCGACGGGCGTGCCGTTGCCGCGCGTGACGTGGAGCTGCACCGAGCCGTCGGCCTGGAGGCGCAGACGCGCGCCGTAGTAGTCCGTCGCCGTGACCCGGCGCGCCTGCACGTGCACGAACGCACCGCCGCCCGTGGGCACCTTGTCGGGGCTCACCACGACCCGCACCTCGGTGTCGGTCGAGGAGAGCGCAAGCGACGAGGTGAGCGTCCCGCCGGCCGGGACCGCGTGGAGCGCACGGACGCCGTCGACCGAGAACCGGCTCGCGGTCCCCGTCGCCGTCCAGGCCCCGCCCGTCTCCGCCGTGCCCCAGCCGCCCGTGACCGCACGCGTGAACGTGTCGGCCGCGAGCACGCCGGCGGGCGGTGCGGTCACCGTGACGTCCTGGGCGACCGCGTGGGTCGCGCCGTCGTCGTCGGTCACCGTGAGCGTCACCGTGTACGTCCCGGCCGCCGCGTAGGCGTGCGACGCCGTCGCGCCCGAGCCCGCGGGCGAGCCGTCGCCCCAGGCCCACGCGTACGAGACGACCGTGCCGTCCGGGTCCGCGGAGCCCGACCCGTCCACCGCGACGGACAGGTGCGTCGGCGACGCGGTGAACGCGGCGACCGGCGCCTGGTTGGCCGGCGGCGCGGTCACGGTGACGTCGTGCGCCACGACGTTCGTGCCGCCGTCGTCGTCCGTGACCGTGAGCGTCACGGTGTAGGTGCCCGGCGTGGCGTAGGCGTGCGACGCCGTGGCGCCCGCGCCGTTGGCCGTCCCGTCGCCCCAGCTCCAGGAGTACGCCGTGATCGTGCCGTCGGCGTCCGTCGAGCCCGAGCCGTCCACGGCCACCGACAGGTGCGTCGGCGTCGCGGTGAACGCGGCGACGGGCAGCTGGTTGACCGGCGGGGCCGTCACGGTGACGTCGTGCGTGACCGCGTTCGTCGCGCCGTCGTCGTCCGTGACCGTGAGGGTCACCGTGTAGGTGCCCGCGGCGGCGTAGGCGTGCGTCGCCGTGGCGCCGGACCCGTCGGGCGTCCCGTCACCCCAGCTCCACACGTGGGACGCGACCGTCCCGTCCGGGTCCGTCGAGCCCGACCCGTCCACGGCGACCGACAGGTGCGTCGGCGTCGCGGTGAAGGCCGCGACCGGCGCCTGGTTGAGCGGCGGCGTGGCCGAGCCGATCGACCAGTGCTCGGCGACCGTCTGGGCCGAGAGCGTCGTCGGGTAGACGGCGACCTCGTCGATCGTGCCCTGGAAGTAGGGCTGCGGGCCCCACGTGTTGTCCGCGCCGACCTTCCAGTGGCCGACGTAGTCCTGCGCGCTTGTCTGGCCGTTGGTGCCGCGGAGCACGCCGTCGACGTACAGGGCCAGACCGGTGGTCGAGCTCTGCGTCGCGACGAGGTGGTGCCACTGGCCGTCGTTGTACGCGTCCGACGTCGTCGTGGTGTTGGTGAACCCGGTCCAGACGCCGAAGGTCAGGCGCCCGTCGGTCTCCATGTAGACGTGCCGGTCGTAGCCGCCCGACAGGCCGTCGGGGCTCGTGCCGAACCCGATGATCTTGCCGCCGTTGGTCGTCGTGGTCTTGAACCACAGCTCCTCGGAGTAGTTGCGCGGGTTGGCGTACGACTGGTCGCTCGACAGGAACGACGAGGACCCGTTGAACGTCGCGGCCGTGCCGGACGTCCCCGCGATCGCACCCGCCGCGCCGAGGCCCACGCCGCCACGGTAGGTGCCCGTGACGCCGTTGATGCTCGCGTCGGCCGCGACCGTGCCCGCCGCCTCGTCGAGGCGCCAGTACAGGTCGGGCTGCGCGGCGTAGACGGCGGCGCCGTAGGCGTCGGCCGGTGCCGGCGGGACGACCGAGGTGCGGCCCGAGTCGGTGTAGTGGTCGAGCACCTGCTCGTGGGTGAGGACGGTGTCGTAGATCGCGACGTCGTCGAGGTCGCCCGCGAGGTAGTGGCTCGCCGGCTGGTTGGTCCAGCCGTTGATGTTGTCGCCGCCCACCCGCCAGAAGCCCGCGTAGCCCTGGCCGAAGGTGACGTCCGTGCGCTGGCCGACGCGCTTGCCGTCGACGTACAGGCGCATGCCGTTCGCGCCGAGGGACGCCACGACGTGGTGCCACTCGCCGTCGTTGAACGAGGCCGCGCTGTTGACGGTGCGCACGCCGCCCGGGTGGACGCCGAACCAGATGCGCCCGGCGTTGTCCATGTAGACGTGGCGGTCGTAGTTGGTCGACTGCCCGGTGGCGTTGTTGCCGAAGCCGATGAGCTTGCCGCCCGAGGTCGAGGTGGTCTTCACCCAGGTCTCGACCGTGAAGGTGTCGGGCCCCGGGATCGCCGACGCCGACGTCACGAAGCCGTCCGCGGCACCGGTGAACCGCGAGGCGTCGTTGGTGTCGCCGAGGATCGCGCCGTCGACGCCGCGGGTCACGCCCGCGTTCGCCGTGCCGTCGTTGAAGGCGGCCCAGTCGAAGACCGTCGGCCCGCTCGCCTCACCGAGGCGCCAGTAGGTGTCCGCGCCGTCGGCGAGCACCTGCTCGGCGTAGTCGGACATGGCGTCGTCCGAGCTCACGACGACGTCGTTGAGCCAGTTGGTCCACGTCGTGTTGCCGAACGCGTCGGTCGCCGACAGCCGGTAGCGCTGGGTCGAGCCGGGCGTGAGGCCGGTGTCGACGAAGCCCATGGTCTCGAGGTCCCAGAACGGCGTCGTCAGGGTCGTCTCGTAGATGGGCGGCGCGGCGTTCGAGCCGCGGTAGAGGCGGTAGGTGAGCGTCTGGTTGTCGCGGTCCCAGTTGGCCTTCCACGCGACCCGGACGGTGCCGGACGCGAACGAGGCCGCACCGAGGGGCCAGCCGGCGCCGCTGAGGCGCGGGCCCTGGGCGTCCGGCGCGATCGCGGACACCGCGAACCGCACGAGGCCCTGCTGGGGCGTGTTGTTGACGCGCGTGAACTCGCCGCCCATGAGGACGTACTGGCTGTTGCCCGAGACGGTCCACGGGCCCTGCGACTTGCCGGTGAAGGTGCCGGAGTTGAGGTCCGGGTACCAGTTGAGGAACTCGGGCGAGGGCTCGCCGTCGTGGTCCGGGTAGCCGTAGATGTCGGGCGTGTTGATCCGGCGCGCGTCCTTGGTCACCGCGGTGCCGCGGTTGAACGACCACGGCTCGGTCTGCGGGAAGCCGCCGCTGTTCGCGCAGTAGTGCTTGTGGCTCGCCTGGTAGACGGCGTTCCCGGCCGGGAAGGCCGAGTAGGTGTCGCCGTGGCAGTCCTCGATCCAGACCATCTCGCCGTCCGACCAGCGCGCGGCGAAGGTGCCCTCGACGTTGCCGGCACCGCCGAAGTGGAAGCCCGAGCCGTAGAAGTTGGTGCCGTCGGTCTCGAGGCTGAGGATCGCCGCGTTGGCGCCGGCGTTGCGGGCGAACTGGTTGACCGGCAGGGGGAGGTTGGCTCCCGTCGCCGCGTCGAGGCGCGCGAGGCCGTAGCCGGGGTTGGACGACCCGCCGACGTTCGTGAAGCTGCCGCCGATGACGACGGACGCGCCGTCGGGCGCGACGGTCAGCGCGTTGACCGAGCCGCCGTCCACAGGCGCGTCGAGCGCCCCGTTGGTCGCGCCGGTCGTCGTGCTGACCGCGGCCACCTTGGCGCGGGGCTGGCTGTTGACGCTCGTGAACGAGCCGCCGAGGAACACCTGCGTGCTCGAGACGCCGATCGCGGCCACCGTCGAGTTGACCACGGGCCGCCAGGAGGTCAGGGCGCCCGTCGCGGCGTTGAACGCCGCGGTGCGGTAGCGCGTCTGGCCGTTGACCGAGGTGAACTGGCCGGCCGCGTACAGCGTCGTGCCGTCGGGCGAGAGCGCGAGGTCGCGCACCTGGCCGTTGATGTTCGGGTTGAAGCTCGCGATGAGCGCGCCGGTGGTGAGGTTGTAGGCCAGCATGTGCGTCCGCGGCACCTCGTTGGTGCCGGCCGGCGACCCCGCGGGCCGCGCCGACGTGAAGTTGCCCGCGACGTAGACGGTGTTGCCGACGATCTGCTGGTTCCAGACGACCCCGTTGATCTGCACCGTGGGCAGGGCGTCCGCCGTGACCGTGGTCGGGAGGGTCGGGTCGACGGGCGCCGTGTCCGCCTGGGCGGGGAGGGCGACGAGACCGGTGAGGCCGACGGAGGCCAGGGCACCGATGCCCGCCGCCGCCACCCAGCGGCGCCACCCCAGAGATCCACGCATGTCGTACTCCTCGTCTGCACTGGCGACGCGGAGCCCGGGGGGAGGCGCGCCGACGACTGTGGTGAACGTCACCATACGGTCCAAATCGGACATTCCGACTGACCCGCACGGGTGAAATCCGGCGACCGCCCTCCGCTCACGCGGGCCCTGTCACCCGACCGGAGCAGCGCGCAGGTCGTCGAAGCCGACCGTCAGCGGGCCGTTGGTGGCCGTGCCGTGCAGGAACGAGGAGAGCCCGACGCCCCCGGGAGCCTGGAGGGAGGCCGTCGCGTCGGTCGCGGTGGTCTGCCAGCCCGCGGGCTCGGCCGTGCCGACCTCCCAGGCCTTGGCGCGCAGCGTCGTCGGGGAGGTGCCCGTCACCTGCAGGCGCACTTGGAGCCGGTCCCCCGGGGCGATGACGACGTTCGGCACGACGACGCCTGCGACCGGCGAGCCGTTGCCGCGCGTCACGTGCAGCTGGACCGTCCCGTCGGGCGCGAGGCGCAGGCGCGCCCCGTAGTAGTCGGTGGCCGCGACCCGCCGACCCTGCACGTGGACGAAGGCGTAGCCCGCGTCCGGCACACGGTCGACGTCCAGGACGACCCCGACGTCGGTGCTCGTGGACGCGACCGCGAGCGAGGACGTGAGCGTCCCGTTGGCCGCCACGACGTGGCGGCCGCGCTGGCCGTCGACCGAGGCCTGCGTCGCGAGGCCCGTCGTCGACCAGGCGCCACCCACGTCGGCCGTGCCCCAGCCACCGCTGACGGTGCGGCCGTACGCGTCGCGCGCGAGGTCCTCGCCGGGACCCGGCGGGGCCGTCACGGTGACGGACCGCGTCGTCGACGCCGTGGCACCGTCGTCGTCGGTCACGGTGAGCCCGACGGTGTACGTCCCGGCCTGCGCGTAGGTGTGGCCGGCCGTCGAGCCCGTCCCCGTGCCGCCGTCGCCGAACGTCCACGCCCACGCCGTCACGGCGCCGTCGGGGTCGCTCGAGCCGCGCCCGTCGACCTGCGCCGTGAGGCCCGAGGCCGACGTCGTGAACGACGCGACCGGGGCCTGGTTCGCGGGCGTGCCCGCGACGCCCGCCGCGCGGTGCTCGGCGACCTGCGCCGCCGTGAGCGGGTACGTGTAGACCGCGACCTCGTCGATCGACGCGGTGATGGTGTCGTCGGTCGGGTCGCCCGGCCATCCCTGGAGGCGGTCGCCGCCGATGCGCCACTGGCCCCACCACTGCCGCGTGAAGGGGACGTCGGAGCGCGTCGCGACCTGGGCGCCGTCGACGTACAGGCGCATCGTCCCGGACACGTACGTGCCGACGACGTGGTGCCACGCGTTGTCGTTGTAGGTGCGCGAGCTCTGCAGCGCGTGGAAGCCGGACGAGACCATGCCGAAGTACAGGCGGCCGTTGTTGTCCATGTAGAGGTGCCGGTCCGCGTTGGCGGACGTCCCCGTCGTCGCGTTGCCGAAGCCGACGATCTTGCCGCCGCGGGTCGTGGACGTGCGGACCCAGGCCTCGACCGAGAGCGCCGAGGGCGCGTTGCCCCACAGCGAGCTCACGGCGAAGGCCGTGCTCGACCCGGTGAACGTCGCCGCGCGGTCGGCGTCGCCGACGAGCGCGCCCGCGGCGTTGCGCGTGACGCCCGCGCCGGCGGTCGCGTTGTACGTGCTCGTGGCGTCGCCCACGGCCGCGCCTGAGGGCTCCCCCAGCCGCCAGTACGCCGCGGGCGCGTCGTCGAGCACCGTCTCGGCGTACGTCGAGCGCGCGCCGCCCGCGTTCACGGTCACGGTGACCCAGTCGGACCGCGCGACGTTGCCGAACGGGTCGCTCGCGACGAGGCGGTAGCGCTGGGAGGACCCGGGCGCCAGGCCCGTGTCGCGGAAGCTCATCGCGTGCCGGTTCCAGAACGACGTCGTCATCGTCGTCTCGTGGATCGGCGGGCTCGTGTCGGTGCCGCGGTGGATGCGGTACGTCAGACGCGCGTTGTCGCGGTCGACGTTCGCGCGCCAGGTCAGCTGGACGCGGCCCTCCGCCGTCGAGCGTGCGACGAGCGGGAAGCTCGCGCCGGCGAGGTCGGGGCCCTCGAGGTCGGGCGCGATCGAGGAGACGGCGAACCGCACGAGGCCCTGCTGGTTCGCGCCGCTCACGCGCGTGAACTCGCCGCCGAAGAGCACGTACTGGTCGTTGCCGGCCACGGACCACGGCCCCTGGCTCTTGCCCGTGAAGGTGCCCGCGTTGATGTCGGGGTACCAGTCGAGGAACGTGGGCGCCGGGCGCCCGCGGTGGTCGGCGTAGCCGAGGTAGTCCTGCGTGTTGACGCCGGTCGCGACCTTGGTCGTCGCCGTCCCGCGGTAGAACGTCCACGGCGTCGTCTGCGGGAAGCTGCCCGTGTTGCCGCAGTAGTGCTTGTGGCTCGCCTGGTAGACGGCCTGGCCGGCCGGGAAGGCCGCGTAGGTGTCCCCGTGGCAGTCCTCGATCCACACCAGCGAGCCGGTCGCCCAGTCCGCGGCGAACGAGCCCTCGACGTTGCCGCCGCTGCCGAAGACGTAGCCCGCGCCGTAGAACTTCTGGCCGTCGGACTCGAGGCTGAGGATGGCCGCGTTCGCGCCGCCGTTGCGTGCCGCCGCGTTGACGGGCAGCGGGAGGTTCGCACCCGTCGCGAGCGCGAGGCGCGCGAGCCCGTAGCCCGGGTTGGACGACCCGTTGACCGTCGTGAAGTTCCCTCCGATGACGACGGACGCGCCGTCGGGGGCGACGGTCAGCGCGTGCACCGATCCGCTCGGGATGGTCGCGGAGAGCGCCTGGTTCGCGCCCGCGGGGGTCAGCGCCGCGACCTTCTGCCGCGTCGCGCCGTTGACCGCGCTGAAGTTGCCGCCGATGACGACCGAGGTCGCCGTCGCGCCGACCGACGTGATCGTCCCGTTGACGGTGGGCCGGAACGTGCCGTTGAGCCCGCCGCCGGGCAGGTCGAAGGACGCGACGCGGTACCGGTTCTGGCCGTCGACGGTCGTGAACTGCCCCGCGACGTAGAGCGTGCGGCCGTCGGGCGACGCGGCGAGGTCCTCCACCTGCCCGTTGAGCGTGTGGTTGAAGCTCCCGACCAGCACCCCCGTGGCGAGGTCGTACGCGAGCAGGTGCGTGCGGTTCACCTCGTTGCTGCCCGCGGGCGAGCCCGCGGGCCGTGCGCGCGTGAAGTTGCCGCCCACGTAGACGGTGCCGCCGACGACGAGCTGCGCCCAGACGACGCCGTTGATCTGGACCGTCGGCAGCGGGTCCGCGCTCACCGTCGCGGGCCGCGCCGGGTCCGTCGGGGACGTGTCCCCCACGGCGGGCGGCGCCGCCACCAGCCCCCAGACCAGTGCCGTGGCCGCCACGGCCGTCGCCCAGGTCCGGCGTCCACGCGTCCGTCCGGTTGCACGCATCTCGCGCTCCACGGGCCGGGCGGCGCCGGCGCGGCCCGCCCTCCCGAAACCGGATGTTACGGACGAAACGGACAGCGCGACAGGGGCGGTCCACCCTTTCACCCGCCCCCGGACGCGCGGAGGCCCGTGCACGCAGGGGGCGTGCACGGGCCTCGGTCGCGTGACGGCCGGCGGGGCCGTCCGGTGCTCACTGCGCGGCGGTCACCACCAGGTCGTCGTAGGACACCGTGAGCGGACCGTTCGTCGCCGTGCCGAAGAGGAACGTCGACAGGCCGACCGCGCCCGGCACCTGGAGCGAGGCCGTCGCGTCCGTC
The DNA here is from genome assembly GCF_016464425.1 of Actinotalea solisilvae. GTDB lineage: Bacteria > Actinomycetota > Actinomycetes > Actinomycetales > Cellulomonadaceae > Actinotalea > Actinotalea solisilvae. The sequence goes on from NZ_JADDKQ010000021.1 coordinate 81,455, forward strand.
ATCGACGTCTGCCAGGCCTCGGGCTCGGGGGTGCCGGCGCGCCAGACCTTGGCCCGCACGGTCGTCGGTGCCGTCCCCGTCGCCTGCACGCGGACCTGGAGCTGGTCCCCCGCGACGTACGTGAGCCCCGGGACGACGACCCCCGCGACGGGGCTCCCGTTGCCGCGCGTGACGTGGAGCTGCACCGAGCCGTCGGCCTGCAGGCGCAGGCGCGCGCCGTAGTGGTCGGTCGCCGTGACGCGCCGCGCGAGGACCGATACGAACGCGCCGCCGCCCGTCGTCACCTTGTCCGGGCTGACCAGGACGCGCACGTCCGTGCTCGTCGAGGCGACCGACGCGAGCGCCGCGGTGAGCGTCGCCCCCGCGGCCACCGCGTGCCGGCCGCGGGCGCCGTCGACCGAGTGCTGCGCCGCGGTCCCCGTCGAGGTCCAGGCGCCACCGACCTCGGCCGTCCCCCAGCCGCCCGTGACCGTGCGCCCGAAGGCGTCCTGGGCGAGCGCGCCCGCGGGCGGTGCCGTGACCGTGACCTGCTGCGAGGTCGTCGCGGAGGCGCCGTCGTCGTCGGTGACGGTGAGGGTGACCGCGTAGGTGCCGGCCGCCGCGTACGCGTGCGACGCCGTCGCGCCCGTGGCCGTGCCGCCGTCGCCGAAGTCCCACGCCCAGGACGCGACGGACCCGTCCGGGTCGGACGACGTCGAGCCGTCGACGCCGACCGAGAGCACGCCCGGGCTCGCCGTGAACGCGGCCACGGGCGCCTGGTTCGCCGCGGGTGCGGTGACGGTGACCGACCGGCTGGTGGTCCCCGTGGCTCCTCTGTCGTCGGTCACGGTGAGCGTGACCGGGTACGTGCCGGACGCCGCGTAGACGTGCGACGCGGTCGCGCCCGTCCCCGTGCCGCCGTCGCCGAAGTCCCAGGCGTACCCGACCATCGTGCCGTCGGCGTCGGACGAGCCCGAGCCGTCGACCGCGAGCGAGAGCCCGGTCGCGGCCTGGGAGAAGGACGCGACGGGGACCTGGTTGACGGCCGCGACCGGCGGTCCCGCCCAGAGGTCGTCGTAGGAGACGACGAGCGGGCCGTTGGTCGCCGACCCGAAGAGGAACGCCGCGAGGCCGACCGAGCCGGGCACCTGGAGCGAGGCGCGCGTGCTCGTGCGGCCGAGCTGCCAGGCGGCGGGCTCGGTGGTCCCGGCCCTCCAGACCTTGGCCCGCAGGGTCGTCGGCGACGTGCCGTCCACCTGCAGCCGGACGTTCAGCCGGTCGCCCGCCGCGAACGTCAGGCCCGGGACCGTGACCGCCGCGAACGGGCTGCCGTTGCCCTCGGTGACGCCCAGCTCGACCGAGCCGTTCGCGTTGAGCCGCACGCGCGCGCCGTAGTAGTCCGACGCCGTGACGCGCCGGCCCTGGACGTGGACGAACGCGCCGCTGCCGTTCGGCACCTTGTCCGCGCTCACCGTCACGCGCACCTCGGTGCTGTCGGACTGCGGTCCGGTGAGCGCACCCGTCATGGTGCTGCCCGCGATGACCGTCTGGGTCGCTCGCTGGCCGTCGACCGCGTAGCGGCTCGCGAGCCCACCGGACGTGGTCCACGCGCCGCCGACGTCGGCCACGCCCCAGCCGTTGGAGACCGTGCGGCCGAACGCGTCGACCCCGAACGGCTCGCCGGACTGCGGCGGGTCGGTCGCGACGACCTGGCGCGTCGTCGACGCCGTCGCGCCGTCGTCGTCCGTGACCGTGAGCGTGACCGTGTAGGTGCCCGCGGCCGCGTAGTCGTGCGAGGCCGTCGCGCCCGTCGCCGTCGCGCCGTCACCGAAGGCCCACGCGTACGACGTGACCGTGCCGTCCGAGTCGGTCGACCCCGACCCGTCGACGCCCACCGTGAGGAAGGAGGCGGTCGTCGTGAACGACGGGACGGGCGCGCGGTTGGTCGTCTCCCCCGTCGTGCCGGCGGTGCGGTGCTCGGCCACCGTGGCCGCCGGCAGGGCGTAGGAGTAGACCGCCGCCTCGTCGATCGTGCCGTTGAGGTAGTCGCTCGTCGGGTCGTTGGGCCAGCCGTTGAGGCGGTCGCCGCCCAGGCGCCAGTAGCCCCAGTACGCCCGCTCCCACGCGACGTCGGACCGCTGCGCGACCTCGGCGCCGTCCACGTACAGGCGCATGGTGCCGTTCTCGTACGTGCCGACGACGTGGTGCCACGCGCCGTTGTTGAGCCCCGTGCCGCTGTTCACGGTCTGCAGCGACGAGGTCTGCATGCCGAAGTGGACCCGGCCCTGGTTGTCCAGGTAGAGGTGCCGGTCGGCGGCCGTCGAGGTCCCGGTCCGGCGGTTGCCGAAGCCGATGATCTTGCCGCCCCGGGTGCTGGTCGTGCGGAACCACGCCTCGACGCTGTAGGTCTCGGGCGCGTTGACCGCCACATCGGTCGACGCGTAGCTCGCGGTCGAGCCGCCGAACGTCGTCGCACGGTCCGCGTCGCCCGCGATCGCGCCGGTGGCGTTGCGGGTGACGCTGTACCCGGTCGCCGGCCGGAAGCCGGTCGTGTCGTGCAGCGCGGTGCCCGAGGTCTCGCCGAGGCGCCACAGGGCGGTGGGGGCGTCGTCGAGCACGTCCTGGAGGTAGGCGCCGGTGGTGCCGGCACCGGCGACGGTGACGGTCGTCCAGTCCGAGGACGCCGCGTTGCCGAACGGGTCGGTGACCACGACGCGGTAGCGCTCGGACGCACCCGGCTCACGGCCGGTGTCGAGGAACGTCAGCGCCTGCGGCTTCCAGAACGGTGTCGTCACGGTGGTCCGGTAGATCGGCTCGGCCGTCTGCGTGGTGCGGTAGACGCTGTAGGTGAGGGTCTCGTTGTCCGGGTCGTGGTTGGTGCGCCAGGTGAGGCGGACGCTGCCCGTGGCCTCGGACGTGGCGACGAGCGGGTACTCGGCGCCGGCGAGGGACGGCCCGACCTGGTCGGGCGCGATCGCCGAGACCGCGAAGCGCACGAGGCCCTGCTGCGGCTGCCCGCTGACGCGCGTGAACTCGCCGCCCATGACGACGTACCGGTCGTTGCCCGAGACCGTCCACGGGCCCTGGTCCTTGCCCGTGAAGGTGCCCGCGTTGATGTCGGGGTACCAGGTGAGGACCGTCGGCGAGGGGACGCCCGGGTGCGCCGGGTAGTTGTAGATGTCGGGCGCGTTGACCCCGCCCGCGGTCTTCGTCGTCGCCGTGCCGCGGTGGTAGCTCCACGGCTCGGTCTGCGGGAACCCGCCGCTGTTCCCGCAGTAGTGCTTGTGGCTCGCGGAGTACACCGCGTCGCCCACCGGGAAGACGGAGTACGTGTCGCCGTGGCAGTCCTCGACCCACACGGTCGAGCCGGTCGCCCAGTCCGCCGCGAACGAGCCCTCGATGTTGCCCGCGCCCCCGAAGTGGTAGCCGGAGCCGTAGAAGTTCACGCCGTCCGACTCGAGGCTGACGATCGCGGCGTTCGTGCCCGCGTTGCGCGCCTCGCTGTTGACCGGCAGCGGGAGCAGGGCGCCCGTCGCCGCGTCGAGCCGCGCGAGACCGTAGCCGGGGTTCGACGACCCGTTGACGCTCGGGAAGTTGCCCGAGACGACGATCGACGCGCGGTCGGGAGCGACGACCATCGCCTGGACGTTGCCGCTGGTGATCGTCGCCTGGAGCGCCTGGGTGGTGGTCCCGGCGCCGACGTTGACGGCCGCCACGTTGGTGCGCGCCTGGCCGTTGACGCTCGTGAAGTTGCCGCCCAGGAAGACCGTGGTGTCCGTGACGCCGACGGCGAGGACGCCGGCGTTGACGGTCGGGCGGAAGGAGGTGAGCGCGCCGGTCGCGACGTCGAACGCCGCGACGCGGTAGCGCGTCTGGCCGCCGATCGACGTGTACTGGCCCGCGACGTAGAGCGTGCGGCCGTCGGGCGAGGCGGTGAGGTCCATGACCTGACCGTTCGTGCCCGGGTTCCACGGCAGCAGCGCACCCGTCGTGAGGTCGTAGGCGAGAAGGTTGGCCCGCGGCGACTCGTCCGTCCCGAGCGGGGCCCCCGCGGGGCGCGCCGACGTGAAGTTGCCGCCCACGTAGACGGTGTCCCCCACGACGAGCTGCGTCCACGCGACGCCGTTGATCTGGACCGTGGGCAGCGCGTCCGCGCTGACGGTCGACGGCAGCCCCGGCTGGCCCGGGACCGTCGGCACCGTGTCGGCCGCTGCCGTCCCCGGGACGGCGACGAGGCCCACCGCGGCGAGCGCGGCGACCCCGAGTCCCGTGACGGTGCGGCGGAGGCGGAGGCGGAGGGTTCCGCGCATCTGGGTGCTCCTCGTTCCGGGCCGGCGCCCCCCGTCTGCGCGCGCGGCCGACAACAGCCGACGTCGAGCCGGCCAGAACGCACACTTTATGCCCCAAATCGGACATCCCTCTTCGGCCCTCCGGGTGAAAACCGGGGTCCGCGAACGGGAGGGTCAGCGCGGCGCGGCGCCCTCGAAGAGCACGACGTCGGCCTCGGTCGAGAGGTCCAGCTCGACGGTCACGAGGTCGCGCTGCTCGACCGGGACGAGGAAGACGAAGACGCCGGTCGCCTGCTGCCCGGGGTCGACCGACACGGGGAACTCCTCGTGGCCGGGTTCGAGCAGCGTGATCGCGGGGGCGCGGTCGGGGCCCACGTAGAGGTTGACGACGGCGGTCGTGAGGTCGAGCGGCGCGTCGGTGGCGTTGTCGATCGCGACGGTGACGCGCAGGGACGGCCCGCCGACCTCGCCCGGCAGGTTCGCCACGCCCTCGACGGCCTCGATCCGGCTGAGCGTCGCGGTGACCTGCGGCGCGGGCACAGCCGGCTCGTCGAGCGCGACCGGGGGTGCCGTCGGGCGGAGCTCGCCCGGTGCCGCGTCGGGCGGCGGCTCGTCGCCCTCCGTCGGCTCGGCGCTCGGCTCGGACGACGCCGACGGCTCGGGCGTCGCGTCCGGCGACGGGCTCGCGTCGGCCGACGCGGACGCGGACGCGGAGGGCGACGGCGCGGGGTCGGAGCCGGAGCGCGACGCGGCGACCGCCGCCACCACGCCGGCGAGGACGAGGACGGCCGCCACGACCCACACGACGGGGCGGCGCCACCACGGCGTGGGCGTCGGGTCCGCCACCGGGCCCGAGGGACGGTCCGGCCCGCCCGGTCCGGCCGAGCCACCGCGCCCGGTCGGGCCGGTCGGGCCGGTCGGGCTGCTCGAGCTCGCCATCACTCCACCTCCGTCGTCCGCTCCCGTGGCCGTCGGCCCGGGGACCCGCGGCCGCAGGCCGGATCGGGGTCCTCCGACGCAGGGGCCGCCGACCGGCGTGCGGGACACGGGGGACGGCCACCATGCACCGCGGAGAATCCGGCAGTCCAGGTCCGACCGGGTGAAAACGGGCACCGCCCTGTGCCCGGACGCTCCTCACGGGGGAGGATGGCCCCGTCCGATGACATGGGGGGGCCCTGAGGCCGCCGGGCGGGCCGCTGCTGTGTGCGCTCGGCCACCACCGACCGAGGAGCCGACGGATGGAACTAGGCGAGTACCTGGCCACCCTGCGCAAGGGCTGGCTGGTCATCGCCGTGCTCGGGGTCCTGTGCGGCGGCCTCGGCTACGCGCAGGCGGCGACGAGCACCCCGACCTACCGCTCCTCGAGCACCGTCTACGTGACGCTCGCGCGGGGCGAGACGGTCTCCGAGCTCAACCAGGGCGCGACGTACGCGCAGAACCTCGTCGAGTCCTTCGTCCAGCTCGCGACCATGCCCGCGGTGCTCGAGCCCGTCATCGAGGACCTCGGGCTCGACGTGTCCCCCCGCGCGCTCAAGGGCTCCATCCAGGCCGACTCGCCGCTCAACACCTCCCTCATCGAGATCGCCGCCGTGAGCGCCGACCCGCAGCGCGCGGCGGACCTCGCGAACGGCGTCGCCGCGAGCCTCGCCGACACGGTCGCCGACCTGTCGCCCACGACGGAGGACGGCGCGGCGTCGCTCAAGATGACCGTCGTCGCGGAGGCGGAGCCGTCGAGCGCCCCGTTCTCGCCCAAGCCCCGGCGCGACGCGGCCGCGGGCGCGGGTGTCGGCCTGGTGCTCGGCGTGCTCGTCGCCCTGCTGCGCGCGCAGCTCGACACGCGCGTGCGCACGACCAAGGACCTCCCGGGCGCGCCGGCGCGCGTCGCGCTCGGGCAGGTGCCGCTGGACCGCACGCTCGTCAAGCACCCGCGCACCGTGCTGCAGAACCCCCACAGCACGCTCGCCGAGTCCTACCGGCGCCTCGCGGCGAACCTGCAGTTCCTCGACGCGTCGCGCCCCCTGCGCACCATCGTCGTGTCGTCGTCGGTGCCCGGGGAGGGCAAGTCGACGACGGCGGTCAACCTCGCCATCGTCATGTCCGAGAAGCGCGAGCGCGTGCTGCTCGTCGACGCCGACCTTCGCTCGCCGTCGGTCGCGGGCATCTGCGGCCTCGAGGGCGGCGCGGGCCTGTCGACCGTGCTGGGCAACCAGGCGACCGTGGACGACGTCGTCCAGGAGTGGGGCGTGCCGGGGCTGCACGTCATCACCGCGGGCCAGGTCCCGCCCAACCCGAGCCAGCTCGTCGACAGCGCCGCGATGGACGCGTTCCTCGCGACCGTCTCGGCGTCCTACGACCTGGTCGTCATCGACACGCCCCCGCTGCTCGCGCTCACCGACGGTGCCGTGCTCGCGCGCAAGACCGACGGTGCCGTCGTCGTCGCGCGCAGCAAGAAGATCAACCGCGCACGCCTGGCGGAGGCGCTCGCGTCCCTCGACGCGCTCGGCGCGACGTGCCTCGGGCTGCTCCTCAACGGCGTGCCGACGTCCCGCTCCGAGCTCCGGTACGGCTACGGGAGCCCCTCCCGACGCCGCACGCCGTTCGGACGCCGCCGTGCGCGCCACGACGCGAGCCCGGCCCCGGCGCCGCGCCGGCGGCGCGCGGCCGGCACCGCGGCCGCGGGCCCGACGACGACGGCCGCGGGCCGGGCCACGGAGGAGCCGGGCCGCGCGACCGGCGACGCGGAGCCCGACGCAGCGGTCGCCGGCGCGACGGCAGGGGCGACCGAGGTCGGGGCGGCCCCGGCCGGCACCGCCCGGGTCGACGCCGTGACGCCCGACGCCCCGACGGTCGAGGCGACGACCGAGGGCACCGGGGACGCCTCCTCCGCCGAGGCCCCGGGCGTCGAGGCGGCGCCCACGGAGGCGGTTCCTGGCGAGGCGGCCCCGACCGAGGCGGCCCCGGACGGCGACGTCCCCGGCGACGACGACCTGCCCGACGACGGGACGCCCGAGGGCGAGGAGAGCGACGACGACGTGCTGGGGCGCCCCCGCCGGCACGTCGCGGCGCTGACCGGCGCCGGCGGGACCTCGACGAGCAGTCGGGTCCCGGAGAGCGAGTGAGCGCGACCGCGCGCCCCGGCGCGCGCGACCGCGGCGCGACGCGGCCCGCCACGGGGAGCCGCGACGCCGTCGCCGCCGGCGCGCGCGGCACCGCGGAGCCGGCGCCCTCGCGCCGCACGTCCGTCGTCGTCGGCGTGCTCGCCGCACTCATGGCCGCCGTGGGGTCGTGGTCGCCCGCGCTGTGGTCGGACGAGGTCGCGACGATCTCCGCGGCGTCGCGCAGCCTCCCCGACCTCCTGCGCCTCACGGGCGAGGTCGACGCGGTGCACGCCACGTACTACCTCCTCATGCACGCGTGGGTGCAGGTCGCGGGCACCTCCGCCGTCGCGGTACGCCTGCCGAGCGCGGTCGCCGTGGGGATCGCGGCCGCGGGCGTCCACGTGCTCGCGCGGCGCCTCGGCGGGCCCCGACCCGCGACGACCGCACTCGTCGCGGCGGCCGTGTTCACCCTCCTGCCGCGCGTCACCTGGGCGGGCGTCGAGGCGCGGCCCTTCGCCGCGAGCATCGCGGCGGCGGTGTGGCTCACGTTCCTGCTCCACGTCGCGGTCGGCCGCGCGCAGCCCGCCCGGACCCGCCGGCTCGCGCTCGCCGGGTACGCCGTGCTGCTGGCCGTGGGCGTCGCGGTCAACCTCTACGTCGCGCTCGTCGCGGCGGCGCACGGCGTCACCCTCCTGGCGCGTCGCCGCACGCGGGCCGCGGTGCTGCCGTTCCTCCTCGCGGCCGGGGCGGGTCTCGCGCTCGTCGCGCCCCTCGTCGTGACCGCCCTGGGCCAGGGCGGCCAGCTCGGCGCGCAGGACCTCGGGCTCGTCCGGCTCGCGCAGAACGTCGGCGTCAACCAGTGGTTCCTCGGCGAGACCCCGACGCCGACCACGGCGGACGGCTCGCTCGAGGACGCCCTGACGCCGGGTGGCGTGTGGAAGCCGGCTGCGCTCCTCCTCGCGGCGGCGTGCTGGACGCTCGTCGCGGGCGTCGTCGTGCGCGCGCTGCGGCGCGGCGCACCGACGGACGCGCGCGCCGACCTCCTCGCCTGGACCCTGCCGTGGCTCGTCCTGCCGGCCGTGGTGGTGGTCGCGGGCTCGGTGATCTCACCGTCGCTGTACAACGCGCGGTACTTCGGCGTGTGCGCGCCCGCCCTCGCGCTCCTGCTCGCGGCCGCGCTGCGCGACCTCGCGCCGCGGCGTGCCGTCGCCGTCGGGGTGGTCCTCGCCCTGCTCGCCGCGCCGGTCGTCGCCTCGCAGCGCACCGCCACCGCGAAGAGCGGGAGCGACTGGCTCGCCGTCGTCGGGCACCTCGACGACCGCACCGCGCCCGGGGACGGCGTGTACTTCGGCCCGCGCGACCCGTTCGACGACGGCGTCGTCAAGCGCTCGCTGCGCGCCCTGAGCCTCGGCTACCCCGAGCCGTTCGAGGGCCTGGTGGACGTGACGCTCCTGGACGCGCCCGCCGACGGCGCCACGCTGTTCGGCACGTCGGTGCCGCTCGCGACGTCGCTCGACCGCCTCGAGGACCTCGACACGCTGTGGGTGCTGCGCCGCCAGGACCGGCCCGCCGAGGCGACGGCCGAGGACGCGCTGCTCGCCGAGGCCGGGTTCCGCGTCGTCGACGTGTGGGACGGGCCGCAGACCCAGGTGGTCGAGCTCAGGCGCTGACCGACCCGGCCCCCGGGGCCCCGGTCGCGCCCGGCGCCGAGCGGGGACTTGGGGCGAGCGACCGCAGCTCGCGGTACCACTTGACGCACGCGAGGAGCAGGTAGAGCGCGGACGCGACGACGATCCCCCCGTAGAGCACGAGGAACACCGGCAGCACGCCGAGCAGCAGGAAGACGAAGCACTGCACGCCGTAGTCGGTCGGGATCGAGACGAGCAGCCGCAGCGCCGAGCCGGCGCCCCCGCCCTGCGGGGCGAGCGGCACGGTGCCGTGCGCGCGCCGCAGCTGCTCGGTGAGGATCATGGTGAAGAACGAGACCGCCGCGACGACGGCGCCGACGAGCGGCAGCGTGAGCAGCACCGGCTCGACGTCCGAGCGCCAGAGCGCGACGAGCAGCGCGAGCGGCAGGGCCGAGACCTTGACCGAGTCCACCACGTGGTCGAGCCACTCCCCCGCGGGGCTGCCGCCGCCGCGCAGCCGGGCGAGCTGGCCGTCGGCGGAGTCGAACGCGTAGCCGACGAGCAGCAGCACCGTCACGGCGACGCCCGTGGCCGTGCCGAGCGGTGCGGCGGCGAGCGTCGCGACGCCCGCGGCCGTGAAGAGCGCGCTGATCGCCGTGACCCCGTTGGGCGTGAGACCTGCCGCGGCGGCGCCCGCGGCGAGGTACCGCCCGAGCCGGCGGTTGACGAACCGCGAGTACGCCGGTGCGCCGCGCGCCGCGGCCTTCTGCGCACCGCCGAGGGCGCGCAGCGCCTCGCCGTAGGTCCAGGTGCTCATGCCTGCTCCTCCCACGCCGCCGCCGGACGGCGCCGCCCGCTCAGGCCCGGGCGGCGCACGCGGCGCCCGGCCAGGTCGCGGGCGAGCTCCTCGTAGCCGTCCGCCACCGTCTCCCAGTCGTACCGCAGCGCGACGTCGCGCAGGCGCTCGCCTCGCTCGAGCGTGCCCGTCGGGTCCACCTCGGCGGCCTCGACCTCGCGCGCGACGTCGTCCGGCTCGCGCACGTACCGCCCGAGGTCCCCGAGGACCTCGCGGTTGAAGCGCACGTCGTAGGCCGTGGTCGCGGTCCCCGCGCCGACCGCGCGCAGCAGGGCCGGGTTGGTCCCGCCGACCGAGTGGCCGTGGACGTAGGTGAGCGCGTTCGCGAAGAGCTGGTCGAGCAGCTCGGCGTCCCACACCCCGCCGAGGAACCGCACGCGCTCGTCCGCCGCCGCGTGCACCCGACGCGTGTACTCGTGCGCGTAGGGCGCCGAGCCGACGACGACGAGCGGGAGCCGTGCCGTGCTCTGCACGTAGCCCCGCACCGCGAGCTCGACGTGGTTCTCGGGCTCGAAGCGCGCGACGACGAGGTGGTAGCCGGCGGGCGCGAGGTCGAGCTCGGCGAGCCGCTCGGACCGGCCCGCCGGCAGCCGCGGGGCGCCGTAGGCCAGGAGGCGCGTGGGTGCGTCGAAGACGTCGCGGTAGTACTCGGCGATGCCCTGCGCGTCGGCGATGAGCGCGTCCGACCAGCGCACGGCGAGGGACTCCGCGACACGGTAGAAGCGGCGGCCCGTGGGTCCCCACTTGGCGCGGCGCCACTCGAGCCCGTCGACGTGGGTCGCGACGGGCACGCGCGCCGCGCGGACGAGCGGGAGCCAGACGGCGTTGGCCGCGTTGAACATGATCGCCGCGTCGACCCGGTGGCCGAGCAGGCGGTGCACGAGCAGGTGCCCGGCGGAGACGGCGGTGTGGCTCAGCGTCTCGAGCGCGCGGTGCCGCACGGCGGGCAGGTGCACGAGCCGCATGCCGAGGTGCGTGGACGGACGCTCGGCGCGCGCCTCGTCCGCCGTCGCGCGGCAGTAGACGACCACCCGGTGCCCGCGGTCCGCGAGGCGGGAGCCGACCTCCTCGACCGCGGTCTCGAACCCGCCGTACCGCGCGGGGACCCCGCGCGTGCCGATCAGCGCGATGCGCATCGGGGACGTGCCCATGGTCGACCTCCTGGCCGTGCGTCGGGGGGAGGGCACGCGTCGTCGGGGGCGCCGCCCCGAGTGTGCCGCACGCCGGGGTGCGCGTGCGACGGCCGCCCGGGCGCACCGCGCGCCGCGCGGACGGGCAGCACGCCCGGGGTCGCGAGGGGGGTCGTGGTCGCCGTCGCCGTCGTGGTCACCGTGGTCGCCCCGCCGGCGCGGGGGCGCGCCGGCCCCGGCGCGCGGCGACCGCCTCCGCGAACGCCGCGGCGTGCTGGGCGCCGAGCGGTCCCCAGTCGCGGGCCGAGAGGTCGGGCCGCCCGCCGGGCGTCGCGCGCACGTCGGCGAGCGCCCGGGCCAGCGCGGCGGCGTCGAGCGGGCCGGCGCACCGCTGCACCCAGTGCTCGCCGACCTCGGCCGCGAGCGCGCGCGTCACCTCGTTGTCGGTCACGAGCACGGGGCGGTCGAGCGAGAGCGCGAGCAGCGCCGCGCCGGAGTTGTGCATCTCGCGGTACGGCAGCACGACGAGCTCGGCGTCGAGGACCTCGCGCGCGAGCTCGTCGTCGGGCAGGTGCTCGAGGCGCAGCGTGATGCGCTCGTCGCCGGCGGCCGCGGCGGCCACCGCGGCCGCGAGCGCGGGCGTGTGGGGCCGGCCGGCGACGCGCAGCGCGAGGTCCGGGTCGGGGACGCGGCTGAACGCCTCGACGAGCGCCTCGACGCCCTTGTAGGGGCGGATGAGGCCGACGTACGTGAGGCGGCCCGGCACCGGGAGGTGCTCGGCCGGGTCGACGTCGAACCAGTCCCGGTAGTGGCCGTGGACGACCGTCCGCGCCGCGGCCCCCGGCGGCGTCGGCGTCGACGGGTTGAGCCGGATCCACAGGGTGGTCGTCCGGTCGCAGAGCCGCAGGACCGCGCGCACGAGCGCGGACCGCGGCTCGTGCGGCGCGAGGTTGTGGGCGGTGCGCACGACGGCGACGCGGGTGAGGCGGCAGCGCACGAGCACGAGCGCGAACAGCGCGGCGGCGGCCGCGGCGCGCACCGGGTGCCGCCGCTCGACGACGACCTCGGGCCAGTGCACGTGCAGGACGTCGTAGCGGCCGAGCAGCGCCGCGGGCCACGAGAACGTCCGGACGTCCGCGTGCGGCGCGAGCGAGCGCAGCAGGAGCACGAGGTAGGGGTTGGTCGTCGCGCGCGGCGTGCGGAACGACTCGAGCACCCGCAGGCGACGCGCGGGTGGAGCGGTGGTCATGCGGCGGTGCTCCGTCCTGCCGTCGCGCCGGGTGCTGGCCGGATGCTACCGGTCCCTCCGCGGCGCCCACCGGCCCTCGGGCCGGTCGCTACGCTGCGACCCACCCCACGCCGCCGGAGGCCCTCCCATGCACCGCACCGCGATCGTCGTGGTCAGCTACGGCTCGCACGCGCTGCTGGAGCGGCACCTCGCCCGGACGGCGGGGACCACGACGACGGCAGCGGCGGGCGACGGCACGGCACCGCTCGTCGTCGTCGTCGACAGCTGGTCGGGGCCCGAGGAGCGCGCGGCCGTCCGCCGCGTGACCGAGGACCACGGCTGGGAGCTCGTCGCGCTCGACACCAACCCCGGCTTCGGGGCGGGGGTCAACGCCGGCGCGCGGCACGCGCTCGCGCTCGGCGCGGACGTCCTCGTGCTCCTCAACCCCGACCTCGACGTCGACGCCGCGACGGTGGCGGAGCTGGCCGCGCACGTGCGGCGCGAGCCCCTCACGCTCGTCTCGCCGCGGATCACGCGGCCCGACGGGCGACCGTGGTTCGCGGGCGGCACGCTCGACCTCGCGACCGGGCGCACGCGGACCCCGGCCACGACCCCGGACGACGTCCGGTGGCTCTCGGGGGCCTGCATCGCCGTGAGCGCCGAGGCCTGGCGTGCGGTCGGCGGGTTCGACGAGGACTTCTTCCTGTACTGGGAGGACGTGGACCTCTCGTGGCGCGCGCTCGCCCGTGGTGCCCGGCTCGAGGTGCGCGCCGACCTGCACGCGACGCACGAGGTGGGCGGCACCCAGGCTCCGGGCGGGACGCGCGCCAAGTCGTCGGTCTACTACCGCCACAACGCGCGCGGCCGCCTGCTCTTCGCCGCGAAGCACCTCGACCGGCGCGCCGCGCTCGCGTGGGCCGCGGACGCCCCGCGGTTCGCGTGGGAGGTGGTCCTGCGGGGCGGGCGCCGTCAGCTGCTGCGCTCGCCGGCGCCCCTGGTCGCGGCCGGGCTCGGCTCCCTCGACGGGGTGGGCCGGGTCCTGCGCGGACCCCGTGCGGCGCGGCGCGAGCGCGGTGGCGGCACGGGCGCGCGACCCCGGCGGCTCCTCGTCGCCCACCCCTCCCCGGACCTCTACGGCTCGGACCGCCAGCTGCTCGAGACGGTCGACGCCGCCGTCGCGGGCGGCTGGGAGGTCGAGGTCGCGGTGCCCGCGCCCGGGCCCCTCGTGCCCCTGCTCGCCGAGCGGGGGGCGCGGGTCCGCGTCGCGCCGTTCCCGGTGCTGCGCAAGGCGGTCCTGCACCCCACCCGTCTCGCGGGCTTCGCGCTCGCGTCGGTGCGGGCTGCGGCCGGGATCCGTCGGCTGGTGCGCCGGACGCGGCCCGACCTCGTCTACGTCAACACGGTGACGATCCCGGTCTGGCTCGCGGCGGCGCGCCTCGCCGGGGCCCGGACCCTCTGCCACGTGCACGAGGCCGAGGAGGGCCACCCGCGCCCGGTCGCCGTCGCACTCGCGGCGCCGCTGCTGCTCGCGCATCGCGTCGTGGCCAACAGCGACGCGGCCCGCCGCGCACTCGCCGCGGCGCTCCCGCGGGCCGGTCGCGACGTCGTCGTCGTGCACAACGGTGTCCCCGGCCCGGACGGCGAGCCTGCGCCCCGCGCGCACGTACCGGGGTCACGGTGGGAGGTCGCGCTCGTCGCGCGGCTCTCGCCGCGCAAGGGCGTCGACGTCGCGCTCGAGGCCGTCGCGCTGCTCGCCGCCGAGGGCCACGACGTCCACCTCACCGTGTGCGGCACGCCCTTCGCGGGGTACGAGTGGTTCGACGAGCAGCTGCAGGCGCGCGCGGCCGAGCCCGACCTCGCAGGGCGCGTCACGCTGGCCGGCTACGTGCACCCCACCTGGCCCGTGCTCGCGGCCGCGGACGTCGTCGTCGTGCCGTCGCGCGCCGAGCCGTTCGGCAACACCGCGGTCGAGGGCCTCCTCGCACGCCGGCCGGTGGTCGCCTCGCGCGTGCAGGGCCTCGCGGAGGTCGTCGTGGACGGCGTGACCGGTCTCCTCGTCGAGCCGGGCGACGCGATCGCCCTCGCCGCGGCCGTCGGGCGCCTCCTCGCCGACGACGCCCTGCGCGCGCGCCTCGCCGAGGACGGCCGGGCCGACGCGCTGCGCCGGTTCACGACCGCGCGGTACGCGCAGGACGTGCGCGCCGAGCTCGACCGGACCGCGACGGGCTCCTGACGGGAGGCCCCCGGGGCGGGGGCGGAACTTCACCCGACAGGCCGCAGAGCCGCCGCGACCGGTTCGGGTAGTTTTGTCCCACGCCCGGGCCGCGTGAGCACGCCGGCCGGCCCGCCGGCGCCACTGGTCGACGACGTCGCGACTGCAGCCGCGGGTCGCCCGACGGCCGCCTGCGACCACAGCGGAGGGCTGACGATGCGAGCACTGGTCGCCTGGGCGGACGACACCTCCCGCAACCTGGGCGTGCGCGCGCTCGCGCACGGCGCCGCCGCGCTCGCGACGCGCGTGTGGCCGGACGCCGAGGTCGACTTCCAGAACTTCGGCCGCGGCGCCGCGCCGATGCCCGTGGGCCGGCTGCGCTCGCTGGTCAAGGAGCGCGTGACGTCCCGCGCGGGTCTCCTGGCGTGGCTCTCCACGTACGACGTCGTGCTCGACACCCGGTCGGGCGACAGCTTCGCCGACATCTACGGCGTCCGGCGCCTCGCGCGCATGACGGCGTTCGCCGAGCTCGCCGCGCAGGCGGGCGTGCCCGTGGTGCTCGCGCCGCAGACCATCGGGCCGTTCGGGACCCGCGCCGGCCGCGCGCTCGGCCGCCGCGGGCTGCGCCGGGCGGCGCTCGTCATGTCGCGCGACCACGAGAGCACGGCCTACGCCACCCGCCTCGGCCGGACGCCCGACGTCACCACGACCGACGTCGTCTTCGCCCTCCCCCAGCCGGACGCGCCGCGCACGCGCGACGTCGTGCTCAACGTCTCGGGACTGCTGTGGCAGCCCGGGCCGCACGTGGACGCGACCGCGTACCGCGGCGTCGTGCGCGGCCTGCTCGACGGCCTCGCCGCCGACGGCCGCACGGTGACGCTCCTCGCGCACGTGCTCGACTCGCCGCTCGGCGACAACGACGTGCCCGCGCTGCGCGAGGTCGCGGCCGAGTGGCCCGACCTCGAGGTCGTCGTGCCCGCGGACCTCGAGGAGGTCCGGACGGTCGTCGCGTCCGCCGAGGTCGTCGTCGGCTCGCGCATGCACGCGTGCCTCAACGCGCTCTCGGTCGGCACGCCCGCGGTGCCCCTCGCCTACTCGCGCAAGTTCGCGCCGCTGCTCGCCGACCTCGGCTGGGAGCACACCGTGGACCTGCGCACGCACGCCGACCCGGTCGCGGCCGTGCGCGCCGCCGTGGCGCTCGACGGGCTCGACGTCGCCGCCAAGGCCACGCGCGACCGCGCCCAGGCGATGCTGCGTCCCGCGGAGGACGCGCTGCGGGGTCTCGCGTGACGTCGGCCCTCGACGCCGAGGTCGGCCGCGTCCTCGCGGCCGACGCGTGCTCCGGGTGCGGCGCGTGCACCCGCCTGGACCCGGGGCTGTCGATGCGCCTCGACGACGCGGGCTTCCTCCGCCCGGTCCGGGGCGCCGCGCCGGCCGGCGCCGCCCAGGACGCCGACGCCGCGGCACGGTTCCGGGGGGTGTGCCCGGGCGTGCGGGTCGACGCCGGGCCCGCGGTGGACGCCGGCGGCCACGCCGTGCCCCGCCACCCGACCCTCGGCCCCGTGCTGCGCGCGTGGCGCGCGTGGGCCGCCGACGACGCCGTGCGCTGGTCGGGCAGCAGCGGCGGCGTCCTCACGGCGCTCGCCGGCTGGCTCGCGGAGACCGAGGGCGTGGCGCCGGTCACGGGCTGCGCCGCCGACCCGGCCGAGCCGCGGCGCACGGTGAGCGTGACGATCACGACGCGCGCCGAGGCGCTCGCCGCGTCGGGCTCGCGCTACGCCCCCGTGGCCGCGGCCGCGGGCCCGGGCGCGGAGGCGGCGTCCGGCGCGTTCGTCGGCAAGCCGTGCGAGGCCTCCGCGGTGCGCGGCCTCGCCGCCACCTCGGGTGCCGTCGCGCCGCTCGTCCTGTCCTTCTTCTGCGCGGGCACCCCGAGCCAGCACGCGACGGACGCCGTGCTCGCGAGCCTCGGCGCCCCGTCCGACGCCCCGCTCGTGCGCCTGCGCTACCGGGGAGAGGGGTGGCCGGGCAGCTTCGCCGCCGAGGACGCCGCGGGGCACGCGTGGGCGACGTCCTACGACGAGTCCTGGGGCGCCCACCTGGGCAAGGCCGTCCAGTGGCGCTGCAAGATCTGCCCCGACGGCGTCGGCGAGAGCAGCGACGTCACCGCGGGCGACCTGTGGCGCACGGACGAGCGCGGCTACCCCACCTTCACCGAGGGCGACGGGACCAGCGCGCTCCTCGCGCGCACGCCGCGCGGCCTGGACGCGGTGCTGCGCGCGATCGAGGCGGGCGTCATCGTCGCCGAGCCCGTCGAGCTCGACGAGGTCGCCGCGGTCCAGCCGCTCCAGCGCGCGCGGCGCGCGACGCTCGCCGGGCGGCTGCTCGGCGCGCGGCTCGCCGGACGCCCCGTCCCGCGGTACCGCGGGTTCGGCCTCGTGCGCCTCGCGCTCGCGCAGCCGCGCGCCGCCGTCCGCGCGGGACGCGGCACGTACCGGCGGCTCCGGTCCGCGCGGACGGGCACCACCGCGGCCGCGTCGGCCGTCCCCGTGGCGACCGGGGACCCCGGCGCGACGGGCGGCGCGCCGTGACCGCCGAGGGGACGCGCGCGGTGCCGGGGGACATGGAGGTCCCGGGACCGGCGGTGCCCGGGCCGGAGGTGCCCTCGCCGGGGGCACCCGGCTCGCCGGGTCTCGGCCGGCGCGCGGCGCGCGGCGCGGTCGTCACCGTCGGGGGCCAGCTGGCGCGGATGTGCGTGCAGCTCGCGTCCGTCGTCGTGCTCGCGCGGCTCCTCGCCCCGGAGGACTACGGCCTGCTCGCGATGGTCGTGGTCATCGTGGGCGTCGGGGAGATCCTGCGCGACTTCGGGCTGTCCTCCGCCGCCGTGCAGGCCAAGGAGCTCTCGACGAGGCAGCGGGACAACCTCCTGTGGCTCAACGGTGCGATCGGGCTCGTGCTCCAGGTCACCCTCTTCCTCGGCGCGGGCGTCGTCGCGACCGTCTACGACCGGCCCGAGCTCGTCGGCGTCGCGCAGGCCCTCTCGGTGAGCTTCCTGCTCAACGGGCTCGCGACGCAGTACCGCGCCGACCTCGTCCGGCGGCTCGCGTTCGTCCGGCTCGCGGTCGTCGACGTCGTCGCGTCGGCCGTCGCCCTGCTCGCCGCGGTCGCGGTCGCGCTCGCGGGCGGCGGCTACTGGGCGCTCGTGACCCAGACCCTCACCCAGGCCGGCGTCCTGCTGCTCGGGCTCGCGCTCGCGGCGCGCTGGCTGCCCGGCCTCCCGCGCCGCGCGCCCATGCGCGGCCTCCTGACGTTCGGCTGGCGCCTCGCGGGGACCCAGCTCATCGGGTACGCGAGCAACAACATCGACAACCTCATCATCGGCCTGCGCTTCGGGGCGGGCCCGCTGGGCCTGTACAACCGCGGCTTCCATCTGCTCATGACGCCGCTCACGCAGCTGCGCGCGCCGTCGACGACGGTCGCCCTGCCCGTGCTGTCGCGGCTCCAGGACGAGCCGCAGCGCTACCTCGAGTTCGTCCGGCGCGGGCAGCTCGCGCTCGGCTACACGCTCGTCGTCGGCCTCGGCGTCGTGGTCGCGGCCGCGGAGCCGATCACCGCGATCTTCCTCGGGCCGCGGTGGACGGAGGTCACGCCGATCCTGCGTCTGCTCGCGACGGCCGGGATCTTCCAGACCCTCGCCTACGTCGGCTACTGGATCTACCTGTCGAAGAACCTCACGGCCGACCTGCTGCGGTACACCCTCCTGACGTCGGCCATCAAGGTCACGTGCATCGCGGTCGGCAGCCTGTGGGGGGTGCTCGGGGTGGCGGTGGGGTTCGCGGTCGCGCCGGCGCTCGCCTGGCCGCTGTCGCTGTGGTGGCTGTCGCGGCGCGCGCGCATCCCGACCGGGAGCCTGTTCACCGGCGCGCTGCGGATCCTCGCGGGCGTCGGGGTCGCCGTGGTCGCGGCCGTGGCGGTCGACCTCGCCCTGGCCGACCTGCCCGCGGTCGCGCGGCTCGGGCTCACGCTCGCCGTCACCGCGGCCACCTACGGCGTGCTCGCGCTCGCCGTCCGGCCGATCCGGGCGGACCTGGCGGGCGTCCTCGCGCTGGGTCGTCTGGGGCTGCGGCGCGCCGCGCCGTCCTGACCCGACGGGACCTTCGGCCCGGGACCGGGCGGCGGGAGCGGGGCCCGCACGCGACAGCGGTCGACGCGCGGGATGTCCCGACCTGTCCGCATTGACGCGATTCACCCGTTCGGCCGTATGCTCCCCTGCGAGACGCCGACGTGTCCGCGCCCGCCCCCTCGGGGCCGGCCCGCCGGCCCAGCCCCCGACCGCCCCGGCCGCCGCGCCGTCACGGCCGGTCCTCGACAGGAGCGTGCGTGAGCCCTCGACACGTCGTGCCCGCTGGTGCGCGCACCCGGTCGACGCGCCGCACGCCGCCGCCCCCGGTCCGGCACGCGCGCGCCGCGCGCCGGCTGGTGCCCCGCTCGGCACGCACCGTGCTGGTCGTCGCGACCGCGGTCGCGGTCGCCGTCCTCGGCATCCCCCCCGCGGTGGAGCCCGGCGTCTCGACGCTGCAGGCGCGGACCGACCGCATCGAGGGCGCGACGAGCCGCTCGGGCGAGCGCACGCCCCTCCCGGTCGAGGCGTCCGACGTGCCCGCCGGCACCGGTGAGGCCGGGCTCGACACGATCCCGGCACCGAAGAAGCGCGGCCCCGCCCCGGAGGAGGAGGCGCCCGACGACGGCGACGCGCAGGCGCTCCCCCCGGACGAGCCGGCGCCCCCGGGCGAGGACCCGACGACCCCGGCGCCCGGCGGTGAGTCCCCGGCCCCCGGCGCCCCGGGCACGGGCGGAGGCGGCACGCCACCGCCGACCACCCCACCCACCACGGCGCCGCCGGCGCCGACGCCTCCCCCGCCCCCGGCGCCGCAGCCCCCGCCGCCTCCGCCGCCCGCGCCGCAGCCCCCGCCGGCCCCGCAGCCGCCGCCTCCGGGCGGAGGACCGGGTGCCGGCACCGTCGGGGTGCCGACCGGCACTCCGCTGACGGTCTGGCCAGGTGACCTGACGATCACCACGCCCGGCACCGTGATCGACGGGCTGGACGTCCGCGGCTACGTGCGGGTCAAGGCGCCGGACGTGACGATCAGGAACTCGATCATCCGCGGCCGGCCCGGCCTGACCAGCTACATGTCGCTCATCCAGTCCCCGGACCCGGCCAACAACCTGCTGGTGGAGGACACCACGCTCGTCGCGGCGGACCCGACGCCCTACGTCGACGGGATCGTCGGCAAGGGGTTCACCCTGCGCCGCGTCGACATCCACGGCGTCGTGGACTCGGTGAAGATCACCGGCGACAACGTGCTCGTCGAGAGCTCGTGGCTGCACGGGAACCTGTACTACCTGCAGGACCCCAACTACGACTACACGCCGACCCACGACGACAACGTCCAGATCCAGGCGGGCACCAACATCACCGTCCGGAGCTCGGTCCTCGAGTCGACCCACAACGCCGGGGTGATGATCACGCAGGACGCCGGCGTCGTGTCGGACGTGACGTTCTCGGGCAACCGGGCGAGCGGGGGCGCCTGCACGATCAACGTCGCCGAGAAGAAGGGCCCCGTGTCCGGCCTGCGCGTCACGGACAACGTCTTCGGCCTCGACACGGGCCACCCGCGCTGCGCCGTGCTCCTCGAGAGCGGGACCGCGAGCCGCTCGACCGTCACCGGGAACGTCTTCACCGACGGCAGCGCCGTCGGCATCAGCCCGGGCTGAGCCCGCCCGGCGCTGCGCCGTCCGGGTGATTCTCCACGCCGCGGCCGCGGCGGACGACGGCCCGCACCGCGCGGCCATACCCGCACGATCCGGACTCCCCGCGGTGCCCGCTGCGCGGAGCCCTAGCGCCGCCGCGTGCTGTTGATCAAGACCCGCGCGGGCGAATTGCTGTCCGCCCTGTGGTGATTGTCGGATTTGCCGACGTGATTCCCGACACATTCCCGAGATCAAGTGACCTAGGCCGTACCTCGGCCGCGGAATCTCCGCCTATGGTTCCGCGGTGCCCGACGCCCGGGTGAATTCCCCCTCGGGCAGGACGGGGCGGACGGCCTCCGAGGGCCGGACGGACCCGGCACGGTCGCCCCTCATGTCGTAGCCCTCGGCTGCCGACAGAAGGGGTGGCGCACGACGACAAGGCAAACCCGTCGCAAGGCGGGGACGCAAAACCATGGGACCCACCGGGTTCGCCAGGCTACCGAATCGCGGAGTTGATGTGACGACGACCACCCCGAGCGCGCGGACGCGCCGGACCCCCGAGCCCGCCGCACGCCTCGCCACGACGCGCCTCGGCCGGGGAGCGCTGGGTCTCACCGCAGCCGCCCTCGCAGCCGCGGCCACGCTGGGCTCGGCGTCGGCCACCGGCGCTGCCCGCCCCGCACCCGTGGCGCCGGCCGCCGCCGCGTCCGTCGAGCTCGTCGACGTCGCGTCGGCGCCGGGCACCGCGACGCCCACGGTGTCGAGCACGGTCGAGCCCGTCGCGCCGGTCACGCCCGCACCGACGGCGCCGGCGCCCGAGGTCGCGACGCCCGAGCCCGCACCGACGGCCGAGCCCGCGCCCGCGGCGGCCGAGGCGACCACCGCAGGCGACCCGGCGACGACGACCGTCGACGCGACCCTGGACGCGGAGCAGGCCATCGCCGACAGCCCCGCGCCGGAGCCCGTCGCGACCGTGGGTGCCGCCACCGACGCCTCCGCCGCCGAGCCCGTCTGGGCGCTCGGCCCCGCTCCCCTGGCCACGGCGATCCCCGGCGGCCGCCCCGGCCCGACCAACACGGGCGTCCCCGCGGGCACCGCGCTGCGCGTGCACGAGGGCGACCTCACCATCACCACCGCCGGCACCGTCATCGACGGCATGGACATCCGCGGCTACGTCCGGGTCAAGGCCC
>NZ_JADDKQ010000022.1 GCF_016464425.1 Actinotalea solisilvae
CCGAGGTCGAGCGCGTCGACCTTGTCGGCCCCTGCCTGACGCGCCGAGAGCACCACGATCGGCAGGGTGGAGCTCGCGCGGATGCGTCGGATCACCTCGAGCCCGTCGAGGTCGGGCAGGCCCAGGTCGAGGAGGACCACGTCCGGACCGGCGCCCAGCGCCAGCTCGACCGCCTCGTCGCCGTCGCGCGCGAGCAGGGGTACCCAGCCGTGCGCGCGAAGGTGGATCGCCAGGACGCGCCGGAGGGCGGCGTCGTCGTCGACGACGAGCGCGACGGGGGCCGGGTCCGCGTGCCCGCTCACGCGCGTTCCGTCAGCGTCGGCTCCGCCACCGGCACCGTGACCTCGACGGTGAGCCCGCCGCCCGGCGTCGGGAGCACCGCGACGTGCGCACCGAGCGTGTCGGCGAGCCCGCGGACGACCGCGAGCCCCAGCCCGAGACCCGCGCGGGGCGGGCCCTGGGTCGAGCCCAGGCGCTCGAACGCCGCGAACGCGCGCTCGACCTCGTCGCCCCGGAGGCCGGGTCCACGGTCCACCACGGCGACCACCATCGACCCGCCGCGCACGGCCGCGGTGACCCGCGCCGGGAAGGCGGCGGGGGCGTGCTGCGCCGCGTTGGACGCGAGGTTGGCGACGACGCGCTCGAGCAGGCCGGGTCGGTGAGCACGAGCGGCAGGTCGTCGGGCAGGTCGAGGACGACGCGCCGCGGGTCGACCCCTTCGAGCGCCCGGGGGATGACCTCCTCGAGGCTCACCGCCTCGACGTGAGGGCGCACGGCGCCCATGCGGAGCCGCGAGAGGTCGAGCAGGTCGTCGATCAGCCGCTCGAGGCGGGCCGTGCCGGTGTCGATCGCCTCGACCAGCACGGCGCGGTCGTCGGCGTCGAGCACGGGGCCGTGCGCCCCCAGCCCGTCGACCGCGGCCCGCACGGCGGCGAGCGGCGTGCGCAGGTCGTGCGAGACGGCCGCGAGGATGGCCGTGCGCGCGGCGTCGAGGTGCTCGAGCTCGCGCGCCCGCTCGGCCTCGCGACGCAGGCGGGCACGGTCGAGCACGACGGCGGCCTGCTCCGCGAACGCCGTGAGCACGCGTTCCTCCGCGGCCGTGAGGCGGTGCCCGGGCAGCGCGAGCAGGACGTCGCCCGCCGCACGCTGCGGGACGTCACGCGCACCGGCGACGTCCGAGCCCGCCGGCGCCCCGGGCGGGTAGGACGCCGCGGTCGCCCAGCCGCCCGGTTCCGCGGACCGGGTGAGGACGAGCGCCCGAGCGGAGCCGAAGCGGCGGGCCAGCTCCTCGGCCACGCCCTCGGGCGAGTCGCGCCCGGCGAGGACGGCGCGCGACAGGTCGGCCAGCGCGGTCGCCTCGGCACGGGCTTCCCGCGCGTCGGCGCGTCGGCGCTCCGCCAGGCCGACCACCGACGCGACGGCGCCCGCCACCAGCGCGAACACCATGAGCGCGAGGGCGTTCTCCGGGTCGTCGATCGTCAGGCCGCCCGTCGGCTCCGTGAAGAAGTAGTTGAGCAGCGACGCCGCGAGGACCGCGCAGACCAGCGACGGCGCGAGGCCACCGACCAGCGCCGTCACCACGACGAGCGTGAAGAACATCATGAGGTCGGTGGGGAGCCCGAGGACGTCGCGCTCCCGGAGCAGGGCCGCCGTCAGGGCTGCCGGGCCCAGCGTCGCGAGCAGCCACCCCGCGACGGTGCGGCGCCGGCTGAGCGCGCCCCGGCGGCGCACCCCAGGCACGGCCCGACGGGCGGGGTCGATGTCGGGCGCCCACGTGGTCACGCACTCAGACTGCCAGGCCGCGCCCGGGCGGCCCCGGAGCGCCCCGACGGTCCCCTCGTGAGACGCGACCTAGACTCCGGGCATGGCGGCGACGGAGACCCGGCTCCTGGTGCTCGGTGCCGTGCGCCTGTTCGAGCCCGTGAACGGGTACCAGATCCGTCGCGAGCTCCTCTCGTGGGGCGTCGACGACTGGGCGCACGTGCTGCCCGGGTCGATCTACTCGAGCCTCGCCACGCTCACGAAGCAGGGTCACCTCGTGCGCCAGGACGTCGAGGACGGCGGCCGCACGGTCGCGGTCTACGCGACGACGCCGTCGGGGCGGGACGAGCTCGACCGGCTGTTCGAGCACGCGATGACGACCGTCGACCCCCTCGATCCCCTGCCCGTCCACACCGCGATGAGCATGTGCTCGCTGTTCGCGCGCGACGTCGTCGCCGGGCACCTCGAGACGCGCGCCGCCGCGCTGGGTGCGCACCTCGAGGCGCTCCGCGCCGCCCACGCCGCGACGGCGGCGGGCGCCTCACCCCCGCACGTCGCGCGCGTGCTCGAGCTCCAGCTCGGCATCGCGGAGCTCGAGCGCACGTGGGTCCGGGACCTCGCGATCGCGGTGCGCCGTGGCGAGCTCAGCTTCGCGGGCGAGCCGGCGACGTGGTCCCCGCCGGCCGACGACCCGGGCTGGCAGATGGCGCACGACCGCGACCGCTACGCGGCGATGCTCCGCTCGCGCGCCGTCTGACGGCGTCGCCCCTCGCAGGGGTCAGGGAGTGTCGGACCCCTGCGGCATCCTCCCGATGAGTTCCCGGCGACAGCCGGGTCAATCCACGACGGCGGGCCGACCGCCGTCCGCAACGGCGTTGACAGGCGAGCGGCGCGTCACCCAGCATGGCCGGTGTTCAAGTTTGAATAGATCGCGGAGGGGCCGATGATCGAGGCACGCGGGCTGGTCCAGACGTTCCAGACCAGACAAGGGAGGCAGAAGGCCGAGGTCCGCGCCGTCGACGGCGTCGACCTGGACGTCGCCGAGGGCGAGGTCGTGGGCTTCCTCGGCCCCAACGGCGCGGGCAAGACGACGACCCTGCGCATGCTCACGACGCTGCTGCGCCCCACGGCGGGCACCGCGCGCGTCGCGGGGTACGACGTCGTCCACCAGTCGGTGCAGGTGCGCCGGAGCATCGGCTACGTCTCGCAGGCCGGCGGGGCGTTCAGCGGCGCCCGTGCCGGGGACGAGGTGGTCGACCACGGCATGCTCTACGGCCTGCCCCGCGGCGTCGTCGAGCAGCGCGGCAAGGAGCTGTTCGAGCAGATGGACCTGCCGGGGCTGTGGACGCGCATGCCCAAGAACATGTCGGGCGGCCAGAAGCGCCGGCTCGACATCGTCATGGGCCTCATCCACGAGCCCCACCTCGTGTTCCTCGACGAGCCGACGACCGGTCTCGACCCGCAGGCGCGCGCGAACCTCTGGGAGCACATCCGTGGGCTGCGCGACCGGCTCGGCGTGACCGTGCTGCTCACGACGCACTACCTCGACGAGGCCGACGCGCTGTCCGACCGCATCGTCATCATCGACCGCGGCCGGGTCGTCGCGTCCGACACCGCGGACAACCTCAAGTCGCAGGTCGCAGGCGACCTCGTGGACCTCGAGCTCGCGGACGCGTCGCTCGCGTCCCGGGCGGCCGAGCGCCTCGGGACGCTCGTCGCGGGCCGCGACGTCGTCGAGGTCGACGGGCCCCACGTCCGGGCGCGCGTCCCCCACGCCGGACGCTCGCTCCAGGGCCTGCTGCGCGACCTCGACGGCGCGGGCATCGAGCTCGAGTCGATCGGCGTCCTCCGGCCGACGCTCGACGACGTCTTCCTCACCCTCACGGGCCGCAGCCTGCGCGACGCCGAGTCCGCCACCGACCCCACCGGACGCACCGACGACGGCGACCGCGAACCCGCCGTCGTGGGCGCCGCCACCCCCTCGACCCCGACCACCGGAGAGGCCGTCCGATGACCACCACCACCGCACCCCGGCGCGGCGCCGCGACCGCGGAGGCCGCCGTGCGCGGCGGGACGCCGTCGTCGTTCTTCCGCGAGAGCTTCATCGTGTTCCGCCGCCAGCTGCGCATGAACCTGCGCAACCCCGCCTGGGTCATCATCGGGATGCTCCAGCCGGTGCTCTACCTGCTGCTGTTCGGCCCCCTGCTCGAGCCGCTCATCGGCCAGTTCGGCGCCACGAACGCGTACACGTTCTTCGTGCCCGGCATGCTCGTGCAGCTCGGCATCTTCGGGGCCTTCTTCGCCGGGTTCAGCCTCATCGGCGAGTGGCGCGAGGGCGTCATCGAGGCCGAGCGCGTCACCCCGGCCAGCCGCACGGCCCTGCTCGTCGGGCGCCTCTACCGCGACCTCCTGCAGCTGCTCGTGCAGGCGCTCATCCTCGTCGGCCTCGGCTACCTCATGGGCATGCGCGCCTCCGGCACGGGGATCGTGCTCGGCGTCGCCATCACGCTGCTGCTGGGCGGCGCGTGCGCGGCGGCGTCCAACGCGCTCGCGCTCACGACCAAGTCGGAGGACGTCATGGCGCCGGTCATCAACATGGTGATGATGCCCGTGCTCCTGCTGTCGGGGATCCTCCTGCCGATGACGATCGGGCCGACGTGGCTCCAGGACGTCAGCGACTTCATGCCCATCCGGCACGTCGTCGACGCCGTCCGCGCCTCCTTCGCCGGGGACTTCGGGGCGTCGGCGATGACCTGGGGCATCCTCTGGTCGGTGGGCATGTTCGTGCTCGCCGTGTGGTGGGGCACGTCGACGTTCCGGCGCGAGAACGCCTGAGGGCCGCGCCCCTGCCCCTCGTGGTCATGCGGGGACTCGCGCCCATCGCTGACCACCCACCGTCGCCCCGTCACCCTCCCCGGTGGCGGGGCGCGTGCACCCGGACCCCGGCCGCGCCTGACGCCGCGGTCGCAGCACCGCCCGGTGGCCGCACAGGACCCACGAGATCGGACAAACCACCCGATTGCGACTATCGGCCGGACCGGCGAGCCGTCATGCTCGGCGCACCACCCGCCCCGAGTCGGGAGCACGCGCATGCGTCCAGGAACGCGCCAGGCCCTCCTCCACCGCCGCACCGCTGCCCTCACTGCGGCAGCCGCACTGGCCGTGGTGGCCGCTATCGCACCACCCGCCACCGCAGCCGACGACGCCACGTGCGCTCAGGTTCGATTCATCGGCGTCCGCGGCTCGGGTCAGAGCGTCGGGTACGGCGCCCAGGTCGACGACGTCCTCTACGGCTTCGCGATGTCGATGAGCGCCGCCGGCCACCGACCCACCGTCGACTACCACGCCCTCGACTACACCGCCGCCCCCGTCGAGACGCTCGCGGCCGCCGGCGGCATCGACGAGTACATCCGCAGCATCACCACCGGCGTCCAGCTGCTCGACGTCTACATCGACAACGCGGCCGCCCGATGCCCCAGCCAGACGCTCGTCCTGGCTGGCTACTCCCAGGGCGCGATGGTCGTCCAGGAGTACCTGAGCTCGCCCGAAGCATCAGCAGCGATCCTTACTCGCGTCGCCGGAGCCGGCCTGGTCGCGAGCGGAGACCGCGAGCGCCCACCCGGCTGGATCGCGCACGAGTACGGCACCGCGACGCCCAGCAGCGGAGCTCGCACGACCATGCTCCTGCGCAACCCGCCGAACATCTCCACCCAGCTGCGCGGACGGGTCCTGAGCCTGTGCGACCGGGGAGACCTCGTCTGCGACACCGCTCGCGGCTCCGCGCGTCCACTGACGGCCATCGACATCCACGTCAACGCCTACCAGTGGGGCAAGGGTGCCGACCTCGGCCAGCGCCTCGCGCAGCTCGCCCTCGGCGCCGCGTACCCCCAGGACGCCGCCTACACGGTCCGTCCTGGCGAGCCGGTCGACGTGACACTCCACGCGACCATGTACGTGTCAGGGTTCGAGCCGCTGTGGCGGATCGACTCCGGTGAGCTGCCACCCGGCCTCCAGCTCGACCCGGTCACCGGGCGCATCGCCGGCACGCCGACGACCGAGGGCACGTTCGACCTCCACGTCGCCGTCGAAGGGCGCACGTGGAAGGTGTGGGTGCCCGCCACCGTCAGCTTTCGCGTCCAGGAGCCCGTCGTCGACCCGCCACCCCCACCGCCCACCGGTGACGTCACCGTCGACTTCCAGGGCACGGTCACCGAGGCGAGCCGTTGGGTCGCCGAAGACGAGGAAGGCAATCCGGTCCCCGGGCCCACCGACCCGGTACTGCCCGACGACATCCAGGTCGGCACACCCGTCACAGGGTCGTACACCTTCCGCGCCAGCACGCCGGACACCCACTGGGACCCCACCGACGCCACGTCCGGCGTCTACCGGTACACCGCAGCTCCCTACGGCGTCAGCCTGGCCGTCGGGTCCCTCACGTACGCCACGACGTACCCCAGCGACCCGTGGACGGAGCCGTTCACGATCGCGACGACCGACGCGCCCTGGGGCGACTCCTTCCAGTGGAACGTGATGTTCCCCTCGGCGAGCAACGGCGTGCCCGTCCTCGACTTCGACTGGTGGTCAGCCGGCCCGCCGACAGCGCTGACCAGTGACGCGCTGCCATCCGGGGCGCTCAACCTCAGCACGTTCGACTCGACCAGGCTCCGAGTGACCGGCTGCGCAGACGAGGTCTACAACGCCGACTGGGGCTGCGCCACGTCGGCGTACGGGATGGAGATCCAGATCACGTCCACGTCGACGCGGCCCTGATCCTGAGAGGGCCGGCTCAGCCCGGCTGCAGCTCCTGCGCGAGCATGACGAGGATGCCGCTGGGACCGCGGACGTAGGTGAGCAGGTAGGCGTCCTCGTAGCGGGCGACGCCCCGCAGGGGGTGGCACCCGTGCCGGGCGGCGATCGCGAGCGCCTCGTCGAGGTCGTCGACCGCGAACGCCACCCGGTGCATGCCGATCTCGTGGGGCTGGGTCGGCTCGGTCTCGATCGCGACGGGGTGGACGTACTCGAAGAGCTCGAGCCGGCCGTGGCCGTCCGGGGTCTGCAGCATCGCGAGCCGGACGTGGTTGCCGTCGAGGCCCACGGCCGTGTCCGCCCACTCCCCGCTGACCTCGCCCCGGCCCAGCTCGGTCAGGCCGAGGTCGGTGAAGAACGCGATCGCCGCCTCGAGGTCCCGGACGGCGATGGCGACGTTGTCGAGCCTGATGGGCATGGACAGCACGCTACCGAGGCACGCCGCCGCGCGGGAGGGCGACCCCTCCCGCGCGGCGGCGCCTCTCCCTAGGCTCGCGCCATGGGGACGAGGCCGACGCCTCCGCGGTCGCGGGGCTCCGCCCTGCCTCCCCGCGCGGCACCCGTCGTCGGTCTGGCGATGACGGGCCTCGGCGCGGCCCTGCTGGCGCGCGCGTCCGCGTCCGTCGCGTCCGTCGTGCTCCTCGTCGCGGCCGGCCTGGTGGCCGCCGGGACCGCACGCCTGCTCCGCGCCCCCGAGCCGCAGCGTGACCGCCGGGTCGACGTGGCCACGGGCCTCGTCCTCGTCGTCGCCGGCGTCCTCGCGGTCGTCCTGTCGTCGGCGACCGTGCGCGTGCTCGTCCTGCTCGTCGCGATCGGGCTCGTCGCCACGGCGGTCGCCGAGCTGACGGGCTCGCGCCGCGACGACCGGCCGACGGCCATCGCGCTCGCCGTCGCGTCGGTCGCGCTCGCCGGCGTGGTCCTCGTGTGGCCCCGCCTGTCGCTGTGGGCGATCGGCGTGGCCCTCGGCGCCTGGCTGGTCCTCACCGGGCTGGTCACGGTCGCGCGCGCCGTGCTCGGCCGTGCGCCGCGGACCGCCCGCCCACCGCGGCGGGCGCTGCAGCGGGCCGCCGCGGCCGGCGCGCTCGTCGTCTCGGTCGCGCTCGTCGTCGGGACCGTCGTCGTGCACCGCGGCGACGTCCGGGTGGCGCCCGACGCGTTCTACTCCCCGCCGCTCGCGGTGCCCGACGAGCCCGGCGTGCTGATCCGGAGCGAGCCCCTGACGACCGGCGTGCCGGACGGCGCGCGCGCGTGGCGCATCCTCTACACGACCACGGACGGCGACGGCCGCGCCGCCGTCTCGAGCGGCACCGTGCTGGCGCCGCTCGACGCGGGCGAGGCACCGGCGCCCGTGCTCGCCGTCGCGCACGGCACCACGGGCGTGACCCCGCGGTGCGCGCCGTCCCTCGCGGCGCAGCCGTTCGCGGACGGCGCCGGGGCCGCCCTCGAGCGCATGGTCGCCGCGGGCTGGGTCGGCGTGCTGTCCGACTACGTGGGCCTCGGCACCGCCGGCCCGCACCCCTACCTCGTCGGGCCCGACACCGCGCACGCGGTCCTCGACGCCGTGCGCGCGGCGCGCTCGCTGGAGCTCGACCTCACGCACGACGTCGTCGTCTGGGGCCACTCGCAGGGCGGCCACGCCGCGCTGTGGACCGGGATGCTCGCGGGGGACTACGCGCCCGACGTGCCGCTGCTCGGTGTCGCAGCGCTCGCACCCGCGAGCGACCTGCCGGCCCTCGCGGAGGGCGTGCGCGCCGAGGCCATCGGCAAGCTCGTCTCGGCCTACATCGCGGCGTCGTGGGCGGAGCACGTCGACGGCGTCGAGCTGCGCGAGGTCGTCACGCCCGGCTACCTGCCGCTCGTGCGACGCATCGAGGACCTGTGCTTCACGGGCCGCGACGTCGTCGCCGCGCTCGCGACGGCGTCGCAGATGACCGACGAGGTCATGCGGCCCGACGTGCTCGACGGCGAGGTGGGCGCGCTGCTCGCGGCGAACAGCCCCGACGGCGACGTACCGGTGCCCGTGCTCCTCGCCCAGGGCTCGACGGACCCGCTCGTGCTCCCCGCCCAGCAGCGCGCGTTCGTCGCGACCCGCTGCGCCGCGGGCCAGGCCGTCGACTACCGCGAGTACGAGGGCCTCGACCACCTCTCGCTCGTGGCCGCCACGTCTCCGCTCACCGACGACCTGGTGGCGTGGACGCTCGCCCGGCGCGCGGGTGAGCCGGCCGCGGACACCTGCGCCTGAACGCAGCGCGCTGGCCTGGACCGGCCCGGGTCAGCGTGCGAGCGACATCGCCATCCGGCGGTACGTGTGACGCCGGCCGCGGATCGCGATGCTGTACGCCATCAGGTTCTCGGGGAGCGCGATGCCGAAGAGGCCGCAGTCGCCCAGGTGGTGCACGTCGGTGCCGGTCATCTTGGCCATGAGCGCGATCCGCCGGATCGTGTCGACGTCGGCGCCCTCCTGCGACGTGCCGACCGTCGTCATCGTCAGCGCGCCCGCGGCGTGGACCGTGTCGACCCAGCCGCGCACGAGCGCCTCGTGGCAGCCCGGCACCGTCCCGGGCGCGGGCAGCAGGACGACGTCGGCGCCCGCCGCGACGAAGCCCTCGAGCGACGCGTCGTCGACCAGTCGCGAGCCGGCCTGCGACACGCTGCCCGCCGCGTGCATGCGCCCGGCCATGAGCACGACGGCGTCGCCCACCGCGTCGCGGACGCTCCGCACGGCGCGCGCGAGCGAGTCGTTGGTGACGCCCATGCCGGGGTTGCCGGTGAGCACGATCGCGTCGACGCCGAGGGCGACGGCGGCCGCGACGTTCTCCGGCGTCGCGAGGCGGCCGCCCTTCTCGCCGGGGCCGAAGTCGTCGTCCGTGGCGCGGTCGGCCTGCGGGTCGACCGGCTCGAGGTTGACCGCCACGAGCCGGCCGGTGAGTCGCTTGATCTCGCGCACGACGTCGCCCGGGGCCGCGTCGATCGCGAAGACCGCCGGCGACTGCACGTCGAGCAGGTTGACGACGAGCAGGTCCGCGCCCATGGCCGCGGCGAGCTCAGGGTTGCTGACGTCGTGCACCGCGGCCATCGCGGGCGCGATCATCTCCGCGGCGAGCACGCGGCCCTCGCTGCCCCGGATCGAGGCGAGGACGTCCGCGCGGCCGTAGCCGGCCAGCTCGCGGGCGGTGGTGTCGATGAGGCGCTTGACCACGGGTCTCCTTCGTCGGGCACAGCAGGTCGTCGGGCACAGCAGGTCATCCGGCACAGCAGGTCATCCGGCACAGCAGGTGTCGGGCACGGTGGGAGCAGCGACGTCAGGCTCCCGCGACCACCACCAGCTCGTTCCCCTCGGGATCGGCGACGCACCAGCGGCCGTCGCCCGCGTCGAGCACCCGGCCACCGGCCGCGACGGCGGCGTCCACCCGCGCCTGCGCGACGTCGCCCGGCACGGCGAGCTCGATCTCGAACCGGTTCCGCTGGCGGAGCCGCTCGGTCTCGGACGTGTCGATCTCCTGGAACGCGAGCACGGGCCCGAGCCGCCGCGGGTCGACGAGGTCGGTCAGCGCCTCACGGCGGTCGTGGACGTACCCGAGCGCCGCGGCCCAGAACGCGCGCACCGCCGCGACGTCGGCGGCGTCGAGGAAGAGCTGCACGAGGCGCGGCAGCGCCGGGTCCGCGGTGGCGCCGAGCTCGCGCGCGGCTGCCTGGACCCGCGCGGCGAGCGCGGGGAAGTCGACGTCGAGACCGTGGGCGTCGGCCTCCCCCTGGTCCTTGCCGCTGTCGAGCACCACGAGCCCGGGGCGCAGGTCGACGAGCAGCGGGAAGCCGGCGTCGTCGGCGAGGACGGCCGCGGCCAGGGCGAGGTCCCGCTGCTGCTCCGGCGAGGCGACGCGGTAGCAGGCCATCGCGCCGAACACCGCGTGCCAGTCGGACGTCCCGGCGTCCTCGCCGATCGCGTCACCCGGGACGAGGTCGACCTCGTTGCCGTCCGCGTCGGCGAGCCGGACCCCGTACGGCCCGGACGGCTCGCCCAGGTCCGCCTGCTCGACGGCCGACGCCGGACGCACCACGTCGAGATGGATCCGCTGGCGCAGCGGCCGCGACTCGCCGGACCGGCGGACCCGCAGCGACGGGTCCCGCCCCAGCGGGTCGGTCAGCACGCCCTCCTCCCCGGACGCGTAGTCGAGCGCGCGCTGCCAGAACGGCGTCACCGTCGACGGGTCCGGGGACTCGAGGACGACGCCCAGCGCCTGCAGCACGGCGGGGTCCGGGCGCAGGCCGGTCTCCCGCGCCGCCGCCGACACCGCCTCCGCGTGCTCGACGGCGTCGAGCCGCACGCGCACCCCGGTCGCGCGCACGTCGACCACGGCGTCGGGTGCCAGCTCGAGGGCCCGCCCGGCCAGAGCCGCGCCCGCGGCGAGCGACGACGCCTCGAACCACGCGGTCGCGACGCCGTCGACCACGCGCCAGTCCGTGCCCAGCCCGTGCGCGCTCGACGCTCCCGTGCTCGACGCTGAGCTCATCGCGGACGACTCCTTCCGGGCGGCGTGGCCCTGACACGGACGGCACGGGCACCACGGGACGCCGCGCCAGTATCGACCCGCCCGGCGGGCGGGGGCCACGGCCTGCCCAGGTCCGTGGACTCCGGGCGACATCCCCGGCGCTCCTCGCGAGGATCCTCGAGGTCGACCCGGCGCACGCCGCCGTCGTGTCGGTGGCGTCCGGCACGATGGCCCCATGCCCACCGAGCTGCCCGAGCTGGTCGTGCCCGACGCCGCCGCCTGGCGCGCCTGGCTGGAGGAGAACCACGCGGACCCCGACGGCGTCTGGCTCGTCCTGACGAAGAAGGGCGGCACCGTCACGACGCTCACCTACGAGCAGGCGGTGCTCGAGGCGCTGTGCTTCGGGTGGATCGACGGGCAGGGGCGCTCGCGCGACGCCGAGACCTCGTTCCAGCGCATGACGCCGCGCCGCGCACGCTCGCGCTGGTCGGCGCTCAACGTCCGGCGCGTGGGTGAGCTGGAGGCCGAGGGCCGCATGACGGAGGCAGGCCGCGAGCAGGTCCGCGCAGCGCAGGCGGACGGGCGCTGGGAGGCCGCGTACGCGGGCCCGGCCACCGTCGAGGTGCCGGCGGACCTCGCGGCAGCGGTCGCCGCGGAGCCGCGCGCGCAGGCGTGGTGGGACGTGCTCACGTCCGCGAACCGGTTCGCGATCATCTACCGCGTCAGGGACGTCAAGCGCGCCGAGACGCGCGAGCGCAAGATCCGCGAGTTCGTCGCCGCGCTGGTCGAGGGCCGCACGCCGTACCCGCAGAAGCGGCGCCCCGAGGGCGCCTGACCCGGCACCAGCACGAGCACCGGTCCGAGGAGGCCCGACCCGGCACCCGGGTCCCCGGACGGCTCACCGGCACCGCCCGCCGGCCGATAGGGCTCCGAGGGCAGGTGTGGGGCCGCCCGGGACGGAGTGCGCCGTGGCACGGCAGCGGTCGGAGGCGGAGGCCCAGGTGGCCGAGCTGCTGCACACCGCGCGGGAGGCCCTCGGCCTGAGCGTCTCGTTCCTCTCGCGCCTCGACGGCACCACCCAGCACCTCGAGGTGGTCGACACGTCGCTCCCGCTCCTCTTCCGCGAGGGCTCGACCGTCAAGCAGTCGACGAGCTTCTGCCAGGCGATCCTCGACGGCCGCCTGCCCGACGTCATCCCCGACGTCCGCGACCACCCCGAGGCGCGGCGCCTCCCGGCCGCCCGCTTCGCGCACGTGCGCAGCTACCTCTCCGCACCCGTGACGCTCAGCGACGGCCGCCTCTACGGCACCTTCTGCGCCGCGGGCCTCACGCCCGACCGCGACCTCTCGGCCCGCGACGCCGCCCTGCTCAAGGTCCTGGCCTCGGCCGCGGCGATGATCATCGAGCCCGGCGTCGTCGAGCGCGAGCGGCGCGAGGCCATCGAGACGCGCCTGCTGCCGATGATGGCGGCGGGCGGCCCGACCGTCGTCCTCCAGCCGATCGTCGACCTCGCGTCCGGCCTGCGCACGGGCGCGGAGGCACTGAGCCGCTTCCCCGCGGCCTGGGGCACTACGCCCGACGTCGTCTTCGCCGAGGCGCACGACGTCGGCCTCGGCGACCGCCTCGAGCTCCTCGCACTCGAGCGCGCCGTCGACCACCTCGACCGCCTCGACGGGCACCTCGCGCTCAACGTCTCGCCCCAGACGCTGCTCACGCCGGCGTGCGCCCGCCTGCTCGCGCGCCTCCCGCTCGACCGGGTCGTCCTCGAGCTCTCCGAGCACGACCCCGTCGAGGACTACGAGGCGCTCCGGGCGGCGCTCGCCGGACCGCGCGCCGCGGGCATGCGGCTCGCGATCGACGACGTCGGCGCGGGCTTCTCCTCGCTGCGGCACATCGTCCTGTGCGCGCCGGACGTCATCAAGCTCGACCGGAGCATCGTCGACGGCCTGTCCGCGGACCCCGTCCTGCGCACGCTCGTCGCGGCGCTCGTGACGTTCGCGCACGGCCACGGAACCGGGGTCGTCGCGGAGGGCGTCGAGACCGCGGCCGACGTCGCGGAGCTGCGCGCCCTCGGCGTCGACGAGGCGCAGGGCTGGTTCTTCGGCCGGCCCGGACCGCTCGAGGACCTCGGGCCGCTCGCGCCCGGCGTGCCGGCGCAGCGCACCGCTGCGACGTCGGCCGCGGTCCGCGCCCCGCTGCCCGCCGGCTGACCGCGAACCCGTCCTCCTGGGCTGTCGATTTCCGCACCCCTCGCGCGTCATGCTTCCGACGGGGCCGCAGGGGCGTCGTCGGAGACCGGGAGGACCCATGACCACCACCCAGGAGTACGTGCTGCTGCTGCACGGCGACGAGGCCGGCTGGCGGGACGCGGACGAGGCGGCGATCGCCGAGGCGTACCGCGAGCACGGAGAGTTCTCGCGGCTGTGCGCCGAGCGCGGCCACGAGATCGTCGGCGGCGCCGAGCTGCGCCTCAGCGAGACGTCGCTCGTCGTCCGGCGGAGCGGCGACGCCGTCCAGGTCACCGAGGGGCCGTTCACCGAGACGGTCGAGCAGCTCGGGGGCTTCTACCAGGTCCGCACCGCGGACGTGCGCGACCTCGCGGAGCTCGCCGCGATGCTGGTCGGCACCGGCGCGGTCGAGATCCGGCCCGTCGTGCCGTCGAGCGAGCAGCCCGACGCCGCCCTCGCCGGCGCCGAGGCGGCGTCGTGAGGTTCGTCGTCCTCCTCTACCAGGACGAGACCGTGTGGCGGGACGCGAGCCCCGCGGAGCAGGCCGAGTACTTCACGCAGCACGACGCCTTCTCGGCCGCCGTGCCCGCGGGCGGCGGCGCAATCCTCGGCGGCGAGGCGCTCGTCGGCGTCGCGTCGGCGACGAGGGTGCGGCGCCGGGGCGAGCACGTCGACGTGACCGAGGGCCCGTTCGCCGAGACGACCGAGCAGCTCGGCGGGTTCTACCTCGTCGAGGCGCCGGACCTCGACGCGGTGACGGAGTGGGTCCGGCTGCTGCCCGAGTACACGATCGAGATCCGCCCCGTCGCGGACATGACCGACGCGTGACCCACGACGCGACGCCGGCCCTGGAGCTCGCCTGGCGCGAGCACTGGGGCCGGCTCGTCGCGCTCATGGTCGGGCAGACCGCGCGGCCGGACCTCGCCGAGGACGCCGTCGCGGACGCGTTCGCCGCGGCCGCGCGCACGTGGCCGCGGTCGGGCGTGCCCGCCTCGCCGGGTGCTTGGCTGCTCACCGCCGCGCGCCGGCGCGCCCTCGACGTGCTGCGCACCGAGGCCGTGCACCGTCGCAAGGTGCCGGTCATGGTGGTCGACGCCGACCTGCGCGCGCAGGCGGCCGCGACCACGGACCCGGGCGCGCACCTGGCCGACGAGCGGCTCCGCCTCATCTTCACGTGCTGTCACCCGGCGCTCGCGCCCGACGCCCGCGTCGCCCTCACCCTCCGCTTCGTCGTCGGCCTCGACGTGCCGGACCTCGCGGCGCTGCTCCTGCTCCAGGAGACGACGGCGGCCGCCCGCCTCACCCGCGCCAAGAAGCGCCTCGCGACCGCGGGCATCCCGTTCGTCACGCCCCCGCCCGAGCGGCTCGACGAGCGGCTCGACGTCGTCGCGACCGTGCTCTACCTCGTCTTCACCGCGGGCTACCACCCCGGCCCGCGGGACCGCGGGCTGCGCGTCGACCTCGGCGACGAGGCGATCCGGCTCGTCCGGCTGCTCGACGCGCAGCTGCCCGGACGCGCCGTCGTGCGCGCGCTGCTCGCGCTGCTGCTGCTCCAGCACTCGCGGCGCGACGCGCGGCTCGACGCCGAGGGCGGCCTCGTGCTGCTCCCGGAGCAGGACAGGTCGCTCTGGCGCCGGGACGAGATCGCTGCGGGCCTCGACGTCCTGGGCAGCCTGCCGCCCGCGTCCGGCCTCGCCGAGGAGTACCGGCTCCAGGCGCTCGTCGCGGCCGAGCACGCGACAGCGGCGACACCCGCGGACACCCGCTGGACCGTCGTCGCGGCCCACTACGCGGCGCTCGAGGCGCACACCGGCTCGCCCGTCGTGCGGCTCGCGCGCGCGGTCGCCGTCGCCGAGGCCGCGGGCCCCGCGGCCGGCCTCGCGCTGCTCGACGGGCTGGACGAGGCGCTCCCGCACCACCACCGCCTGCCGGCCGTGCGTGGCGAGCTGCTGCTGCGGCTCGGGCGGCGCCCGGAGGCGGCGCAGGCGTTCGGCCGCGCGCTCGAGCTCGTCCGCAGCGACACCGAGCGCCGCCACCTCGAGGCCCGCGCGGCAGCCGCGCTCGCCGAGGACGACGCCGACCGCCGCGCCTGACCGGGCACGACGACGCCTCGGGCACGCCTGTCGGTCCACGAGCGGCGTTCCGTCTCACGACGCGACGCCCCCCCGGGCGGCTAGGGTCCCCCCGTGATCACGGAGGACACCGCACCCGCACCCGCGCCGCCCGTCTCACGCCTGAGCCACCTCGCCTGCCTCGGCATCGGCGCAGGGTTCGCGCTGCTCGCGCTGCTGCCCTGGCTGGTCACCGGCATGCACCTCCCGCTGCAGAACCTGTGGGCGGTCGAGACCCGCCCCGAGGACATGCCGATCGCGCTGCTGCCGCTGAACCAGTACCTCGTCGTGGAGATCCTCAGCCTGCTCGTGCTGGCGTACGGCGTGGGGGGCATCACGCTGAGGGTGATCGGGCGGCGTCGTCCTCGCCGGGCGGCGCTCGCCGTCGGTGGCGGCGTGCTGGGCGTTCATCTCGTCGCCGCGGTGCAGGCCGTCATGACCGTCGCCGCCGGGCTGACGGAGCGCACCGCCTCGACGCTCTACGTCGCGGCACTGGTCGGCGTGGTGGGCATGGCACTCCTCACCGGGCTGGGGGTGCTCTGGCTCGTCTCCGCGCCGCCTCGCGCCGGAGCGGTGATCGGGCTGAGCATCGCGGCACTCCTCGTCATGCCCTGGCTGTCGGCCCTCCTGGTGCCGCTCGGAACGCCCCCCGGTGGGCTCATGACGTCGGTCCTGGTCACCCTCCTCCCCTGGCTCCCCGCGACGCTCGTCGGCGCGACGATCGGCTGGGGAGGGCTCGGCACGCGCGCGCGGGTGGTCGCCGCCGTCGCCGCTCTGACCCTGCTCTGGCTCGTTCCTGCTGCCCTCACCGCGGTGACCGCGGCAGTGGGCTCACGGGTGCTGCTGCCGTACCCGACGGAGATGGTCGACTACGGGCTGGGTGTCTTCCGAGCGGCGGCGTCCGCGCCCGACCTGGTCGTGCCGCGGCTGCTCGTGGCCCTGGCCGTCGCCGCCGCGGGCATCGCGGCGCAGCGCCTGATCACTCGGCGGACGGGTCCCGGACGGAACCGAGCCGCGGCGCCGCCCGACCGTCCTGCTCCGGCGCGGCGAGAGCTGCCCTGACCTACCTTCGGCACTCCGCCGGGCCTCAGTCCTGGATGATCCCGCCGATCATCCCGGCGACCCCGCCGGTGGTCTGCGCGCCGCGCACGGCGCGGTTGTTGGCGCCCTTCATGCGCGAGTCCGAGAGGCCCTGGAGCGAGCGGTTGTAGTGGTCCGCCGCCCGCACGTCGTGCATCGAGGCACGGGTCTCGCTCTCGTGCTTGTGACGCTTGTCGGCGTTGCGGTAGCGCAGGTACATGACGCCGTAGAACAGCGGGCCCGCGAGGAGCAGCAGCCACGCGATGTTGGTCCCGTCGTCGCCGGACGAGCCGGACGCCAGGACCTCGGTGACGACGGTGAGCGCGTGCAGGTGCATCTCGACCCCTCCCTCAGCCGCCGAGCAGCATGACGACGCCGAACAGGACCGTGCCGACGACCTGCACCACCGCGGCGACGGCCAGGAGCTTGGGCTGGTTGATCGGGACGCTGCCCATGGTCTCGCCGGTGCGCGCGTTGACCGCGACGTAGTGCAGGAACGACCGGCCGCCGGACTTCGTCTGGTGGTAGCTGTACAGCCACACGGGCAGGTACGCCGACACCCACCGCTGCCCGACGACGTCGACGCGCTCGTGGTCCCAGCGCACGCCGCGGTCGTAGAACGCGAGCGTCTCGTTGGCCTGGTGGCGCGCGATGTCCTGCGCCTGGACCGTCGCGAGCGGCGTGAGGTCCCCGACGTTCGTGTCGCGCTTCTCCGACGCGAAGCCGCGCAGGTAGTTGGAGTCGTAGCGGACGCCGTTCTCGACGTCGAACGGCAGGATCGTGTTGATGATGTTGTTCGAGTTGACCGACGTGCGCCGGTCGAGCCGCTCGCGCGAGGACTCGACCGTGAGGTCGTCGATGTGGATGTCGAACTCGCGCGCGACGTCGTAGAGGTCGGCGTCGTAGCGGCGCACCTGCCGGTCGCCCTGCTTGACCGTGTACGACCGCGTCTCGTGCTCGCCCTGGCCCTGCATCGACGCGTGCGCGTTGATGTCCACGACCATGTAGGGCAGGTAGACGCCCATGACGTTGGTCGGGTCGAACTCGCGCTTGAACCGCGGGTGCGCGAAGAACTGCCGCTTGCGCACGAAGGCCCCGATCCGCTCGACCGCCTCGGCCTTGGGCAGCTTGAACGGCAGCACCATGTCGGGCACCGCGCCGTTGGGGATCTGCTGGTTCATCGAGAGCGTGTTGCGGCACCAGTGGCAGCGCGCCTGGGTGCTCTCGTTCGTGTCGACCACCACCTCCGCCCCGCATGCCGTGCACCGGAACGTGAGGACCTCGGCCGTCGACGGGATGATGTCCGCCGACCCGGAGCCGATGACGACCCCCGTGAGCGCGCCGATCTCCCCGTCGAGGCCGAACTGCTCGAGCGCGCTCACGCTCCGCCACTCGTGCCGGCAGTACGCGCAGCGCAGGTTGCCCGTCGCCGGGTTGAGCCCGATCTCGGTCGACCCGCAGCGCTCGCACCGCGTGAGGCCGTCCTTCGCGCCCGCGTCGGTTCGCACGACCTGCGGGCCGGGCGGTGGCGGCGGTGGCGGCGGGAACCCCGGCAGCGCGACGGGCGCGCCCGACGTCGGCGGGGGCGGCGGAGGGTACGCGGCGCCGCCCGGAGGCGGCGGCGGTGGCGGGGGCGGCGGAGGGGTCGGCGGCGCCGTCCCTCCCGCCCGGTCGAGGTGGTCCATGTCCAGGTCCTAGAGGCCGAGGACCTTGGCCTTGGCGGCGTCGTAGTCCGCCTGCGTGATGAGGTCCTGGTCGAGCATCGCCTTGAGCTGCGTGAGCTTGGCCACCGGGTCCTCGGCCGGCGCCGCGGGCGGCGGCGGGGGCGGCGGAGGCGTGTCCGACGGCGTCTGCTGCTGAGCCTGCTGCGCCTGCTGGAAGGCCGGGGGCGTGCTCGGCTGCTGCAGGCCGGACGCCGCGGCGCCCGTCGCGCCGACGCCCATCCCGAGCACGGCCATGCCCGCGCCGCCGCCACCGTTCTCGCCGGCCGCCTGGAAGCCGCGCGCGGCCGCCTGCTGCATGAAGGAGTTGCCCCGGGAACCGCCGAGCGCGTCCGCCTTCTTGACGTCGCTGAGCAGCGCGCGCGTGTCCTCGTCGTACTCGATCGCCTGGAGGACGACCTTGACGATGGTGAGGCCGCGCGCCGTCGTCCACTGGTAGTTCTCCTCGACGGCGAACGCGAGGGACTGCGCGAAGCCGATCGAGTCGCCCTGGATCCGCGCGATGCGGTTCCCCTTGCTCGGGTCGTTCGTGTAGTTCGAGAACGCGGCCGCGAGCGAGCCGACCACCTCGTTGAAGAGCTGGCTGGCCGCGTCGTTGTCGAGGTCGGTGAAGTCGAAGACCCGCGGCGTCGCGCTGAGGTACGTCAGCGGGACGAACTGCTTGACCAGCAGGATCGGGTCGACGATGCGCAGCGAGTAGGACCCGCGCGTCACGGCGCCGACCTGGGCGCCGAGGTACGCGTCGTCCCAGTAGATCTCCGACTGCGTGCCGAAGCGGTTGTTCGGGATCTCCTTGAGGTTGACGTAGAACGCGAGCTGCTGCGAGCCCGGCTGGCCGCCGAACTTGAACCGCTCCCAGGACGCCATCACGGTCGGGCTGAGCCCGTCGCCCGCGAAGATCGAGCGCGAGTTCGGGTCCTGCGACGTGAAGATGAAGCCCCCCGGCTCGGCGACGAAGCCGGTGAGCTGGCCGTCCTGGAACGTGAGCAGGCCGTAGCCCTCGGGGACGAGGATGCGGCTGCCGTTGGTGATGATGTGCGCCGAGCCCTGCGTGTTCGACCCGCGGCCGGCGTTCTGGCCCTGGGGCACCGCCGGGAAGATCGCGGCCGTCGGCGCGAGGCCCGGCGGGGGCGCCAGGAAGTCCTTCCACTGGTCGGCGAGCATGCCGCCGAGGGCTCCGGAGAAGGCCTTGATGAATCCCATCGGATCCTCCACGTCATCGCGTGCGGGGCCGCGCCGCCGCAGGACAGCGGTGCTCGGGCCGGCTCCGGGCTCTCGCCACGGCGCCGTCGGGCGCACTCTACTGACCGGCGGCCCGCTCCCGTGAGGGGTTCGGCACAGTCACCCGAACGCCGGGTGTCCTCGTCGGCCGCCCGGGCCGGCGCCGCGCGGCCCCCGCCCTGCGCGTGTCGGTGGCCGGTGCGACCGTGGACCATGCGCTTCTGCGTGACGGTCCCCAACTTCGGCCCCGGGGTCGACGTCGACCTGCTCGCGCGTTGGGCGGTCGACGCCGAGGAGGCGGGCTGGGACGGGTTCTTCCTCTGGGACCACCTGCTCGCCTGGGACCCGGGCCCCGTCGACGTCGTCGACCCGTGGATGGCGCTCGCGGTCGCGGCGGACCGGACGTCCCGGATCCGGCTCGGGACGCTCGTCACGCCGCTGCCCCGGCGCCGACCGGTGAAGCTCGCGCGCGAGACGGTGACGCTCGACCGGCTCAGCGGCGGGCGCGCGGTGCTCGGCGTCGGCATGGGCGGCTTCCCCTACGAGTGGGACTTCCTCGGCGAGGAGCCGGACCTGCCGACGCGCGGCCGCATGCTCGACGAGCACCTGGACCTGCTCGCGCGGCTGTGGTCGGGGGAACCGGTCGAGCACCGCGGGGAGCACTACCGCGTCGCGGGCACGGCGGACCAGCCGTTCAGCGCGCGCCTCCACCCGCCGCCCGTGCAGCGGCCGCGCATCCCCGTGTGGGTCGCGGGGACCTGGCCGGGCACCCGGCCGTTCCGCCGGGCGGCGCGCTGGGACGGCGTCGTCCCCATGCGCGCCGACGGCCCCTGGACCGTCCAGGACACGCGCGACGTCCACGCCGCCGTCGCCGCGCAGCGGGACCCGGGCGCCGGACCGTTCGACCTCGTCGTGCCCGGCGAGAGCGAGCCCGGGCGCACCGCCGACGCCGCTGGTCCGCACGCGGACGCGGGCGGCACGTGGTGGCAGGAGAACGTCCTCCCGTGGCGCTACGGCTGGAGCGCCGGGCAGCCGTTGCCCGCGGAGCAGATGCGCGGACGCATCCTCGCGGGCCCCTGACCGGGCGCGGGCCCGCGGGCGGACCGGTGCGCGCGGTCCCGGGGCCGCTCCGCCGCTACGCCTCGCCGGCGGCGCCGTCCGTGTCGGGGCCCGTCCACCACGACGTCCACCGGCGCTCGGCGTCCGCCGCCCGCTCGGCGTCGGCGCCGTAGAGGCTGAGCACGAGCATGACCTCGCCGTCCGGGGGCGCCGACGCGGGCGGCGTGCGCGCGACCACGAGCAGCGCGTCGTCCTCCTCGGCGACGGTGAGGCCGATCTGGAGATCCGTCTGGAAGAAGACCTCGCCCGAGAACGTGGTGCCGTCCTCGCGGCGCACCTCGTACGCGCCGCCCACGGGGTCGTCCCCGAGCAGGCGCAGACCGAGGCGGCTGAGCAGCGGGGAGTCGTGCGGGCCGAGGTCGAGTCCGTGCGCGGAGACGGTGCGCCGGTCCTGGCCGGGGTGGCGCTCGAGCGCGAACCGGAGCTGCTGCGCGAACGTGATCCAGCCCTCGTCGACCGGGTCGAACGCGCCGTCGAACTCGCCGGTGACGCCGTGGTGCGAGCGCGTCACGCGCAGCCGCGTGCCCTCGTCCTCGGGCGCGACCTCGAACCGGTCGCCGTCCTCCCACGTGAGCGTGCGGGCGGCGTCGTCCGCCGTGGCGCCCTCGCCGAAGATCTGGGTGATCTCGGCCTCGAGGCCGTCGTAGTCCCAGCCGAACCACCGGGCGACGAGCGCGGGGTCGCGCAGGGACGCCCAGACGTCGTCGGGCGACGCCGCGACGTGCGTGTCGACGAGCACGCGTTCGGTTGCCATCGGACCTCCGGGCAGGTGCGGGTGGGTCGGCGGAGAGGCGGAGCGTCGGGCGCGGGGGCGCCGCGTCCGAGCATGGCACCACGCCGCACGGCGCGCACCCGACGCCGGTCCGCCGCGACGGCCGCCTCGCCGGCCCTCGGGCGCCGTCGGGCGCGGAAAGCAGTGGGCGCGCGCCCTCGCGCGGGGGAGGCTGTCACCCATGGGTCACCGCACGAGGACCGAGCGGCCGGACGACGCCGACGCCGTCCGCGCCACCACGACGGCGGCGTTCGGGCCGGACGGCGCGCACGTCGCCCGCGTGCGCACGGCCGACGCGCGCGGCGTACCGCTCGTCGTGCTCGAGGGCGACCCCGGCTACTACGGGCCGCGCGGCTTCGTGGCCGGCGCGTCGCTGGGGCTGCGCCGCCCGTCGCTGCGGATCCCGCCCGCCGCGTTCCAGGCTGTCGCGCTCGCCGCGCACGAGCCGTGGATGACCGGCACCGTCGTCGTCCCCGACGTGTTCTGGGGCCTCGACTGCGTCGGCCTGCGCGCCCCGTCCTCGCCGGACGGCGGGACCGCGCCGTGACCGGCTGGGCGGTGCACCGCGTCCCGGTGCCCGCGTCGCTCGACGCCGACGACGCCTGGGGCATCCACGCCGTCGCCGAGATCTCGAGCGCGGCCGAGCGTGCCACCTGGGGACACGACGACCTCGCCTACACCCCGCAGCACTGCCTCACCTACCTGCGCAACCAGCGGTACGCGGCGCGCCACCAGCTCGTCGTCGTGCCCGAGGGCGTCGACCCGACGTCGCCGGACGACGTCGTCGGGACGGCCGGGGTCGTGCTGCCCCGGGACACGCGGACCGCCTACCTCGAGACCCTCGTCCGGCCCGAGCGGCGGCGGCAGGGCGCGGGCGCCGCGCTGGTCGCGGCGGCGGAGGAGCTCGCGGCGCGCGACGGCCGCACGGCGGTCATCGTGTCGAGCGACCACCGCGGCGAGCCGCCGCCCGGCGGCACCGCCCTCGAGCCGCCGACGGGCAGCGGTCGCATCGCCG
The DNA here is from genome assembly GCF_016464425.1 of Actinotalea solisilvae. Taxonomy (GTDB): domain Bacteria; phylum Actinomycetota; class Actinomycetes; order Actinomycetales; family Cellulomonadaceae; genus Actinotalea; species Actinotalea solisilvae. The sequence goes on from NZ_JADDKQ010000022.1 coordinate 22,325, forward strand.
CCGACGACGCGTCGGCCGCCTTCGCGCTGCGGCGCGGGTACGCGCTCGAGCAGGCCGAGCGCTACAGCGTCCTCGAGCTCCCGCTCGACCCCGGGCTGCTCGGGCGGCTGCACGCCGACGCCGCCGCGCGCGCGGGCACCGGCTACCGGCTCCACACCTTCGTCGACCGCACGCCGGACCGGTGGCTCGACCAGGTCGGGACGCTCTTCACGCGGATGAGCACGGACGTCCCCGTCGCGGGCCTGGAGGTGGACGAGGACCCGTGGGACGCCGCGCGCGTGCGGTCGTTCGAGGACGACGCCGCCGCGGCACGGCACGGCGTGCTCACGGTGGTCGCCGAGCACGTCGCGACGGCCACCCTCGCGGCGTTCACGCTGGTCAAGCTCCCGCTCGACCAGCCGGAGGTCGTGCACCAGGAGGACACCCTGGTGCTGCGCGAGCACCGCGGCCGGCGCCTCGGGATGCTGGTCAAGACGGCGCTCCTGCGCGAGCTCGCCGAGCACCGACCCACCGCACGCCGGGTCCACACCTGGAACGCCGAGGAGAACGCCGTCATGCTCGCGATCAACGTGGCGCTGGGGTTCCGCCCGCGCGGCGTCTGCGCGATGTGGCAGCGCCGCCTCCCCTGACCGCCGGTCGCGGCGCCCCGAGGAGCCGTCCCGGTCAGGGGCCGGCGTCCGGCGCGGAAGGTTCGGCACACATGCCGACCCGAACCCTCCGCGGCACGGCGGCCTGCCCGCCGCGCGGGCGGCTCCGGCGCGCGGGACGATCGCCGGGTGACCCGCCCGCCGCGCGACCTCGCCGCGCTGCCGCTGACCTACGCCGAGGTGGGCGCCTCGCTCGCCGGGCCGCTCCCGGCCGGCTACCACCACACGCGCGCGAGCGCCGTCGTCGGACACGGCCGCGCGGTACTCGAGCGGCACGCCGACGCCGTCCTGCGGTTCGAGATGCACCGGCGCGCGGGCCTGCTCGTCGACGCGCGCGCACCTCGCGCCGCCGTCGGGGTCGACGTCGAGGTCGCGCTGCCGCTCGGACCGCTGCGGGTGCGTGCGCTCGACCGCGTCGTCGCCGTCGTCGACGAGCCCGACCGCCGCGGCTTCGCGTACGGCACGCTCGCGGGTCACCCCGAGCAGGGCGAGGAGGCGTTCGTCGTGACCATCGACGGCGACGACGTCGTCCGCCTCGAGATCCGCGCGTTCTGGCGGTCGGTGCGCTGGTACTCCCGCCTGGGCGGGCCGGTGACGGTCGCCGTCCAGCGCGCGATCACCCGCCGCTACCTCGCCGTCCGCGTCGCCTGACGCGACCGCCCGCCCGCACGTCCAGCAGCGGCGACGGCGTCCTCGCGACAGGACGCCCCCGCCCCGGGAGGACGGACTCGCGGAGGGGGGCGGAGGCTACGGCACGACGACGACCGCGGCGGGGACCGGGCGCAGCCGCACCCGGGTGCCCGGCGCCGGGAGCGCCGACGCCGCGGCCGCGAGCGAGCTCGGCTCGACGACCGTCACGCGTCCCGCCCCCTCGACGTCGACGACGACCTCGGTGACGCCGCGGCCGAAGCCGGCGCTCACCACCCGGCCGTGCAGCGGTCCGTCGTCGGCGCGCTCGAGCGAGCCCGGGCCGAGCGCGAACGTCCCCGCGCCCTCGCCCGCCCGGCCCCCGGGCCCGTCCGCCGGACCACCTGGCCCGTCCGCCGCACCCCCGGGCGCGTCCGCCGCGGGGTCACCCCCGACGACGCCGCCCCCGACCCCGGCCGCGCGCAGCGCGCCGCCCACGGCCGAGTCGACCCCGACGAAGGCCTCGTACCCGAGGAACTCGGCGACCCGCCGGCTCGCCGGGCGGTGCCACAGGACGACCGGTGCGGCCACCTGGAGGAGCCGGCCCGCGTCCATGACCGCGATCCGGTCGGCGACCGCGAAGGCCTCGTCGTGGTCGTGCGTCACGAAGACCGCCGTCGTGCCGGTGGCCGTGAGGGCCGCGCGGACCTCGGTCGCGAGCCGCTCGCGCAGCGACCGGTCGAGCGCCGAGAGCGGCTCGTCGAGCAGCAGCAGCCGGGGGCGCGGCGCGAGCGACCGCGCGAGCGCGACCCGCTGCCGCTCGCCGCCCGACAGCGTCGCGACCTCGCGCCGGTCGAAGCCGACGAGGCCGACGAGCTCGAGCAGCTCCGCGACCCGCGCGCGTCGCTCGGGGCGCGGCACCCCCGCCATCTCGAGCCCGAACGCCACGTTCCGCGCGACGTCGCGGTGCGGGAACAGCTGCCCGTCCTGGAACATGAGCCCGAACCCGCGTCGGTGCACGGGCACGCCCGCGAGGTCCTCGCCGCCCCAGCGGACCGTGCCGGACGACACCGGCTCGAGCCCGGCGACCGCGCGCAGCAGGCTCGACTTGCCGCTGCCCGACGGCCCGAGCAGCGCGACGACCTCCCCGGGCGCGACGTCGAGGTCGAGGTGGTCGACGGCGGTCGCGACCGAGCCGTCGTCGTCCCGGTAGTGCACGACGACGTCGCGCACCTCCAGGCCCGCCCCGCCCGCCCGCTCCGGCGCGCTCACAGCTCGCCCTGCCCGCCGGGCCGCAGCCGCTCCGCGAGGCCCATGACCACGGCCGTCATGAGCCCGAGGAGCACCGCGGCCGCGAGCGCCATGCCGAGGTTGTCGGCGCCCGGTCGCCCGAGCAGCCGGAAGATCACGACGGGCAGCGTGGGCCGCTCGGGCCGCGCGAGGAAGGACGTGGCGCCGAACTCGCCGAGACTCACGGCGAACGCGAACCCGACCGCGACGCCGAGCGAGCGCGCCGCGATGGGCCAGTCGACGTGACGCAGCACGCCCGCGGGCGCCGCGCCGAGCACGCCGGCGGCCTCGTGGAGGCGGGTGTCGATCGCGCGGAGCACGGGCAGCACCGTACGCACCACGAGCGGCGTCGCGACGACCGCCTGGGCCACCGGGATGAGCACCGCCGAGCCGCGCAGGTCGAGGTCGAGCCCCCACGGCCGGTCGAGCGCCACGAGGAACCCGAACCCGACGGTCACGGCCGAGACCCCGAGGGGCAGCATGAACAGCGCGTCGAGCAGCCGGACGGCCCGGCGGGTGCCGGCGCCGCGCGGTCGCCGCGACGCGACGAGGGCGACGAGCCCGCCGACGACGACAGCGATCACCGTCGCGTCCAGCGCGATCCGCACCGACGTCAGCGCGGCCTCCCACACCGTGACGCTCAGCGCGTTCCGCCCGCCGGTGGTGCCGAGCGCGACGTAGTTGCCGAGCCCCCACCCGTCGGCGGTGCGCAGCGACCGCACGACGACGGTCGCGAGCGGGAGGACGAGCAGCACCCCCACGACGAGGGCGGTGACCGCGACCGCGACGACGTCGCCCGCGCTGCGTCCCGGGCCGCGCAGCGCGGGGCGCGGCAGCGCGACGCGCGGGTCGGCCGTGAGCTGCAGCGCCCGCTCGCGCGACGAGCGCGCACGGCCGGCGAGCAGCAGGCAGCCGGCGACGACCACGAGCTGGAGCACCGAGAGCACCGCGGCGGCGCGCAGGTCGAGGAACTGGGTGGTCTGCACCCAGATCTCGGTCTCGACCGTGCCGTAGCGCGCGCCGCCGAGCACGAGGACGACGCCGAACGCCGTCGCGCAGAAGAGGAAGACGATGGCGGCCGCGGACGCGAGCGCGGGCGTCAGCGCGGGCAGCGTGACGTGGACGAACGCGCGCCACGGCGACGCGCCGAGGGCGCGCGCGGCCTGCTCGGCGCGCGGGTCCAGGCCCGCCCAGAAGCCCCCCACGGTGCGGACGACGACCGCGAGGTTGAAGAACACCAGCGCCGCGACGACGGCCGAGAACGTGCCGTCGATCCCGAGGAACCCGAGCGGCCCGTGCGGCGCGAGCACCGAGCGGAACGCGACGCCCACGACGACGGTCGGCAGCACGAAGGGCACGACGACGAACGCGCGCAGCGCGCGGCGGCCCGGGAAGTCGCGCCGGTGGAGCAGGTGCGCGACGGGAAGCCCCAGCACGAGCGCGAGCGCGGTCCCCACGACCGACTGCGCGAGGGTCAGCCCGACGATCCGCCACGTCCGCGGGCGCCCGAGCACCTCCCCGAAGCCCGAGAGGTCGAGGCCGCCCTCGCCGACGAACCCCAGCCGGAGCAGCGCCGCGACGGGGTAGGCGAAGAACAGCGCGAGGAAGAGCAGCGGGACGCCGGCGGCCAGCCCCCAGGCCAGCCACCGGCGCGCCGCCCCCATCGCGGGTCCTCCCCCTGCCCGGCCCCGCGTGGTGGTCTCAGCCCAGGACGACGTCGGTCCACCTCGCGATCCACGCGTCCCGGTTCTCGCTGATCATGTCCGGCTCGAGCGTGAGCGGCTCGTCGGGGCGCGGTGCGAACGCCGCCCACGACTCCGGCAGCTCGACGCCGCCGTCGACGGGGTAGACGTACATGCTCTCGGGGATGTCCGCCTGGACCTCCGGGCTGAGCAGCCAGTCGACGACCTGCTGCGCGCCCTCGGGGTTCGCCGCGCCCGCGAGCACGCCCGCGTACTCGACCTGGCGGAAGCACGTGTCCAGCAGCGCGCCCGTCGGGGCCGTCTCCGCGCCCTCGGCCACCTCGTACGGCGGCGACGACGCGTAGCTCAGCGCGAGCGGGCGGTCGCCCTCGCTCGAGGGGCCGGAGAAGTCGACGTAGTACGCGTCCGACCAGCCCGAGACGACCTTGACCCCGTTGGCGCGCAGGGCCGTCCAGTAGTCGGCCCAGCCGTCCTCGCCGAAGCGCGCGACGGTCGCGAGGAGGAAGGCGAGCCCGGGCGACGACGTCGCGGGGTTCGTCACGACCAGCAGGTCCCGGTAGGCGGGATCCGCCAGCTGCTCGAGCGTCGTCGGCTCGGCCAGCCCCTGCTCCGCGAACCACTCGTGGTCGACGTTGATGCACACGTCGCCCACGTCGACCGCGGTGAGGTGGTGGTCGTCGTCGACGGCGTACTGCGCGGCGTCGGCGGGCTCGGCCGGGCTCTCGTACGGCTCGAGGACGCCCTCGGCGACCGCGCGGCTCGCGAAGGTGCTGTCGATCCCGTAGACGACGTCGCCCAGCGGGGCGTCCTTCGTGAGGATCAGCTGGTTGACGAGCGCGCCGCCGTCGCCGGGCGCGCGGGTCTCGAGCGTGAGGCCCGTCTCCTCCTCGAACGCCGCGATCGTCTCGTCGCTCAGCGCGAACGAGTCGTGCGTGACGAGGACGACGGTGCCGCCCGGCGACGCCCCGGCGTCGGGTGAGCGGCCGGGCTCGGCGTCGTCGTCGGCGCCGATGGCCGAGCACGCGGCGAGCGGCAGCAGCGCGAGCACGGCGACGGGCGCGAGCCGGCGACGGCCCGTGCGCTGGTGGTCGGCGAGGGTTCTCGCCATGGCTCCTCCTCTGGTGGCAGGAGGGGGACGCCACCCCGCCGCCGCGGGCGCGAGCGCACCCGTGGACGACGCGGCCGACGTCGAAGACGTCCCGACTCCCTACGCCGGCATCACCCGGATCAGGTTCGAGGGTCTGCGGTCACCCGCACTCTCAGCGTCCGTGCCCGGTCTCCCGGCGACGCTCCCCTGTCGTTCGGGGCGAGCCTACCGCCGTCGGCGGCCGGGACAGGTCGCGCGCGGCTGGATACGCTCACGGCACCGGGCCCCGCCACCCACGGAGGACGACCATGTCGCTCGTCGCACAGCTCTTCGCCGGGACCCACGCGGAGGCGCTCGCCCGCGCGGACGCCCTCGACGCGGGCGACGAGCCCGACGACGCGACGTCGGCGCTCGACGTCGCCCTGACTCCCGTCGACCTCGAGGTGCTCGGCGAGATCGCGGCGAAGGCGGTGCGCTTCGGCAGCGGCGACCTCGAGGTCGCCGAGGTCGACCTCGACCACGAGCTCCTCTTCCGCCTCCCGCCCTTCCTGTGCGAGGTGCTCGCGCAGCTCGACGAGCCCGAGGACCCGGACGCGCCGGGCGAGGTCGCCGAGGCGTGGGCCGCGTCGGAGGAGATGAGCGCCGAGGGCGAGGACCTGCTGCCGCTCGTCCGTGAGATCACGGGCCTCGTCGCGGCCGCGCACGGGGCCGGCCAGGACGTCTACCTCTGGGTCGAGCCGACCTGATCCGGCGCTCGCCGGGCCGGGAACGCCGCGGTGACCTAGCGTGACGCCGTGATCGCCTTCGACGGTGGTGGCGCCGTCTTCGCGGCGATCGGCGTGGCCACCCTGGCCGCCGCCGTCCTGCCGCGCGCACTCCACCGCGCGCCGGTCTCGATGCCGGCCGTGTTCCTCGGCTTCAGCATCCTCGCGTTCACGCTGCTGCCCGCCCTGCCGGACCCGGACCCTGTCGCGCACCACCCCGTCGCGCTCCATCTCACCGAGGTGTGCGTCGTCGTCTCGCTCATGGGTGCGGGGCTGGCGATCAACCGGCCCCTGGGCTGGCGGCGCTGGGGCACCACGTGGCGGCTGCTCGGCATCACGATGCCGCTCTCGATCCTCGCGGTCGGCCTGCTCGGCTGGTCGATGCTCGGGCTCGGGGTCGCCTCGGCGGTCCTGCTCGCGGCCGCGGTCGCCCCGACCGACCCGGTGCTGGCGTCCGAGGTGCAGGTCAGCGAGCCGACCGCGGAGCCGGGCCAGGACGACGACGAGGCGCGCTTCGCCCTCACGGCGGAGGCCGGCCTCAACGACGGGCTCGCCTTCCCCTTCACCTACGCCGCTATCGCGATCAGCGTCGCCGGCCCGGCGCTCGGCGGCTGGCTGGGCGGCTGGGTGCTGGTGGACGTCCTGTGGCGGATCGCCGTCGGCGTGCTCGTGGGCGCGGCCGTGGGCTGGGCGCTCGGTCGGCTCTTCTTCTCCGGCTTCGCGCGCCGTCGGCACCTCAGCGAGCACGCCCAGGGCTTCGTCGCGCTCGCGGCGACCTTCCTCGCCTACGGAGCCGTGGAGCTCGCGGAGGGCTACGGCTTCGTCGCGGTGTTCGTGTGCGCCGTCGCGCTGCGCGCCGTCGAGCGGCACGACGAGTACCACGGCGTGCTGCACTCGTTCGTCGAGCAGGTCGAGCGCCTGCTCACCGTCGCCGTCGTCGTGCTGCTCGGCGGGGCGGTCGCGCGCGGCCTCTTCGACGACGTCGGCTGGGTCGAGGTCGCGTTCGCCCTGGTGTTCCTGCTCGTGGTCCGGCCCCTGACCGGGCTCGTCGGGCTGGCCCGCGGCCGGACCGGGCGGCGCGAGCGGGGCGTCATCGCCTTCTTCGGCGTCCGGGGCGTCGGGTCGCTCTTCTACGTGGCGTACGCGCTGGAGCACGGCGACTTCCCGGACGCCGAGCGCCTCTGGGCCGTCGTCGGCCTCGTCGTCCTCGGCTCGATCGTGGTCCACGGCGTCGCGGCGACGCCGGTCATGGCCCGGCTCGACCGCGCCCGCGAGAGGCGCGCGGAGCAGGGTGACGGCGACGTCGCCCACACCGCCGTCTGACGCCCGCGCCGGCGCACCGCCGCACGTCGCGGTCGCGCCGCCGCGGCACTAGCGTGGCCGCAGGATCGATCATCACAGGAGGAAGCGTGCGCGAGTCCGAGAAGGAGACCCTCGTCGCCAAGGGCGCGGGGCTGGCGATCGCCCTGGGCGCGGCGTGGCTCGCCAACCAGGTCATCGACCGTGGGTGGAGCAAGGTCCTCGGTCACAAGCCGCCGAAGGCGGAGGACCCGGGCGACGCCCGCTTCGGCGAGGTGCTCGCGGCCGCCGCGATCACGGGCGCCATCGTCGCGCTCGCGCGCGTGTTCGCCGCCCGCGGCACCGCCAAGCTCATCAAGTAGACCCCCGCACGCACGGCCACGGCCGCCGTCGCGCCGCGACTCACTCGCGCTCGGCGCGGTCGGCGGCCTCCATGTCCCGCGTCAGCTCGTCGACGACGAGCAGCTCGTTGCGGACCTTGCCCGTCCGGTAGCCGGCGCGCGAGACCATGTGCGCCGCGACGGGTGACGTGAGCATCTGGAACAGCACCACGAGCACGAGCATCCAGAGCACGTGCCCGTCGCGCAGCCGCAGCCCGAGACCCAGCATGAGCAGGACGAGGCCGAGCACCTGCGGCTTGGCGGCCGTGTGCATGCGCGCGAGCAGGTCCGGGAACCGCAGGAGGCCGACGCCGGCCGAGAAGGCGAGCAGCGAGCCGCCGAGCAGGCACAGCGCCGCGAGCACGTCGAGCACGGTCGTCCACGTGGAGGCGCTCACGAGACCTCCCCGTGCGCGAGCCCGCCGTGGTGCTCCTCGTCGACCGATCGGCGCTGGGCGTCGTCGGCCTCGATCCGCTCGTTCTCGAGCGCCGCGAGCTCGTCGCGCGTGAGGATGCGGCCCTCGCCCTCGGGCTCGACGGCGGCGAACCGCGCGACGGTCACGGACGCCACGAAGCCCACGAGCGCGAGCACGACGAGGATCGGCACCGTGTCGATGCGTCGCGACCACGCGGCCTCGAGGGCGATGGCGCCGACGAGGGCCCCCGTGAGGATGTCGAGCGCGATGGCGCGGTCGAGCATGCTCGGGCCCTTCTCGGCGCGGACGAGCGCGAGCACCGCGGCGGCGCCGAGCAGCGCGCCGCACACGAGGACGACGACGGTCATCGCTCACCTCCCGTGGTGGCGGCCTGGACGGCCCGGGGCTGCGGCCGGCGCGGCAGGTCGACCTGGTCGAGCTCCTCGTCGGACGCGAGGGCGCGCAGCACCCGGGACTCGGTGTCGAGCACGTGCTGCCGCGCGCCGTCGACGCCGCCCACCGAGTCGACGTCGAGCACGTGCACGTAGAGCATCCCCGAGATGCGGTGCGCCTCGACGACGACGGACCCGGGCACCAGCGAGCACAGCTGCGCCGTGAGGGTCAGGTACAGGTCCGAGTGGCTGCGGAGCTGGACCGCGATGACCGCGCTGCGCGGGGTGCGCCGCGGGTCGAGCGCGAGCCACGCGACCTGCGCGCTCGCGACCACGAGGTCGACCACGAAGCGGTGCACGAGGTAGAGCAGCGCCGGCACGTGCACGTGCCCGTGGAACTCGACGCGCGGCATCCGGAGCAGGCGCAGCGCGACGACGGCGACGAGGGCGCCGGACAGCACGTTGGCCCAGCTGAGGTCGCCCCACAGGAGCACCCACACGGCCGTGAGCCACGCCACGGCGACGAACGGCACGCCGGTGCTGCGCCGGCGCGGGTGCAGGCTCACCGGTCGTCCCCCTCGGTCGCGTCCTCGGCCTCGGCACCGGCCCCGGCCTCCTCGGCGACGTCGGCGGACTGGCCCTCGCCGCGCGCGCCGTCGGGCAGGACCGCCTGGACGTACTGCGCCGGGTCCCGCAGGGTCGCGGCGGCCCGCTCGGTGTACGCGAACAGCGGCCCGGCGACCACGGTGAGGCCCACGCCCACGACGACGAGCGCCGCGGCCGGGCCGACCATGCCGGCGGGCAGGCGCGTCGCGGGCGGCGTCACGGGCGCCGTCTGCCAGAACGCCTTGTTCCACGCCTTGACGATCGCGTAGAGCGTGAGCAGCGACGTCAGCGCCGCGGCCCCCACGAGCGCGTACGCGAGCGGGGTGCCGACGTCGACGCCGGCCTGGAGCAGCCCCGCCTTGCCGAGGAAGCCGGAGAACGGCGGGATGCCCGCGAGGTTCATGGCGGGCACGAAGAAGAGGACGGCGAGCAGGGGCGCGATCTTCGCGAGCCCGCCGAGGTCGTCGAGCGAGGTCGAGCCGCCGCGCCGCTCGACGAGGCCCACGACGAGGAAGAGCGTCGTCTGCACCGTGATGTGGTGCGCGACGTAGAAGATCGCCGACGCCAGGCCCTGGTCGGTCGACAGCGCGATCCCGAAGATCATGTAGCCGATGTGGCTGACCAGCGTGAACGAGACGAGTCGCTTGATGTCGTTCTGCGCGACGGCGCCGAGGATGCCGACCACCATCGTCGCGAGCGCGACCCACAGCAGCAGGGTGTCGGCGCGCCCGTCGGGGAAGAGCAGGGTCTGCGTGCGGATCACCGCGTACACGCCGACCTTGGTGAGCAGGCCCGCGAACACCGCGGTCACGGGCGCGGGCGCCGTCGGGTAGGAGTCGGGCAGCCACGCCGACAGCGGGAACACGGCGGCCTTGATGCCGAAGGCGAGCAGGAGCAGCAGCTGGAGCGCGAGCTGGACCGCCGGGTCGACCTCGGGCAGGCGCTCGGCGAGCTGCGCGAGGTTGACCGTGCCCGTGGCCGCGTACACGAGCGCGATCGCGAGCAGGAAGATCACGGACGACGCCAGCGACACGACGACGTAGATGGTGCCCGCGCGGATGCGCTCGCCCGTGCCGCCGAGCGTGATCAGCACGTACGACGCCGCCAGCAGGATCTCGAAGCCGACGTAGAGGTTGAAGAGGTCGCCCGAGAGGAAGGCGTTCGCGACGCCCGCGGTGAGCACCAGGTAGGTGGGGTGGAAGATCGCGATCGGGGTCTCGGCGTCCCCGTCCTCGACGCCCTGCGCGAGCGAGTAGAGCAGGACGCAGAGGGTCACGGCCGAGGAGACCGTGAGCATGAGCGCCGAGAGCCGGTCCGCGACGAGGTCGATCCCCACGGGCGCCGCCCAGCCGCCGACGTCGAGCACGAGCGGTCCGTCGTCGACGGCGCCGAGCAGGACGACCGAGGAGACGAGCACGGCGCTCAGCGCGACGACGCTGATGACGCCCTGCGCGCGCCCGTGGCGCCACAGCGCGAGCGCCAGGCCGGCCGCGAACAGCGGCACGACGACGGGCAGCGGGACCACCCAGGTGAGGTCGGTCGTGTTCACCGCGCCCCACCCCCCGGCGAGCCGTGCGAGCCGCGGGCCGCGGCCGCCTCGTCGAGCGTCTGGTGCAGCGCACCCTGGTCGACCGGCCCCGTCTCGTCGCGGACCAGCGCCGCGTCCTCGTCGAGGGTCGTCGTGACCTCGGCGTCGGCGTCCTCGAACGCGGCCTGGTCGGCGGCGGCGCGGCGCGCCGTGCGGCGGTCCTCGAGGTCGTCCTGCACCTCGTCGTGGCGGTTGAGCTGCCACGACCGGTACGCCATCGCGAGCAGGAACGCCGTCATGCCGAGCGTGATGACGATCGCGGTGAGCACCATCGCCTCGGGCAGCGGGTCGGTCATCCGGTCCTCGGGCGTCAGGCCGATGATCGGGGCGCCGCCCGCGCGGCCGCCCGCGACGAGGAAGAGCAGGTTCACCGCGTTCCCGAGCACGATGACGCCGAGCAGCACGCGCGACAGGCTGCGCTCGAGGAGCAGGTACACGCCGACCGTGACGAGCACGACGATCGTCGCGACGAGCGCGAGGCTGGGACTGGTGTCGATCACGCGCCACCTCCGCCGGTCGGGACGTGCTGGGTGGCCAGCGTCGTGGTCTCGGCCGCGAGGCCGTGGGTCTGCGGCGCGACGGGGAGCTCGTCGCTCACGTCGGCCGTGCCGGCCTCCTCGCTCTGCCGGTCGATCTCGGCGCCGAGGCTGCGCAGGATGTCGAGCACGAGGCCGATGACGACGAGGAAGACGCCGACGTCGAAGAAGAGGGACGTGACGAGCTTGACCGCGCCCAGCACGGGGAGCGTGAACTCGATGATCACGCTCTGCAGCACGGAGCCGCCCGCGAGGATCGCGACGAGCCCGACGCCCGCCGAGAGGAAGAGGCCCGAGCCGAGCAGCAGGCCGGGGTGGACGGGGGCGGCCTCGCCGAGCTCGTACCGGCCGCCGGCGAGGTAGCGCACGATGAGCGCGATGCCCACGACGAGGCCCGCGGCGAAGCCGCCGCCCGGCGCGTTGTGGCCCGAGAACAGCAGGAAGACCGCGAAGACGATCATCGAGTGGAAGAGCATGCGCGTGGTGATCTCGAGGATCACCGAGCGGCGCTGCGGCGCGAGGGTGCGGCCGCCGCGCAGCCACTCGCGCTGACGGTTGTCCCCGAGCGCGGGAGCCACGGGGCCGCGCCGGCGCCGGGCCGTCGTACCGCCGTCCGCGGCCTCGGCGTCGGCGTCGTCGTCCACGCGCGCCGAGGCCTCCGCGTGCGCGAACCCGCGTCGGCGCAGCGCGGCCATGGGGTCGCCGCCCCGGTCCCAGACGAGGCGGTCGCCCTCGACGTCGCGCGTGCGCAGCACGTCGCCGCTGCGCCGGCTGAGGAAGATGAGCGACGCGACGCCGGTCGCCGCCACGAGCAGCACCGAGATCTCGCCCATGGTGTCCCACGCGCGGATGTCGACGAGCGTGACGTTGACGATGTTCTTGCCGCCGCCGTAGACGTAGGCCTCCTCGGGGTAGTCGACCGAGACGGGCACGTGCACGCGCGCGTTGGGGACGACGAGGGCGAGGGCCCCCACGGTGAGTCCGACGGCCGCGCCGATCGCGAGCCGGACCCAGCGGCTCGCCGCGAGCGGGCGCACGGAGAAGTACGCGGGCAGGCGCCGCAGCACGAGGACGAAGACGACGAGCGTGATGGTCTCAACGAGCACCTGGGTGAGCGCGAGGTCCGGCGCGCCGTGGAGCACGAAGAGCGCGCCGACGCCGTACCCGCTGACGCCCGCGAGGACGACCGCCTTGAGCCGGCGCCGGGCGCGAGCGGCGAGGACGGCCGAGACCGCGGTGAGGGCGCCCGCGACGAGCTGGACGGGCGTGTCCCACGCACGCACGGCCGGGTCGTCGAGCACCGGGCCCGTGAGCAGCGCGCCGGTGCCGAGCACGACGAAGACGACGAGGATCGTACCGAGGTACAGGGGCAGCGAGCCTCGCTGCGTGACGGCGGTGACGTCGGCGGCGAGGTCGTCCAGGCGCCGCATGGTGCGCCGGTAGACGGTGTCCGCCTCGAGCGGGACCGACACGCGCGCCTGGGCACGCTCGACCGCCGCGCGCCGGAGGAAGAGGGCGCCGCCGAGCGCGAGGATGACCACCGTCAGCCCGAGCGCGGGCGTGGGGCCGGCCCACAGGACGAGGTGGCCCGGGTCGCCGGGGAGCGTGTCCGCGTACGGGCTGAGCAGCTCCTCGCCGAAGGACGGGACGAGCGCCGCCGCGAGACCGAGCATCGCGAGCACGGCCGCGGGGACGACGAGGACGAGCGAGGGCCGGCTCACCGTGACGGGATCCTCGACGGCGAGCGCGCCGGCCGGCGCCGGCTCGCCGCCCGCGGGCACGACGGCGGGCGCCTCGCGCACCGGCGTCGACGGCCGGTCGGGCCGCTTGCGCGCGAACGCGCCCCACCAGAACCGCAGGCCGTAGGCGACCGTGAGCGCCGAGCCGAGCACCATGGCCGCGACGACGAGGGCGCCCGGCACCGTGCCGACGTCGTGCAGCAGCGCCTCGAGCGCCGCCTCCTTGGCGACGTAGCCGGCGAACGGCGGGAGGCCGATCATCGACGCCGTCGCGAGCGCGCCGGTCGCGGCGGTGATCGGCAGCTCGCGGCCGACGCCCGAGAGGCGGCGCAGGTCGCGCGTCCCCGTCGCGGCGTCGACGACGCCGACCGTGAGGAACAGCGAGGCCTTGAACATCGCGTGGGCGCCGAGCATCGCGATGCCGGCGAGAGCAGCGGCCCGGGACCCCGACCCGACGAGCATGATCAGCAGGCCGAGCTGGCTCACCGTGCCGAAGGCGAGCACGAGCTTGAGGTCGTACTGCCGCAGCGCGCGGTAGCCGCCGTGCACGAGCGTCCAGCTGCCGAGGCCGAGGACGACGACCTGCCACGCGGTGAGCTCGGCGAAGCCGGGGGCGAAGCGCGCGACGAGGTACACGCCGGCCTTCACCATCGCGGCGGCGTGGAGGTAGGCGGAGACCGGCGTCGGCGCCGCCATCGCCGACGGCAGCCAGAAGTGCAGGGGGACCAGCGCGGACTTGCTCACGGCGCCGAGCAGCAGCAGCACGACGGCGACCGTCACCGCGGTGCCGGCGGGCGGGGAGGCGAGGACCTCGGAGATCCGGTACGTCCCTGCGGTCTCGCCGACGAGGACCATCCCCACCAGCATCGCGAGGCCGCCCGCGGTCGTGACGATGATCGCCTGCATCGCGGCGCGGCGCGACGCCTTGCGGTCCGCGTAGTGGCCGATGAGCAGGTACGAGAAGACGGTCGTGAGCTCCCAGAACACGTAGAGGAGCAACATGTCGTCGGTGGTGACGACGCCGAGCATCGAGCCGGCGAAGGCGACGAGCACCGCGCCGAAGCGGCCCAGCCCCGAGGCCGACGAGGAGAAGTAGGCCGAGCAGTAGACGAGCACGAGCGCGCCGACCCCGCCGACCAGCAGCACCATGAGCCACGAGAGCGTGTCGAGCCGGAACGCCAGCTCCATGCCGAGCTGGGGCACCCACTCGACCACCTCGACCGGGCCGTCGCCGGCCATGACGGCCCGCGTGTGGCTCAGCGCCCACACGGCGGCCGACGCGGGCGCGAGGGCGAGCACGAGGAAGACCCGTCGGCCGAGCACCCGGGCCAGTGCGGGCGCGCCGAGGGCCACGAGCAGGTGGACCGCGAGCAGCAGCAGCACGTCCGGCTCCGTCCTGTCAGGGCGGGTGGTCGGTCGGTCGTTCAGGAGGCCCGCAGCGGGTGCGCGAGGGCAGGCCCGCCGGGGCCGGTCGTGTCGGTCGATGGTGACGGGGAGCCCCGCCTGCCCCCGGGGCGCGGTGCACCCCGGGACGCGGCCCAGTCTACCGGCCGCCTCAGGCGTCCCCCCGCGCTGGGCAAACGCTTGGCAAACGAACGGCGGACCGAGGACCTCGGCCGGCGCGCGGGGCGCCAGGACCCGGCCTAGCGTCGACGGGTGACCGACGACGGAGGGACGACGGCATGACGACGACGACGGTGACCACGGCCGAGGTGCTCACGGACGCGTTCGGGCGCGTCCGGGACGCGGTGCACGCCGCGGTGGCGGACCTCTCGACCGACGACCTCGCCCGGCCGCCCGCGCCCGGCGCCAACACCGTCGCCTGGCTCGTGTGGCACCTCACGCGCGTGCAGGACGACCACGTCGCGGACGCCTTCGGCGGCACCCAGGTGTGGTCCGACGAGGGCTGGGCCGAGCGCCTCGACCTGCCCCTGCCGCGCGACGCGACGGGCTACGGCGCGCGCCCCGAGGACGTCCTCGCGGTGCGCGCGCCCGCCGACCTCCTGCTCGGCTACCACGACGCCGTCCACGCGCGGACGGTGGCGCTGGTCGCCGGGGTCGGGGCCGACGACCTCGCGCGCGTCGTCGACGCGTCGTGGGACCCGCCCGTGACGCTCGCCGTCCGGCTGGTGAGCGTCATCGAGGACGACCTCCAGCACGCGGGTCAGGCCGCCTACGTGCGCGGGCTGCTGCTGCGCACCTGACGGACGCCCCGCGGGGACCCGGCGGCGGTCCCGGGCGGGCGTCGGCCGAGCGGCTAGCGTGGCGCCGTGAGCCCGCTCCAGATCGTCGCGCTGCTGCTCGCCCTCGTCGCGACGGTCGTCGGGGTGTGGGTCTTCACGCTCGGCCTGCGCGCGATCGTCCGGACGGTCCGCCGCGGCGGGCCCGCCGCCGGGCGCACCGACCACCCGGGCCGCCGGACCTGGCTCGTGGTGCGCGAGGTGCTCGGCCACGGGCGGTTCCAGCACCGCCCGTTCGTCCGCGTCGCGCACTGGGCCGTCATGGTCAGCTTCCCGGTGCTCTTCCTCACGCTGGTCTCGGCGTACGGCCAGATCGTCGACCCGACGTTCGTGCTGCCGGTCGTCGGGCACCTCCTGCCGTTCGAGTGGCTCGTCGAGGTGTTCGCCTGGCTCGGCCTGCTCGGCATCGTGGTGCTCGTCGTCGTGCGGCAGCGCGAGCACCCGCGACGCGGGCGGTCCGCCGCGGGCCGGCCGTCCGCGGCGGTCGCGACGCCCGTGGGCGACGAGGCGCCGCCCGGGCGCCGCGCGTCGCGGTTCTTCGGCTCGAACGTCGGCCAGGCGTACTTCGTCGAGGCGATCATCGGCGCCGTCGTCGTGTGCGTGCTGCTGCTGCGCGGGCTCGAGTACGCGCTGGCGGTGCAGCAGGCGACGTTCGGCTGGTTCGCGTACGAGCCGCTGCCGTCCGAGGCCGAGCTCGCGTTGGTCACGATCGTCCCGCCCACCATCCACTTCCCGCTGACCGCGTGGTTCGGGCAGTGGTTCACCGGGCTGGACCCCGCCACGCTCGGCACCGCCATCGTCGTCGTCGCGCTGCTGAAGATCCTCACCTCGATGCTGTGGATGGTCGTCGTCGGGCGTCGGCCGGCGATGGGTGTCTCGTGGCACCGGTTCCTCGCGGTGGTCAACGTGTGGGCGCGGCGCGAGGTCGACGGTCGGCCCGCGCTCGGCCCGCTGCCGCCGGTGCGCGTCGGCGGCGAGGCGGTCGACTTCGACAAGGTCGACGAGCTGCCCGAGGACGCGCGGCTCGGCGTCGGGCGCATCGAGGACTTCACGTGGAAGGGCCTGCTCGACTTCTCGACGTGCACCGAGTGCGGGCGCTGCCAGGAGCAGTGCCCCGCGTGGAACACGGGCAAACCGCTCTCGCCCAAGCTCGTCGTCACGGCGCTGCGCGACCACGCCTACGCGACGGCGCCGTGGCTCCAGGTCGCCGCCAACGCGTCGACCGAGCCCGCCGGGCACACCGCGACCACAGGCCACGTGCCCGTGCCGTGGGCACTGGGCGCCGCGCCGACGCCCGCCCCCGACGCCCACGCCGACCTCGACGTCCTCTCCCTCGTGGGCGACGTCGTCGACCCGCAGGCGCTGTGGGACTGCACGATGTGCGGCGCGTGCGTGCAGCAGTGCCCGGTCGACATCGAGCACGTCGACCACGTCGTCGACCTGCGGCGCAACCAGGTGCTCATGGAGTCGGCGTTCCCCGACGAGCTCGGCCCGATGTTCACCAAGCTCGAGCGGCAGTCGAACCCGTGGGGCCTGCCCGCGCGCCAGCGGCTCGACTGGGCGAAGGGCCTGCCGTTCGCGGTGCCGGTCGTCGGGCGCGACGTCGAGGACGCGTCCGAGGTCGACTACCTGTTCTGGGTCGGCTGCGCCGGCGCGTACGAGGACCGGGCGAAGAAGACCACGCGCGCGGTCGCCGAGCTGCTCGACCTCGCGGGCGTGAGCTTCGCCGTGCTGGGCGACGGCGAGTCCTGCACGGGTGACCCGGCGCGCCGCGCGGGCAACGAGTTCCTCTTCCAGATGCTCGCGCAGGCGAACGTCGCGGCGCTCACCGAGGCGAAGGCGCAGCGCATCGTCGTGACGTGCGCGCACTGCTTCAACACGATCGCGCGCGAGTACCCGCAGGTCGGCGGCCGGTACGACGTCGTCCATCACACCGAGCTGCTCGACCGGCTCGTGGGCGAGGGTCGCCTGACGCCGGTCGCGCGACCCGCCGACGGCGACGCCGGTACGGAGGATGCGGCAGGTGCGGCGGCTGCGGCGGGGAGCACCGAAGACGTCGTGACCTACCACGACCCCTGCTTCCTCGGCCGGCACAACGACATCTACACGCCGCCGCGCGAGCTGCTCGGCGCGCTGCCCGGGGTGCGGCTGGCCGAGATGCCGCGCACGCGCGAGCGGTCCTTCTGCTGCGGCGGCGGCGGCGCGCGCGTGTGGATGGAGGAGACGACCGGGACCCGCATCGGCACCGACCGCGCGGCCGAGGCGCTCGCGACGGGCGCGTCCGCGATCGCCACCGCGTGCCCCTTCTGCACGATCATGCTCACCGACGGCGTCGCCGCGGCGTCGGAGGCCGCGCCGGGCGAGGGCGGCGCTGCGGCCGCCAAGCCCGAGGTGCTCGACGTCGCGCGCCTGCTGCTCGACGCGGTCCGGCCGCCCCAGCCCTGAGCGGGGCGCCGGCGGCGGGTCGGCGACCTCTCGCCACTCTCAACGTATAGAGCACCCGGGGGCTTGCGGCAAGGCCCCCCTCACGGCGAAGAATCGCCGCCCTCAGCCACCTCACGCAGACGGGCGGACGCCGTGAACCCCCTCGCCACCAGCGCCTTCGACCTCCCGGACCACCTCGCAGCCAAGCGCGACCCCGCGCTCGTCGAGCTGGACGAGCGGCACTTCGCCGCGATCGCCGCGAGCCTGGACCAGCAGGTCGCCGAGCTCGCCGACCGCCTCGACGCGCGCCGCCGCGAGCCGGGCCGCTCGGGCACCGCGGCGCTCGAGCGCGACCAGGGGGTGCACCGCCTGAGCGCGCGACTGCGGATGCTGCGCCGCTTCGGCCTCGACCTCTGCCTGGGCCGCATGGTCCCTGCCGACGGCGAGCCCGTGTACGTGGGCCGCGTCGGCCTGACCGACGCGGACGGGGCGCGGCTCCTCGTCGACTGGCGCACGCCCGCGGCCGAGCCGTTCTTCGGCGCGACCCACGCGGACCCCAGGGGCCTGCGCAGCCGACGGCGGTACCGCTGGACCGCAGGCCGCGTGAGCGACTACTGGGACGAGGTGTTCACGCCGGAGGGCCTGGACGGGCGCGTCGCCCTCGACGACCAGTCGGCGTTCGTCGCGAGCCTCGCCGCGCACCGGTCGGGCCGCATGCGCGACGTGCTCGGCACCATCCAGGCCGACCAGGACGCGATCATCC
The DNA here is from genome assembly GCF_016464425.1 of Actinotalea solisilvae. Lineage (GTDB taxonomy): Bacteria > Actinomycetota > Actinomycetes > Actinomycetales > Cellulomonadaceae > Actinotalea > Actinotalea solisilvae. Next base: position 40,825 of record NZ_JADDKQ010000022.1, read on the forward strand.
GGGCCGGCTCGCACGGGACGCTCGTGGTCGACGGCGGCCCGGGCACCGGCAAGACTGTCGTCGCGCTGCACCGCGCGGCATACCTCCTGCACGCGGACCCGCGGGTCGGGCACCGGCGCGGCGGCGTGCTCGTCGTCGGGCCGAGCCGGCCCTACCTGGCGTACGTCGCCGACGTGCTGCCCGGCCTGGGCGAGGAGGGCGTGCGCACGTGCACCCTGGCCGACCTCGTGCCCGAGGGCGCGGCGGCGCCGCCCGAGGCCGATCCCGAGGTCGCCCGCCTGAAGTCCGACCTCGCGATGGTCGGTGCGCTCGAGCCGGCCGTCCGCTTCCACGAGAACCCGCCGACGGCGCCGCTCGCGCTGACAACGCCGTGGGGAGACGTCGAGGTCACGAGCGCCGCGTGGGCCGAGGCCTTCGCCGCGCCGGACCCGGGCACGCCTCACAACGAGGCGCAGGACGTCATCCTCGAGGCGCTGCTCGACCTGCTCGTCGACGCCTCCGACGACGAGGAGGTCCCGGCCGAGCAGCTGCGCCGGGCGCTGCGCCGCGACCTCGCGCGCGCCGTGGCCCGCGCCTGGCCGCTGCTCGAGGCGACCGACGTCGTCGGCGACCTGTGGACCGTGCCCGCCTACCTCCGGCTGTGCGCGCCGTGGCTCACGCGGGACGAGGTGCGCGCGCTCCAGCGCTCCGACCCGCACGCGTGGACGCGGGCGGACCTCCCGCTGCTCGACGCCGCCCGGCGCCGGCTGGGCGACCCGGAGGCATCGCGACGTCGCCGCCGCGCCGAGGCGACGGCCGCCGTCGAGCGCGCGCGCATGGCCGACGTCGTCGCCGACCTGGTCGCGGCCGACGACTCCGAGCTGCTGGTCATGTCCATGCTGCGCGGCGAGGACCTGCGTCGCGCCCTCGTCGACCCTGGAGCCCTGCCCACGGCGGACCCGGACGTGCTCGCAGGACCCTTCGCGCACGTCGTCGTCGACGAGGCGCAGGAGCTCACGGACGCGGAGTGGCAGATGCTGCTCGCGCGGTGCCCGTCGCGGAGCCTCACCGTGGTCGGCGACCGGGCGCAGGCGCGCCACGGGTTCACCGAGTCGTGGGCGGAGCGCCTCGAGCGGGTCGGTCTGCGCGACGTGCGCCTCGCCTCGCTGAGCATCAACTACCGCACGCCCGAGGAGGTCATGGCCGCCGCCGAGCCGGTCATCCGCGCGGCGCTGCCCGACGCGAACGTGCCGACGTCGGTGCGGCGCGGCGGCGCACCCGTGCTCCACGCGCCCGCGTCCGAGCTCGACGCGGTCCTCGGGCGGTGGCTCGCCGAGCACGGCGGCACGGCGTGCGTCGTCGGCGACCCGACGTTCGTCGCGACCGAGCGCGTGCGGTCGCTCGCGCCCGAGACGACGAAGGGCCTCGAGTTCGACCTGGTCGTGCTCGCGGACCCGGCGACCTGGGATGACGGCGCCGCGGGCGAGGGTGCGATCGAGCGCGCGGTCGACCGCTACGTGGCGATGACCCGCGCGACGCAGCAGCTCGTGGTGCTCGACGGCGGCAGGTGAGGCCGCCGGGGGACGGCGCGGCTAGAGGTCCGCCGGGTCGACGATGAAGTCCATCTGGTCGGTGATCTCCCCGCCGACCGCCTTGTGGACCGCGCGGGTCAGGGCGATGACCAGCGGCGTCGCCCGCCCGCGCGCGACCTTGTGCTGGAGCGACGGGCGCTCCTGCTCGCGGTCGGCGAGGTCGGTCGGCTCCCAGCGGACGCGGTACGCGACGGCGCCCTGGGCGGCCCACGGGACCTGCGCGATCACGGGCGGCACGCGCGTCTCGCCCGCCACCTCGAGCGCGATCATGCCGTCGAGGTCGAGGTCGGCGAGCGCGCCGTAGCCGGTCATGGGCGGCGGGTCGGTGAGCGCGCTGATGTCGTGGTCGTCGGCCGCGGCGTGCAGGCCGCGCCGCATCTCGGGCGTGAGCCGGTCGGTGCCGGGCACGGGCTCGGCGTGCCGGCGCGGTCCCGCCCACTGCGGCGTCGGGAGGTTGAGGTAGGCGCGCGGCAGCGCCTGGCGCATCACCGTGAGCGCGGCCTCGGGCTCGAGCCAGATGTCGGTCCAGACCGTGAGGTCGACGGCGGCCGCCGGGTCGGGCACCAGCAGGGCGGACGGGCTCCCGCCCCGCGCGCTCGTCCGCACCGCCCCGCCCAGGCGCCGGGCGGCGGCCAGCAGCCACGCGACCGTGCGCTCCTCGTCGCGCACCGGGAGGCCCTCGGGGAACGCGCGTCGCATCCCGTCCCGGTCGCCGCCGTACGGGAACGGCCGGTCGCCGCGCTCGACTGGCGCTACGACGACGTACGCGACCCCGGCCGCGGCGGGCAGCCCGAGCGCCGCGGCCGCGACCTTGTCCACCGTGTACGGCCCCTCGAGCACCGAGTGGCGCGAGAGCCGCAGCGCCCCGGGCGGCGCCGTCGTGACCCGCAGGCCGCGCGCCCCGCCCGTGGGCCGGGGCGGCGCCGCGCTCGGCTCGCGCTCCCAGGCCGCGCGCGGGAACCGGCTCACGACCAGCGCCTCGACCTCGTCCGGCCCGACGTCGCCCGGCAGCACCAGCAGGTGATGGGCGACGACGTCGGCGGCGGTCGGGTCCAGGGCGGGGAACGGCATGCGGGGCACTCTAGGTCGCGTCTGTTGCGGGCGTGGGTCCTGCGTGTTGCCCGGCCCGGACGGGCTCAGACCTGCGTGCGATGGAAGTTCTGGAAGGAGCGCGAGGCCGTCGGGCCGCGCTGGCCCTGGTAGCGCGAGCCGTACGCGCTCGAGCCGTAGGGCTGCTCCGCGGCCGACGACAGCCGGAAGAAGCACATCTGGCCGATCTTCATGCCGGGCCAGAGCTTGATCGGCAGCGTCGCGACGTTGGACAGCTCGAGCGTCACGTGCCCCGTGAAGCCGGGGTCGATGAAACCGGCCGTCGAGTGCGTGAGCAGGCCGAGGCGGCCGAGCGAGGACTTGCCCTCGAGGCGCGCGGCGACGTCGTCGGGCAGCGTGACGGCCTCGTAGGTGGACCCGAGCACGAACTCGCCGGGGTGCAGGATGAACGGCTCGTCGCGCTCGACCTCGACCAGGCGCGTGAGGTCGGGCTGGTCCTGCGCCGGGTCGATGAACGGGTACTTGTGGTTGTCGAACAGGCGGAAGAACTTGTCGAGCCGCACGTCGATGCTCGACGGCTGGAGCATCGAGGGCTCGTACGGGTCGAGCAGGATCCGGCCGGAGTCGAGCTCGGTGCGGATGTCGCGGTCGCTGAGCAGCACGGCCACACGCTAGCGGGTGGGGGTCGGCGCCGGGCCCGGCCGTTCAGGCGCCGTCGGCCGCCGTCACCCTCGCGGCAGCAGGCGCGTCCCCGGCAGCACGGGCGCGGGCAGCGCGGCGCCCGGGTACCCCGGCACGACGCCGAACCGCTCGTCCGGGGCGCCTGCGATCTCGGCCTGCCACTGCGCACGCGCCGCGGCGACCTCGTCGTGGTCCGTGCCGATGAAGTTCCACCACATGACGACGCGCTCGCCGAGCGGCTCGCCGCCGAGCAGCAGGAGGCGCAGGTCCTCGCCGGGCTGCGCGCGCAGACGCACGCGCGACGGTCCGTCCTCACCCGCCGAGGGCAGGTACGCGAGCTCGGCGGGCACGACGACGCGCCCGGCCACCTCGAGCGTGCCCGTGTCCACGAGCAGCCCGTGCTCGAAGGCCGGGTCGAGGTCGAGCTCGAGCTCGCCGCCGGCCGGGACGCGCACCTCCGCCCCGACGAGCGGCGAGAAGGTGCGCACGGGCGACGTCGTGCCCGCGAGGGTGCCGAGGAAGACGCGCAGCTCGGCGCCCGGGGCGCCGTCGGGCGCGACGACGGGCGGCACGTAGTGGTCGAAGGCCGGGGCGGTGGCGCGGGCGTGCGCGGGGAGCAGGGTCCACAGCTGGACGCCGTGGAGCACGGTCGTCGCGGCCGTCGAGGTCTCCGAGTGCGCGATGCCGCGGCCGGCGGTCATGAGGTTCATCTCGCCCGGGCGGACCATCGCGTGCGTGCCGAGGCTGTCGCGGTGCTCGATCTCGCCGCTGAACAGCCAGCTCACGGTCTGGAGCCCGGTGTGCGGGTGGGGCGGGACGTCCATGCCGCCGGTGAGGGCGACGTCGTCAGGCCCGTAGTGGTCGGCGAAGCAGAAGGCCCCGACGAAGGAGCGCGCGCGCTGGGGGAGGGTGCGGCGCACGGTCATGGAGCGGACGCCGCCGAGCGGGACGTCGCGCGGGGTGAGCACCTCGACGCCCGTCGTGGCCGACGTGCAGACGAGCTCGCTGGGCGCCTGCTCGAGGTTCGTCACGTGCGCTCCTTCGGGTGCTCGCGGGCCGGCCGCCGCCGCCGCGCCGGGCGCCGGGGCTCGTCGTACGGTGACGCCATGGAGAACACCGGCGCCGCCCCCGACCTTCCGAGCGACGGCGAGGTGGAGGTGCCGGTGCAGGTACGACGTGACGGTTCACGGTACGTCGCGACGCTGCGCGGCGAGGAGGTCGGCGCGTCCTACGTGCGCGAGCACGGCGACCGCGTGACGTTCACGCACACCGAGGTCGACCCGGACGCCGAGGGCCACGGCATCGGCTCGACGCTCGTGCGCTGGGCGCTCGACGACGTCCGGTCGCGCGGCGCGAGCGTGGACCCGCAGTGCCCCTTCGTCGCCGCGTACATCCGCCGGCACCCGGAGTACCAGGACCTCGTCGCCTGACGACGGCGCACCGCGGGGCGGCGCGGGCAGGGCCGTCTCGCCCGGACAACGCGAAGGCCCCCCGGAGTAAGCGTCCGAGGGGCCCTGCGTGACCGTCAGCCGCGACCCCGGCGGACCGGGGGGCACGACCTCCGCTGCGGCGATGCGGCCGACCGTCCGTGCGGCGAGCCGCACGTCGGTCGGTGACGACCTGCCTCCCGGGCCCGTCGGACGCCTGCGTCGCCATCCACAGCCCGCCAGGTCACCCAGGCGGGACGGTCCGTCGTTCTCCGGTCGGCCGGCGGTGCGACACCCGTCCGGTCCAGGTCTCCCTGGTCCGGCGCCGGTCCCGCACTGCCGTTGGAGCAGTTGTAGACCCGTCCTGCGAGCGCTCACAAGGGACTCCGGCGGCCGAGTTTCGGCACGCCCTCCGTGCACAGCGCTGTCCACAGCTAGGCGCGCTCACGCGGGAATCTGTGCCCAACCCTGTGGACAAAATCTGTTCACAGCGGGCAGCGCGGACCCGGCGGGTGCGGCCCGCGGCGCCGGGTATGATCGGTCCGCGCGCCCGGCAGCCGGGCGCTCGCGGGTGTAGTTCAGTGGCAGAACTTCAGCTTCCCAAGCTGATAGCGCGGGTTCGATTCCCGTCACCCGCTCCGTCGTAGGAGGTCAGGCGCTTGTGGCGTCTACGTCCTACCTCTTCAGGACGCCCGCGAAGACCCGCTCGACACACCCCCATCGCCGCGTCAGCGGCGCAATCCGCCGGCCCTCCTCGGGTCCCTGGCGGGCCGCTGCACGAAGCCGGACGACGGGCGGTCGCTCGGGACGTTTCGGACCAAGACGGAGGCCGATCGGGCGCTCGCCCACAAGACGTCCCGGATGGCTCGCGGGCTGTGGCACGACCTCCGCCGCGGCGAGCAAGGGGGGTTGGCGACTACCGGCGGCGAATGCATCGCCTCCCCGCGAGGTCCTGGCCTACAGCGCGCGGGCTTTGTACATGCAGCCGCAGGAGCAGTGGATCGGCGCGCCACTACCGCTCGCACGAGCGGGCGGCCGAGAGCGGACTGTGCGTCTTGACGCACAGTCCGCTGCCGCGCGGGAGTGGGCTCTTCCGGAACTGATGGAGCGAGCGGGGCACGCCAGCTCGAGGGCGGCGTCGCACTGCCAACACACTGCCGACGACGCACTGAGGCGAGACACGAACCGCCTGACCGAGGCGCCGAGGCGCCGACAAGCCGCGCCCGAGTTGCCGCACGCGACTAAGTGATGACGCACGCGACTAAGTGATGATCCGCAGGGTCGCTTCGCCGTGCGCTGGGTCAAGGAGCGTGACCGATCCGCCGTTCCTTTGGGCCTCAACGAGGAGTCGGTAGACCTGCAGCGCCCTGTTGACCACCGTCGTCTTATTGACTTCTTCAGACTCCACCAGCCATGCCAGGTCAGTGGCTGCCCTGCGGTTCAGCTCAACGACCAGACGCCGCGGCGCCTCGGCCGCGCCGTCGCCGCCGTGACGCGAAGCAAGCGCTAGTGGCGAGCGCTCAGCCATGTCTCTCCTTCCGTGCTCAGTTGGGTACCCGAAGCTCATCGGCACGTGGCGTCCGGTGCCGCCGAGTCACCTCGACCAGCCAGCTTGAACGCTCACCCGGACACCCGGTGCTACCGAGACTATACCAACACCGACACGGTGTGTCACCGATGCTGACAGGGGCATGTCACCTGGACTACTCTCGGCTCCATGACCACCTCGATGCGGGCGTCGCGCCCACGACGTGACACAGCCCGGAGCGCGCGCGCACCGCCGGCCCTCGGGCCAACTTAGCGCCGGCGCACGTGGCTTCGCCCTTGTCCGGCTTTCCCTATTTGAGAGGCACTGCCATGACCCCAATCACCTGAAAGGACCACTCACATGCACGTCGCAACGAACGCCAGCGTCGCTCCTGGAATCCACGAGGAGTACGGCGGACCGGACCAGGACCCGCAGACCCGACAGCCGTTCGAAGTCGAGTGGAAGGGCGCCTCCAACGAAGTGCGGGTCGCAGCGGCCGCGCGCGTCGTGCCGCTCATTCTCGCGGTCGTGATTCTTCTCGCGGGCGGCTACTTCTGGACCATCGGCGGAGCGGCCATAGGCCTCTCCCTGATCGGCATCGGGGAGCCCGTCCTCTACATCTTCGCGAATAAATTCATCAAGAACTAACAGAGGGAGGGCTGACCCGAATAGGGCCAGCCCTCCCATCCACGGTGCAGCGGCCGAGCTCTCGGCGCCTGTGCTGCGCCGATGCGCCCAGTCGCGCGGCGCTGTGGTGACCTCCTGGAGCGTCAAGCAGCACGGCTCGCCGGGATGCGAGCTTGGCGGGCAATCGCAAGATTGCGGCACGGATCGTCCCGGCATCACGTTGGCGCGGCGGTCGAAACGACGCCTCGGCGATGAGTGCCTCTCCGGGTGGTCTTAACCCGTGAAACGCGCGGGGTCAGCGCTAGTGGCGTGCCACAACGTGCCACTAGCACGATCAGCAGCGTGCACCTCTATTCCGCTTCCGGAAGCATTCGAAGCCCCTGGCCTGCAGGTTCGTCCTCGTAGCAGGGCTGACGATCCGACGCTCTCAGCTTCCCAAGCTGATAGCGCGGGTTCGATTCCCGTCACCCGCCCCCAGCACCACCGCAGTCCGACGCCGCAGCGCGCACCTCGTCAGCCGCGCAGCGTGCCGATCCTGATGTTGTTGCCGAACGGGTCGCGCAGGCCCATGTCGCGGCCGTAGCCCATGTCCGTCGGCGGCTGCGTGATCTGCACCCCGGCGGACACGAGACGCTCGTGGACGCCGTCGACGTCGTCGGTCGTGAAGGCGAGCCAACCACCCCCGGCGCCCTTGGTGACCAGAGCGCGGACCTCGTCCGCGGTGGCAGGGTCGTGGGCCGGCGGGCCGGGCTTCTCCAGGAGGATCTCCTTGCGGTCGCCCGGGACGCGCACGGTCAGCCAGCGCATGGAACCGAACATCATGTCGGCCGAGACCTCGAGGCCGAGCACGCCGACGTAGAAGTCGAGCGCCTGGTCCTGGTCGAGCACGTAGATGGACGAGAGGTTGTTCGCGGTGAGGGTCATGGCTCGACGCTAGGCGGGCGCCGGATCCGTGCGCCTCTCCGAAACCGGCATGGTCTGCTCCGGGTCGCGGAACACCGCCGGTCGCATCCACGCGAGCGTCACGCAGCCCGGCACCGCGGGCAGGTCACCCCGGCCCCGGTACACCGTCGGGGACTCGCCGACGACGGCGGTGAACGTCCGGCCGAACGTGCCGAGGCTCGTGAACCCCACCTCCAGGCAGATGCGGGTGACCGGCCACGACGTCGACCGCAGCAGGAACATCGCGCGCTCCACGCGCCGGCGCTGGAGGTAGCGGTGCGGCGTCTCGCCGAACACGCGGCGGAACGAGCGCACGAGGTGGTCGGGCGTCACGTGCGCGACGGCGGCGAGCGTCGCCAGGTCCAGCTCGTCGCGGTAGCCGCCGTCGATCGCGTCGCGCACGCGCAGCATCGCCCGGTTGATCTCCTCCGTCGCACGCCCCACGCGGCACCTCCTCGAGGCCCCAGCATGCCTCACCCGATCGGTGGAACCGCAGGTCACGGGCAGGCCACGGAGTGACAACAGGGCGGCCACATCGGTCACAACAGCTCATCGTCTTGATCACGAACCGGCTTTCCGGCCCCGCGCGGGCACCTCGCCGTCCTAGCGTCCCCGCAACGTCAGCGACGACACGGATGGGGTTGCGATGAGGACTCAGCAGGTCAGGACGACCGGTCTCACGGCCGCGGCGCTCGTCGCCGCGATCACGCTCGCCGGGTGCGCGGCCAGCGGCAGCGGCACGGCCGACGGCGCCACGGAGGACGGCGGCTACGTCGCGCCCGGGCCGAGCACGGCCGAGGAGACCTACCCCGAGCCCGAGCCGTCGTCGGGCGCCGCCCGGTCCGGGATGACGGACCCCGCCGGGGACCCGCTGTCGACCTTCGCGCTCGACATCGACACCGGCTCCTACACGCGCTTCCGCGACGCCATGACGCAGGGGTACGGCGTCGACCCGAGCGAGGTCCGCACCGAGGAGTTCGTCAACTACTTCGCACAGGACTACCCCGCCCCCGAGGACGGGCTCGGCGTGACGATCGACGCCGCCGCCCTCCCGTTCGAGCCCGAGCACCGCCTGGTGCGCGTGGGCATCGCGAGCGCGCCGACCTCGACCGAGTCGCGGCCGGACGCCGACATCGCGCTCGTCGTCGACTGCTCCGGCTCGATGGGCGACGACGGCAAGATCGAGACGACCAAGACCGCGCTGCGGACGCTCGTCGGCTCGCTACGCGCCTCGGACCGGGTCGCGATGGTCTGCTACTCCACCGAGGCGTCCGTGGCGCTCGAGCCGACGTCGGTGTCCGAGCGCGGCACCGTCCTCGACGCGATCGAGGCGCTCTACCCGCAGGACTCCACCAACGCCGCCGCCGGGCTCGCGCTCGGCTACGACCTCGCGCTCCAGATGCGCACCGAGGGTCGGATGACGCGCGTCGTCCTCATCAGCGACGGCGTCGCGAACGTCGGCGAGACCGACCCCGAGGGGATCCTCCAACGGATCAGCACCGAGGCGAAGTCCGGGATCAACCTCGTGTCGGTCGGCGTCGGCATCACCACCTACAACGACTACCTGCTCGAGCAGCTCGCCGACCAGGGCGACGGCTGGCACGTCTACATCGACACGGCGGCGGAGGCCGAGCGCGTGTTCGCGTCGGGCCTGACCGGCTCGCTCGTCGTCGCCGCGACGGACGCCCGCGCCCAGGTCGAGTTCGACCCCGCCCAGGTCTCGGGGTACCGGCTGATCGGCTACGAGAACCGGGCGATCGCCGACGAGGACTTCCGCAACGACGCCGTCGACGCCGGCGAGGTCTTCGCGGGTCACACGACGACCGCGCTCTACGAGGTCGCCCTGCGCGACGCCAAGGCCCGCGAGCCGTTCGTCACCGCGACGGTCCGCTACCTCGACGAGTCCGGCCGGGCGGTCGAGCGCACGGGAACCCTGGCGGCGTCGGACACCGCGTCGTCGCCGCGCGAGGCGTCGCCCCGCCTGCGCCAGGACTTCGTCGTCGCGCTGCTCACCGACCGGCTCGTCGGCGGCCCGTGGTCGGAGCGCGTGAGCGACGCGGACCTGCGCGCCGAGGCGGAGGGCCTCACCGCAGCGCTCGACGGCGACGCCGACGTCGCGGAGCTCGTGGACCTCGTGCACCGCGCGACCACCTGAGCGAGTTCTGGCACGGATCCGGCGGTGGGAGCGCCGGATTCGTTCCAGAACCGCGAGGGCGCTCAGCGGTGCGGGCAGCCCCAGCCGTCGCGCACGGTCACCGTGCGGACCTCCATGGCCCACTGGGTGAGGGTGTTCTCGTCGTCGAGCATGGCCGTGACGGTCGCCGGGCCGGCGACGTAGGTCTCGGTGCCGGGCTCGGCGCTCACCGGCACGACGACGTGCTGCGTGTGCCAGCGGCCGTCGCACCGGAGCCCGAGCTCCTTCCAGCCGAACACGTCGCCCTGCTCCACGTTGACGAAGCCCTCCCACTGGATGCCGTCCGTGCCGTTCGGCACGCACCGGATCCGCAGGGACACCGACACCGCGGCGCCGCCGTCGACGAGCCGGGCGTGGGGCATGATCGTCAGCCCCGCGGGCGAGCGGCTCGCCCAGCCGGGTGCCGCGACAGCGGGCTGCGCGACCACCCCCAGCACGGTGACGAGGGCCAGCAGCAGCACTCCGAGCACGGTTCGCCGACGCATCGATCGCTCCCTTCAGGTGCTCGCCACGCTAGGTCGCACCTCGCCGGACGGGTCAGGGCCGAAGGACCTCGGGTCCACCGCCGGGAGCCGCCTCCTCGCGCCGTCGTGCTCTTGACCTGCGTCAAGGACGTCGCCGCGCGCGCTGCCTAGCGTCGGAGGCACCCGCACAGGAAGGACGCTCCGATGCTCCTCACCCGCCTCCTCACCACCGTCGCCGCCGCGCTGCGGCCCGTCCCGGTCCGCGCCCACTGCGACACGGCCGACGGTCCGGCGGTCACCGCCGGACGCCGCGCCCTCGAGACGGGCGACGTCACGCCCGCGCTCGCCTGGATCCCCGCCGGGGGCGAGGCCGAGCTGCGCGACGTCTTCGACCGCGCCCTGCGCGTCCGCGTGCTCGGGCCCGACGCCGCCGTCGTCGCCGACCGGCTCTTCCTCGAGACCCTCGTACGCCTGCACCGGCAGGGCGAGGGCGTCGGTTTCACGGGGATTCAGCCCGCCGGCGCGCACGTCGACCCGGTCGTCGCGGCCGCCGACGCCGCGCTGGAGTCCGGGTCCGACGACGACCTCCTCGCGCTCCTGCCGCCCGAGCGGCGCGCGCCCGTGCACGCGCTCTTCGGCGCGGCCCGGGCGGCGCGCGACCACGACGCCGCCGACGTCGACGCCGGCCGGCGCGCGGTGGCCGCGTACGTCGCGTTCGTCCAGCACGCCGAGGGGGAGGACCACGGCCACCACGACGACGGGTCCGCGCGCGAGCACGCACACGCGCACGCGCACTGAGGACGCGACCGTGCTCCGTCTCGCCCGCGTCGTCGGCGCGTCGATGGCGCCGACGCTCCGGCACGGCGACCTCCTCGTGGTGGCCCGGGCCGCACGCTCGGGCCGCCGCGCGACGCACGCCCACCGGGGCGATGTCGTCGTGCTCGAGCACGCGGGGACGCGCCTGGTGAAGCGGCTCGTCGGCGTGCCGGGCGACGTCGTCGAGCTCGAGGCCGGGCGCCTGGCGGTCGGCGGCCGGCCGCTCGACGGCGGCCCACCCCCGCGCGGCGCGGGCCGGACGACCTGGCACGTCCCGCCCGGCCACGTGTTCGTCGCGGGCGACGACCCGGCGGTCTCCGACGACTCGCGCGTGTGGGACGACCCCTTCGTGCCCGACGCGGCCGTGCGCGGCGTCGTCGTCGCGCGGGTGCCGCGGACGCGGCCGAGGCGGGTCAGGCTCCGTCGGCCAGCCGTTGCAGCCCGTCAGGGTCGGTGATCGCGACGGCGCGGCCCGCCCCGACGGCGACGAGGCCGCGCGCGGCGAGCGACGCGAGCGCGCGGCTGAGGCTCTCGGGCGAGGTGTCCAGCAGGGACGCGACGTCCTTCTTGGCGAGCGGCAGGCGCACGGTCGCGACGCCGTCGGCCCACGCGCTGGGGAGGCCGAGCAGGTAGTCGGCCAGGCGCGACCCGACGTCCCTCGACGTCACGGCGTGCAGCCGGTCCTCCGTGGCCGCGAGCCGCCGGCTCACCGCCGCGAGCAGCCGCAGGCCCAGCTCGGGGTGCTCGCGCACGAGCCGCGCGAGGTCGTCGTGGCGGAAGACGCACAGGGTGCAGTCGTCGACCGCTGTGGCGCGGTCGTCCCGTCGCTCGCCGGAGAAGACGGCGACCTCGCCCGTGAACTCGCCGGGGCCGAGCACCCGCAGGAGCTGCTCGGCGCCGTCGGGCGCGAGCCGCGCGAGCCGCAGCCGGCCCGTGTGGACGACCATGAGCTGGGCAGGCGCGTCGTCGGACGCGTAGGCGCTGCGGCCCGCGGCGAGGCGCACGGGCCGCGCGAGCGCCGCCACGCGCTCCTGGTCCCGAGGCGAGAGGGCCGCGAAGACCGGGACGCGCGCCACGCACGTGTCGGCCATGCGGCCAGCCTAGGGACGACGGCGCCTACGGTGGGCGCATGGCCGTCGCACGCACCCGCCGAGCACGCGTGGCGCGCCGCCGGCAGCGGCGCATGGCGGCGGTCGAGCACGACCTGCGCCCCGAGCAGTGGGCGGCGCTCGTCGCGGCGTGGGGCGGCTGCGCGTACTGCGGCGCGGCCGACCGCGCGCTCCAGCGCGACTGCGTGCTGCCGATCTCGCGCGGGGGCCGCTACACCCTCGGCAACATCGCGCCCGCGTGCGGGCCGTGCAACGCCAGCAAGTGCAACGACGAGGTCACCGGCTGGCTGCGCCGCAAGCGCCTCGACGAGCGCGCGTTCCTCGAGCGGCACGTGGCGATCCAGCGCGAGCTCGCGGAGCGGTTCGGCGCGGACGTGGCCATTACGGGGAACGAGCCCGACCCGGTGGCACCGTCCGCGCCGTAGCGCTCAGCCCGGCGTCCCCACCGACGTGCGGGCGGCGTCGTGACCGGGCGCGCCGGGGAACAGGCGGGCGAGGACGTCCGCGAGCGTGACGACGCCCGCGAAGGCGCCGTCGTCCTGGACGACCGCGAGGTGGTTGCGGGACTCGCGCATCGACGTGAGCGCGCTGTGGACCGGAGTGTCCGCCTCGAGCACGAACACCGGGCGCATGAGGTCGGCCGCGGGGCGGTCGTCGGGCTCGGTGAGCGTGTCGCGCACGTGGACCACGCCCTGCAGGGCGTCGGCCGGCCCGACGAGCACGCGCAGGTGACCGGTGCGCCGCGTCGCCTCGCGCACCTGCTCGACGTCGGCGTCGGCCGGGACCGCCGTCGGGCGCGAGCCCGTGCGGACGAGGTCGCGCACGACGAGCGTCTCGAGCTCGAGCGCGCCCGCGATCTGCGTCGAGAACGACGCGTCGAGCGCGCCGACGTTCGCCGAGTGCTCGACGAGGTGGCGCAGGTCGTCCGGGTTCTGCCCGGACGCGAGCTCGTCGGTCGGCTCGACGCCGACCCGGCGCAGGCACCAGTTCGCCATCCCGTTGAGCGCCACGAGCAGCGGCCGCGTGACCAGCATGAACGCGCGCATCGGCAGGGCCAGCACGGTCGCGGACGTCTCGGGGTGCGCGATGGCCCACGACTTGGGCGCCATCTCGCCCACCACGAGGTGCAGGAACGTGACGATGACCAGCGCGAGCACGAAGCCCGCGACGTCGGCGACGACGGTCGCGACGCCCCACTGCTCGAGCAGCGGGGTCAGCCAGTGGTGCAGCGCGGGCTTGGTGAGCGCGCCGAGCGCGAGCGTGCACGCCGTGATGCCGAGCTGGGACCCGGCGAGCAGGACGGTGAGCTCGCCCGAGCTGCGCAGCGCGGCGCGCGCGGACCGGCTCGTCGCGGCGGCGTCCTCGAGGCGGTGCCGCTTGGCCGCGAGGAGCGCGAACTCGACCGCGACGAAGAACGCGCTGAGTGCGATGAGACCGGCCGTGACCAGCGTGAAGACCAGGGGGTTGCTCATCGGGCGCTCCCCTCGCCGTCGGCGTCGGCGTCCGCGTCGGCGATGCCGGGCGCCTCCTCGGCGGGCACCGTCACGCGGACCGTCGCCGGCACGTGCCGGTCGATCGACAGCACCTCGACGCGCATCCACACGGTCTCGGGCTCGTCGGCGTGGGCGAGGTCGCCCGGGTCGGGCGGCAGCTCGACGAGCACGCTCGTGCCGACGTCGGGCAGCGCGCCGTGCTCGGCGATGACGAGGCCCGCGATCGTCTCGTGGTCCCCGCGCGGCAGGTCGTGGCCGATCGCGCGCTCGACCTCGTCGATGTGCACGTCGCCGGCCATGACCCAGGTGCCGTCGTCCTCGACCGGGACGTAGGTCGGCACGGCCGGGTCGTGCTCGTCGGTGATCTCGCCCACGAGCTCCTCGGCCAGGTCCTCGAGCGTCACGACGCCCGCGAAGCCGCCGTACTCGTCGACGACGCACGCGAGCTGGTTGCGGCTCTCCGCGAGCAGGCGCAGCACGTCCGGCAGGCGCATGACGGTCGGGACCATGACGGGCGGGCGGACGTGCGCCGCGACGGCGTCGGCGCTCGGCTGCGGCAGCAGCAGGACGTCCTGCAGGTGCACGACGCCGACCACCTGGTCGTCGTCGTCCAGCACCGGGTACCGCGAGTGGCCCGTGCTCATGAGCGCGCGCACCTCGTCGACCGTGTCCTGCCCGCGCACGACGTCGACGCGGGCGCGCGGGATCATCGCGTGCTCGACGTCGCGCTCGGGGAAGTCGAGCACGCGGTCGAGCAGGAGCGACAGGTCCTCGGGCAGGTCACCGCTCTCGCGCGAGTCCGCGACGATGTGCTCGAGGTCGCGGACCGTGGCCGCGTGCTCGACGTCGTGCACGGGCTCGATGCGCAGCGCCCGCAGCAGCAGGTTGGACGCCTGGTCGAAGACCCGGATGAGCCAGCCGAAGACCGTGAGGTAGAGCGTGGTCGACGTCGCCAGGCGCAGCGCGACCGGCTCGGGCCGCGCGATGGCGAGGTTCTTGGGGAACAGCTCGCCGAAGAGCATCTGGACGAACGTCGAGAACAGCAGCGCCAGCACGGTCCCGACCGCGATGCCGACGCCCGTGGGGACGCCGACGCCGCCCAGCGCGGTCCCGAGCGACGCGCCGATGAGCGGCTCCGCGACGTAGCCGACGAGCAGCCCCGTCACCGTGATGCCCAGCTGCGCGCCCGAGAGCATGAACGACGTGCGCCGCGTCACCGACAGCGCCCGCTCGGCACCCGCGTCGCCGGCCGCGGCCCGCGCGCCGAGCCGCGAGCGGTCCACCGCCATGTAGGAGAACTCCTGGGCGACGAAGTAGCCGGTGGCGGCCGTGATCGCGAGCACCACGAGGATGCCCAGCAGCAGGGACAGGACCCACATCACCGCATCCCCCCTGGCGCCAGTGCGCTCGCGCGCGGGTCAGGGGGGTTCGTACTGTCGCCGTCCATCTCTCTCCAGGGTGGGGGACCGGTCAGCGCGTCAACGTGCGGGCCCCGGCAGGCGTTCCCGCACCCCGACGCCGCCGACGACCACGACGGGGCCGTCCAGACCGCCGCACCCGGCGCACCAGGTCCTCGGTCGGGCCCGACGCGGCCTGCCGCGACCGTCAGGCGTGCCCGGCGCGCTCGTGGGCGTCGTGGCCCACGGGCTCCAGCTGGAACGTGCAGTGCTCGGTGTCGAAGTGGTCGCCGAGGCAGTCACCGAGCGTGTCGAGCACCGCGCCGGCGCGGCCGCGCGCGAGGCACTCCTCGTCGACGACGACGTGGGCGGAGAGCGCGGGCACGCCGCTCGTGATCGTCCAGGCGTGCAGGTCGTGCACGTCGACGACGCCGGGCACGCGCCTCATGTGCTCGCGCACCTCGTCGAGGTCGATCCCCCGCGGCGTCGCCTCGAGCAGGACGTCGAGCACGTCGCGCAGCAGCGACCACGCGCGCGGCAGGATGAACAGCCCGATCGCTGCCGAGGCGACGACGTCGGCGCGCGTCCACCCGGTCGCCACGATGACCAGGCCCGCGACGACGACGGCGACCGAGCCCAGCAGGTCACCCAGCACCTCGAGGTAGGCGCCGCGCACGTTGAGGCTCGCCCGCTGCCCCTCGCGCAGCAGCAGCAGCCCGACGACGTTCGCGGCCGCGCCCACGAGCGCGACGACGAGCATGGGGCCGGTCGCGACGTCGGGCGGGTCCGACCAGCGCCGGACCGCCTCGACCAGCACCCACACGGCGACGACGCCGAGCAGCAGCGCGTTCGCGAGCGCCGCGAGCACCTCCGCGCGCTGCAGCCCGTAGGTCCGCGCGTTCGTCGCGGGCCGTCCCGCGAGGCGCGCGCCGAGCAGGGCGATCGCGACGGCCGTGGCGTCCGTGAGCATGTGCCCGGCGTCGGCGAGGAGCGCGAGCGAGCCGGAGACCAGCCCGCCGACGACCTGCACGCCCGCGACCGCGAGCGTCAGCACCAGCACGACGGCGAGGCGACGGCGGTGCCGCCCGGTCGCCGTCCCGTGGCCGTGCTCGTGGCCCATCAGCCCCGCACCCCGCGCTCGAGCAGCTCGCCCTCCCACGCCTCTCGCCCCTCGTGCAGGGCGAAGGCCGCGATGACGAACCCGGCCACCGGGTCGAGCCACGTCGCGCCGGTGAGCGCGTGGAGCACGAGACCCGCCAGGGTCGAGACGCTCAGCAGGACGCAGATGCGCGTCTCCGCCGCGTCCGCCAGGACGAGCCGGTCGCCGAGGCGCAGGCCGACGCGGCGCTTCGCCGCGGCGAGCAGCGGCATGACGACCAACGAGGCCACGAGCACGCCGACCGCGACCGGCGACCGGTCGGGCGCCTCGCCCGCGAGGAGGCTCCGCACGCCCTCGACGACCACGTAGCCGGCGAGGAGGAAGAACGTCACCGCGATCGCGCGGAGGGCACGACGCTCGCGCCGCTCGTCCGTCACGCCGTCGCGCAGACGCGCCGCGAGGCGCACGGCGACGAGCACGCCGGCGGCGGACTCGATCGCGGAGTCCACGCCGAACCCCACGACCGACACCAGCCCCGCGACCGCCCCCGCGGCGATGGCGACCACGCCCTCCACGACGTTGTAGGCCACGGTGAACCGGGCGAGACCGAGTGCCCGGCGCGTGAGCGCGCGCGTCTCGACCGGACCGACGGCGACCCCCGCGCTCACCGGCCGACCCCGAAGGTGGGGCACAGGACGACGGCGTCGCCCGTGAGCTCGAGGAGTCGCTCGGCGGCCGCGAGCAGGTCCACGACCGCGTCGGTGTGCGCGATCGAGTACACCGACGCGCGTCCCTGCGCGCGGGACGTGACGAGCCCGCAGTCGCGCAGGCACGCGAGGTGCTGGGAGACGGTGGACTGGGCCAGCCCGAGGTGCCGGGTCAGGTCCACGACCCGGTGCTCGCCGAGGGCGAGGTGGCGCAGGATCGCGAGCCTCGCCGGTTCGGCCAGCCCGCGGAACAGGCACGACGCCGCCTCGAGCGCGGCCGCGTCGGGGCGGGGCGCCTCAGGGAACGCGGGGCGATCGGTATCCGCCTGTGTCATCGTCACGTACCGATGCTAGCCGTACCGCTGTCGCCTCCGCCGACGCCGGCGCACCTGCCGGGCGAGGGTGCAGCGGCCCCGCTCGCCGCCCCGGCCCGATCCGGTCGTGGTCGTCCCCGTCGTCGGGATCGGCCGAGCCGCGGGGCGTCGCGCGGGGTGCGGCGGCCTGCGCCGCCATACTGGCGTCCCGACCAGCACCGGAGGACCAGATGCGCGCGCGACGTCGTACCGCCCTCGGTTCCCGGCGGTCGGGAGCCCTGCTCGCGCTGACGGTGCTCGCGGCCGGCGTGCTGTCCGGGTGCACCGGCGGCGACGCGGCCGCGCCGAGCCCCACGCCGACGTCCGAGCGCCCCGCCCCGCCCACGCCCTCGTCGACGCCCAGCCCGACCCCGGAACCCGAGCCGACCGAGGCCGAGGCGCCGGCGCCGCTCGTGGAGCTCACGGGTGACCGGGTCGGGGACCTCGTCATCGGCGAACCCGTCGAGCTCGCCCAGGTCGAGGAGCTGCTCGGCCCGGCGGACGAGGTCGCGGCCTTCCTCGCCGACTGCGGGGCACCGCATCTCGACCACGCGATGTTCGCCGGCCTGGCGATCCTCATCGACACCGACGACGGCTCGCTCTTCGGCTGGACCCAGCAGGGCGAGGAGCCCGCGGCCGGCGTCGCCTACCCGCACGACCTCGGGCCGGGTGCTGCCTACGCCGACGTGGCGGCGCTCCCGGGGGCCCAGACCGGCTACGTGGAGAACTTCCAGGTCGAGTCGGTCGAGGCCGACGGCGTCGTCTGGTGGTTCGAGACCACCGACCCCGCGAGCCCGGCGGTCGTCCTCGGCAGCGTCATCCTCGGCTGCGGCTGACGGCCGCCAGCCTCGCGTCGGCCGTCCCGGCGCACCGACGGGCGAGGCGCGAGTTCGCCGACGCGTCACCTCCCGGCCGCGTGTCGGTCGCGCGCGGGTGGACGTCCTCTGCCTACCCTGGACATGCAGCAAGGGCCCCTCGGAGTAAGCGTCCGAGGGGCCCTGCTGCGTGATCGACCGTCCGCGGCTCCGGTTGCCCGGTGCTGCGGTCCCGCTCCGGCGATGCGGCGGATCGTCGTCGTCCGTTCGGGGCCGAGGCCCCTTCGGACGTCCGTCGGGGCCGAGGCCCGTCAGGATCGTGTCGATCCAGCGATCACGTGCGACCGGTCCGGTGCGATCCCTGCGGCGCCATCCGCAGCTCTCGGGGTCGCCCCCTCGAGGTCCCACCAGGTCGCCCCGGTGAGCTGGTCCGTCGTGCTCCGATCTGCCGGCTCGGTGCGGTCCGTCGCCCTCGCCACGGGTCCGTGGTCGGTCCCCGCCGGGTTGCCCCAGCGGCTCCCTCCCAGGTTCTCCCTGGCCAGGCCCTCCCGGGTCTCCCCGGTCGGTGCGGCGGTCCGTCCTTGCCGATGACCTAGTTCTAGTCCTGCCCCGGAAGGGCCGACAAGGGCTTCCCGGGCCGACTTTCTGTCCACCGTCCGCGCACAGCTTCGTCCACATGCGGGCACGGTCATCCCCAAGGTTCCCCACAGGCCTGTGCACGAAAGATGTGCACGACCGGGCGGGACGACTGCTCCGTTCGGGTGGGGCCTCAGCCCCGGACGTCGTGCAGGTGGTGGACGACGTCGTGCACGAAGTAGCGGCCGAGGCTGAGCACGGTGAACTGCGAGCCGTTGCTGCGGTAGCCCGGCCGCGCCCACTCGTCGTCGGCCACGCCCGAGAACGCGGCGACGGCGCCCTGCGCGGCCGCGCGCAGCTCGCGCGCGACGGTCGCCGGGTCCTGCTCGCCGTAGCGCTCGGCGACGGCGGTCTCGTCCTGGTCCCAGTTCTCGAACTCGGGCCCGTCCTCGTCCCGCATGAGCCGCGCGCGCCGGCCGAAGATCGTGAAGACGTCACGCACGTGGCACGCGTACTCGAGCGGCGACCACACGTGCGGCGCCGGCCGCGCGGCGACGTCGTCGCGCGTCAGGACGTGCTCCCAGCGCGCCGTGTAGCTCTCGACGAGGTCCGGGATCTCGGGGCCCGAGACCGCCTCGGCCTGGAAGCCGCACTCGGGGCACGGGGCGTCGAGCACCCAGGTCCAGTCCTTGGTGTCCGGTTCGATCTGGTCGTCAGCCATGCCCGGACCCTAGCGCCGGGCCCCCGACCACCGCGCGCCCCTCCGGGGTGGGAGAATCGCGACGTGCCGAAGATCATCGGGGGCTCGCTGACCGAGCACCGCGAGCAGACCCGCAACAAGCTGTTCGCCGCGCTCACGAGCCTCATGAGCGACCGGGGCTTCGACGCGATCACGCTCGCGGACATCGCGGCGGCGGCGGGGATCGGCCGGACGGCCGTCTACAACCACTTCCCCGACAAGGAGTCGCTGCTCATCGCGTTCATCACGCAAGAGACCGAGCAGTACGTCGCGACGCTCGAGCGAGCGCTCGCCGACGTCGAGGACCCGGTCGACCAGCTGCGCACCTACGTGCGCCAGCAGACGCAGCTCAAGCGGGTGTTCCACCTCGCGCCCGGACCGGACCTGCGCAGCG
This sequence comes from Actinotalea solisilvae, assembly GCF_016464425.1. Lineage (GTDB taxonomy): Bacteria > Actinomycetota > Actinomycetes > Actinomycetales > Cellulomonadaceae > Actinotalea > Actinotalea solisilvae. The sequence goes on from NZ_JADDKQ010000022.1 coordinate 60,807, forward strand.
TCCTCTCGCGCGGGACGCGCGCCCAGCTGCGCGAGCACGCCGAGCTCGTCGAGGAGATCCTGCGGCGCATCCTGCTGGAGGGGATCGCGAGCGGTGACCTGCCTGCGCAGCCGCTCGAGACGACGGTGCCCCTCATCAACGCGTGCCTGTCGAGCCGCAGCGTGCCCGACGAGGGCCCGGGCCGCGAGGCCGCGATCGCGGCCACCGAGACCTTCGTGCTCCGGGCGGTCGGCGCTCCCCCCTCGCCGAGATGACGCCTTCCGCCGGCGTGTCGGGCTGACACGCCGGCGGAATCGGCATCCCGGCGAGGGGCCGGGTGGGTGGGCGGGTCAGACGACCTGGACGTCGTCGTACGCGGTCCCGCTCTCCTCGACCGTCGCGAGGATCCACGCGAGGATCTCGGCGCGGTCCGTGCGGTAGGCGAAGTCGTTGCCGCGGCACCAGGCGTTGAGGCCGTAGGACGTCACGGCGACGATCGTGTTGGACGTGTAGCCGCCGAGGAACACCGGACCGCCGGAGTCACCCGAGCAGGTCCCGCCCTTGCCGGTGCCGTTGCCGTTGCTCTGCAGCGTGAAGCCGCCCGCCAGGCCGCCCTCGACGTTGTTGATGCGCGCGGACGCCATGAGGCGCTCGCGGAACGACGTCACGTGGACGGGGTTGCTCTCGGTCAGGCCGTAGCCGGAGGCCGTGACGGTGAGGTCCTGGCGACCACGCTGCGTGCCGTACCCGTCGAGCGTCCCGGCCGCGGCGAGCACGCCGTACTCGGGCAGCATGATCGGCTGGTCGAGGACGACGAGGCCGACGTCGCGCACGTCCCGGGCGTTCGGGAAGCCCTCGAAGTCCGTGAAGCCGTAGTCGTAGAGCTGGTCGGACATCGCGCACGTGACGCCGAGCGTGCCGGCGGCGCACGTCTCCGGGTAGCCCGAGACGGGGTCGAGCTCGGTGGCCGGGTCGTAGTTCACGCCTGCGTCCTGCTGGAAGTAGACGCGGGCGGTGACGGCCTCGGTGGACTCGGCGGTGCAGTGGCCCGCCGTGAGGAAGACGGTCGGCGTCAGCAGGGCGCCGCTGCAGCGGTGGGTGAACTCCCCGTCCGCGTCGTAGAACACGACGAGGCCGACGTAGGGGTGCTCGGTGTCCTCGACGTAGTTGCCGGTGATCGCCGAGGCGGGGGCGGAGAGCCCCACCAGCAACGCGATCAGGGCGACCAGGGTGATGAGCGGTCTGCGCACGGTTCCTCCCAGACGACGGTGTCCGGATGGCCCGGTTTCGGGTCACCTTCGCCGCACGGTAGGCCCGACCGACCCGACGCGCGAGTGCTCGAGCTCCTCACCCGGGCGGCGGCGGGCGACCTCTGACCCCCGCCGGCACGGCGGGGGCGCCGGTTCTGGAACGGATCCGGCGCGCGCGGTGGCGTCCGGGTTCCAGAACCGGCGCGCGGCCGGTGGGTCAGCCGTGCAGCGGGAGGGCGAGGACCGCCGGGCCGCCGTCGACGACGCGGACCGGGACGCCCCAGTCCTGCTGGTTGAGGTGGCACGCGGGGAACTCGACCGCCGGGTCGGCGTCGCACGACGCCGCCTGCGCGGTCACGTGCAGCACGCCCTCGGCGACGTCGGGGTTGATCCGCAGCACGCGCTCGAGCGGGACGTCGTCGCCCGCGCCGTCGAGCAGCAGCTCGGGCGGCGTCGACGACACCTGGAGGCGGGTCGAGGGGCCGTAGCGGTCGTCGTACTTCTGGCCCGTCGCGGGCGTGAACACGACGTCGAGCCGCACCTCGCCCGACCCCACCTCGGAGACCGGTCGCTGCGTGCGGTGCGCGCCGCGGTCGAGCAGCTCGCCCGCGAGCCGCGCCGGCAGGCGCAGGCGCGTGAGGCGGTGCGCCGCGGACTCGACGACGAGGAGGTCGACCGCGCCGTCGTCGTGCACCTCGACGAGGAGGCCGGACGGCTCGGCGAGGTCGCGCGCGACGGTCGTGACCTCGCCCGGACCGCCGTCGGCGCCGGGCGCGTAGCGGCGGACCGCGCCGTTGTAGGTGTCGGCGATCGCGACCGAGCCGTCGGGCAGGACGGCGACCCCGAGCGGGTGCTGGAGGAGCGCCTGGTCCGCCGCCCCGTCGCGGTGGCCGAAGTCGAACAGGCCCGCGCCGACGGCGGTCCCGACCGCGAGGTCGGCGGTCCCGGGCGCCGAGTCGACCCAGCGCAGGGCCGAGACCTCGGAGTCGGCGAGCCACAGCCGGCCGTCGCCGCCGACGGCGAGACCCGAGGTCTGCGCGAACCACGCGTCCTCGACCGGGCCGTCGAGCAGGCCCTCGTTCATGGTCCCGGCGAGGTGGGCGACGACGCCGGCCTCGGGGTCGAAGGTCCACAGCGTGTGGTTGCCGGCCATCGCCACGACGAACGACGCGAGCGGCGCGAACCACACGACGTCCCACGGCGACGAGAGCTTGGTCGCCTGGGCCGGTCCGGTGTGCAGCACGCCCTCGGGCACCGCGTCGTAGCCGTCGACGACGTTGTCCGCCGCGCCGACCATCGACTGCTGCCCGTTGCCCGCGAGCGTGCGGACCGCGCCGTCGGAGAGGCGGACGCCGCGCAGCGCGTGGTTGACCGTGTCGGCGACGACGACGTCGTACCCGAGCGTCTCGCGGAGGTGGTCGGGCACCAGGGCGAGGCCGTTGGGCTCGCTGAAGCGGGCCTCGTCCGGGGCGCCGTCGCGCAGGCCGCGCTCGCCCGTGCCGATGCGGCGCACGAGCGTCTCGCCGTCCTCCGCGAGCTCGGCGAGCGAGTGGTGGCCGGCGTCGGCGACGAGCAGGTGGCCGTCCGGGAGGCGGATCGCCTTGGCGGGGAACCGCAGCGTGGTCTCGGCGGCCGGCGGCGGCACGTAGGGTCCGTCGCCGCGGTGCAGCGTGCCCTTGGCCTCGTGCTCGGCGACCAGCTCGCGGACCAGGACGGCGAGGTTGTTCTTGTGCCCCTCGCCGGCCATGTGGGCGACGATGTAGCCCTCCGGGTCGACGACGACGAGCGTCGGCCAGGCGCGGGCCGAGTACGCGGACCACGTGGTGAGGTCCGGGTCGTCCAGGACGGGGTGGTGCACCTCGTACCGGTCGACGGCGGCGGCGAGCGCGACCGGGTCGGCCTCGTGGACGAACTTGGGCGAGTGCACGCCGACGACCACGAGGACGTCGCGGTACTCCTCCTCGAGCTCGCGCAGCTCGTCGAGCACGTGCAGGCAGTTGACGCAGCAGAAGGTCCAGAAGTCGAGCAGGACGATCTTGCCGCGCAGGTCGGCGAGCGTCACGTCCCGGCCGCCCGTGTTGAGCCAGCCGCGGCCGACGAGCTCGGAGGCGCGGACGCGGGGCAGGCGGGTGCTCGTGTCGGTCACGGAGGTAGTCAACGCGAGACAGCCCGTCGAGCATCCCTCCGTCCCAGGGAGCGGCCACTCCGACGGCCATCCGCGGAGGGTCCGGGTCGTCAGGCGTGCCGAACCCTCCGCCGCGCTCCCGGAGCGCGCCCCCGCCGCACGGGGAGGACGCGGGGGCGCGGGAGGTTCAGATCGCGCGGACCGCCCCGACGACGCGCACGTCCACCGGGACCCCGTCGACGCGGGTCGGCACGCCGGCGCCGTCGGCGGGGCGCTCGACGTTGACGCGGAGGAGGTACCCGTCGCCGTCGGGCTGGAGGCCGATGCCACGCACGCCCGTCCGGCCGGCGAGGGCCGTGCGCAGGTGCGACTTGGCGGTCCGTGCCTGGTCCAGGTCGGCCATCGTCACCTCGCGGTCCGGCGGCCGGAGCCGCACGTCAGCGGGAGAAGCTCCCGCCGGGGGCGCCCTCCACCTCGAGGTCCGCGTCCAGCTGCCGGAGCACGGTCGCGATCGGGTTGAGGTACGTGAGCCCGGTGCCATTCTCGCCCCCGGTCTCGCTCCCCGCAAAGAGCAGCCCGACGGCGGCGCCCGCCGCCTCGTCCCCGTCGGCGAGGTAGACGAGCGACCCGCTGTCCCCGCCGCGCGAGAACGGGCCGGTCGCGAGGCCCTCGACCTCGATCTGGTCGTCGAACGAGAGCTCGCCCATCTCGGCGCCGTAGCCGACGACGACGTCGTCCAGCTCGATCGCGGTGACGCGGCCTCGCGTGAGGCCGGTGGTGCGGCCGATCTTCTCGACCTCCTCCGCCCCGCGGACCTCCGCCACGCGCGTGACCGGGCCGATCGGGTAGGCGAGGTCGACGTCCACGCCCTCGTCGACCAGCGCGACCGCCGCGTCGACGAGCGCCGTGACGCCCGGCCGCAGCTCGGCGTACGCCGCGAGCGTCGCCACCCTGTCCTGCGGGTCGCGGCCGCCGTCGGCCGGGCCGGGCTGCAGCACGGCGTCCCCGACGGACGCCGACGGCGAGCCGACGAGCACGTGCCAGTTGGACAGGACGTGCAGCCGACCGCCCACGCGGACGAACGCGCCGAGCGTGCCCGCGGAGACGTCGGCGTGCGCGATCGAGACGCCCGGACGCAGCGGACGCGCGCGGCCCGTCTCCCCGACCGCCTGCGCGGTCACGACCGGTGGCCGCGGCCGCGGGGCGTCGCCCGACCGGCCGCGCTCCGGAGCGCCCACCACCCCCTGCGCGACGACGGCGTCGCGACCCGGCACGGCGCGGATGCGCCCGGTGCGCCGCACGTCGACACCGGGACCGACCTGCTCGACCACGCGGCGCGCGACCATGCGCGCCCGCGGCACGCCGAGCCGGTACCGCACGGCCACGCCGAAGCCGCCGTCGGGCAGCGGGGCGAGGCCGACCGCGACACCCCCGCGCTCGGGGGCGTGCGGCGCGCCCGCCGCGCTCGCGTCGACCTGGCGCTCGGTCAGCTCGCGCACGTAGGCGGCCACCTCCCGCTTGGTCCGGCGCGCCTCGTCGAGGTCCATCCCCGCGCCCGCGCCCACGCGCGCCCCGATGCCCGTGCTGCCCATGCGTCCCCCTGCTCCGTCGACCGTCCGTCCCGAGTGTGCCGCCTGGCGCCGACACCCGTACGGTCTAGCCAGACGTTCTCACGCACCACCGCCGGGTGGTCGGACCAAGGAGGCACCGTGCGGATCGAGCTGCCGACCGACGAGGCGCTGACGCTGGCGCGGGCCCAGGGCGTGATCCCGCCCTTCGTCCGCTCCGTGCGGGTGCAGGGCTCGACGGTGCACGCCGTGGTCGACGCGTCGCAGCTGCTGGGCAAGCAGGGCGGCCTCGGCCGGTTCCTCGGCGGGCTCGCGGGCGACGTCCCCGTCGCCGCGACGTTCACGGGCTGGGCCGACGGCGTCGCGACCGTGACGGTGCGCGCCGAGAGCCGCGGCATCCCGCTGCACCGCTTCATGCCGCTCGTCGAGGGCAAGGTCCGCGAGCAGCTGCGCGCGCAGGGCCTGCCCGACGGCGTCGTCGACTTCCGCACGGGCGCCGAGGACCCGGTCGTCGCGGTCGACGTCCGGCGGCTCGTCGCGAGCAAGGTCGCGGGCGTGGTCGTCACCGACCTGCGCCTGCACGACGGCGTCGTCGTCCTCACCGCCGCGCTCGAGCCGGGCGTGCCCTTCCGCGTGCTCTGACCTGCACGGCCGCCGGCCGCCGGGTCAGGCCGGGCCGGCCGGACCCGGCGGCACCGCCGGCGCCGCGCCCGGCGGTGGCTCGCCGACGACGGCGACCGGCCGCGGCTCGTAGGCCTCGCGCGTGACGTCGGCCCTCTCGATCCGGGAGAGCCGGAACCACCGCACGGCGTCGTGGTCCCGCGACCACGCGACGAGGTGCCACCAGCCGCGCGCGTGCGCGAGGAGGATCGGCTCCACGTGCCGGCGCGTGACCTCGTCCCTGCCCGAGCGGTACCGGATCGCGAGCACGCGGCGGCGCCCGAGGGACTCCTCGACGGCGCGCAGGACCCCCGGGTCGGTGCCGGCGTCGTCGTCGCCGGGCCGGGCCTGGGCGAGGCGACCGTCGAGCCAGACCCGGCCGGCCACCCGCTCCGCCCGCGCCCGGTCCGCCGGCCCCAGCGCGTCGAACACCTTGCCGCGCGCCGCGGCGCCGTCGGCCGAGAACGGGCTGCCCGGGGGCATCGCCGCGAGCGCGACGGCGACCGCGACCGCCTGGGCCGGCGTGAAGTTCACCGGTGGGAGCGACGCGACCGCGTCGAGCACGTAGCCCCCGCCCGGGCCTGCCTGCGCCCAGATCGGGAGGCCCGCCTGCTGGAGCGCGGAGACGTCGCGCTTGATGGTGCGCTCGCTCACCTCGAGCAGGCGGGCGAGCCGCGGGCCGGACGTGCCCGCACGTCCCGCGCGCCGCAGTTCCTCGGCGACGGCGTAGAGCCGCTCGGTCCTGTTCACGCGGCCTCCCGAAGGTCGTCCGACAATGGTGACAGACCGGTGTCACCGAGGGCGTGCGACGGTGGGCTCATGAGCAACGACACGACCTCCCCGTCCACCACCCCGACCACCGACGCCGGCGCAGACGCCGCGCGCTCCACCGTGCACGTCGTCCTCGTCCCGGGCTTCTGGCTCGGCGCGTGGGCCTGGGACCGCGTGGTGCCCGGCCTGCGCGACGCGGGGCTCGAGCCGCACGCGGTGACGCTGCCGGGCCTCGAGTCCGCCGAGGCGGACCGGGCGGGCATCACGTTCGAGGACCACGTGGCCGCCGTCACTGACCTCGTCCGCTCGCTCGACGGCGACGTCGTGCTCGTCGGGCACAGCGGCGGCGGCATGGTGGTGCAGCACGTCGTCGACCGCCTGCCCGACCGGGTGCGGCGGGCCATGTACGTCGACTCCGGACCGATGCGGGAGGGCGCGACGATCGCGCCGGACGCCACCGGCGCCGACCACCCCATCCCCGCGTGGGACGAGCTCGCCGCGCAGGGCACCAGCGCGGACGGGCTCGACGACGCGCTGCGCGCGGAGGTCGAGCGCCGCGCGGTCCCGCACCCGGCGGGCGTCGCGAGCGCGCCGGCGCACCCCACCGACCCGCGTCGCCACGACGTCCCCGTCACTGTGATCTGCACGAGCATCCCGTCCGACGTGCTCCAGCAGCTCATCGCCGCCGGCCAGATGCCGGCCGAGCTCCCGGACACCCGTGACGTCACCTACGTCGACCTCCCGACCGGCCACTGGCCGATGCTGTCGCGCCCCGACGACCTGGCCGCGGCGATCGCGGCGGCGGCGCGCGGGTAGGCGCCCGGACTGTGCGGCGCACGGGACGAGGGTGGCGCAAGCGGCCCCGTCGGGCGCTCGCGACGTCACTCCCGTCCCACGCGTCCCGTGCGCCGCACGTCCCGTCGCCGAGCCGTACGGGCCCGCCCGCCGACCTCCTGAGAAAGATCTTGGAACTCGCTGCATCCGGACGCCGCCCTCCCCGGGTAGTTCAGATGTCAAGCAGTTCTCGTGCCTCTCCGGGGGCAGGACTCAGGAGGAACCATGCGCGCTCGTCTGACCGCCGGACTCGCCGGCACCGCAGCCCTCGGCCTCGCCGCCCTCGGCGCTCTCCCTGCCGCGGCCGCCACGGCCGACACCGCCAAGCTCTCCGTGCTCCACGGCGTGCCCGACCTCGTCGTCGACGTCTGGGTCAACGGCGAGCGCACGCTCGACGACTTCGCCCCCGGCGACCTCGCCGGCCCGCTCGACCTGCCCGCGGGCACCTACAGCGTCGCCATCACGGCGGCCGACGCTGCCGACGCCAGCGCCCCCGCGATCGGCCCCGTCGACCTGCCCCTCATGGGCGGCATGAACTACACCGCGGTCGCGCACCTCGACGCCGCGGGCGCGCCGACCGCCACGCTCTTCACCAACGACGTCTCCCAGACCGCCGCCGGCCAGGGCCGCCTGACCGTGCGCCACACCGCCGCGGCGCCCGCGGTCGACGTCCTGGCCGGTGGCTCGCCCGTGATCACCAACCTCTCGAACCCGGCGGAGCAGGTCCTCAACCTCCCGGCCGGCACCGTCTCGGCCGCGGTCGCCGCGACCGGCACGACGGCGCCCGTCATCGGCCCGGCCGACGTGCCGGTCACCGAGGGCACGAGCACCATCGTCTACGCGTGGGGCTCGCTCGACGCCGGCAACCTCCAGCTCGCCGTCCAGACCATCGACGGCCTGCACTCCGCCCCCGCCGGCGTCCCGTCCGGCGAGCTGGGCCTGGCGGACACCTCCTCGTCCGCCCCCTGGCTGATCGGCGCGGCCCTGCTGACCGCCGCGGGTGGTGCCGTCCTCCTGGGGCGCCGCATGAACGCGGCTGTCGCGCAGGACTGACCCACACCGATCAGGTCGGGTGCGGCGCCCCTTGCCCTGCGGCGCCGCACCCGGCGGCCACCCGGCCAGGCCCGCGACCGACGACCGCGAGGTCGGCCGGGTGGCCCTCGCCCCGCCCCGTACGCACAGCGGGGCGGGGCCTGTCATGGCAGAGCCGGGCACCGACCCGTCGACCGCAGGAGGCGCACGATGACCGCACGGACGCTCGCCGCGGCCGCCGCCCTCCTGGTCCTGCTCGCCGGGTGCGGCGCGGACCCGCAGCCCACCCGCACCACCGAGGCCGTCGCCTCGCCCACCCCGACGACGACGGCCGCGCCCGGCCCGGTCGTGGACGTCCCCGTCCGCTCGACCGACCTCGCGTCGGCCACGGCCGCGCAGACCACGGGCCCCGCGCCGACGGCCGTGAGCATCCCGGCCCTCGAGGTCCAGCTGCCCGTCGACCCCGTCGGCGTCCAGGCCGACGGCCAGATGGAGATCCCCCCGCTCGCCGAGCGCGCCGGCTGGTACCGCTTCGGTGCCGCACCGTCCGACCCCGACGGCACCACCGTCGTGGCGGCCCACGTCGACTCGGTGGCCTCCGCGGGGCTCGGCCCCTTCGCGCGGCTCGGGGAGCTCGCCGTCGGCGACGTCGTCGAGGTGACGCTCGCCGACGGGACCGTGGCGGCCTACGCCGTGAGCTCCGTCCAGCAGGTCGCGAAGACGGACGCCGCCTGGGACGCGGTGTTCACGCGCGAGGGCCCGCGCCGCCTGGTCCTCGTGACGTGCGGTGGTACGTTCCAGCGCGAGGAGCGTCGCTACTCGGACAACATCATCGTCACGGCCGACCCCGTGCTCGGCTGATGAGCCTGGCCGCCGGCGACCACGTCGGCATCCCGATCCCCCGGCCGGTCCGCAGGCCCGGCCACCGACCCGCGGGAAGGAGCGCTCCGCTGTCCTCGTCACCCGTCGCGCAGCTCCACCCGCCCGCCTCGTGGGCGGACGACGCGCTGGGCCGCGCCTTCGCCGCCGGCGACGAGACCGCGCTCGCCGAGGCGTACCGCCGCTGGTCGCCCTTCGTCCACACCCTCGCGCTGCGCGCGCTGCGGGACGACGACGACGCCCAGGACGTCACGCAGCAGGTGTTCGTCAGCGCGTGGCGCGGCCGGCAGGGGTTCGACCCCGGACGTTCCCCGCTCCGCGCCTGGCTCACCGGCATCACCCGCAACGCGGTCGCCGACGTCCACGCCCGGCACGGGCGGGACCGGCGCAACGAGGAGGCCGTCGCCGCGACGACGGGGCGGGACCCCGAGCCGGAGACGGCGCACCTCGCGGAGCGGCTCACGGTCGCCGACGAGCTGACGCGGCTCGGCGAGCCGCAACGCACGATCATGGCCCTGGCCTTCTGGGAGGACCTCACGCACGACCAGATCTCCGCGCGGCTCGGACTGCCGCTCGGCACGGTGAAGAGTCACATCCGGCGCAGCCTGCTGCGCCTGCGGGACAGGTTGGAGGTGGACGGTGGAGCACGTTGACGAGGAGACCCTCGCGCTGGTGGCGCTGGGCGAGACCGTCGCCGACGCCGACCGTGCACACGTCGACGGCTGCGCGCGGTGCACCGCGGAGGTCGCGGAGCTCGCCGCTGTCGTGGCGGTCGGGCGTGCCGCACGGCCGGGCGACACCCTCGTCGCCCCGCCGGCCGGGGTGTGGGACCGGGTCCGCGCGGAGCTCGACCTGCCTGCCGGGCTCCGCCCGGACGGACAGGCGCCCGCCGCGCCGACGGCTGCCTCCGCGCCCGCCCCGGCGACCGGTGGCGGCGCGCCCGTGACGGTGCTCGCCGAGCGCCGCCGTCCCCGCACGGCCTGGATCGCTGCGGCGGCCGCCGCCGGCGTCGTCGTCGGCGGGGCGGGCGCGACCCTGGTGCCGCGGCTGCTCGACCCCGCGGGGGCGGAGGCCGAGGTCGTCGCCGAGGCGACGCTCGACCCGCTGCCCGGCTGGGAGGCCACGGGCGAGGCGGTCGTCGAGGTCGCGGCCGACGGCTCGCGCGTGCTCGTCCTCACGGTCGACGAGCAGGACGGCGACGACGGCTTCCGCGAGGTGTGGCTCATCGACCGGGAGGTCACGCGCCTCGTCAGCCTCGGCGTGCTCACGGGCTCCGAGGGCCGGTTCACGGTCCCCGACGGGCTCGACCTCGACGACTTCGCGGTCGTCGACGTGTCGGAGGAGCCGTTCGACGGGGACCCCGCCCACTCGGGCGACAGCATCGTCCGCGGCGTCCTCGACGTCTGACCGCCCGGCCCCGGACGCAGCACCGCCCGCGACCCCCGGGGGGCGCGGGCGGCGTCGTGCGTGCGGCGCGGCTCAGACGGCCGGGCCCGCGGGGCCCGCCGGCGGCGGCGTGCGCGTGTCGTAGCGCTCGACGACCTCGCGGTGGCTCGTGTTCGCGCGCTGCCGGTTGTAGACCATGCCCATGATCAGGGCGATGATGCCCGCCACGATCATGATGTAGCCCACCATGTTGAGGTTCACCACGTCCCACGTGTCGGGGGCGATGGCGAACGCGAGGATCGCACCGACGACGATCAGGAAGATCCCGCTTCCGATTCCCATGGTCGTACCTCCTCCTCGGCGGTCGGGGGACCGACCGGTTCGGCACGAGCATGGCGGAGGTGCCCCGGGTCCGCCTGTCGAGAGCGGGTGAACGGCGCCGCACCACCCGTCCGGGCGACGCCGCCGCCTCGCGGGCCGGCTGTCGGCCCGACCTACGATGGTCGTGCGCCACCGAGGCGCCCCGTGCCCGAGCACGACGAGCCGATCGAGGTGCCCCATGGCCGAGCCCCGCCGCGAGCGCGGCATGCGCTTCACCGAGCGCTTCCTGCTGCCCGTCTTCGGCCCGGCCCAGGTGGGCGACCGGACGCGCGGGCACGCCGCGTCGGCCGAGGACCGCGAGCGCGAGGCGGCGCTGCGCACGACGCTCGAGCGCGTCGTCGGCCCGGACGGCCGCGCGTACATGGTCGAGCGCCCGGCGGAGCCGCAGGACTGAGCGATCGCGGGCGGTCAGCGTCCGGGCTCGGTGCCCTGCGCCTCGACCGCCTGCTGCGGCCTCGGCGTCGCGTCGCGCCGCGCGAGCCGCTCGAGCATCGCGTTGTACTCGGTGAGCTCGGCGTCGCCGTCGCGGTCCGCCGCGCGGTCCCGCCGCCGGGCCGTGCGCTCGTCGTCGCGGGTCCAGGCGACGGCGACCGCGATCGCGAGCACGAGCATGGGCAGCTCGCTGATGCCCCACGCGATGGCGCCGCCCGCCTGCTGGTCGGCGAGCGCGGAGGGCCCCCAGGGCCGGCCGAGGAGGCCGAACCACCGCGGCACGAGGAGCGCCTCGGAGCTGACGATCGCGAGCCCGAAGAAGGCGTGGAACGCCATCGTCGCGAACAGCAGCAGCAGCCGCAGCGCGTAGCCCGGCCGGTGCGGGCCGGGGTCGACGCCGATGAGGCCGTTGACGAACAGGTACCCCGCGAGGGTGAAGTGGGCGACCATGAGCAGGTGCCCGACGTACGTCGTCAGGGCGAACGAGAACGCGTCGGTGAAGTAGAAGACGAACATCGAGCCGGCGAAGTTCACGGCCGCGACCACGGGGTGCGCGAGGACCGTCGCCCACCGTGAGTGCACGAGGCCCAGGATCCACTCGCGCGGTCCCCACGAGCCGTCGTCGCGCGGCGGCAGCGCGCGCGCGGCGAGCGTCACGGGCGCGCTGAGCACCACGAGGATCGGCACGACCATGACGAGCACCATGTGCTGGAGCATGTGCGCGCTGAACAGCACGTGCCCGTACACGGCCGGGCCGCCCGACGTCGTCCAGGCGAGCAGGAGCATCCCCGCGAGGAGGCTGAGGGTGCGGTGCACCGGCCACGCGTCGCCGCGCCGCCGCAGGCGCGCGACCCAGCGCCCGTAGACGACGACGGCGGCGAGGCAGCCGAGCGCGGGCAGGAGGTCCCAGCGGAAGCTCGTGAGCCACAGCTCGGCCGTCGGCGCGGGCGGGAGCGCGTGGCCCGTGACGATCTCGGCGGGCGTCGGCGTGGTCGGCGGCTCGAGGTCGGCGGGCGGCGCGGTCGAGCCGAGCGCGACGGCGACGCCGGACACGGCGCCCATGACCGCGAGCTCGACGGCGACGAGGCGCCAGAACACCCCGGGCGCACGTGAGGCTGCTGGCGTGCTGCGCTCGGCGAGCCGGCGCACGACGGCGCGTCGGTGGAGCGCCCCGAGGACGCCGAGCGCGACGAACAGCCCGATCTTCGCGACGAGCAGGAGGCCGTACGGCGTCGCGAGGTCGCCGGGCTCGTCCAGGCGCTGCACCGCGTTGACCGTGCCGGAGACGGCGACGCCGGCGAAGCACCACGCGGCGATGCCCGAGAAGCGCGCGACGGACGGTGCGAGGTCCCGGCCCAGGCGGCCGCTCACGAGCGCGAGCCCGGCGAGCGCGCCGATCCACACGGCGGCGCCGAGCAGGTGCAGGAACAGCGAGGAGATCGCGAGCTCGTGGTTGGTCGAGCCGACCGTGTGGCCGCTCGTCGAGAGCATGGCGAGGGCCGACGCCGCGAGCAGCGCGCTGACCAGTGCGCCCGCCGGCCGCGTGACGAGCAGCGCGACGACGCAGGTCAGCGCGGCGACGACGGTGATCCCGAGGAGCGTGCGGCCGAGCGAGACGGACGACACGAAGAGCCCGAGCTCGGCGCCGTACCCCTCCCCGCCGACGGGACGGCCTGTGATCTGCGCGTACGTGAGCACGAGCTGCACGACGCTCGCGACCGCCCAGACGCCCGCGGCGACCGAGGCGACCACGGCCGACGTCGGCCACGCGCGGCCCTCGCCCGGGGTGCGTCCGGCGGCGCGGGGCAGGACGAACGCGGCCAGCACGAGCGAGCCGATCGTCACCGCAGCCGCGAGCTCGGTGACGACGGTCGAGAGCGGGAGCCCCCAGCGCACGACGGCGCCCGGGTCCAGCAGGGTCGGGGCGACGGCACCCGAGAAGGCGACGCCCGCGGCGGCCGCCGCGAGGGCGACGAGGAGCCCGGCGACCGCGCCCGCGACCGGAAGTCGGCGCGCGGGGGTGGTCGGGGCGGTCACCGCCTCAGCCTACGGCGGGCCCACGGGCGCCCCGCCCGGTCGGCCCGCCGGTGACGGCGGGCCCGTCGGTGCGGTGGAGGCAGCCTCGGCTCCACCAGGACGCTGCGCCGCCGGCTCGCGCCCCGCTCAGCACGGGAGGCGGTCGCCGTACAGGCGACGCACCTCGTCGTCCGTCAGGGCGTGCACCTCGTGCGGCATCTCCTCCCACCACGTGCCGCACACGGAGCATCGCCAGACGGCGACCTGCTGGACGACGCTCTCGAGGAGGTACGGCTCGTGGTCACCGGTGTAGGCCCGGCGCTCGCACACGGCGCAGCCGCCCCGCGGGTGCTCGGCCAGCCGGCGCGAGATCTCGCGACGCACCTCGGGCGGCACCGGCGTCGTCGTGCGCTCCTCCTCCGCGACGCGCGCGTCGGCGGCCACCCCCAGCTCGTCCAGGCGGCGACGACGCTCCTCCGCCTCGGCGACCCGCTGCGCGGCGGCTGCGCGCTGGCGCGCGCTCAGAGGGACGTCCATCAGCCCTGCAACGTCCGCCGGGCCTGCGCGACGGCGTCGGGCAGCAGCTCCATCCCCACCGACTGGCCGGGGTTCAGGACCACGCCCGAGCCCGCCGGCACACGAGCGAGCAGGTCCGCGCCGCTGAGCGTCAGCGCGTAGGGCGCGAGGTCGGCGAGCTCACCGATCCGCGACACGTGGGTGAACACGGCGAGCATCGTGACCCCCTCACGGTCGAAGAGCACGGGGACGAAGCCCTCGAACTCCTCCCCGACCGGCGCACCGCTCGGCACGACGAGATCGGCCGCCGGCAGTGCCGCCAGGACGGCGGCGGCGTCGCCCGACTGCTGCCCCGCGGCCAGCGCCGACTCGAAGGGCGTCATCGGGATGAAGGTGGGCACGGTCAGGTCTCCGATCGAGGGGGTTCGCCGCGAGGCCTAGTAGCGGCGGAGCGGCTGCCACGAGCCGTCGGGCATCAGCTGGAACAGGACGCTGCCCGGAGGCACGGCCGGCCCGCCGTGGACGACGAACTCCCGCGTCGGGTTGACGAGGTAGCCCCCGGTCCCCGGACGCCCGGGGGCGTCCTCGAGACGCACCGCCGTATGACCGCCGTCCATGTAGTGGGGCCACCCGTTGGCGTCGGCTCGCGTGGGCGGCACGGAACCCAGGCCTTCGAGCGGGAAGCTGAGACCGTAGATCTCGGGGCCGTTCGGACCCGAGGGGTTGAGGATCTCCCGCTCGATGCTCGGGGTGTTGCCGGTGTACCGCAGGGCGTCGCTGGGCGTCCGCACGAGCGCGGAGTCCTCGATCGGCATGTGGAAGTACGGCGAGCTCGACGTGCCGAGCGTCGCGTTCGACCGGGTGTAGTAGGTGAGGTTGCTCGGGCCGAAGAACGCGACGCCGTGAGTGCTGGGCGGCGGAGGCGTCGCCGGCGCGCTGGGCGTGTGCGTGGTGCCGGGGCGGGCGCCGCGGAGGTTGTCGCCGAGGCTGCGGATGGCGGCCTTGAGCGCGTCGATCAGGTCGCCCAGCGCACGCGCCGAGGTGATCACGCCCGTGACCTTGCTGCCCACCCGCGCCGCGAGGGACGAGACCCGGGTCGCGACCTGGGACACCACCCACGGCGTCCCGAGCCCGACCGTGAACACGATCTGCGCCGCCCACGAGATCGCCGCACCCACCAGCTCCGCGATCGCATCACGCACCAGGTCGTGCACCACCTGCACGATCGTCGAGCACGTCCGCAGACTGCTCGCCACCGCCGTCGAGGACCCACCGATCCCCCGCAGGTGCTCGGCGAAGTCGCTCGCGTAGCGGGCGTAGGCCTCGACCCCCTGGCCCCGCATCCCTTCCAGGTCCGCCGCCACCAGGTGGTCCAGGTCCCCCGCCGCGCTGCCCATCTGCGTGGCGATGTTGTCCCACGTCCCCGCGAACCCCAGCACCGCCCCCGCATCACCGGTCAGGTCGTTGAGCCACCCCTTGAGCGGCTCCACGTG
This sequence comes from Actinotalea solisilvae, assembly GCF_016464425.1. Lineage (GTDB taxonomy): Bacteria > Actinomycetota > Actinomycetes > Actinomycetales > Cellulomonadaceae > Actinotalea > Actinotalea solisilvae. Next base: position 76,129 of record NZ_JADDKQ010000022.1, read on the forward strand.
CTCCATCAACCAGCCCAGCCCCGCCGCGATCAGCTGACCCAACGGGTCCATCACCGCCGCCGCCGTGTCCAGCACCGTCGACAGCCCCGCCAGACCCGCCGCCACCCAGTCCTCGGACTCGATCGCCCGCGACAGGTCGTACAGCGACTCCACCAGCATCGTCCCGCCCAGCGCGGACGACGTGTCCACCGGACCCGCGACCAACGGGTTCGCCGTCACCGCAGCACCCCCGCGATCGTGTCCATCCGGCCCCGCACCCCGTCGTCGACCGCGCGGTAGTCGTCGGCCATCGCGACCACGCCGTCGGCCATCGCCTCGAGCGAGTCGCGCGCGGCACCGATCGCCTGCCCCGTCTCCACCTCGGCGGAGTTGACGAACCCCGGCAGGAAGGCGCACAGCACCCCGAACGCCCCGCCGTGCAGGTCCACCTGGTTTGCGGCGCCCTCCGCGAGCGCCACCGCGTCGGTCACCATGGACAGCCGCGAGGCGTGCGACCGCAGCACCTCGGTGTCGACCTCGAACTCGCTCACTGCTCCCCCTGCCCCCGACCGGACGGCCGCCGCGCGCTCTCGTGCGTCACGGCGGTGCTCGCGCTGCTCATGCGTACCGCTGCTCGACCTCGGCCCTGAGGTGCTCGGTGAGCGGCGACTCCTCGCCGTACGCCTCACCCATGATCGCGACCGCCCTGCCGCCGGCCTCGCGCTGAGCCGCGCGGGCCGCCTCGACGATGTGGCGCGACAGCTCGTCGTGCCGCAGGTCCATGGCCGCGTCCGTGAGGACGACGTCGCGCAGCTGGCCCGAGGCGTCCACCTCGACGACGACCTCGCCGCGCGGCGAGCGGCCGCGCCCGCGGACGGCGTCGATCTGGGCCTTGACCTGCTGGGCGCGCTCCGCGCGCTGCGCCGCCAGCTCGATGTCGCGCTGGACCTTCGCGATCGCGGCGTCGGGGTCGTGGAAGGAGGTCACGCCCGCACCCTAGCCAGCGCGCCCGACGTCGCCCACCCCCTGTCCGCGCCGGGTCCACCGTTCACCCGATCGTGCAGCCCGCGCCGGTGTCGGGGGCCGGACCTACAGTGCAGCAGTGAGTCCCGACGCGCCGTCCTCGGCGCCCCCGCAGTCCGCCACCTTCGCCCCCACCCACCGCCAGATCCTCACGATCCTCGGCGGCCTCATGATGGGGATGTTCCTCGCCGCGCTCGACCAGACGATCGTGGCGACCGCGATCCGCACGATCGGCGACGACCTCCAGGGGCTCTCCCTGCAGGCCTGGGTCACCACGGCGTACCTCATCACGTCGACGATCGCGACGCCGCTCTACGGCAAGCTCTCCGACATCTACGGGCGCAAGCCGCTCTACCTGGCCGCGATCGTGCTCTTCCTCATCGGGTCGCTGCTGTGCGGCACGGCGACGTCCATGTACCAGCTCGCGGCGTACCGCGCCGTGCAGGGGCTCGGCGGCGGCGGTCTCATGTCGCTCGCGATCACGATCCTCGGCGACCTGCTCAGCCCGCGCGAGCGCGCCAAGTACCAGGCGTACTTCCTGGCGGTGTTCGGCACGTCGTCGGTGCTGGGCCCGATCATCGGCGGCTTCCTCGCGGGTGCCGACACCGTGCTGGGCATCACGGGCTGGCGTTGGATCTTCCTCGTCAACGTGCCGTTCGGGATCCTCGGCCTGGTCGTCATCACGCGCGTCCTGCACCTGCCGCCGCTCGCCAAGGTGTTCCACCGGATCGACTGGCCCGGCGGTCTCGCGCTCGCCGGCGGCCTGGTCCCGCTGCTCCTCGTCGCCGAGCAGGGGCGCGAGTGGGGCTGGGGCTCTCCCGTCGCCCTCACGTGCTACGCGCTCGGAGTCGTGGGCATCGTCGCGTTCCTCCTCGCCGAGCGCCGTGCGGGGGACGACGCGCTGCTGCCCCTGCACCTCTTCCGGAACCGCACGTTCGGCGTCTCGGCGCTCATCAACCTGGTCATCGGCATGGGTATGTTCGGCGGGCTCGCGACGCTGCCGCTCTACCTCCAGATCGCCAAGGGCATGTCGCCGACGGCGGCCGGCCTCGCCCTGCTGCCGCTCACGCTCGGCATCATGACGACGTCGGTGGTGTCCGGCCAGACCGTGGCGCGCACGGGGCGGTACCGGATCTTCCCGATCCTCGGCACCGTCTGCCTCGCGCTCGGCGCGCTGCTCATGTCGCAGCTCGCACCTGACTCCTCGATGGTCGAGGTCGCGTGGCGCTCGGCGATCTTCGGGTTCGGCCTCGGCTTCTGCTTCCAGCCGCTCGTGCTCGCGGTGCAGAACGCCGTCCCGCCCAAGGACATGGGCGTCGCGACGTCGTCGTCCCTGTTCTTCCGGCAGATGGGCGGCACGCTGGGCACGGCCGTGTTCCTGTCGATCCTCTTCTCGACGGTGGCCGGCAACATCCGCGACGCCTTCACGGCGGCGAGCCGCACCCCGGCGTTCCAGGACGCGCTCGCGGACCCGGCCGTGGTCGAGGACCCGGCGAACGCCCCCGTCGTCGGCATGCTCCAGGGCGGTGGCGAGCCGCCGTCGCTCGACGACTCGTCGTTCATCGACGCGATGGACCCGCGGCTCGCCGCGCCGTTCCTCGACGGCTTCGAGCAGAGCACGTCGCTCGTCCTGCTCATCGCGGCCGCGATCATCGCGGTCTCCATCGCGCTCGCGTTCCTGCTGCCGGAGATCCCGCTGCGCCAGGTGTCGGGCATCCAGAGCCGCATGGACGCCGCCGCCGCGGTCGGGCACGACGACGCCCCGGCACCCGCCCCGCGCGGGCCCGGCACGCCGCCCGGGGCCTGAGGAGCACGCGGTGGCCGCCGACCGCGTCGCCGTGCGGCTCGTCGTGGCCGGGCGCGTCCAGGGCGTCGGGTTCCGGTACGCGTGCCGGCGCACGGCCGCCGAGCACGGCGTCGCGGGCTCGGCGCGCAACCTGCCGTCCGGCGAGGTCGAGGTCGTGCTCGAGGGCTCGCCCGACGCCGTCGCCGCGGTCGCCGCGTGGGCGCACCACGGCCCGCCGGGTGCCGCGGTCGCGGACGTCCGGGCGGAGGACGTCGCACCCACCGGGTCGACGGGCTTCTCGATCGGGTGACGCGGCCGCCCGACGGGATGACCCCGGTCCGCCCGCCCCGGCACGCACCGTCGGCGGCTGCTCCGCGCGGTCCCCAGGCCCGGCGGACCCGACCGGGCGCGCGCGGCCCTGGCTGGCATACTCGCCCCTTGCCGCACCTCCCCCGTGCCGCGGGCGTCTCACGCTCGGCGCCCCACCGGGTCGGACGCGGTCACGGAGCGCGCCGACCTGGGGGACCTCGCATGCTGACCGAGCCGATCACCGACAGCGACCACGCCGAGGCGCGGCACCTGCTGGACCGGATCGACGCCGTCTTCGCCCAGCGCGTGGTCGGACAGGACAACCTGCGCGTGGCCCTCGTCAGCACCCTCCTCGCGGGCGGGCACATCCTCCTCGAGAGCGTGCCGGGCCTGGCGAAGACGACGGCCGCGCAGACGCTCGCCGCAGCGGTGTCCGGCTCGTTCCACCGCATCCAGTGCACGCCGGACCTCATGCCGAACGACATCGTCGGCACGCAGATCTTCAACTACGCGACGGGCTCGTTCACGACCCAGCTCGGCCCCGTGCACGCGAACCTCGTGCTCCTCGACGAGATCAACCGCTCGAGCGCCAAGACGCAGTCCGCGATGCTCGAGGCGATGCAGGAGAAGCAGACGTCGATCGGCGGCGAGGTGTACCGGCTGCCGTCGCCGTTCATGGTGCTCGCGACGCAGAACCCCATCGAGGAGGAGGGCACCTACGTGCTCCCCGAGGCCCAGATGGACCGGTTCCTCGTCAAGGAGGTCCTCACCTACCCGCAGGGCGACGAGGAGGTCGAGATCCTCGAGCGCATCTCGAGCGGCCGCCAGGTCGCGCCCATCGTCGGGCGGCCGATCAGCCTCGCCGAGCTCGAGCGGCTCCAGGCGCTCGTCGACCGGGTCTACGTCGACGCCGCGATCAAGCGGTACGTCGTCGACGTCGTGGCGACGACGCGCGGCGCCGGCCCGCGGCCCATCCCGGGCATCGAGCGGATGATCCGCGTGGGCGCGAGCCCGCGCGGGTCCATCGCCCTCATGCGCATCGGCCAGGCGCTCGCGCTCCAGGCCGGGCGCGGCTACGTCACGCCCGAGGACGTCAAGGCGATGCGCCACCCGGTCCTGCGCCACCGCATCGTCCGCACCTTCGACGCCCTGGCCGACGACGTGCCCGCCGAGCAGCTCGTCGACGCCGTCTTCGACGCCGTCCCCACCCCCTGAGCGCCCGAGCCCGATGACCTGGTCGCCCACCGGCGGATCGCCGCCCCCGCCCGCCCCGCCCGGGGCGCGGCCGGGCGCGCCCGTCGCGGGACCGGCCGCCCCGGTGGGCTGGCCCGGTCCGGGAGCGGGACACGGCCGGTCGCCGTGGACGCCGACCGCCGCGACGCCCCAGCGCTCCGCGTCGCGCTTCGCGCACCTGCGGTCGCGGCTGCAGCTCCCGCTCGCCAAGCGCGCGACCGGTCTGCTCGACGGGCGGCACCGCTCGATCCTCCAGGGCCACGGCCAGGACTTCGACGACCTGTCGCTCTACAGCCCGGGCGACGACGTCGGGGACATCGACTGGAAGTCGAGCGCGCGCGCCGGCATCCCGGTGATCCGGCGCTTCGTCCGGCAGAGCAACCTCAGCCTCGTCCTCGCGGTCGACACCGGCCGGACGATGGCCGCGACCGCGGCGGGCGGCGAGAGCAAGGGCGCCGTCGCCCTCGACGCGGCCACGCTCGTCGCCTACCTCGCGCGCGACCGGGGCGACCGGGTCGCGCTCGTCGCCGCCGACTCGGGCCGCCTGACCCAGCTCCCGCCCCGCGGCGGCACGGCGCACCTCGAGCTCCTGCTCCGCAAGGTCGAGCGCGCGTTCGACGTCGAGGCGCCGCCGTCCGACGTCGGCCGCCTCCTCACGCGCGTCGGCGCGCTGACCCGGCGGTCGCTCGTCGTGCTCGTCACCGACGAGGCGAACCCGACGGAGGAGCACCACGACGCCCTCAAGAGCGTGCGCCTGCGCCACGAGGTCCTGGTCATCGCGGTCGCCGACGCGGACCCCTTCCAGCCCGCGCCCGGCACCACGCGTGACGTGGGCGACGGCTGGGCCGTGCCGGTCTGGCTCCAGGGGCGGGACGACGTGGTGCGTGCCGCCGCGGCCGTCCGGGCGCAGCGCTCGGCGCGCCGCGCCGCGACCCTGCGCCGCCTCCAGGTGCACGACGTCGTCGTCGGCAGCACCCAGGACGTGGTGCCCGCCCTCATCTCCCTCCTCGACCGGAGCCACCGTGCCCGTCGATGAGCTCTACGACCCCGTCCTGTACTCGTGGTGGGTCCCCGTGCTGGGCGCGGTGCTCATGGCGCTCGCCGTCGCGTACGTCGTGTGGGCGGTGCGGCACACGCGGCGGCGCCCCGAGCACGACGCACCCCCGCCGCCTCCGCCGCAGCGCCGGCTGGGGCCGTACGACGACCCGTACGCGAGCGTGCGGCCGGTGTACCTGGCCAAGGTCGACGCGCTCGAGGCCCGCTACGTCGCGGGCGAGCTCGACGCGCGCTCCCTGCACCTCGAGCTCAGCGCCGTCGTGCGCGACTTCGGGTCGGTGCGCCGCGGCGTCGACGCGCGCGTGCTCACGCTCAGCGAGCTGCGCCGGGTCGACGGCGCGCGACGCCTCGCCAACCTCATCGAGACCTACTACCGGCCGGCGTTCGCGCGGTACGGCACGGTCGGCGCGTCGTCCGAGCAGGCCCTCGCGGGCGCGCGGCGGGTGATCAGCCAGTGGTGACGTCCGTGCACTGGGGCCTCGTCTGGCCGTGGGCGCTCGCGCTCGCGCTGCTCGCCGTCGGCGGCGTCGCGTTCTGGGCGTGGCGGGCGCGGCGCGAGACGAAGGACGCGGCCCGCTGGGTCGCGCACACCGACGAGCTCGACGACCTGCCCGAGGTGCGGCGGGCCGTCCGCGAGTACGCCGTGCTGCGCGCCGCGACGGCGGGCGCGCTCGCGGTCGCGCTGCTCGGCGCGGCGGTCCTCGTGGCGCGACCGGTCGACCGCGAGACGCGCACCGACACCTTCGGCACGCGCGACATCGTCCTGTGCCTCGACGTCTCGGGCTCGATGATCCCGTTCGACTCGGAGATCGTCTCGACGTTCAGCACGCTCGTCGAGGGCTTCGACGGCGAGCGGATCGGCCTGTCGGTGTTCAACTCGACGTCGCGCACGGTCTTCCCGCTCACCGACGACTACGCGCTCGTGCTCGAGGAGCTCCAGGTCGCCGAGCAGGCGCTCCAGTTCGACATCGAGGCGTTCGACCCGCTCGACCCGCTGACGTGGGACGGGCTCGACCCCCTGCTCGAGTTCATCGCGGGCACCGAGGGCGTGCCGGCGCAGGCCTCGCTCATCGGCGACGGCCTCGCGAGCTGCGCGCTGCTGTTCGACGAGCAGGCGACGGACCGGTCGCGCTCGATCATCCTCGCGACCGACAACGACCCGTACGGCGAGCCGGTCTACACGCTGCCGCAGGCGGTCGACGTCGTCACCGACCGCGACGTGACCCTCTACGGCCTCTACGGCGGTGACGCGTACCTGCGCGGCTCCGCCCAGAACGAGGAGTTCGACACCGCGATCGAGGAGGCGGGCGGCAAGACCTGGTTCGCGGAGGACACGGCGGCCGTGGCCGAGGTCATCCGCGACGTCACCGAGGAGCAGGCGGTCGCGCTCGACGCCGACGCGCAGCGCATCGTCACGGACCGGCCCGTGCCGTGGTTCGTGCTGCTCGTGCTCGCCACGCTCGCCCTCCTCGCCCTGCGACGGCGGGTGGGCGGATGACCCTGCGACCGCTGGTGCCCGTGTGGCTCCTGCTCCTCGTCCTCGTGCCGGTGCTCGTCCTCGCGGTGCGCGAGGCGTGGAACGCGCGCGGGCCCGTGCGGCGGAGCTGGGCGGTGCGCGCCGCCCTCGTCGCCGTCGTCACCGCGATCGGCCTCGGCCCCTCGGTCCCCGCCACCACCGACGAGCAGCTCGGCGTGGCCGTCGACGTGTTCTTCGTCGTCGACCGGACGGGCTCGATGGCCGCCGAGGACTGGTCGGAGGAGCGGCTGCCCCGCCTGGACGGCATGCGGCACGACCTGCCCGCGCTCGTCGCGGCGGTCCCCGGCGCGCGCTACTCGATCATCGCGTGGGACAGCCAGGCGAGCCGCCAGCTGCCCCTCACCACCGACCAGCGGGCGGTGCGCACCTGGGCGCAGACCGCACGGCAGGAGATCACGGCGTTCTCGTCCGGGTCGCTCGTCGACCGGCCGCTCGAGCCGCTGCGGCGCGCGCTCACGGGCGCCGCCGAGACCGACCCCGGGCACGTCCGCCTGGTCTTCTTCCTCTCCGACGGCGAGCAGACCACCGACGGCGAGCCGGCGTCGTACGAGGAGCTCGCCGACCTCGTGGACGGCGGCGCGGTGCTCGGGTACGGCACCGCCGAGGGCGGTCCCATGCGTGAGTACGACGGGTCGCTCGAGCCGGACCCCGAGGCCCCGTACATCGTCGACGACGCCACGGGCGAGCAGGCCGTCTCGCGCATCGACGAGGCGGCGCTCCAGGCCGTCGCCGCGCAGCTCGGCGTCGCCTACGCGCACCGCACGGGCCCGGACGACGTCGCCGCGCTCGTCGAGGGCCTCGACCCGGAGGAGATCGCCGCGGACGGTCGCCGCGACACCGAGCTGTGGCAGGCGGTCACGTGGCCGCTCGCGGTGCTCGTCGTCGGCCTGCTCGGCGTGGAGGCCTGGACGACCGCCCGCGGCTGGGTGCCGCTGCGCCGACGGAGGTCCGCATGAGCACGCCCACGCCGCTCGAGCGCCGACGTCGCGTCCGCCGCCGCTGGCTCGTCTGGGCCACGCTGCCCGTGTGGCTGGGCGTCTTCCTGTTCGGCCTGCACCTCGCGCTCATGAACGTGGTGGCCGCGACGGCGCGCGGCCAGTACGCCGACGGGCAGATCGGCAGCGCCGTCGTCGGGTTCACGTGGCTCAAGAGCACCGACCCCGTGGAGAGGTGGAAGGCGCCGTTCGACCTCGGCACGACGTTCACGAAGGGCGAGGACCCGCTGCTCGGCACCTTCTACCTCGCCGACGCGCTCGAGATCGCTCCCGAGGACCCGACGACGCAGTGCATGGTGCTCATCAACTACGCGATCGCGCTCGAGATGATGGGCGACCAGGAGCTCGCCGACGCGCAGACCCGCGCCGAGTGGGCGGCGGAGGCCCAGGGCTACGTCGACGCGGGCGACGCCTACCCACCCGGCGTGCCGTGGGGGGACATGACGCCCGAGGAGATCCGCGCCGAGGGCCGGGAGTTCGCGGCCTGGGCGCAGCGCGACTACGACGCCGCGACCGAGGCGCGCGCCTCGTGCGAGCCCGAGGGCCAGTCCGAGGAGGAGCAGCAGCAGAACTCCGACTCCCAGGAGCGGCTCGAGGACAAGCAGCAGCAGGCGCAGGACTCCGAGGAGCAGCAGCAGGAGGAGCCCGAGGACGGCTCGGAGCAGGCCGAGGAGGAGAAGCGTCAGCAGGAGCTCCAGGAGCGCAACGAGGAGGCGCAGGCCGAGGCCGAGCGTCAGCGCCAGGAGGAGCAGGGCGACCAGGGCGGCAGCGGCACGAAGAACTGGTGACGCCGGCGCCTCGTCACAGCCGACCGTCCTGGGGCGTCACCACGAACGGTCGGGGCACCCGCTCGAGGACGGCGGGGTCGCCCCACGGCCGGAACCAGTCGAACAGCTCCAGCCGCCCGCCGCGCCGGCGCATGACGACCCGGTCGAGCTCGTAGGTGAGGCAGGCCTCGGCGTCGACCGCATCGCTGAGCCGGACGGCCGCCACGGCCAGGGCGGGGTACGCGGCGAAGTAGCCGTCGTCGTCGGTCGCCTTGTTGTCGACGTGGAGGATGACCCGGCAGGTCGCGGGCGTGCCGAGGAGCTCGGCGTAGAGCCCGGCCGAGACCGGGCTGGCGACGTCGCCGACCGACCCGGAGAGCACGCCTCGCGGCACCGCGAGCTCCGCGCTCAGCTCGGCGAGCAGCACGTCGAGAAGGCGCCGGACGTGGGCCGTGCCGCACCTCGTCGCGATCGGCATGGGGTAGTCGAGCACCGGTCGGCCCCGAGGTCCGTTCTCAGCGCTGCGCGGCGTCGGGAGCCAGCATCTGCGCCAGCTCGACGAGCTGCGCCACGATGACCGGACGGGCGGGGGTGTCCGGCAGCTCGGCGGTGCCGATCGCGGGCAGCTGGGCGATCACCGCCGTGAGCTCGGCGAGGCGAGCCGGCGGCATGTCCTCGAGGTCGAGCGCCCCGAGGTTGTGGTCCGACACCTCGCGCAGCTCGCTGACCAGCTCCGGGTCCTGCGCCCGCGCGGCGAGGGTGTCGAGCATCCAGGAGAAGACCGACGACGACGCGTTCCAGTCGCGCCCGTCGGGGAGGAAGACCAGCCCCGCCATCACGCACCGGCCATGAGGTGCGGCCGCCCGCGGCCGTCGGTCACGACTGGAACAAGACGCGCTCGGGCCACTCGCCCGTCTTCGCCCAGTGCCGGTAGGCCTTGACGACCACGTAGCGCGCCGCCGAAGGCTTGTCGTCGCTCCCGACGACGGACCAGGCGTCGACGTCCTCGACCGGGATCTCGACCTCGCCCTCGGGCTGCGCCGGGTCGACGCCGAAGGTGTACCGGACGGCGCGCGCGTCCGCGTGCACGCGGCTGCCGTAGGCCACTGCTCCCATCAGCTACCTCCACGTCGGTCGAGCGCCGCCTGCCAGTTGGCGACGGAGTTGGCGTGTGCGTGCGCCTCGGCGTACGACGCGCCGGGGTGGCTGCGCATGTAGGCGGACTCGGCGATCTCGTGCCGGATGAGCAGCCGGTCCGTGGGGGTGGCGTCGCCCGACCGCAGCCGGAGGAACGCCTCCGCCATGTCGGGGTTGGCGTCGAAGCGTCCGCGCCACGGCTCGCCGTAGTCGGTGCCGAGCAGGTGCTCGTCCTCGAGGACGTGCCTGAGGGCTCGCTCGACGTCGTCGGGATCGAGGTCCGGGTTGTTCCGCGCGATGTCCGCCGCCAGGTCGGGGTCGGCACGGAAGGCGTCGTACGTCCGGTCGGCCCACTCCTCGGCCCGGATGTCCGACGCCGGGCGCGGCCGGTAGGAGCCCCCCGTGTGCTGCATCGGCACGTCCGGCGTGCGGGGCGTGTGCGTGGTGCCGGGGCGGGCGCCGCGGAGGTTGTCGCCGAGGCTGCGGATGGCGGCCTTGAGCGCGTCGATCAGGTCGCCCAGCGCACGCGCCGAGGTGATCACGCCCGTGACCTTGCTGCCCACCCGCGCCGCGAGGGACGAGACCCGGGTCGCGACCTGGGACACCACCCACGGCGTCCCGAGCCCGACGGTGAACACGATCTGCGCCGCCCACGAGATCGCCGCACCCACCAGCTCCGCGATCGCATCACGCACCAGGTCGTGCACCACCTGCACGATCGTCGAGCACGTCCGCAGACTGCTCGCGACCGCCGTCGAGGACCCACCGATCCCCCGCAGGTGCTCGGCGACGTCGCTCGCGTAGCGGGCGTAGGCCTCGACCCCCTGGCCCCGCATCCCCTCCAGGTCCGCCGCCACGAGGTGGTCCAGGTCCCCCGCCGCGCTGCCCATCTGCGTGGCGATGTTGTCCCACGTCCCCGCGAACCCCAGCACCGCCCCCGCATCACCGGTCAGGTCGTCGAGCCACCCCTTGAGCGGCTCCACGTGCTCCATCAACCAGCCCAGCCCGGCCGCGATCAGCTGACCCAACGGGTCCATCACCGCCGCCGCCGTGTCCAGCACCGTCGAGAGCCCCGCCAGACCCGCCGCCACCCAGTCCTCGGACTCGATCGCCCGCGACAGGTCGTACAGGGACTCCACCAGCATCGTCCCGCCCAGAGCGGACGACGTGTCCACCGGACCCGCGACCAACGGGTTCGTCGTCATCCCCGCACCCCCGCGATCTCGCTCATCTGCCCCCCAGCGCGTGCGATCGGGGCGACTGTAACGGGCCGCGCGCGTCGCGGGCCATCACTCGTCCAGGTCACGGGCGACGGCCGTGCGGCCCCACGCCGTCGGCGGGCTCAGCCCCAGACCAGGCCCTGGCCCGGCTCCTCGAGCACCGCGGCGACGTCGGCCAGGAACCGCGAGCCCAGGCCGCCGTCGACCAGGCGGTGGTCGAACGAGAGCGCGAGCTGCGTCACGTGGCGGACCTTGATCTTGCCCTTGTGCACCCAGGGCTGCTCGCGGATCGCGCCGAACGCGAGGATCGCGGACTCGCCCGGGTTGAGGATCGGCGTGCCCGTGTCGATCCCGAACACCCCCACGTTGGTGATCGTGATGGTGCCGTCGCTCATGTCGACCGGCTGCGTCTTCCCGGCGCGGGCCGTCGCGGTGAGGTCGGCGAGCGCGACCGCGAGGTCGTGCAGGCCGAGCCGGTGCGCGTCCTTGATGTTCGGGACGATGAGGCCGCGCGGCGTCTGCGCCGCGATGCCGAGGTTGACGTAGTGCTTGTAGACGATCTCCTGGGTCTCGTCGACCCACGACGCGTTGATCTCGGGGTGCCGGCGCACCGCCAGGAGCAGCGCCTTCATCGCGACGAGCAGGGGGGTCACGCGCACGTCGGCGAACTCGCGGTCGGCGCGCAGCCGCTCCACGAGCCGCATGGTCTTGGTGACGTCGACCGTGTGGAACACCGAGACGTGCGGCGCGGTGAAGGCGCTCGAGACCATCGCCTCGGCGGTCCGCTTGCGGACCGACTTCACGGGCACGCGCGTCGCGCGGCCGTCGTCGCTCACCGTGCCGGACGCCAGCCACGGCTGGTCGTCGGTCGCGTAGGTCGCGAGGGGCTTGACCTCGTTGGCCTGCGAGCGCGCGAGGACGTCCTCGCGCGTGACGATCCCGCCGGGGCCGGTGGGCCGGACGGTCGCGAGCTCGACGCGGAGGTCACGCGCGAGCTTGCGCACGGGAGGCTTCGCGAGGATGCGGCGGGACTCCTCGTTGCGGCCCGCGGCCGTCGGGGCGGCAGCGACCGCGGGGACGTCGGGGCCGGCCGCCGCGGGCGGCGCTGCGACGGCGGCGACCGGGGCCGCCCCGGCAGCAGCTGCGGGCCCCGAGCCGGCGTCGACCGTGGCGGCGCGGCGCGGGCGTCGCGTCGCGCTGTGCGCACTGACGCCGTACCCCACGAGCACCGCGCCGCTCGCGCCGTCGTCGGACGCGGCCTGGCCGGACGCCGCGGTGTCCGCCGCGTCCTGCGCGGCCGTGTGGGGAGCGGCGCGGACCGCGCCGCCGGCGGCGGCACCGCCCTCGGAGGCGCCCGGGTCGGGCGCGCCGTGCGGGTCGACGTCGACCGTGATGATCGGCGTGCCCACCTCCACGGTCTCGCCGGGCTCCGCGAGCAGCGCGGTCACGACACCCGCCCATGGGCACGGCAGCTCGACGAGCGACTTCGCCGTCTCGATCTCGACGATCGGCTGGTTGACCGTCACCGCGTCGCCGACGGCGACGTGCCACGCGACGATCTCGGCCTCGGTGAGGCCCTCGCCCGCGTCGGGGAGGCGGAACTGCTCGTACCGGGGCACGTGGGGCTCCTGGGGTCGGGGTCGGTCGGTCCGCGCGGACGGCTCAGCGTCTCAGCCGGCGGGCTCGGGCGGGAGGAGGCTCGGCGGGCTCAGTGGCCGAGCGCGCGGTCCACGGCGTCGAGCACGCGGTCGAGGCTCGGCAGGTACTCGTGCTCGAGCCGCGCGACGGGGTAGGGGCTGTGGAAGCCGCCGACGCGCAGCACGGGCGCCTCGAGCGAGTAGAAGCACTCCTCGCTGATCCGCGCGGCGACCTCGCCGCCCGTCCCGTAGAGCACGGGCGCCTCGTGCACGACGACGCACCGGCCGGTCTTGCGCACGGACGCGACGACGGTCGCGGTGTCGAGCGGCGAGAGCGTGCGGAGGTCGACGACCTCGATGCTCGTGCCGTCCGCCGCGGCGGCCTGGGCGGCGCGGAGCGCGGTCGCGACCGTGGGTCCGTGCGCGACGAGCGTGAGGTCGGTGCCGGCGCGCGCGACGCGCGCCCGGTCCAGGCCCTCGCCGGTCGCCGAGCCGTAGGAGAAGCCGCGGTCGACGTCGCCCTTGTCCCAGTACCGGCCCTTGGGCTCGAAGAAGAGCACGGGGTCGGGCGAGGCGATGGCCTCCTGGATCATCGTGAACGCGTCCGCGGGGCTCGCCGGCGTCACGACGCGCAGCCCGGCCGTGTGCGCGAAGAGGACCTCGGGCGACTCGCTGTGGTGCTCGACCGCGCCGATCCCGCCGCCGTACGGCACGCGGATGACGACGGGGAGCGACAGCCGGCCGCGCGAGCGGTAGCGGACCTTGGCGAGCTGCGTCGTGATCTGGTCGAACGCGGGGAAGATGAAGCCGTCGAACTGGATCTCGCACACCGGCCGGTAGCCGCGGAGCGCGAGGCCGATCGCGGTGCCGACGATGCCGGACTCGGCGAGCGGGGTGTCGACGACGCGGTCCGGGCCGAAGTCCTTCTGCAGGCCGTCGGTGACGCGGAAGACGCCGCCCAGGGCGCCGATGTCCTCGCCCATGAGCAGGACCTTGGGGTCCTCCTCGAGCGCGGCGCGCAGGCCGAGGTTGATGGCCTTGGCGAGCGTCAGGCGCTCGACGGCGGGGACGGCGCTCATCGCGTGACCTCCGGTGCGACGTCGAACGACGCCTCGTACTGCTCGAACCAGGCGCGCTCGGCGTCCACCACGGCGTGGGCGCCCGCGTACACGTGCTCGAACATGGTCGACGTCGGCGGCTTGCCCATCGCGCGGACCTCGCGGCGCAGGCGCTCGCCGAACGCCTCGCCCTCCGCGTCGAGCTCGGCGAGGAAGACGGCGTCGAGCTCGCCGATCGCCTCGAGGTGGAGGCGGAGCCGGTCGATCGGGTCGCGGCGGCGCCACGCCTCCTCCTCGGCGGACGAGCGGTACCGCGTCGGGTCGTCCGACGTCGTGTGCGCGCCCATGCGGTACGTGTACGCCTCGATGAAGGTGGGGCCGTTGCCCGAGTGCGCACGCTCGAGCGCCTCGGCCGTGACCGCGTAGCAGGCGAGGACGTCGTTGCCGTCGACGCGGACGCTCGGCACGCCGAAGCCCCGGCCGCGCTCGACGATCGGCACACGGGACTGCTTCTCGGTGGACTCGGAGATGGCCCACTGGTTGTTCTGGCAGAAGAGCACGAGCGGCGCGTTGTTCACCGCCGCGAAGACGAACGCCTCGTTGGTGTCGCCCTGGCTCGTGGCCCCGTCGCCGAAGTAGGCGACGACGGCGGCGTCGCGCGTCGGGTCGCCGGTGCCGACGGCGCCGTCGCGCTGGATGCCCATCGCGTACCCGGTCGCGTGCAGCGTGTGTGAACCGATGACCAGGGTGTACAGGTGGAAGTTGTGGGCCTCGGTGTCCCACCCGCCGTGGTCGATGCCGCGGAACTGGCGCAGGATGTCGACGAGGTCGACCCCGCGGGTGTGGGCGACGCCGTGCTCGCGGTAGGACGGGAACGCGTAGTCCTGCGGCGCGAGCGCGCGGCCCGAGCCGACCTGCGCGGCCTCCTGGCCGAGCGCGGGCGGGAAGAGGCCGAGCTCGCCCTGACGCTGGAGCGCTGTCGACTCGGAGTCGAAGCGCCGCACCATGACCATGTCCCGGTACAGCCCACGCAGGGCCTCCGGGTCGAGATGGGCGATGCGTGGGCTGTACTCGGGATGCTCCAGGCGCTCCCCGGTCGGGGTGAGCAGCTGGATCATGTCGGGCTCGTTCACGCAGGGTCCTTCCGGGTGACGGCCAGGGCTAACCTACGTCAGCGTAGGCTACGCCACCGTAGGTTGGCGCTGTCCGGGCCCGACAACGACGTCGGACTCCCCTTTGTACCGACTCTCCAACACGTCGTCACGCGCCCACCCGGGACGAACGGCCCCCCGCCCCGCACCATCGCCGCCGCCGAGGTCGCTGGTTCGGCTCGAGGTCGCTGGTTCGAACCAGCGACCTCGGCGCGAACCAGCGACCTCGGCGTGGTGAGGGTGCGTGGTGGCCGGATGGCCGGGTGGCCGGGTGGCCGGGTGGTGCGGGCCGTGGGTCAGGCGGGGGTGCTGGCGAGGGCCTCGGTCGGCACCGCCGGCGGGGTCGTGGGCCGGGTGGCGCGGCGGGCCAGGGCGGCCGAGGCCACCGTCGCGAGCGCGAGGGCCGCGAGCGCGGCCAGACCCGCGACCGGGCTCGTCGTCCAGCGGCCCTCGAGGAGGAAGAGCGCCGGCACCGTGCAGGTCGGGATGCCGAGGAGCACGAGGAACCACCCGGTGAACCGGCCCAGGTCCAGCCCGCCGACGTGCGTGCGCCCGAGGCCGAGGAGCACGAAGAAGAGCGCCCACATGCTCGCCCACGTCGCCCAGATGACCGCGAACACGGGGTCGGTCGCGATCGACGTCACGGCGTAGTAGGCCGCGATGCCGGCGACGAACAGGCTGTACCAGCCGAAGCCCTGGGGCTCGATCCGGTGCACGGTCTGGAAGCCGAACCACAGGTACGTGATGCCGAACAGGTAGCTCGGCCACGTCGCCTGGAGCACGCCGGGCTCGGTGCCGTGGAGCACGAGCACGAGCGTCGGCAGCACGACCTGCGCGGTCCCGACGAAGAAGTTCAGCGGCGCGGCGCTGCGCGCGGGCACGACGCCGAGCGTCGACAGGCCGTTGACGAAGAGCACCACGCCGACGAGGAGGAGGCCGACGTTCCCCATCAGCGGGTCACCAACGACTCGAACGTCTCCGACGAGAGGACGGGCGCGAAGAAGTTGGTGATGCGCTCGAACGCCGCGGCCTCCTGGTCGGGCCGCTGGGCCCCGGTCGCGTCGCCGATGACGATCGGCAGCAGGCCGTGGTCGCGCGCCGCACGCGCGTTGCCCTCGATGCACCAGTCCAGGTGGATGCCGGTGATGACGACGACCTCGACCCGCTTGCGGGCCAGCTCGAGCGGGAGGTCCGTGCCGACGAACGCCGTCTGCAGGGCCTTCTCGTAGAGCTCGTTGTCGCCGGGCTCGACGAGGTCGCGCAGCTCGTCGACGAGGGCGTCGTCCCAGGCGATCTGCTCGGGCGTCGCGTCGATCGACCCGGTCCAGGAGTCGTACTGCGCGCGGTCGAGCACGGACTGCGGGTAGTCCTGGCGGAAGACCGAGTAGCCGATCCAGTTGAAGGAGACGAAGTTCGGGGCCCGGCGGGCGGCCTGGACGGCGCGCACGGTGGCCGGGAGGCTGCCCCGGAACGCGTGGCCCTCGGCGTACTGGACGCCGCCCGGGCGGTAGAGCGAGTTGGACTGGCTCACCGAGAGGAACGCGGCGGGACGGCTGAGGATCTCCCGCAGGTCGAGGCCGGCCCAGTGGGCGGGCAGCGGCGGGATGAGGTGGGCGTTGCTCGCCGGGAGGCCGAGCGCGGCGGGGTCGAGCTCGACGGGCTCGAGGGGCGTCCGGCGGTCGGTCCGGGTGTCGAGGGTGGTCATGGTTCTCCCTGGTCAGGGGCGCGCGATGGAGGCGCCTGAGGGCGTGCTGGTCGGGTGCGCGGCGGTGGTGACGCCGCGGGCCGGCCCGGACGGGTGGTCCGGACCCGCCCGGATGGACGCGCCGTGGCAGACGGCGGCCCGTGCCGGCACGACGGCGGTCAGCCGCGGCGGGCGGGCGGAGAGGGGGCCGGCGCGGGCCGGGGGCGCGCGCGGCGGAGTCCGTGGGGACTCAGCAGGGCATTCGGCAGGGGCGACAGGCGCGCGGCGACGACGTCGCCTCGGGCCGGGATCCCTGCGTGATGCTCACGCGCACGAACCTAGTCGCCCGAGCGGCCCGTGCGGCGGCCGCGCCGCCTGGGTCTCGCAGACCGAGACCGGCGCCTCGCGGAGCCGGTCCGCGGCGGGACGGGCGGGCCGGGGCGGGTGGACGCCGGTCCCGAGCGCTCAGCCCTGCGCGCTGCCGTCCCGCGTCACCCAGCCGTGCGCGAGCTCGAGCACGCGGTCGTTCGCCGCGGCGTCGCCGACGGTGATGCGCAGGCCCTCGCCGGCGAACGGGCGGACCAGCACCCCGTGCGCGACGGCGTCGGCCGCGAGGTCCACCGTGCGCGGGCCCGCGGGGAGCCAGACGAAGTTGCCCTGGGCGTCGGGCACGGACCAGCCCTGGTCACGAAGGCCCGCGAGGAGGCGCGCGCGCTCCGCGACGACGGCGTCGACGCGCTCCAGGAGCTCGTCCTCCGCGCGCAGCGACGCGAGCGCGGCCACCTGGGCGAGGTGGTTGACACCGAAGGGCGTCGACGCGGTCCGCACCGCGCGGGCGACGTCGGGAGTCGCGACCGCGTAGCCGACGCGCAGCGCCGCGAGCCCGTACGCCTTGGAGAACGTGCGCAGCACGACGACGTTCGGGTGGGCCGCGAGGAGCTCGCGCGAGCGCACGGCGTCGTCGTGCCGGACGAACTCGACGTAGGCCTCGTCGAGCACGACGAGGACGCGGTCCGGCACCGCGGCGAGCAGCTCGACGAGCTCGGCGTGGTGCACGGCCGGCCCGGTGGGGTTGTTGGGCGAGCACACGAGCAGGACGCGCGTGCGCTCGGTCACCGCGGCGGCCATGGCGCGCAGGTCGTGCCGGCCGTCGGCGGCGAGCGGCACCTCGACGCCGACGGCGCCCTGGAGGCCCACGAGGATCGGGTAGGCCTCGAACGAGCGCCACGCGTGGACGACCTCGTCGCCCGCGTCGCAGAACGCCTGGAGCACGTGGCCGAGCACGGCGACCGAGCCGCAGCCCGCGACGACCCCCGCCGGGTCCACCCCGTGGCGCGCCGCGAGCGCCTCGCCGAGCTCGGTCGCGAACATGTCCGGGTACCGGTTGAGCAGCGAGGCGGCCCGGGCGACCTCGTCCCGCACGGAGTCGAGCGGCGGGAACGGGTTCTCGTTCGACGACAGCTTGAACGCGCGC
>NZ_JADDKQ010000023.1 GCF_016464425.1 Actinotalea solisilvae
GGAAGCTAAGCCCCTCTGCGCCGATGGTACTGCACGGGAGACTGTGTGGGAGAGTAGGTCGCCGCCGAACATTCCTTCACAAGGCCGCCCCCGGAAACGGGGGCGGCCTTCGTGCATTCCAGGCACGGTCACGCATGCGTTCCGGGGCTCTGCATGCACTCTCGTCGCTCTGTCGACGTCGACGAGCGCCCTTCAGCACGTCTGTCGGAGAGCTGCACCCACGCAGGCGTGAAGGGTTGGTCGCGCCTCGTGCGACCAACCCTTCACACCACCAGCCGCGGTCTTCCCTGAGCTCTGCATCGATCTCCGGGAGCTCTGCACGGATCTTCCGTAGCTCCGTATCGATATCCCGGAGCTCTGCACGGACTTCCCGGAGCTCTGCAGCACCTCCGTGAGGGCGGTGTCCTCGCTCGTGGCGTCCCGTTGTGTCTGGCGCACTCGGGTCAGCGTGCGAGCTGGCCGGCGAGCTCGATGGCGTCCGTCGTCGGCTGGTCGCACACGAATCCTCGGCACACGTACGCGGTCGCGCGACCGGAGACGGCGGGGCGGTCGGCGAGCAGGGGAACGCGTGAGCCCTCCGTACCGACCGCGACGACCGCGCCCGGAGCGGGCGACCGGCGCGCGGCTCGGACGAGCGCGTCCCGGTCCGCGCCCGGCGTGCCGATCACCGCGACCTCGCGGGGGCCGTCGAGGACGGCCTCGGCGACGGCGAGGGCCCACCCGGTCGCGCGCGGGACACGCGGAGCCACGGCGAGCGGTTCGGCGAGGGCGGCTTCCGCCGCCTCGCGGTGCCGGACCGAGCCCGTCAACGCCGCGTAGGTCAGGAGTGCGCCCGCCGCCGCGGTCTGACCGGCGGGCGTCGGGCCGTCGGCCAGCTCGCGCGGTCGGCGGATGCGTGCGAGCACCGCATCCGTCTCGTCGGCGGCGGTGTCGTAGAGGCGTCCCTCCTCGAGGAAGCGGTCGAGGATCGCGTCGAGCAGGCGGCCGGCGTCGTCGACGTGGACGGGGTCGCCGGTGGCGGAGTACAGGGCGAGCAGTCCCTCCGCCACGTGCGCGTAGTCCTCGAGGACGCCCGCCGCGGTCCCGACCCGGCCGTCGCGCGACGCACGGGCGAGGCGTACGACGCCGTCCTCGGCCCTCAGGTGGGAACGGAGGTGGTGGACCGCGTCGGCGGCGGCGGCCACCCAGTCGGGGCGGTCCAGGAGCTCGCCGGCCTCCGCGAGTGCGGCGACCGCGAGGCCGTTCCACCCGGTGACGACCTTGTCGTCGCGAGCCGGGCGGGGCCTCGTCTCCCGGGTCGCCAGGAGGCGGTGCCGGACGTCGGCGAGCCGGGCGTCGTCGTCGGGGTCCGTGCGCAGCTGGAGGACCGAGGCGCCGGCCTCGAAGGTGCCCTCGACGGTGACGGAGAAGGTGTGCGCCGCCCAGCCTCCGTCGTCGGGTCCCAGGGCGGTGGTGAGCGACTCCGGCGTCCAGGCGTAGAAGGCGCCCTCGTGCGTCCGGCCGTCGGGACCGAGGGAGTCGGCGTCGAGCGCGGAGGCGAACCCGCCCTCGGGCGTGCGGAGCTCGCGGAGCAGCCAGTCGGCCGTCTCGGTGACCACACGGCGGGCGAGCGCCGACCCGGTCAGCCGCCAGGCGTGGGCGTAGACGCGGAGCAGCAGCGCGTTGTCGTAGAGCATCTTCTCGAAGTGCGGCACGACCCAGTCCGCGTCGACCGAGTACCGCGCGAAGCCGCCCCCGAGCTGGTCGTAGAGGCCACCGCGCGCCATCGCCTCCAGCGTGGACTCTGCCATGGCGAGGGCGCCGTGCGAGCCGGTGCGCGCGTGGTGCCGCAGGAGCCACTCGACCACCATCGACGGGGGGAACTTCGGGGCGCCGCCGAACCCTCCGCGGTGGACGTCGTAGGTCGTCGCCAGGGCGGCGAGCGCTGCCTCGGTCGTCTCCGAACGGACGGGAGCGGCCGCCGGGGGCGCGAGGTCGGCGGCCCGGTCGGCGAGGGCCGCCCGGATGGAGGCGGCACTCGAGCCGACGTCCTCGCGGCGCGTCGTCCAGGCCGCGGCCATGCTCGCGAGGACCTGGCCGAACGACGGCATGCCGCCGACGGGCCGTGGCGGGAAGTACGTGCCGCAGAAGAACGGGTCGCCGTCGGGGGTGGCGAAGACCGTCATCGGCCAGCCGCCCTGGCCGGTCATCGCCTGGGTCGCCTCCATGTAGACGGCGTCGACGTCCGGGCGCTCCTCGCGGTCCACCTTGATGCAGACGAAACGCTCGTTCATGAACGCCGCGACCGACGCGTCCTCGAACGACTCGTGCGCCATGACGTGGCACCAGTGGCAGGCGGCGTAGCCGACGGAGAGGAGCAGGGGCACGTCGCGACGGCGCGCCTCGGCGAAGGCCTCGTCGCCCCACTCGTACCAGTCGACGGGGTTGTCCGCGTGCTGCCGCAGGTAGGGGCTGGTGCTGGAGGCCAGGCGGTTGGGCATCTCACTCCTCGCTGGCGTCGCCGGGAGCGGTGGTCCGAGCGCCTCGGACCTGCGGGCCGGGCCGGACGCCGGGACAGACCTGGCCGACCGCGAGCCGCCACGGGGGTGCCGGCGTCGCAGCCCTCGTCGCGCAACCGTGTCCAGACCGACGCTACGGGACCGCCCGTCGCCGTGCCCGCGGACGAGCACCGCCGCGAGGCCGTACCGCCGACCACGGTGCGCACGCGTGGCCCGCTCCGGCGGAGGTCGCGCGCCGGGCGAGGGGCCCGCGCCGGCGGACCTCAGGGGCGCGGCGCCAGCGCGTCTCGCAGCGACGCGAGTGCGGCCGGCACGGCCGCGTACCAGACGTTGGTGCCGCGCTTCTCGCTGATCACCAGGCCCGCCTCGCGCAGGATCCTCAGGTGGTGGCTGACCGTCGGCTGGCTCTTGCCGACCGGCTCGACGAGGTCGCACGCGCAGACGGCGCCGTCCGGGTGCGTGGCCAGCAGGTTGAGCAGCCGCAGCCGGACCGGGTCGGAGAGCGCCGCGAACCGACGAGCGAGCTCGGCGGCCTCCGCCTCCGTCAGGGCCGCGGCCTGCAGCGGTGCGCAGCACGCCTCGACCGCCGGCTGGGCGAGCAGGGGCAGCTCACGCACGATCGCGGTGGCCTCGGTCATCGTTCCTCCAACGTATTGACATCTGTCGATGTATGCGTGCAGTCTGGCGCACGCATCGACGAATGTCGATAGTACGCCGACGGCGGGGAACCGCCAGGAGGAGCGCCACGATGAGCACCACCGCTGCCGACCAGGACCTGCCGGTCGTCGTCATCGGCGCCGGGCCGATCGGCCTGGCCGCCGCGGCGCACCTGACCGACCGCGGTCTGCCCTTCGTCGTCCTGGAGGCCGGCGACGACGTCGGCGCCGCGGTCTCCCAGTGGGGGCACATCCGCACCTTCACCCCGTGGCGGTACATCGTCGACGCCACGGCCGAGGCGCTGCTCGCCCCCACCGGCTGGGCCCGGCCGACCACGCCTGTCCCCCCGACCGGCGCCGAGCTGGTCGAGCACTACCTGCGGCCGCTCGGTGCGCTCGTCGGCGCGCACGTCCGGCTCGGGGAGCGCGTGGTCGCCGTGTCCCGTGCCGGGATGGACAAGATGCGCAGCGTCGGCCGCTCGGAGCGGCCGTTCCTGGTGCGGACCCGGCGCGACGACGGTGCGGTGACCGAGCTGCGGGCCCGTGCGGTCATCGACGCCTCGGGCACGTGGTCCCGCCCCAACCCGCTGGGCGGTGCGGGCCTGCCCGCGATCGGCGAGGAGCAGGCGGGGCGGTTCCTCGTCGGTCCCCTCCCGGACGTCCTCGGGTGCGACCGCGGGCGGTTCGCCGGGCGGCGCACCCTCGTGGTCGGCGCCGGTCACTCCGCCGCGAACACGCTGCTGAACCTGGCCCGCCTGGCCGCCGAGGTGCCGGGCACGGAGATCCTGTGGGCCATCCGCGGTGCGTCGCCGGCGTCGGTGTACGGCGGCGCAGAGGCCGACGCGCTCGCCGCGCGCGGCAAGCTCGGCTCGGACCTCCGCGCGCTGGTCGACTCCGGGATCGTGCGCCTCGTCACCGGCTTCGCGATCACGGCCCTCGAGCCGGCCGGAGAGGTGGTCGCCGTCGTCGGCGAGACGGCCGACGGCGAGGTCCGGCTCGACGGCCTGCACCACGTCGCCGCAGCGACCGGCTTCCGCCCCGACCTCTCGATGCTCTCCGAGGTGCGCCTGGAGCTCGACCCCGGGCTCGAGGCGCCGCGAGCGCTCGGCCCGCTGATCGACCCCGCCTTCCACTCGTGCGGGACGGTCCCGCCGCACGGGCACCGGGACCTCGCGCACCCGGAGGAGGGGTTCTACGTGGTCGGGATGAAGTCCTACGGCCGCGCCCCCACGTTCCTCATCACGACGGGCAACGAGCAGGTCCGCTCCGTGGTCGCCGCTCTCGCGGGGGACCGCGCCGCCGCCGACGAGGTCCAGCTCGTGCTCCCGGAGACCGGGGTCTGCTCGGTCGACGCGGCGGGCCGGGACACCGGTGCCGGCGGCTGCTGCGGCGGTCCGACGGGCGTCGAGGGCCTCGAGGTCCCCGCCGCGGCGCACCGCGCCCGTCCCGACGGCGTCGCCGCCCGGGGCTTCGCCACCGGCGTCGCGGGCGGCGGTGCCGTCGCGCTGCTCGCGCTCGCCGACGTGACCGCAACCGACGACGCCGGCTCGTGCGGCTCGGGCGGCTGCTGCTCGTGACCCGCCTCGGGCCGGCGCGGGTGCGCTCGTGATGGTCCGGCGCCGCGCCCGGTGAACCGGCCGCGGCGTCGTCGTCCGTGATCCTCCGACCGCCGGTCCGGCGCGGGAGGCGTCGGGCGCGGTCAGCAGACCGGCGCGGGCTCGTCGATGCGCGGCGTCGCCGCGTCGGCCGTGGGGTAGATGCGCGTGATCGACAGGACGGCGGGCTCGTCGAAGGGGTTGCTCACGTGGTGCGGGCCGACCTCGGTGAACGAGCCGACGAGCGTGCCGCCGGCGTCGACGCCGAACGTCTCCGGCGGTGCGCACGGGGTCTGCCGCACGACCTTGCCCGAGACGACGACGGCGATGACGATCCCCGGGTGCGAGTGCCAGCCGGAGAAGCTGCCGGGCGGGTACGTGAGGTCGAAGGTGGTCACGGTCGTGGGCTCGCGGGTCATGAGCGTCACGCCGTCCTGGGCGACCTTGAGGGTGCGGTGTCCGTCGCTGTCGTCGAGCCGGCCGCTCGCGGTGTTCGCGGTGGTCGTGGTGCCGGAGCCAGGGGTCGCGACGGCGGCCGTGACGCATGCTCCGGTGACGAGGAGCGCGGCGGTGGCGGTGAGCGCGGTCGTCCGGGTGCGCATGGGGTGCCTCCTGCGGTGTGCGTGGTGCGGGGTAGGTGCTGGGTGGGGCGGCGCGGGCCCCGTGCGGCGAGGTGACCTCGGCCGTGGGTGCGGCGTCGGTGGCGTCGGGAGGCCGCACCGCCCGGTCACGAGGGCCGGGCGGCCGCCCGAGCGGTGACCGGGGGCACGGGGGGCGTCGGGCACAGGGCCTGACGGGTGTGCGCCCGCGGTGAGGCAGCCCGTCCGGAGACCGGTCGGGTCGCTGCGTCGCGGCCGACGACGGCGGCGACGGTGCCGCGTTCTCGGCCTGGGCCACGCTCGGGGTGGCCCTGGGAGCACGGTCCTCGCCCCGGGCGCGCGCGGTCAAGGGGGCCCTCCTGCGCGCCTCGCGTCGGCTGCCGCCGTCCTCCCACCGTGTCGGGGATCACACGGCGGCGGGCGGGTGAAAGCGGCTCCGTGGATGCACCGGGTGCACCGTTGCACTTAGTGTAAGAACGTGATCCCGACCCGCCCGCTCGCCGACCGTCGGGCCGCCCTCAAGAAACGGCACCGCCAGGCGATCGTCGAGGCCGCCGCGGCGCTCATGACCGAGGTCGGCAGCATCGGGTTCACCGTGGACGACCTCGCGGCACGGGCCGACGTCTCGCGGCGCACCGTGTTCAACCACTTCGCGTCCGTCGACGACATCGTCACGGAGGTCTGCGCCGGGATCCTGGGCGGCGTCGTCGACGGCTTCGTCGCGCGGGCGTCCGAGGCGTCGGCGGACGGCGGGTCGGCGTCCTCGATGTTCGACGAGGTCGCCTACGCGCTGCGCACCACGGACCTCGTGACGCCCATGGCGTACCTCACGCGCACGCTCGGCGTCGCGCAGGACCCCACGCCGTGGCGCGCGGCCCTCATGCTCCGCAGCGTGCACGACGTCAGCGCGCGCTTCGCGCACGCGATGGCGGAGCGGCACCCCGAGGCCGACCCGCTGGCTGTCGAGCTGCTCGTCAACTCCCTCATGACCGGCCTCATGGTGCTCCACGGGCACTGGTACGCCGCGACCGGCGGGGCCGACGACGCCGCCTCGCGCGAGGTCTGGTCGGAGCTCGTCGAGCGCCTCGTCTCCACCGTCCGGGCCGGGTACGCGGCCGCCGACGCCCACCGCTGACCGCCTCCACCCACAGGAACGGAACCATGGCTGAACTCCTCTACCGGCTCGGCCGGACCGCGGCGCGCCGCGCGCGCGTCGTCATCGCCGCGTGGCTCGTGGTGCTCGCGCTCGCCGGCGCCGCGTTCGCGGCCTTCGGCGGGACGCTCGCGAACAGCTTCTCAATCCCGGGCACGCCGACCGCGGAGGTCACCGACCAGCTGCGGGACGAGCTCCCGGGTGCGGCGGGCGCGGTCGGCACCGTCGTGCTGAGCACCGAGGACGGCTCACCGTTCACCGCCGAGCAGCAGGCCGCGATCGGCGAGCTCGTCGCCGCGGCCGCCGAGGCCGACGGCGTCGAGGCGACGGTCGACCCGTTCGCGACCGCGGCCGAGCGCGAGCAGCGCCGGCTCGAGGTCGACGGCGGCCTCGCCCAGCTCGAGCAGGGGCGGCTCGAGCTCGCCCAGGGGCAGGCGCAGCTCGACGCCGCGCGGGCCCAGGCCGAGGCCGCGGGCGCGATCGCCGTCGTCGGGCCCGAGCTCGACGCGCAGCAGGCCGCGCTCGACCAGGGGGCGCTCGAGCTGGAGGCCGGTGCGGAGCAGCTCGACCTCGCGTCCCGCCTGCTCGCCATGGCGTCCGAGGTCCGCACGGTCTCCGAGGACGGCAGCACGGCGGTCGCGACGGTCGTCTTCGAGGAGGTCTCGTTCGACGTCACGCAGGAGACGCGCGACGCCGTCATCGCGGCGTTCGACGAGCCCGTCGAGGGGGTCCGGGTGGACCTCTCGTCCGACATCACCACGGGCGTCCCCGAGGTCTTCGGCGTCGCCGAGGCCTTCGGGCTCGTGGCCGCCGCCGTCGTGCTCGTGGTCATGCTCGGCACGCTCGTCGGCGCGGGCCTGCCCATCCTCACCGCGCTCGTCGGCGTGGGGATCGGCGCGCTCGGCGCGATGTCGCTCTCCGGCGTCGTGGAGATGGCGTCCATGACCCCGGTGCTCGGCATCATGCTCGGCCTCGCGGTCGGCATCGACTACGCGCTCTTCATCGTCAACCGCCACCGGCGCCAGCTCATGCAGGGCTACGACGTCGACGAGTCGATCGGGCTCGCGAACGGCACGTCGGGCAACGCGGTCGTGTTCGCGGGCGCGACGGTCCTCATCGCGCTGCTCGCGCTCAACGTCACGGGCATCCCCTTCCTCGGCCTCATGGGCTCGGTCGGTGCGATGTGCGTCGCGATCGCCGTGCTCATCGCCGTGACCCTGACGCCCGCGCTGCTCGGGACGGTGGGGATGCGCATCCTGTCCCGGCGCGAGCGCGCCGCGCTCGCCGCGCACCACGAGGCGACGTCCGCCGCGCCTGCGCCGGTCGTGCCCACGCGGCCGATGTCCACCGCCGCTGCCGCGGCGCGGGTGCTGCTCGGCATCATCGGCCTGGTCGTCGTGGCGCTGCCGGCGACGCAGCTGCGGCTCGGCCTGCCCGACGGCTCCTCCGACGCGCAGGACTCGACCCAGTACCGCGCCTACACGACGGTGTCGGAGAAGTTCGGGCCGGGCCGGAACGGCCCGCTGCTCGTCGTCGCCGAGCTGCCCGAGGCGCCGACGGAGGAGGGTCTGCTGCGTGCGCAGGTCGAGGTGGCCGAGGAGCTCTTCGCCCAGGACGACGTCGTCGCGGTGGTCCCGTTCGGCAGCTCCGAGGACCGGACGGTCACCGCGTTCCAGGTCGTCCCCGCGCAGGGGCCGACGACCGAGTCGACCGAGGAGCTCGTCACGACGCTGCGCGGGCTCTCGCCGCTCGAGGACGGCACGGAGATCGGCGTCGCCGGTCACGCGAGCGGCAACATCGACGTGTCCGCGCGGCTCGCGGACGCGCTGCCGGTCTACCTGGGCGTCGTCGTCGGCCTGTCGCTGGTCATCCTCGTCCTGGTGTTCCGGTCGGTGCTCGTGCCGCTCATCGCGACCGCCGGGTTCGTGCTCTCCTTCTTCGCGGCCATGGGCGGCGTCGTCGCGATCTACCAGTGGGGCTGGCTCGGCCCGCTGTTCGGCGTGGACAACCCCGGACCCGTGCTGAGCTTCCTGCCGACGCTGCTCGTCGGGATCCTCTTCGGGCTCGCGATGGACTACATGCTCTTCCTCGGCTCGGGCATGCGGGAGGCGTACGTCCACGGGGTGCCGGCGCGGGTCGCCGTCGTGCAGGGCGTGCACGCCGCGCGCTCGGTCGTCACGGCCGCCGCGATCATCATGGTCTCGGTGTTCGGCGGGTTCGTGTTCTCGCACAGCGCGATGATCCGTCCCATCGGCTTCGGGCTCGCGCTCGGCGTCCTGCTCGACGCGTTCGTCGTCCGGATGCTCGTCGTGCCCGGGTTCCTGCACCTCGCGGGGGACGCCGCGTGGTGGCTGCCGCGCTGGCTCGACCGCCTGCTGCCCGACGTCGACGTCGAGGGGGCCGCGCTCGAGCGCCGGCACCCGCACCACGTCGCTGAGCACGACGCGGGCACGACGTCGACCGCCGGGGTCGCGTCCGAGCCCGACGAGGCCGCCGTGGGCAGCGCACGCTGACCGCTCGGCCGGGTCCTGCCCGGTGCGCGCCGACGACACCCTCACCCTCACGGGTGGGGGTGTCGCCGTCTGCGGGCACCGTCGGTGGGTGGACGAGGCTGCTCTGGTGACGTGTCGGTGCGGGTGGCTAGCGTGCGTCGGATGGACGAGACCACGGACCTGTCGCGCACGACGCCCGAGGACGGGAAGGCCGTGCTGCTCCGCTACCTGCGGAGCCAGCGGGACGGCCTCGCGAGCAAGGTCGACGGCCTGAGCGAGTACGACGCGCGGCGGCCGCTCACCCCGACGGGCACGAACCTGCGCGGCCTCGTCAAGCACGTCGCGAGCGTGCAGCTCGGCTACCTCACCGACGTGTTCGGGCGCCCGTCCGGGCGCGAGCTGCCCTGGGACGCCGAGGACGCCGAGCCCGACGCCGACCTGTGGGTCACGGCGGAGGAGTCCCGCGAGGACGTGCTCGAGCTGCACCGGTTCTCGGCCGAGCAGGCGGACGCGACGGTCGCGGCGCTGGACCTCGACGCTCGCGGCGAGGTGCCGTGGTGGCCCGCCGAGCGGAGGGCCGTCACGCTCCAGCAGGTCCTCGTGCACCTCTGCGTCGAGACGGCGCGCCACGCGGGTCACGCCGACATCCTGCGCGAGCTCGTCGACGGCGCCACGGGGCAGCGTCCCGGCGACCCCAACGTCACCGGGCGGTCCGGGGACGAGTGGGCCGTGCACCGGGCCCGCATCGAGGAAGCGGCGCGGGTCGCCGGGGGCGGGCTCCCCTCGTGACGCCGCACGACGCTCCCGGGGACCCCGCGCCGGGGGGCGGCGGCCCGTCGCGTGCCGCCGTCGTCGCCGCCCTGCTCGGCGTCGTCGTGGTCGTGCTGGTCGCCGTCGTCGTCGGGATGGCGCTGGCGGAGAACCTGTGACCGCTCCGCGTGCGTCCACGGCGGACGGCGTGGGAGCGGCCCGGTCGCCGCTCCCGTAGGGTCCTCGCGTCCGTCGCCCTCCCGAGGAGAACCATGTCGTCGTCCGGCCAGCCGCCCGTCCCGCCCTCCGACGCGCCGCAGGGCGGTGGTGCACCGGTGCCGCCGTACGGCGGGCCCGGCGGCCAGGGGCAGCCCTCCGACCTCCCGCCCGTCGCGCCGCCGTACGGGCAGGCGCAGCCGTACGGGCAGTCGCAGCCCTACGACCACGGGCAGCCGTACGGCCAGGCGCAGCCGTACGGGCAGTCGCAGCCCTACGACCAGGGGCAGCCGTACGGCCAGGCCCAGCCCTACGGCCAGGCCCAGCCCTACGGCCAGGCTCAGCCCTACGGCCAGCCGCCGGTCGCGCCGCCGTTCGGCCAGGACGCCGCTGCCAACGGCCAGCCGTACGGCCCCGCGTACGGGCAGGCCTACGGACCGCAGTACGGACAGGCCTACGGGCCGCAGTACGGGCAGCCGCAGGCGCCGGCGGGAGCGCCCGCCCTCTCGATCGTGGCGTTCGTGCTCTCGGCGATCGCCCTGCTCTTCGTGCCGATCCTCTTCGGGGGCGGCGCGATCGTGTGCGCCGTCGTCGCGCAGCGGCGGCACGAGAAGCCGGCGCGTGCGGCGCTCGTCGTCTCGATCGTGTGCACGGTCCTGGGTGTCGTGATCGGCGCCATCGTGGGGCTGCAGGCCTACGGGAACCTCTGAGCAGCCTCGGGCACCGCTGAGCGCCCTCGAGGACTGCGCACGACGGCGCCGGCGCGACCACGGGTCGCGCCGGCGTCGTCGTCCCGGCCTCGCGGGAGGGCGCAGGCCGTCTCGTCGGGTCAGGCGGCCGTGACCGTGCCGAGCACCGTCGTCCCGGCCGTGCCGCCCGCGGAGTAGCCGCCGGTGGGGCCGTCCGTCGCGCCGCCCACGACGACCTCGTAGGTGGCGCCCGCCTCGAGCGCGGCGGACGAGACGACGACGGACGCGGTCGCCTTGGCCGTCTCGAACGACGCGACGACGGTGCCGTCGTCGGCCACGAGCTGGACCACGGTGCCCGCCTCGGCGGCGCCGGAGAACGCGACGACCGCGGTGCCCTGGCCGGACGACACCGGCGTGACGAGCATGCCCGCGCTGCCGGCGGCGACGAGCGTGCCGCCCGTCACGGCGAACGTGCCGTCGACGTCGAGCGCGCCGTTGCCGTCGTCCGTCGGGCCGTGGACGACCACGGTGCCGCCGCTCATCTCCGCCGCGGCGTTGGCGTCGAGGCCGTCGCCGCCGCTGCTCACCACGACGGTGCCGCCGCCGATGCGCAGGCCCACCTCGCCCGACGTCGTGCCGCCCGGGGTGCCGCCGCCCGTCCCCGTCTCGACGAGCGTGAGGTCCTCGGCCGCGGTGCCCGCAGCGGACCCGCCCGACGTGCCGCTGGCCGTGCCGCCTGCCACGCCGGGCGCCGCGCCGACGCCGCCGCCGCGGCCGCCGCCCGGGCGCGTGCCCGTGCCCTGCGGCGGGCCGGCGGGCGCGCCGGCACCCATGCCCGCGTCGCCCGAGCCGCCCGGACCCGAGAGTCCCGAGCCGTCGGCGCCGCCGGCGACGTTGATGCCGTCGTCGGTCGCGGTGACGTCGACGGAGCCGTCGGTGATCGTCACCGTGCCGCCCTCGAGCCCTTCGTAGGACGTCGTGACCACGACGGTGCCGCCCGCCACGGTGAGCGCGCCGTCGGCGTGGGCGCCGTCGTCGGCGCTCGCGAGCGTGAGCCGGCCACCCGAGACGGTCAGCGCGCCGTTCGAGTGCAGCGCGTCGTCGGACGAGTCGAGGTCGAGCGAGCCGCCGCTGACGACGACGCTCACGCCACCCTTGAGGCCCTTGGTCGACACGTCCTGCGTGACGGTCCCGGTGCTGCCGCCGCCCGCCGTGACGGCGAGCGTGCCGCCCGTGACGAGCGCGTCCGTGAACGCGTCGACGCCGTCGCCGTCCGCCACGACGGTCACCTCGCCGCCGTTCACGGCGACGTAGCCCGCGGCCGCGTCCTCCTCGTCGTCTGACCGGAGGCCGTCGCCCCCGGCGGTGAGCGTGAGCACGCCGTCGTCGACCACGACGTAGTCCTTGCCGCGCAGCGCGTCGTCGACGGCCTCGACCGTGACCGCTCCGCCGGCGACGACGAGCCCGTCCTTGCTCGCGATGCCGTCGGCGCTGCGGCCCTGGACGGTGAGCGAGCCCGTGCCGGCGATGGTGAGGTCGGCGGCGCTGAAGAGCGCGGCGTTCGGCGCGTCCTCGCCGGTGACGAGGTACTGGGTCGCGTCCGTGAGGATGTTCTCCGTGCCCTCGGCGAGCTCGACGACGACCTCCTCGGCGTCGGTGACGACGAGCGCGCTGCCCGTGGGGCTCGTGATGTCGACGCCGTCGAGCACGAGGCGCACGATGCCGTCGTCTGCCGTCGCGACGACCACCTGGCCCTCGAACGTCCCGCTCAGGCGGTAGGTGCCGGCGGCGGTCACGGTGACGACGCCGTCCGTGACGCTCACGGCGTCGGACGTGCTCGTCGCGGACGTCCCGTCGAGGGTCACGGCCTCCTCGCTCGCGGTGTCCCAGACGTGGTCCTCCGCGTCGTCGTGGTCGACGAGGTTCTCGGTCGTCGCCGCCTCCACGGAGGTCGACGTGGTGGCGGTGGTCGACGTCGTGGACGACGCCGCGGGCGTGGCCGCCGTGCTGCAGCCGCCGACGAGGGCGAGGGCTGCGGCGAGCGGCAGGAGGCGGGGGGTGCGGGGGAGTCGCATGAGGTGCTCCGGTGATGTCGGTGGTGCGGGTGGGGTGGTGGTCCGAGCGTGCGCGGCCGCGCTGTGCCGTCCCGGTGCGGTCCCTGTGGGCCGGCTGAGCGCAGTGCCGCGACCGAGGTCCCGTGCGGTCAGGCCTCGAGGAAGGGGTGCCGGCGCAGCACGGGGCGCCAGCGTGAGGCCGGCAGCGCCGGCGCGAGCGCCGCGAGACCGGTCGCGTACTTGGAGATCCGGCTCGGCCGGTGGCCCGCACGCCACAGGAGGTGGTCGACGGCCGAGGCGTGCCCGGCCGTCTTGGTCTCCACGACGACGCGGTCCGGGAGGGCGACGCGGCGTCCCGCCCCTGCGTGGAGCCCGACGACCGCGTCGGGCGTGAGCGTGCAGACGAGCTCGGTGTCGAGGGTCACGCGGCTGTCGTCGTCGGGCAGGTGCAGCGTGGAGCGCTGGTAGCGGGTCACGAGCGTGGGGCGCAGCGGCGCGGGCGGCGCGGTCACGCCCGCTGCGCCGAGGACGGCGTCGACGAAGCCGGTGCCGTCGGACGTGAGGTGCGCGGGGTCGGCGTCGTGCGGGGCCCGGTGCTTGACGGTGCGGCCGCGGCGGTCGCGCGTCTTGACCTCGAGCCAGCGCTCGTCCGACGCGAGGTAGGTGCGCGTGCGGACCTTCCACCGCAGCGGGCGTCGCCGCGCCGCGAGCAGGTACGAGTCGAGGGCGGCGGTGTCGAAGTACACGGACGCGTAGCCGAAGGTGCGCTCGCCGTCGATCTCGAGCACGCGTGCGGTGCCGCGGAGCCGGTCGAGGAGCCGCGCGGCGTCGTCGACCGGGACGACGTACTTGCGGTCGACCCGCGTGAGCAGCGCGGCGCGGGCGGTGAGCTCGTCGAGCCCCAGCGGGGCGAGCTCGGTGACGGGCAGGTGGTCGGCGGTCACGGTCATCGGGTCCCGCCCGTCGTCGTGCGGACGCGCGCCGGGACGGAGGCGCCGACCTCGTACCGGACGTCCACGAGGGTCGTGTCGAGGACGAGGTCGACCTCCTGCACGACGGCGACGTGCACGCGGGCCCCGAGCAGCTGCTCGAGGTGCGCGACGAGCGCCGTGTGGTCGGTGAAGGCCGCGTCGAGGTGCATGAGCTGCGCGCGGTACCGGGGGAGGAGGCGTGGGTGGTCGCCGACCGCGAGCACGAGGACCACCAGCGCGCTCATCGCCACGACGGCCGCGAGCGGCGTCGCGGCGAGCCCGGCCACGAGGCCGAGCGCGAGCGCCGAGAAGTAGTAGGCGACCTCGTGCTGGCCGAGCTCGGTCGAGCGGAGCCGGATGATCGAGAGGACGCCGAAGAGACCCAGGCCGAGGCCGGCGCCGACCGTCGTGGCGCCCAGCGTCGCCGCGACCGCGAGGACCCCGACGTTGACGCCGAGGTAGGCGACCACGAGCTCGCGACGCCGGTGCCGGCGGACGTAGAGCGTCGTGAGGACGGTGATCGCGACGAGGTCGACGAGGTAGGGCAGGAGGGTCGTGGTCATGGGTGCTCCAGGGTCGGTGGTGCGAGGTGCTGGAGCGACTCTGGGAGGCGCCTCTGTGGGCCCGCTGCGCCGACCCTGTGAGCCGGTTGTGAGGCGCGGCGCCGTGCCCGGGTGCTTGCGGCGCGCTGCGGGGAGGCGTCCACAGCGGGCTCACAGACTCGTCCCAGGCGACGCACGGGCACGGGGCGGACCATGGGCGCATGAGCAGCCGCCCCGCCTCCGCGCCCGACGTCCTCACCCGGCCGGACGGCTCGCCGATCCGCGCGCTCGTCGTCGACGACGAGCCGGCGCTCGGCGACCTCCTGTCGACCGTCCTGCGGTACGAGGGCTGGCAGGTCGAGACGGCCCTGACCGGGCAGGCCGCGATCCGCGCCGCGCGGGCGCAGGCGCCCGACGTCGTCGTCCTCGACGTCATGCTCCCCGACCTCACCGGGCTCGAGGTGCTGCGCCGCATCCGTGCCGTCCACCCTGAGGTGCCCGTGCTCTTCCTCACCGCGAAAGACGCCGTGGAGGACCGCATCGCGGGGCTCACGGCGGGGGGCGACGACTACGTGACCAAGCCGTTCAGCCTCGAGGAGGTCGTCGCCCGGCTGCGCGGGCTGCTGCGCCGCGCGGGGGCGACGGCCGCGCGCGAGGGCAGCGTCCTCGTCGTCGGGGACCTGCGGCTCGACGAGGACAGCCACGAGGTGTTCCGGGGCGCGGACGCGATCACGCTCACGGCGACCGAGTTCGAGCTGCTGCGGTTCTTCATGCGCAACCCGCGCCGCGTGCTGTCCAAGGCGCAGATCCTCGACCGGGTCTGGCAGTACGACTTCGGCGGGCAGGCCAACATCGTCGAGCTGTACGTGTCCTACCTGCGCCGCAAGGTCGACGCCGGGCGCGCGCCCATGATCCACACGCTCCGGGGCGCCGGGTACCTGCTCAAGGCGGCGGACGGGTCCGGCGCGTGAGGTGGACCCTGCGGCGGCGGCTCGTCGCCGTGCTCGTCGGGCTGCTCGTCACGGTCGCCGCCGTCATGGGTGCCGTGTCGACGCTCGCGCTGCGCGGCTCGCTCGTCGACCAGCTCGACGAGGGGCTCGAGGCGTCGAGCGACCGCGCGCTCTCGGCGCAGGACGGTCAGGGCGACCGCGACCGCGGCCCGGGCGGGCCGCCGTCGGCGTGGGACGACGGCGACGGGGGCGACGCGCCGCCGCCGGGCCTCGACGCACCCGGCCAGGGCGCCGGGACCGTCAACCTGACGGTCGACGACGGCACCGCGGTCGGTGGCTTCATCGACGCCGACGGCAGCCTCCGGCGGCTCACGGACGCCCAGGTCGCGACGCTCGAGGACGTCGAGCCCGACGAGGGCCCGACGACGGTCGACCTCGAGGAGCTGGGACGCTACCGGGTGCTCGCGGCCACCGGCCGCGACGGCGACCTCGTCGTCACCGGGCTCTCCACCGCCGTCGCCGACGCGACGGTGCGGGAGTACCTCGTCGCGGAGGTGCTCGTCGCGGCGGCCGGGATCACGCTCGCCGCCGTCGCCGGGGGTGCGCTGGTGCGGCGCGAGCTCGAGCCGCTCGAGCGGGTGGCGTCGACCGCGGCGCGCGTGTCCGAGCTGCCGCTGCACGAGGGCGAGGTGGTCATCGGCGAGCGCGTCCCGGAACGCGACACGGACCCCTCGACCGAGGTGGGCCAGGTGGGCGCCGCGCTCAACCGGCTCCTCGGTCACGTCGAGGGCGCGCTCGCGTCCCGGCACGAGAGCGAGACGCAGGTGCGGCGCTTCGTCGCCGACGCGAGCCACGAGCTGCGCACGCCGCTCGCGTCGATCCGCGGGTACGCCGAGCTGGTCCGCCGGATGCCCGGCGAGCTGCCGCCCGACGCCGTGCGCGCGATGGAGCGCGTCGAGTCGGAGTCGCGGCGCATGACGACGCTCGTCGAGGACATGCTGCTCCTCGCGCGCCTCGACGCGGGCCGCCCGCTCGACCGCTCGCCGGTGGACCTCACGGTGCTGGCGGTGGACGCCGTCGCGGACGCGCACGCAGCCGGGCCGGACCACCGCTGGCGGCTGGAGCTCGCCGGGTCGTCGGGGGCGGGAGGCGTCGACGGGCCGGACGTCGACCGTGCCGGGGCGCCGGAGCTCCGCGACCCGGCAGAGGCGGGCGACCCGCCGGACGACGTCGTCCCGGACGCTGTCGTCCCGGGCGACGAGGACCGCCTGCGCCAGGTGCTCGCCAACCTCCTCGCGAACGCGCGCGTGCACACGCCGGCGGGCACCACGGTGACGACCACGGTGCGGCGGGACGGCGGGTCCGTCGTGGTCGAGGTCGCCGACGACGGCCCCGGCATCCCCGTCGCGCAGCAGCCCACGCTCTTCCAGCGCTTCACGCGGGGCGATGCCGCACGCTCGCCCGGGAGCGGCTCGACGGGCCTCGGCCTCGCGATCGTGGACGCGGTGGTGCGCGCGCACGGCGGCCGTCTCGCCGTCGAGAGCGTCCCGGGTGACACCCGGGTCACGGTGGTCCTGCCCGCGGCGCCGCCCTCGGACGCCGAGGCGCGCTGACCCGTCGGTGCACAGCCTGCTCACAGGCGCGGGCGACCGTGGGCACAGGTTCGCGCGGTCCCCTGGTGCCTCGACCACCGGACGACCAGCACGTCCCACGAGGAGACGCCATGACCACCGCACCGACAGGACCGCAGGACGGCCCGCACGACGCCGCAGCACCCGACGCGACGCCCACCGGAACCCAGGCGGACGGGGCGACGCCCGGGGCGGAGCACGCCGTCGCGGCGCCGCCGCCGACCCCGACGCGCACCATGCCCACCGCCCGCGAGCGCGTCGTCGCGCGGCCCTGGCTCGCCCTCGGCCTCACGGCCGTGCTCGCTGCCGGCCTCGCGGGCGGCACGGGCTTCGCGGTCGGTCACGCCGTGGGCGACGAGGGCGGTCCCGGTCTCGAGCGGCACGGCGGTCCCTGGGGCGACGAGGGCGTGCTGCCGGGCGGCCCGGGCGGGCGTCCCGGCGACGGCTGGCGCGGTCGCGACGACCGTGCCGACGCGTCACCCGAGGACCTGCCCGACGACGCGTCGTCCGGCACCTAGACCACCGCGCGCCCGGCTCCCCCCTGGTCGGGCGCGCGGTGCACTCCCGGCGGGACGGTCAGTGCAGGCGGGCCAGCAGGCCGGCGAGGTCGTCGAGCGGGGCCGGGCGGCCCAGCAGGTACCCCTGCGCGCGGTCGCAGCCCGCGGCGCGTGCGGCTTCGTACTGCGCGGGCGTCTCGATGCCCTCCGCGACGACGCGCGTGCCGGTCGCGCGCGCGATCTCCACGACCTGACGCACGGCCGCGGCCGAGCCGAAGGCGGCGTCGTCGAGGCCGGCGGTGAGGCCGCGATCGACCTTGACCTCGCCGACCTGGAGCTGCGCGAGCCGCTCGGGCGACGAGGGCCCGGTGCCGATGTCGCTCACCGAGACCCGGACGCCGCGGCGCCGCAGCGCGAGCGCGACGTCCCGCGCCGCGTAGATGTGACCGAGCACGTCGCGCAGGCCCATCTCGACGGTGAGGAGCTCGAGGGGCAGGTTCGCGGTCCGCGCCGCCGTCTCGACCTCCGTGATGAAGCGCGCGTCCGTGAGCTGCGAGGCCGTGACGTTCACGGCGACCTCGACCGCGTAGCCGCGCGCGGCCAGCCAGGCGCCGTCGCGGCACGCGGTGCGCAGCGCCCAGGAGTCGATCATCCCCATGAGCCCGTTGCTCTGGGCCAGCGGCAGGAACTGCGCCGGCGTGAGGAGGCCGTGGTCCGGGTGCGCCCAGCGGATGAGCGCCTCCATCGCGGCGACCCGGCCGGTGCCCATGTCGAGCTGCGGCTGGTAGTGCATCCGCAGCTGGCCGCCGCCGAGCGCCTTCTGGAGCTCCGTCTCGAGCGAGTCGGGGCGGCGCGCGAGGAGGCCGAGGGCGAGGTGCGCGGCGTCGGCCGCGCCGTCGGTGGCGGCGGTCGGCGCGCCGGTGAGCGTCGTCATGCGTGGTGGTCCTCTCGGTAGCCCGGCTGACCGCATCCGCGGTCCCGTGGCTTTGCGTCCCGGCCTCGCGGCCGGTTTGCCCTGGTCGACGAGTCCCTGACGCGGGGCTCACCGGGCGAGAGCGTCCCGTCGGGCGCGCATGACGCGGTTTGCCGGGCGGCGGGGCCCGATTCACCCGTTCGCGCGGAGGATCACCCGCGCGCGACCGCCACGATCGCCCGGACGGCGGGCTCGATGAGCCCGAACGACTCGGCGTAGAGCGCGTCGCCGCGCCCGTACGGGTCGACGACGTCGTCGTCCCCGGGGGGGACGTGCCCACGGCGCGCGGCGGCCAGCGGGAGGAGGGCGCGCAGGCGCGCGGCGGGCGGACCGGCGGGCAGGTCCGCCGGGTCCACCGCGGCGGCCAGGCGGGCGAGCTCGAGCAGCGTGAACGTGCGGCGCACCGCCGCCGGCGCGAGGTCGACCACGGCGGCCCGGTGGGCGCGGGTCAGGGGCAGGACCAGGTCCGCCTCCCGCACGAGCTGCTCGGTGAGCTGGCGCGCGACGAACCCCTCGGAGCTGACCCCCGCCGCGGTGAGCAGGGGGACCATGGGCGGCGAGACGGGGTGCCCGACCATCGCGCGCGTCCCCGCGCTCGTCACCGTGACGGTGCTGCCGAGGCCTGCCGCGAGCAGGCGCTCGACCGCGGGGGACCGGCAGATGTTGCCCGTGCACACGGTGAGGACGGAGAAGGTGGCGCTCGACGGCGCGTGCGGGTCGGTCGTCACGGCACCAGTCTCGCGCGTCCTCGGGGGTGCTCCCGCCGCGGGTAGGCTCGCCCGGCACGGACGGCGGGAGGGGGAGCGGTGACCGACGACGCCCCGCGGACCCGCCGCAGCGTCCGCGACGACCCGCCCGTGCGGCACGCGACCGGCGCATCCGTGCGTGCGCGCCGGCGGCCGTCGACCCGCCGCACCGTGACCACGGCCCTGGTCGTGGCCGTGCCGGTGCTTCTCGTGGCCTGGGCCGCGTGGCTCGGGCTCGACGCGCTGCGCGCGCGCTCCGAGCTCCAGTCGGCGGCCGCCCTGGTGACGACGCTCCAGCAGCAGGTGCTCGACGGCGACCGCGCCGCCGCCGGGGCCACCCTGGCCGACCTCCAGGACCACGCGTCGCGCGCGCACGACGCCGCTCACGGCCCGCACTGGAGCGCGGCCCGCGTGCTGCCCTGGGTGGGCCCCAACGTGGCCGCCGTCCAGGTCGTGAGCGAGGTCGTCGACGGCCTCGCGGTCCGCGCGCTCCCGGGCCTCATGGACGCGACCGCGCTCGTCGACCCCGCGGGCATGGCCCCCGTCGACGGGCGCGTGCCCATCGGGCCGCTCGAGGAGGCGGCGCCCGTCGTCGTCGCCGCGGACGCCGAGGTGCGGGCGGCCCGGGACCGGGTCGAGGGCCTCGACGTCGCGGGGCTCTGGGCCCCGCTCCGGGGGCCGGTGGAGGACCTGGCGGCGCAGGTCCGGGGCGTCGCGAGCACGACGTCGACAGCCGCGAAGGCCGTCCAGCTGCTGCCGCCGATGCTCGGCGCCGACGGTCCGCGGCACTACGTCCTGCTCGTCCAGAACACCGCCGAGCCGCGCGCGACGGGTGGCATCCCCGGCGCCGTCATCCTGCTCGAGGCGGACGGCGGGGCGGTCCGCGTCGTGGACCAGCGCTCGGGCCCGCCGCTCGTCGACCTCCCGGCCCCCGTCCTGCCGCTGACGCCCGCCGAGACCGCGCTGTTCGGCGCGGACCTGGCCGCGGACATGCGCGACGTGACGTTCACCCCGGACTTCCCGCGTACGGCCGAGATCGCGCGCGCCCTGTGGCAGCAGGAGGTCGGCGGACCGGTCGACGGCGTGCTGTCGGTGGACCCGGGCACCCTCGCGCTGCTCCTCGGCGCGACCGGCCCGGTGCCGCTCCCGCCCGGGCCGGTCGCCGACGCCGTCGGTGGCGTGCTGACGGCGGACAACGCCGAGGACGTGCTGCTCAACACCGTCTACCGGGTGCTGCCCGTGGCTGACCAGGACCCGTTCTTCGCGTCGACGGCGGCGGGCGTGTTCGCGGCGCTCGCCGGCGGCCAGGGGGACGCGGCCGCGGCGGTCGAGGCGCTGGCGGAGGCGGCGCGCCGCGGGAGCCTGATGGTGTGGTCCGCCCTTCCCGACGAGCAGGCGCTGCTGGCGGGGACCGTGCTCAGCGGCGAGCTGACGGGTGAGTCCGGCGATTCACCCGTCGTGGGCGTGTTCCTCAACCAGGGGAATGCGGACAAGATGGGCTATTACCTCGGATTCGACATCGAGGTCGTCCCGGGCGATTGTCTGGCCGACGGAGCGCGCCGGCTCGAGGTCGTGGTCATTCTTCGCAATGACGTGCCCGGAGATCCCGCACAGTTGCCGGCGTATATCACGGGCACCGACCCCGAGCTGCCCGTCGGTCACATGCAGACGAACGTCCTGGTGTACGCGCCGGAAGGTGGGCTGGTCGACGAGGTTGTGGCCTCGGCGGGCGAGCCCGGCGTGACGTCGCAGGTCCACGACGGTCTGGCCGTCGTCGGGCGCACCGTCCGCCTGGCTCCGGGCGAGTCCCAGGTGATCACATACACGTTGGCGACAGGCCCCGATCAGGACGGAATTCCTATGATTCGGACGACCCCTGCGCCCAACCGGGTGACTTCCGTGCAGCAGTTCGATTCCGCTCACAAGTGTCGCTAGGGTGCCGATGGACCGGGAGCAGATGTCCGTCTGCCCGAAATAGTTGACCGCTCTGAGCAGGGGAATTCCATGAACCGCCGCCGCATCGCCCTCTCCACTCTCGCCGCTGCTGCGCTCGTCGCGGTTCCCTCGGCCGCCCTGGCCTACGACGCTCCGGGCTACTCGACGACGACGACCGACCCGACGCCGTCCGTCGGCGAGTCCATCACCGTGACGACGACCGGCACGACGGCCGGCCAGGCCTACACGCTGACGATCACGTCGAACCCCACGTCGGTCAGCAACGACGCCATCCAGATCGCCGGGACGAAGTCGGTGACGAAGACGGCCTCGGGCTCGTCGGTCTCCTACACCGTCACGCTCAGCGCCGCCGGCACCTACACGGGTGTCACCACGGACGCGGCCGGCCGCATCGTCGGCGACGAGGTGCTCACGGTGGCGGCGCCGGGTGCGGCGGCGGCGGCAGGCACCGGCGTCCTGAGCTCGACCGGCTTCGACGGCATGGAGCTCGCCGTGGGCGCGGGCGCGCTGGTCCTCGCCGGCGCCGGCGCCGTCGTCGTCGCGCGTCGTCGCCAGGCTGCCCAGGCGCGCTGACTCGACCTGACTCGCCGGCCACCGCGCCGGACGCCCGGGGGGGGGGGGCCCCCCCGGGGACCCGCCCCCCCCGGGGGGGGGCCCGGGGGGGGGGGGGCCCCCTCGCCGGGCCGCGCCGGCCCCCGCGCGGGCCGGGGGGCGGCGGGCCCCCGCCGGGGCCCCGGCCTCCCGGCGTGTCCGGGCAGGGCGCGGTGCGTCAGCCGGCGTCGTGCCCGTGGGTCGCGCCGTCGTCCTGCGCGGCGCCGGGCAGCAGCTCGTCGGGGAGCTCGGCGACGGGGACCACGACGAGGTCGCGGATCTTCCAGTCGAGCTCGAGCGCACCCGCGCGCGCGTCCGCGAGCTGCTCGAGCGATGGCGTCGTGCCCGCGTGCGGCACGACGAAGGACTCGACGTGGAAGACGTGCCCCTCGTCGCGCACGCGTGACCGCGCGACGTCCACCCAGGCGAGGGACGTGAGGTGCGCGTCCAGCTCGCGGACGAGCGGGTGCGGCTCGCCGCCGTCGACGGTCTCGGCCCGCGAGTCCATGAGCGCGGACACGGCGACGCGCAGGTTGCCGACACCGTCGCGCAGGACGCTGCCCGAGATGAACAGCGCCGCTGCCGAGTCCGCCCACCACAGGCCCATCCCGATGCCCAGGACGCCGACGATGCCGCCGACCGCCGTCATCCAGTCGGCCTTGTTCATCTTCGCGTCGGCCCACAGGACGCGGTCGTGCAGCGAGCGCGCGAGCGGCAGCTTCGCGCGGCCGAGCAGGACGGGCGGCACGGCCGTGTACGCCATGACGACGATCATCGGCCAGCCGGACCACACGGGCTGCCCCGCGACCACCATCAGCCCGACCGGCGGGTGCTCCTGGGCGAGGAGGCCCGACGCGGAGTCCCACACCATGAAGGCGCCCATCGTCACGAGCGCGGTCGCCGCGACGAGGTGCCCGACGCCGATCGAGCGGTGGTAGCCGTACGGGTGGCGCTCGGTGGGCGCCCGGCGCGTGAGGTGGACCGCGACGAGGAACGAGACGGGCGGGATGAACGAGAGCAGGTCCTCGAGCCACGCGGCCTTCATGGCCTGGGAGCTGCCCATGACGAGGTACACGAGCGTGACGGCGGTGACGAGGAACGCGATGGTGAGCCACGCGAGCCGGATCGCCCGGCGCAGGTCGCGCTCCTGCTCGGCGGGCAGCTCGGTACGGCCGAAGCGCGTGCTCACGGCGACACCTCCTGACCCAGGAGGAAGCGCTCGAGCTCGACGAGGAACGCGTTCTCACCCGTCTGCACGGCCATGACGTGCAGCTCGGTGGCGCCCTCGGGCCCCGTCGCCTCGGCGTACGGGTAGGTCAGCGTCGCGTGCGCCGCCCAGGGCGAGGTCGTGGTCAGTCCGCCGACGACGAGGTCGAGCTCGTCGCGGTGGAGCTGGTCGACGAGGTCGGCCTCACCGCCCCGCGTCCACTCGACCTCGGCGCCGAGCGAGGCCGCAAAGTCCCGCACGAGCTGCGGCTCGATGCCCGCGGGGCCCGAGCCGCCCGGGTCCGGCGCCTCCTCGGTCCAGGGCGGGTCGGTCGAGACCCCCACCCGGAGCACGCCGCCACGC
This sequence comes from Actinotalea solisilvae, assembly GCF_016464425.1. Classification (GTDB taxonomy): domain Bacteria; phylum Actinomycetota; class Actinomycetes; order Actinomycetales; family Cellulomonadaceae; genus Actinotalea; species Actinotalea solisilvae. Next base: position 23,130 of record NZ_JADDKQ010000023.1, read on the forward strand.
ACGTCCTCCAGCGTGTCCTCGGGGTCCGTCGGGATGGTGACGCCGCAGCCCGCGAGGAGGGTGAGGATGCCGAGCCCGGCGACCACGCGAGCGATCATGGCCCCATCCAACGCCACCTGGCGCGGTCCGCACCTCGGGGCGGTGGGTTCAGTGCGGGGCGTCCTGGCCCAACGGCGCGCCCGGCCACCGGTGCGACCCGGTCGTCGTCGGCGGCTCGCCGAAGAAGTCGGCCACCTCCCCGGTGCGGGCGCGGTCGGGCTCGCGGAAGGGCGGGTTGCTCGTCGTGCGCGCGCGGAGCGGGGCCGCCTGCACCTCCTGGGCCTTCTCCGCCGTGCGCGCTGACATCCGGCGGCTCGTGCGTCCCTCGGGCGCCGGGGCCAGCGGCGCGTAGTCGTAGTAGGCGTAGCTGCCCGCGCTCTTGGCGGGCACGCGGTTGAGCACCAGTCCGAGGACCCGCGCCCCGACGGTCTCGAGTGCGCCGAGCGACTGCGCGAGCTCGTTCTGGTGGATCGAGTGCGCTCCGACGACGACGATCGCGCCGCCCGTGAGCCGGGCGAGGATGGCGGCGTCCGTCACGGGCAGCAGGGGCGGTGTGTCGATGATGACCACGTCGTAGGCCCGGCTCACCATCGCGAGCAGGTCCGCCATGGTGCGCGACCCGAGCAGCTCGCTCGGGTTGGGCGGGATCTGGCCGGACGGGAGCACGTGGAGCTGGCCGTTGCCCCACGGCTGGACGACGTCCTCGAGCGACGCGCGGCCGATGAGGACCGTGGTGAGGCCCGCGGTGCCCTCGAGGTCCATGTAGCGCGCGACCGCGGGCCGGCGGAGGTCGGCGTCGACGAGCAGCACCTTGGAGCCGGCGTCCGCGAGGGTGATCGCGAGGTTGATGGCGGTCGTGGACTTGCCCTCGCCGGGGAGTGAGGAGGTGACCACCATCGTCTGCAGGTCGTCCGTGACGTCGAGGAACTGCAGGTTGGTGCGCAGCCGCCGGAACGACTCCGAGCGCTGGCTGTGGGGGTTGGCCGCCACGAGGAGCGGGTCCTTCACCGCCTCGTCGTCGTGCACGATTGTCGCGACGACGGAGGTCTCGCTGACCTTGCGCACGTCTGCCTCGCTGCGGACGCGGGTGTCGAGGATCTCCCGGAGCAGGGCGATGCCGAAGCCCATGCCCAGACCGACGAGAAGGCCGAGCGCGAGGTTGAGCTTGGTGTTGGGGGAGGCCGGCTCGGTCGGCGCCGAGGCCGCCCGGACGGAGCTGATCTGCACCGGGGAAGGCCCGTCCTCGGGCTTCTCCAGGTCGGTCACCTCGCTGGCGAGGCTCTCCGACGTCGCGTTGGCGATGTCCGAGGCGGTCTGCGGGTCCTCGTGCGTCGCGGTGATGTTGATCAGCACCGTGTCGAGGGGGTTGTCCGCCGTGATCGTCCGGGCGAGCTCGTCCGGAGTCGTGCTGAGGTCGAGGTCCTCGACGACGGGGATCAGCACGCGCGGGCTCGTGGCGAGGTCGGTGTACGACTTCACCTGGCGCTGCGTGAAGCTGCTGCCCTGCGCGAGGTCCGACGTCGTGCCACCGGTCCGCACAGAGACGAACACCTGGGCACGCGCCTCGTAGAGGGGCGTCGTCACGAGGGTGACGGCCACGGCGCCCGCGACTGCCAGCACGGTGAGAAGCAGGATGGAGAGCCACCGCTTCCGCAGGACTGTCACGTAGTCCTGAAGTTCCATCACGAGCTCCCCTGTCGATTCCACATCCCGCTGGACATCGGCAGACATCGTCGCACGGTGAGCGGTTCACCTCACCCGACCCGAGGTCGGGCACAACCCTCAAGGATGACCGGGGCCGACCGATGTCCCAGTCGGCACGCATTTCGGCATGCCTACGATGTCGCGTTCGCGGTCCGTAAACGGTTTTCCTGGAGGTGTCAGCGTGGCCGAGAAGGCTGGCACCCCGACGCTGTCCGGAGTCCCTGGAGCAGCAATTCGTGACGAAATGGACGATGCGTCCGGAATCTCGAACGAAACGGACATCTCGTCCGCGGCGGGACTTGCCGGGCAGCGGTGGTGGGTGAGCTACGCCACGCGCATTCTCGTCACGGACGCCGTGGCCGTCTATGTCGCGGTGTTCACTGCGTACGTCGTCCGGCACGACGTCGCCGGCATCACTCGCGTCAGCGGGGACTTCTCACCGAGCTACCTCGCGGTCTCCATCGTGCTCATGTGGGCGTGGCTGTTCGCGCTCGTCGCGGGCCGGACGCAGGACCGCCGCCTCGTCGGCGTCGGACCGACCGAGTACCAGCGCGTCTTCACGGTCTCCTGGCAGCTCTTCGCGGCAGTGGCCGTCGTGGCCTACCTCGGGAAGATGGAGATCGGCCGCGGCTACCTGGGTCTGGCCTTTCCCCTCGGCCTGGTGCTCCTGCTCGCCGGGCGCTTCGCTTGGCGCCGGTGGCTGCACCGCCGCCGCCGCGCCGGGCGCTACCAGTCGCGGGTGCTCGTGGTCGGGCACGAGGGCAAGGCTGAGTACCTCGTCGAGGAGCTCGGCGCGCGGTTCGGCGCGGGGTTCGGCGTCGTGGGCGTCTGCCTGCCGTCCGGCGAGGTGCGCGGCGGCACCGTCGGCGGCGTGCCGGTCCTGGGAGACATGGCTGAGGCCGCAGCGGTCGCCCGGCGGGAGCGCGTCGACGTCGTCACCGTGGTGGGTGCGGACTCGCTCACGGCCGACACAGTCCGCAGGCTCGGATGGGATCTCGAGGGCAGCGGCATCGACCTCGCGCTCACGATGTCCTACCGCGACGTCGCCGGGCCGCGGGTCATCATGAACCCCGTCCACGGTCTGCCCTTGGTCTACGTCGACGAGCCTCACTTCACCGGGCCCAAGTACGTCATCAAGACGGTGGCCGACTGGTGCGGTGCCCTGGTGCTCTGCGTGCTGCTCGCGCCGGTCCTCCTCGTCATCGCCGCACTCGTGCGGCTATCCGGGCCCGGCCCCATCTTCTACCGGCAGGAGCGGATCGGGGCCGGCGGGCAGACCTTCCGCATGCTCAAGTTCCGCTCGATGGTCGTCGACGCGCACCAGCGGCTCGCGGAGGTCCTCGCCGCGGATGGCGTCGAGAGCGTCGGGCTCTTCTACAAGCCCAAGAACGACCCGCGCGTCACGGCGATCGGCCGCGTGCTCCGGCGCTACTCGCTCGACGAGCTGCCCCAGCTCTTCAACGTCCTGGCGGGAGACATGAGCCTCGTGGGCCCGCGTCCGCAGATCGCCGACGAGGTCGCGCTCTACGACCGGAAGGCGCACCGGCGCCTGCTCGTGAAGCCCGGACTCACAGGCCTGTGGCAGACGTCCGGCCGGTCGGGCCTCACGCCCGAGGAGGGCATCCGGATGGACGTGTACTACGTCGAGAACTGGACGCTCTTCGGTGACGTCCTCATCCTTGCGCGCACGGCGAAGGCCGTGCTGCGGGGGGAGGGGGCACGATGAACGAGACCGAGGTGCTCGCGCCCCCAGAGGTCGAGGTGGTCATCGTCGCCTACGGCTCCGCGCCGCTGCTGCGCCGCTGCCTGACCTCTCTGCGCGATGTTTCAGCGCAAGGACTGCGCCTCCGGGTGCACGTGGTCGACAACGCCAGCCCCGACGGGACGCCCGACGTCGTCGCGCGTGAGTTCCCCGAGGTCGTCCTGTGGCGTAGGTCGACGAACGACGGCTTCGCCGTGGCCACGAACATGGCTCTCCGTGCCGTCACAGCCCCCTTTGCCTTGGTACTCAACCCGGACACCGAGGTCCCCGTCGGCACTCTGGACCACCTGCTCGCCACGATGGCGGCGCACCCTAAGGCGGCCGTCGTCGGCTGCCGCCTGATGCGCCTGGACGGCACGCTCGACCACGCCGCGAAGAGGTCGATCCCTGATCCGTACGAGGCCCTGAAGTACTTCGTTCGCAGGACCTCACGCTCGGACTACCTCGCGCCGGACGTCGACGACGACGAACTCGGGCGTGTCGACGCCATCAATGGCGCACTGATGCTCGTCCGTACGGAGGCGCTCTCCGAAGTCGGGCTGCTGGACGAGAGGTACTGGATGTACGGCGAGGACCTCGACTGGTGCGTGCGGTTCTCTGCTGCTGGCTACCACGTCCTCTACGACGGCCAGGTGAGCGCCCTGCACGTCAAGGGCGCAACCGCGGACCGTCGCCGATCGCTACGCCTCGTGTGGCACTTCCACCGGAGCATGGCCCTGTTCTACCGCACCCACCAAGCTGGTCGTCATCCGTTGCTCGACGGAGCGGTCTACGTCGCGATCGGTGGACGGTTCCTTTCCCTGGCTGCGTTGGCGCCGGTGCGAGCGGCCGTGTCCCGCCTCAAGCGGGCGGTGGCCGCGTGACGTCACGACTCGAACCGGACGCCGCAGTCGACCTTGTGGTCGTGATCCTCAACTGGAACTCGGGCTACGACACCACTGCTGCCGTGCTGACCCTCAGGGAGACCTGGAACGGCGAGATCCTCGTGGTCGACAACGGATCCACCCGAGGCCTGGACGTGCTGCGCGATCTCGAGTCGGTGCGGGGTGTGACCATCCATCGTCGCTCGACCAACGGTGGGTACGCCGCGGGCATGAACACTGGGATGCAGGAGGCGGCTCGGCGAGGCTTCACCCACGCGGCGCTCGTCAATGCCGACGCCCGTCCCGACGGTATGACGTTGCGGCGTCTCGCGGAGCTCGCGGCCGACGCGGCCGTCGTCGGCACCGCTCAGCGGTCCCCCGCGGGCGAGTACGTCACGGCGGCGGTCGGCGCCGGCGTGTTCCCGAGGTCCTTCACGTGCGGCGGATGTCGAGATGGCCAGCATGAGGTGGACGTCGTCTCGGGGGCGACGATCGTCGTGGAGCTCGCGACGGCATGCATGCTCGATGGCATGGACGAATCGTTCTTCCACTATGCCGAGGAGGTCGACTACTGCCTGCGCGTCCGGCGCATCTCGGGGCGGATCGTGTGGTCCTGCAGCACCGTGGTGCCGCACGCCGTAGGGGGGTCGTTGGCGCACGCGTCGCCCACCGCCCACTACTACAGGGCGCGGAACAAGGTGCTGCTGGCACGCAGACACGGTGTCCCGCTGACCCATCCCCGGCTGGTCAAGGATCAGCTGATCTTCTGCGCGGCGGCCATGCGAGACGGTGCGGCCCGTGCGTGGGCAGTGGGTGCGCTCGACGGAGCCCGTGGCGTCACGGGGGCGCGGCCCTCGTGAAGGTGATGGTCTTCTCGCACTCAGCGGGGCGTGGCGGCGCGGAACGCTCGATGCTCGCGCTGGTGTCAGTCCTCTCTCGGCGTGGCAACGACGTCGCCGTCGCCGTGCCGGGGGACGGGCCGCTCGAAACCCTCGTGCGGGACGCTGCGCCTGGCGTCGCCCTGTTCCGCTCCCCGGGACACCGTTGGGTCTCACCCAGGGCCGGCGGGCCGGCGGGAGCCATCAGGTTGCTGCAGTGCGTGATGGACCTGCCTCGTGTGGCCCGGCTCCTGCGCAGCACGGCGCCCGACGTCGTGGTCGTCAACACCTCGGTGACGCCCGCCCCGATGCTCGCGGCCACACTCATGCGCATCCCGTGCGTCGTGCTGGTGCGTGAGGCGATCGCCAGCAACCCGGTCATGGCGTCCGCTGTGAGCAGGAGGACCCTCGTCAAGGCATTGCACGCGTGGTCCGACTGCCTCGTCGCCGTCTCCGACTTCGTCGGCCGGCAAGTAGACGCAGACCTCGTCGTGCTCGAGCACGTGGCGGCCTTGGCGCCTCAGCCCCGGACCGAGCGCACGGGGCCGCTGCGAGCGGCGGTCATCGGGGCCGTGACGCGCGACAAGGGGCAGCTCGACGCGGTCGAGGCCGTGCGGCATGCCCGCGCTCGGGGTGCAGATGTGGTGCTCGAGCTCCACGGCCCCGGCAGCGAGCGCGACGTCGCCGTCGTGCGCGACCGCGCCCGGGCGGTCGGAATTTCAGACTTCGTCCGAATCGAGGGTGAGGCGGATGACGTCTCCGCGCTCCTCGCACGAACCGACGTGCTTCTCGTGCCGTCGCGCCATGAGGCGTTCGGCCGGGTGACGGTCGAGGCGCTCCACGCCGGAGTGCCCGTGGTCGGCTACCGCGCGGGCGGGACGACCGAGGCGCTGTCGAGAGGCGGTGGTGTTCTCATCGAGCCGAGCGCCGCCGCGATGGGTGACGCGATCGCCCGGCTCGCGAGCGACGGGTCCATGCTCGCCGCGCTCACCCGCCAGGCAGCAGGCGCTGGTGCCTTGTGGCGCCTCGAGCCGACCGACGGCGACCTCGCCGACGTGGTCGAGATCGTCGCTCGCGGTGAAGGTGACCGGACGCGCGCTTCAGCGGCCCCTGAGAGCGCCTCGGCCGCGCGGGGTGCACATGGCTGACGTCTCCGTGGAGGTCGCGCCTACACGGGCGGGCGGCCGTGCGGTGCGGCGGGAAGGTGCCGCGCTACACCGTGCTCTCTTCCTCGTCCTGCCCGTGACGACCGTGGCACCGGCGCTAGGTCCGGCCGGGACGCCGCTGCGCGTCCTGGTCGCGGTCGCCGTCGCCGCTCTGGTGCTCAAGGCGCCAGCGCGGCTTCGACCCGGCACTGCCGGTGTCCTGATCGTCTTCGTCCTCCTCCTGATGGCCGAGGCGCTCGGGGCGCCGAGCCTGGAGTACGGCATGGTCCGGCTGCTCAACTGGGTGATGTTCGTGCCTCTGCTGTTCGTTCGGGGTGACGATCGCACCCTCCGGGTTCTGTGCGCATCGCTCCTGGTCGCGTGCTGGATCCAACTCGCCGGCGTCGCGCTCCAGCACACCGGGTACATTCGCGGGACCTGGGGAGGCCTAGTCGTCAGCGGCAGTGTGCTCGACGCGGAGGGACGCACGCTGCTGACGCGGTACACGGGCTTCCTCGGTAACCCGAACGACCTGGGCCTGCTGCTCGGCCTCGGCGTCATGGTCTGCCTCATCGGACTGGTCAGCCGGGTGTACGCCCGGCGCGCGGGGATCGTCGTCTCGTTGGCTGCCTTCACCTGGGGGCTGTTCGTGACTGGCTCCCGCGGCGCGATCTTGGGGCTCGTGGTCGGCTTGGTCGTCGTGGTCGCACTGCTCCGTCCGCGCCACGCGGCCGCAGTGACCGTCGTCGGAGCACTCGTCGGTGTGGTGCCCGTGCTGACGTCGGACAGCGTACGTCGCGTGATCGACTCGATCGGGTCGATTCTCGGCGGCCGCGACGCGAGCGCCTCGTTCCGCTCGACCTTGTGGAGGGAGCAGCTACGGGTCAACGACGCGTGGTTCTTCGGCAACGGGTTCGGAGGCTACGTAGCCGGGTCGCCCACAACATCGGGGACCACCACCGGGACGATCGACAACGCGTGGCTCAAGCTCTTGCTCGAGGCAGGTCTCGCCGGGTGCGTCCTCCTTGCGGGCCTCGTTCTGAGCGTTGTCGTGCCGCTCCTACGCGCGCGGCGCGAGGGGAACGACGTGACCTCCGTCGGCAGGGTGCTCGTCACAGCGGGCCTGGCGATGGTTCTGTGGCGGTCGCTCTCGGCAGATCTGCTGGACGTCAACCCGTGGAACGCAATCCTGTGGTTGATGTTGGGCCTCGGCTCGAGCCTCGCACGGCCCGTCGACGTCCTGCGGATCGGCACCGCAGTAGGCGTCAAGCACGGCCGCGTCGCCACCGAGGTCCCGAAAGGAAGGCTGCTGCCTTGACCGCCCCACAGAAGGGCCTCGTTGCGCTCATCGGAGCCTATGAGCGCGACAACTTCGGCGACCTCCTGTTCCTGCTCCAGACGGAGGCCTACCTCGCCGATCATGGGCTGGAGACCCTTGCGACCTCCGCGTTCGAGGCGGACATGACGCCGTTGCTCGGCCGCCGCATCCCGGCATTCCACCGAATCCTCGAACGCCAGGCCGTCGACCACATCTGGACGGTCGGGGGCGAGGTGGGTGGCGCGACGATGGCCACGGCCATCGCAGCGCTGGGAGCGCGTCACGGGCTCCACGCCGGCCGCGCCGCCGCGATCCGTACGCTGAGCGGAGCTTCACCGCAGGCGCCTGCGTACCTCGCGCGCCCGACGGCCTTCCCGAGGAACGCTCTCGCTTCTCTCACGCTGAACTCCGTGGGCCTGGCAGGACTGTCTGGTGTGCCGGTCGAGGACCGCCTCGTCCACCTCGCAGCGCTGCGCGAGGCCGACTCGGTGATCGTGCGTGACACCTCGAGCGCGGACCTGCTCGCCCGCGAAGGGGTTGCGCACAGGCTGGCACCGGATCTGATCCACACGTTGGCCCTCACGAGGCCCCAGCCGCGACGTCATTCCGACATCGTCCTGGTCCAGGCATCGGAGCGGTGGATCCGCGCAGTCGGTCCGCAGTCGCTCGCGCGTGCCTTGGTCAGCGCGCCGGACCTGAAGACGGCGCGGATCCGCCTCTTCCTCGCTGGCACGGCGCCGGGTCACGACTCGGTCGACGCCTTCGCAGCCGTGGCCAGGCACGTCCGCGCGCTGGCACCCGCGACGGACATCGAGCTCGATGGCAGCTCCAGGGATCCGTGGCAGCTCGTGAACAGGATCAGCGAGGCTCGTCTCTGGATCGGCCAGTCCCTCCACGGGCGAATCGTCTCTGCGGCGTACGGCGTCCCGCGGTTGAGCCTCGCGGACCCGAAGCTGGACGCCTACGCGGCGACGTGGGACGAGGGCATGCCGGCCGGCGTGATCCCGACCACGCTGGGCAGCGCGGTCGAGAGGGCCCTCTCACGTGAGGCCGCGCGTGGAGACGAGGGCGTGGGTCGACGGCTCGGCACGCTGGCCGATGCCTCGATGCGCGAGTCGATCGCGGTGATGCTCGCTCGTACACCAGCGGATCGATTCGCCAGTCGGATCGCAGGCGTCGAGGACCTTCGCCGCCGTCAGGTGGCGGTGCTCGAGGCGGCGGTGACGCGCAAGCTCAGCAGAGGTCTCCGTACGGCGGTGCGACGCTCGACCGGGCACGCCCGCCGCCAGGCGCGGATGGCCGCGCTGCGCGTGCGCTCGGCCATGCCGCATGAAGGTGAGCGATGACCTACGACGCGGTCGCCGACCCGCCTGCCATGGTGGCGCCGCCGGATGCGTCATCGCGAGACAGGCCCGTCGTCCTGGTGCTGGGTCGCTTCGGTGCGATGGCATGCGTCCTGCTGGCCGCACCAGTGATTGCGCGGGCGCTCGGCCCCGACGGTCGCGGGATGACCGCGACGGCGCTCGCTGTGCTCGCCGTGCTGCCCGTGGTGGTCGGTCTCGGGATGCCGCTCGCGATCCGTCGGCGACTCGCCGTGGGGGCCTCGGCCCGCGCTGACCTGGTTCGTACAGGTCGACTCCTCGCTGCCCTCACCCTGGTGCCCTCTGTCGTCCTTGCGCTCACGCTGGAGCCTTTGCTGCTGCCCGGGCTCGAGCCCGCCTCGCGGGTCGCGTTCGGCGTCTCGGCAGCGCTCGTGCCCTTCTCCGTCTCGTGGTCGATCGACGCCAACGTCCTCCTGGTCGAGCGCAGGTTCCGAGCGCTGGCGATGCTCTCGGTGGTGCATGGGGCCGTCTCGACCGTGATCGTGCTGGCGACCTGGTGGGGCGGCAGCCTCGGGGTGCCGACTGTGATCTATGCCTTCCTCGCGGGCAACGTCGTGGCGTTCCTCCTCGGCCTCGTCCTGGTCCACGAGCGGGGTGGCCGAGTGAGCGGGGTGACAGACGTGGCACGGGAAGGCATGTCGCTCGTGGGCGGCCAGCTCGCGGAGATCCTGTCCGGGCGCGTCGCCCAGGTCGTGGCGCTGCCGTTGATCGGCGCGTCCGGTGCGGGCCTCTACTCCGTCGCCGTGACCACCGGCTCTCTGAGCGCGCCGGTCCCTGAGGCATTCGGCAACTCCGCCTTCGCCCGGCTGGCGGGCGACGCCGATCGTGGCACGCTGATCGCTGCGCTGCGCGGCGGATCGGGCCTCGCACTCACGAGCGCGGCCTCGGTCGCCGCGGCGGGCTGGTTCCTCATTCCTGTCGTCTTCGGTGCAGCCTTCGCGGACGCACGCCCGCTCGCGCTCCTCGTCGGCTTGACCACATGGTTCAACGGCCTTGCGGGGATCGGTGGTGCGGCGCTCGCGGCCCGTCGTCAGGGTCGCCGCATGACGATCGCGCGCGCCACGGGACTCGGCGTCACAGTCGTCCTGGTCGGCTTCGGGGCGCGCCACGGTGCGACGGGGCTCGCCAGTGCAGTGGCTCTCGGTTCCCTGGTGTCGTGCGCCGTGACGCTTCGCCTTCTCGGTGTGGGGCCCACGGGCGGTCTACCCCTGCCGCGGGACGTCGTGCGCGGCGTGCGAGAGATGCTCGGACGGGGCCAATGAGCGAGCTCGTGGCGGAGGTCGTCGTCGTGCTCTACCGCTCGTTGCGCACGGCCGAGGCCGAGGTGATGCAGTTCCTCAACCTCGCGGCGACGGACGGCCGAGTCCGGTGGACCTTCGTCGACAACGATGAAGACGGGTCCGACGCGAAGGTGCTCGCCCCGCTCGTCGCGGAGCGCTCGAACGTGGAGCTCGTCCGACGGGCGGACAACCCCGGTTTCGCCGCGGCGTGCAACACCCGTGGTCTGTCCACCGACGCGCCGTGGCTCGTTCTTCTCAATCCAGATCTTACGGTGAGTGCGACCGCGTTCGCCGCCCTCGTCCGTTCGCTCACAGCCGCGGCCGACGACACCGATGCCCTAGCGTTCTCTCAGCAGACCGGTGGTCTTCATCACGCAGGCGTGGCGTTCACTCCGGCGGGATGGTTCGTCGATCGACCCCTCGCCGGTCCGCGTGGGCGGTTGGGGCGGCGCGCGACGGTCTACCGGTCGTTGGGCGGAGCCGGACGGGTGCTCGGCCCCTCGGGCGGTGCCGCCGCGTACCGGACCGCCGCGTTCCGCGAGCTGGGGGGCTTCCACGAGCCGTACTTCGCGTGGGGCGAGGACGCGGACCTTGCTCTACGGATGTACCTCGAGGGCCGTCGTACCGAGACCGTTCAGCTAGCACTTGCCCACCAGGGTGGTCACTCGGTCTCGGGCCGTGGCGTCTCGCGCCGCGCGTCTCTGCTGGTCCGGAACCGGATCCTGCTCGCAGCAAGGCTATACACGGCGCCGCAAACGGCTGCATTCGGAGCGTTCCTCGCGCTGGTGCTCGCCGCCAAGGTCCCCGTGCTTCTCCGTGCTCGGACGCTGGGGTCGACCCTGGCGGGTGTCCGCGCGGGCTTACGTGCGGCACCCAGCGCTCGTCGGGCCTACCGGGGTCGGCGCCTGGGGGTGCGCGACCACTCGTCCATGCGACGGAAGGTCGCGACCGGAAGAGGATTCACAGGAGCACCGTCGCAGTGACCACGCAGCTCACGATTCGACAGGCCCGATGGCGCGCCGCGCGTCTCGCCTTGCCCCTCTTCGGAGGGCTCGTGGCGGGTTGTGCTGCGCAGGGCGACGACCACCTGAACGTGGATCGGGTTCCCGCGACGCTGGAAGTCCTGACAGCCGACGCGCGCCGTGGCGCTGGTAGCCCTCCGATAGCGATCTCCACCTGCGCCGCCGAAGCCGCGCTCGCGCGCGCCGAGGCGCTCGTCGGCCGGCCAGAGCTCACTCACGCCCCGCTCGACGACGTCATCGCCGGCTGCGGGGTCACCACGGCGGCCGAGAACCTCTCCCGCGCGCCGACGGGGACCCCGGCGCAGGACGTCGTCGACGCGTGGATGGAGTCCCCGGGGCACCGGGCCAACATCCTCGACCCGGACCTGACGCAGGTCGGCGTCGGCTGCGCAGAGGACGGCGACGACCTGGTCTGCTCGATGGTCCTGCTCGGTCCCACGTCGCGCCCGGAGGACACCTGAGCGTCCCCGCGGTCGCGGGTGAAAACGGTATCGACGCCCGCAGGCGACGCGTCGGACGGCCCCCGTCCCCTCAAGGACGCGGCCCCGCGGTCGATGACCAGGGAGCGCGGGGCGTCGGCCCGCACGGACGAGGGACGGTGACTGCGTGGGGTCTGCCTGGTGGCGTTTCCTCGTCGCAGGTGCCGCGCTGTCGGCGGGCATCCTCGTGCTGCCCATCGCGCTCCCGCGCAACGCCCTGATCGTGGCGACCGGCGTGGCCGCCGTCGCGCTCATGGTCCTCGGGGTGCGCGCCAACGGCGTCCGCGACCGCCTGCCGTGGTACCTCCTCGCCGCGGGTGTGGCGTGCTGGAGCGCGGGCGACGCGCTGTGGACGCTGCTCGCCGACGTGCTCGGCGTCGAGCCGTTCCCCTCCGTCGCCGACGCCGCCTACCTCGTCGCGTATCCGCTGCTCGCCGCCGGCCTGCACCGCCTCGCGCGGGGCCGCCTCCGGACCGCCGACCGCACGGCGGTCCTGGACTCCCTCATCGTCGCGACCGCCGTCGGGCTCGTGCTCTGGGTCGCCTTCATCGCGCCGTCGTGGACGGACGCCGAGGGCAGCGTCCTCGCGCGGCTCGTCGGGGTCGCGTACCCCGTCGCGGACCTCGCGCTCGTGACCCAGCTCGTGCACCTCAGCGCCGCGCAGCGCTCGCGCACCCCCGCGCTGCGCCTGGTCGCGGGCGCGTTCGTCGTCGTGTTCGTCGCCGACATGTTCTTCCAGGCGGCGGCCTACATCCCGGCGGTCGAGGCCCGTGTGGCCTGGCTCGACCCCCTGTGGATGGGGGCGTACCTGCTCTGGGGCGCGGCGGCGCTGCACCCGTCGGTCCGCGAGGTCGGCGAGTCCGACCTCGCGCCGACCGAGGGCCTGACGCCGCGCCGCGTGACGTTCCTCGCGCTCGCGGTGTCCGTGCTGCCCACGCTCGTGCTCGTCGAGGCCACGCTGGGGCTGCGCATCCACAACATGGAGGTGACGTTCGCGTCCCTGCCGCTCATCGGGCTGGTCGTCCTGCGGATGCTGGGCCTGGTGCGGCGCATGCGGGAGCAGTCCGACCGCCTGGCCCACCTCGCCGACACCGACTTCCTCACCGGCCTGGAGAACACGCGGCGGATGACGGTGCGGGTCGACGACCTGCTCGTCCCCGCCGCGGACGGATCGGTGCGTGGCGGCGCCCTGCTCCTCGTCGCCATCGAGCGCTTCACCGAGATCAACGACACGCTCGGGCTGCGCACGGGCGACCTCCTCCTGCGCGCCGTCGGCGCGCGCCTCGTGGCGGCCACGCCGGACGGCACGGTCGCGCGGCTCGGGGGCGAGTCGTTCGGCGTCCTCCTCCCCGGACCCACCTCGAGCGACCACGCGACCGAGCGCGCCGCCGAGATCCGGGCGGCGTTCGCCGAGCCGTTCCTCCTGCCCGAGCTCACGGTCACCGTCGACGTCGCGGTCGGCGTCGCGCTCGCGCCCGCCGACGCGACGACGGCGTCCGACCTGCTGCAGCGAGCCGACGTCGCCCTGTCGGCGGCGCGCGAGAGCCGCGACCTCGTCGCGCGGTACGCGGGGCAGATGCGGACCGGCGGGCCCTCCGCCCCGCAGCTCATGAGCGAGCTCGTCGCGGCGCTCCACGCGGACGAGGTGGTCGTGCACTACCAGCCGCAGGTCGAGCTCGAGACGGGCCGGGTCGTGGGCGTCGAGGCGCTCGTCCGCTGGGAGCACCCGGTGCACGGGTTGCTCGGGCCGCTCGCCTTCGTGCCCGCCGCCGAGCGCACGGGCCTCATCCGGCAGCTCACGCTGCACGTCCTCGACCGCTCGCTCGCGCAGGCCGCGCGGTGGCGCGCGTCGGGCCGGACGATCCCCGTCTCCGTCAACCTGTCCGTCCGGAACCTCCTCGACCCGCACTTCGTCGACGACGTGCGCGACGCGCTCGAGCGGCACCGGATCCCCGCGACCCAGCTCGAGCTCGAGATCACCGAGACGATGGCGATGCTCGACCCGCACCGCTCGGTCGAGGTGCTCGGCGCGCTCGACGACCTCGGCGTCCTGCTCTCGGTCGACGACTACGGCACGGGCTACTCCTCGCTCGCCTACCTCCAGCGCCTGCCCGTGCGCCGGCTCAAGATCGACCGGTCCTTCGTGGACGGCGTCGTGCGGGACGCGGCGAGCGCGGCGATCGTGCGGTCGACGATCGAGCTCGCGCGCCACCTCGGGCTCACGGTGGTCGCGGAGGGCGTCGAGGACGACGCGACGCTGCTCGCGCTGCTGGAGATGCGGTGCCTCGCGGCCCAGGGGTACGGCCTCGGGCGGCCGGTCCCCGCGGAGCGGATCCCCGACATGATCGACGAGATCGAGGCCCGCGTGCCCGAGGTCGTCGGCCTGCGCGTCCCGCTCCCGCGCGGCGCCTGACGGCGCCGGCCGGGCCGCGGGCGCACCCGCCGGACTGCGGGCGCGCCGCAGGGCACGTACGTTGGCCCGCATGACGGGCCCGACGACGACGGGGCGACCCGGCCGCGAGCGCGCCTCCGGGCGCCTCGTCGTGCGCGAGACCGTCACCGTCCAGGGCCACGACGTCGTCGTCACGCGCCTGACCCCGACGCCGCCTGCCTCCGCCGCGCCGGTCGTCCTCGTCCACGGCATCGGCGTCTCGGGCCGCTACTTCGGGCCGCTCGCCCACGAGCTCGCCCTCGAGGGTCCCGTGCTCGTCCCCGACCTGCCGGGCTTCGGCGCGAGCCCGCGACCGGACGCCCCGCTCGACATCGCGGACCACGCGCGCGTCGTCGTCGACCTCGTGCGCCGCGAGGGCTGGGCGGAGCCACCCGTGCTCGTCGGGCACTCGATGGGTGCGCAGGTCGTCACCGAGGCGGCGGCGCAGGCGCCCGGGCTCGCGGCGGGCGTCGTGCTCATCGGTCCCGTCGCGGAGCCCGGCAAGCGCTCGGCGGTGCGGCAGGCCTGGCGGCTGCTGCGCGACGGGCGGCACGAGAGCGCGCGCGCGAACTGGGTCGTGATGACCGACTACGTGCGCACGGGTCCGCGCTGGTACGCCGCGACGCTCCCGCACATGCTCGACTATCCGCTCGAGGAGCGGATCGCCGACGTGCACGAGCCCGTGCTCCTGCTCCGCGGCGAGCACGACCCGATCGCGCCGCCCGAGTACCTCGAGCGCCTCGCCGCGCGGGCCCGGGACCCGCGCGTCGACCAGGTGCCCGGTGAGGGCCACGTCGTCATGATGCACCGACCGCGGGCCGCGGCCGCGATGTGCCGGAGCCTGCGGTGAGCGCACCGGACGCCGCGGCAGCGGTGCGCCGCCTCGTGGCGTTCGCGGTCACGCACGCGCGCCACGCGTGGTGGCGCACGCAGGACTACGCGTACGTCCTCGTGCGGCAGGCGGAGGGCGCGCTGCGGCGCGGGGGAGCGGACGCCTACCTGTCCGGCCGGACCCCGCCCGACGTCGTCCTCGTGCCGGGCGTGTACGAGAGCTGGCAGTTCATGCGGCCCGTGGCGCGGCTGCTGCACGCGGGCGGCCACGCCGTCCACGTGCTGCCCACGCTCGGCTACAACGTGGGCCCGATCCCCGCGGCGGCGTCCGTGCTCGGCGCGTACCTGCGCGCGCAGGACCTGCGCGACGTCGTCGTCGTCGCGCACAGCAAGGGCGGGCTCATCGGGAAGCTCGCGATGCTGCGCGAGGACCCGGACGGGCGCATCCGCTCGATGGTCGCGATCAACACGCCGTTCGCGGGCTCGGCCTACGCGCGGTGGATCCCGCTCGCGTCCCTGCGCATCTTCCGCCCGGACGACGCGACGCTCGTCGCGCTCGCCGCGGAGCAGGAGGTCAACAGCCGGATCACGTCGGTCTACGCCCCGTGGGACCCGCACATCCCGGCCGGGAGCGTGCTGCCGGGCGCCGCCAACGTCGAGCTCTCGACGCCCGGGCACTTCCGCCCGCTGGCCGACCCGCGGCTCGAGCGCGTGCTGCTCGCGGCCGTGCGCGGCGACAGCGGTCAGCCCGCCCCGGGCGCGGGCGAGGTGGCCGCCGCGGACCGCGCCGCCGACCCCCCCGCCGAGCGCAGGGCGGGCTAGGCCCGGCGCGGGTCGGCCCGGCGCGTGCCGGTGCCGGCCGCCCGGCCCGCGCTTCGGCGAGCCTCACCTTGCTGGCGGCCCCGGCCGGGCGTGCCTAGCGTCGGGTCATGGACACCGAGAGCCCGGGCGCCGGGACGCCCGCCGGCGTGGCCGCGACGCCCGAGCCGCACGCGAACGGCCTCCAGGCCCGGCTCAACTGGTTGCGCGCGGGCGTGCTCGGCGCGAACGACGGCATCATCTCGACGGCCGGCGTCGTCGTGGGCGTGTCGGCTGCGACGGACGACGCCTCCGCGATCCTCGTCGCGGGCGTCGCGAGCCTCGTCGCCGGCGCGGTCTCCATGGCGCTCGGGGAGTACGTCTCGGTGAGCAGCCAGCGCGACACGGAGCGCGCGCTCATCGCGCTCGAGCGGCGGGAGCTGCTCGAGGACCCGGAGGGTGAGCTCGCCGAGCTCGCCGGGATCTACCGCGGCAAGGGCCTCAGCGAGGCGACCGCCCACCAGGTCGCCGTCGAGCTCACGGCGAACGACGCCGTCGCCGCGCACGTCGAGGCCGAGCTCGGGCTCGACCCGGACGAGCGGACCAACCCGTGGCACGCGGCGATCGCCTCGGCGGTCGCGTTCACCGTCGGTGCCCTCCTCCCGCTGGTCGCCGTCGTGCTCGCCCCGCCGGCGGCGCGTGTGCCGGTGACCTTCGTCGCCGTCGTCCTCGCGCTCGCGCTCACGGGGTCGGTCAGCGCGCGCCTGGGCCGGGCCCACCGCCTGCGCGCCGTCGTGCGGCTCGTCGTCGGGGGAGCGCTCGCGATGGCGATCACCTTCGGCATCGGGGCGCTGCTGGGCCAGACCGTCCTGGCCTGACGGCGAGGGCCGCGCCCGCGGGCCGGGGGTCAGGCGCTCTGGCGCAGCGAGAGCCGGGCCTCGTAGAGCACGGGCTCCTCGGGCACGTCGTCGCCGGCGAGCATGCCGACGAGCATGCGGCCGGCGCGCGCGACCATCTCGCCGAGCGGCTGCGCGACGGTGCTGAGCGGCGGCGTCGTCGTCTCGGCGACGCCGATGTCGTCGAAGCCGAACACGGCGACGTCGTCCGGCACCCGCAGGCCGCGGCGCGTGATCTCGGCGATGGCGCCGGACGCCATGAGGTCGGACGCGACGAACACCGCGTCGACGTCGGGGTGGGCGTCGAGCAGGCGCTCCATCGCGAGGCTCCCGCCGAGGAACGTGAAGTCCCCGAGCTCGACGGCGTCGTCGGCGAGGCCCGCGTCGGCCATCGCGGAACGCCAGCCCTCGAGCCGGTCCACGCCCGCGGTCATGTCCGCGGGGCCGGCGACCGTGCCGATCCGCCGGTGGCCGGCGCGGACCAGGTGCTGGGTCGCCATGCGCGAGCCCTCGACGTCCTGGACGCCCACGTACGACGTCGTCGGGACGTTGAGCGGGCGGCCGATGAACACGCACGGCAGCCCCGACTCGACGAGCTCGCGGTTGAGCGCGTCGTCGCGGTGGTGCGAGGCGACGACCGCGCCGTCGACGTGGCCCTGGAGCAGGTAGCGCGCCGCGCGGTCGGTCGCGCCCTGGCGCGCGATGAGGAGGACCATCTGCAGGTCCGCCTCCTCGAGCACGAGGCTGAGCCCGTTGATGATGCCGCTGAAGAACGGGTCGGTGAGCAGCCGCGAGTTGGGCTCGGGCACGACGAGCGCGACCGACCCCGTGCGACGCGTCGCGAGCGAGCGCGCGATGGGGTTGGGCACGAAGCCGAGCTCGGCGATCGCGGCCTCGACCGCCGCCCGCGCCGTCGGGCTGACGAGGTGACCGCCGTTGATGACGCGGGACGCCGTCGCGCGCGAGACACCGGCGGCCGCCGCCACCTGGCGGATCGTCGGTGCGCCCCGTCGCGCGACGGCGCCCTGCGTGCTCATGCGCGGACCGCGTCCGCGAGCGGGACGGTCCCCGTGGCGGCCGCGGACGCGAAGAGCCGTGCGCTCGCCTTGGGCGTGCGCGCCAGCGTCTCGAAGTCCACGTGCACGATGCCGAACCGCTTCTCGTACCCGTACGCCCACTCGAAGTTGTCGAGGAGCGACCAGGCGAAGTACCCGCGCACGTCGGCGCCCGCCTCGACCGCGCGGCCCACCGCCGCGAGGTGCTCGGCGATGTAGGCGGTGCGCTCGACGTCGTCGACCTGGCCGTCGGGGCCGACCACGTCGTCGAAGGCCGCGCCGTTCTCGGTGACGTAGAGGGGGATCCCCGCAGGACCCGTCCAGTCCGTGTGCACGCGCTCGAGCAGCCGGCGCAGCCCGTCGGGCTGGACCTCCCAGTCCATCGCGGTGCGCGGCAGCCCGCGCGAGACCGTGTAGGCCTCGCCCTGGCCGACCGCGGGGACCGACGTCGCGCGGGCGAGCGGCGGCTCGCCCGGCATGAGCTCGTCGGGCGGCGCGGGCCGCGCCGAGATCGCGCAGCCCTGGTAGTAGTTCAGCCCGAGGAAGTCGAGCGGTGCCGCGATCGCCTCGAGGTCGCCGTCCTGCACCGGCAGATGGGTGCCGGCCGAGGCGAACGCCTCGACGACGTCCTGCGGGTACTCGCCCGTGAAGAGCGGCTCGGCGAACACGCGGTTCTGCTGGCCGTCGACGCGGTACGCCGCGGCGGCGTCCTCGGCGCTCCCCGGGTCGGCCGGGTCGGCGACCGTCATGTTGAGCGTGATGCCCACGGTCGCCGTCGGGTCCGTGCGGAGCACGCGCACCGCGGCGCCGTGCGCGAGGAGCAGGTGGTGCACGGCCGAGACGGCCGCCTGCGGCTCCTGCCGGCCGGGCGCGTGCTGGCCGCCCTTGTAGCCGAGGAACGCCGAGCACCACGGCTCGTTGAGCGTGATCCAGTGCTTCACACGGTCGCCGAGCGCGCCGTGGACGGCGGTGGTGTAGTCGGCGAAGTGCCCGACGACGTCGCGCGAGGTCCAGCCGCCCCGGTCCTCCATCCACTGGGGGAGGTCCCAGTGGTAGAGCGTGACCCAGGGGGTGATGCCCCGCTCGAGCAGCCCGTCGACGAGGCGCGAGTAGAAGTCGAGCCCGCGCTGCTCGACGCGGCCCGGCTCGGGCAGCACGCGGGGCCACGCCGTGGACAGCCGGTAGGCGCCCAGGCCGAGCTCGCTCAGGAGGTCGAGGTCCTGGGGCCAGCGGTGGTAGTGGTCGCACGCGACCTCGCCGGTGTCCCCGTGCGCGACCGCACCGGGGACGCGGCAGAACGTGTCCCAGATCGAGTCCGTCCGGCCGTCCGTGTGCGTGGCGCCCTCGATCTGGAACGCAGCGGTGGCTGCTCCCCAGACGAAGCCGTCGGGGAGGTGGAGTGCGTGGCTCATCCCTTGACCGCTCCCTGCATGATGCCCGAGACGAGCTGCTTGCCCGCGACCGCGAAGAGGATGAGCAGCGGGATGGTGGCGGCGACCACGCCGGCCATGATCAGAGAGTAGTCCTTGAAGTAGGACGCCTGGAGGAGCTGGAGCGCGACGGGCAGCGTCGGGTTCTTCCCGCCGAGCACGATGAACGGCCAGAAGAAGTTGGTCCACGTGCCGACGAAGGTGAACAGCGCGAGCATCGCGGCGGCCGGCCGCGCGGCCGGGACGGCGACGTGCCAGAACGTGCGGATCATCGAGCAGCCGTCGACGCGCGCGGCCTCGATGAGCTCGAACGGCAGGGCCTCCTCGAGGTACTGCGTCATCCAGAAGACGCCGAACGCCGTGACCATGCCGGGGACGATGACCGCGACGAGCTTCCCGGTCCACTCGAGCTTGCTCATGATGATGAACAGCGGGACGATCCCGAGCTGCGTCGGCACGGCCATCGTCGCGATGACGAAGGTCAGCAGGCCGCGCCGCCCGCGGAAGCGGAGCTTGGCGAACGAGTAGCCCGCGAGCGTCGAGAAGAAGACGACGGACAGCGACGTCACGGTCGAGACGATGACGCTGTTCATGAGCGCCGGCCAGAACTTGATGTCCGAGCCGATGACGCGCGAGATGTTCTCGAACAGGTTCCCGCGCGGGATGAGCGAGGGGATGGGGTTCTGCGCGATGGTCGCGGCGTCGGACGACGCCAGGAGGATCGCGTAGTAGATCGGGTACGCCGAGATGAGGATGAAGAAGCCGAGGACCGCGTAGGTCACCCAGCCCGGGCGGCGGTTGAGGCCGCCCTCGAGACCGCGGCGCCGCGCGGCGGCGCGTGCGGCACCGGGGCCCGCGGTCTGACGGATCATGGCGACGGAGCTCATCGGTGCGCCCTGCCCTTCTTGACGGTGCTGGACGACGACGCGATGCGTCGCGTGAGGGCGAAGTTGAGGAGGCCGATGACCACGATGATCACGAAGAGGATCCACGCGACCGCGGCCGCGCGGCCGAAGCTCTTCTGCGCGCCCCAGCCGAGCTCGTAGAGGAACATCGTCACGGTCATCCACTGACGGTCGGGGCCGCCGACGCCGAGCTGGTCGAACATGCGCGGCTCGTCGAAGATCTGCAGGCCGCCGATCGTCGAGGTGATGACGACGAAGATCACGGTCGGCCGGAGCATGGGCACGGTGACCGAGACGAACTGCCGGAAGCGGCTCGCCCCGTCGAGCACAGCGGCCTCGTAGAGGTCGCGCGGGATGGCCTGCATCGCGGCCAGGAAGATCAGCGTGTTGTAGCCCGTCCAGCGGAAGTTGACCATCGAGGCGATGGCGACGTGGCTCGAGAGCGGGTCGGCGTGGAAGCCGATCGGCCCGAGCCCGACGAGGCCGAGGATCGCGTTGATCATGCCGGACTGGTCGCCGAAGAGCTTCGAGAAGATGAGCGAGGCGGCGACGGGCGCGACGACGTAGGGCAGCAGGACGCCCATGCGCCAGAACGTCTTGGCGCGCAGGTTCGCGTCGAGGACCGCCGCGAGGACGATCGCCATGAGGACCTGCGGCACGGACGAGAGCAGGAAGATGCTGAACGTGTTGCGCAGCGCGGTCATGAAGCGCGGCTGCTGCAGGACGTCGAGGTAGTTCTGCGCACCGACGAACTCGCCCTGGCCGCCGATGAGGTGCCAGTCGTGGAGCGAGACGTACGCGGTGTAGATCAGGGGGAAGAGCCCGACCAGCGCGAACAGCAGGAAGAACGGCGAGATGTAGAGGTACGGCGAGATCTTCACGTCCCACCGTCCCCGCCGGTTGCGGCGGAGGAGGCGTCCGGACGAGTCGGGGTCTGGCCGCCCGAGGGGCGTCACCGTCTCGAGGACGGGCCTGGTCGGGCTGGTGGCAGCCATGGGAGCTCCTGCGACGTCGGGGGAGGGATCGGGCTGTCACGACGTCGCGGGCTGGGCCACCGGGTCCCCGGTGACCCAGCCCTGCGTCGTGCTGCGTGCTCAGCTCAGGCCGAGCTCCTCGACGGCCTGGAGCGCCTTGTCCCAGGACGACGTGACGTCGTCGGTGCCGGCGACGTCCACACGGGAGATCGCGTCGGTCATCGACGTGTGGATGCTGAAGTAGTTCGGGCCCTTGAACGGCTGGGACTCGATCGCGTTGGCGCGGTTGCTGAGGATCTCCCCGACAGGCGCGTCGTTGAAGAACGGGTTGACCGCGCTCTTCAGCTCGTCGCTCTCGAGCGCCTCGACCTGGCTCGGGAACGTGCCCTTCGCCGCGAACGCCTTGAGCTGCTGCTCGGGAGCCGTCAGCCACGCCGCGAGCGCCTTGGCCTCCTCGAGGTGCTCACCACCCGACGGGACGGTGAGGTACGAGCCGCCCCAGTTGCCGCCGCCGCCGGGGAAGACGTCGGCGACGTCCCAGCCCTCGACGCCCGCCGCGTTGCCCTCGATGACGCCGAGCATCCAGCCCGGGCACAGCATGGTCGCGAAGCCGTCGTTCTGGAACGCGTTGGTCCAGTCCTCGCTCCACTGGTCGAGGTGGGCCGACAGCTCGGGCGCGACGGCCAGCGTGGCCTCGTACGCCTCGCGGATCTCGTCGTTCGAGGCGAGGTCCTTGGGCGTGCCGTCGGACGTCTCGTACGGCTCCTCCATCTGGTTGACCATCGAGGAGTACGTGGCGCCCGCGGAGTCGAACCACGCCGACTCGGAGCTCGCGACGAACTGCTGGCCGACCTCGAAGTACGTGTCCCAGTCGCCCTCGAGCAGGGCGGCGACCTCGGCGCGGTCCGTCGGCAGGCCGGCGGCGGCGAAGAGGTCGGAGCGGTAGCACACGGCCTCGGGGCCGATGTCCGTGCCGTAGCCGAGGAGCTTGCCGTCCTCGGTCATGGCGTCGTTCGTCTTCCACTCGATCCAGCGGCCCTCGACCTCGGGGCTCGACAGGTCCTCGAAGTTGTCGGCGTACTGCTTGAGCTCGGGCCACCAGTCGGTCTCGATGGCCTCGACGTCCGAGGCGCCGGAGCCGGCGGCGAGCGAGGTGTTGAGCTTGTCGCGCGCCTCCTGCGAGGTGGCCGCCTTGACGTGCTCGACGGTGATGCCCGGGTTGAGCTCCTCGTACTCCGTCAGGAGGTCCTCGTAGCCGAACTCGTTGAACGTCGCGACGGTGAGGGTGATCTCCTCGGTGGACTCGCCACCGCCGTCGCCCTCCTCGCCGCTCTCGGTGCCGTCGCCGCCGCCGCCGCAGGCGCTGGCGACCAGCGCCATGCCTGCGACTCCCGCGGTGAGGGCGAGCGTCCGCTTCCTGGTGCTGCGCACTGGTGACTCCTTCGTCGTCGCGGGCGGCTGCGGTGCCGCCACGTCAGGGACCACGCCCCGGGGGGAGCGCGGCCGCAGGTGCGTCCGGTGATGAGATCGTTTCCACGCCGTCTGGTGCTGTCGCTGGCCTCTGACCTGAGACCGGTCTCATCGGGATGTGCACACCGTGGCGCGGCTTGCTGATTCGTGTCAACCGGCGTGACCCAACCGTGACCGAAGGGGACACCTCCCGGCGGGACCGGTCACCCGTCCGGAGGACGCCGTGGGACCTCCGACCCGCACGCGGGCGCGTCGGAGGCCGGCGCCGCAGCACCGGCGTGCGGGCCGCGCGGAGCGGCCGGCGCGGGCGCTCGGCGCGACACGGGCGGCCGTTCGGGTGATGCTCGACGGGTGAACCTGCACGTCGCGCGCACCCCGGACGTCGCGGGCCCGAGCGCGCCCGACGGCATCCCCGCGACGGCCGTCCACGACGGTGCGCGGGGGCGTCACGCGTCGTCCGACGTCGTGGGTCGCGCCCTCGACGCGCTCGGCGGTGCGGCCGCGGTCGTCGTCGAGCGTGTCGCGCGCGTGCGCGGCTCGAAGCCCATGCACCCCGCGGGCGCGATGCTCACGGGCCGCCTGGAGCGGACCGGGCGCGCCGGCTCGGGCGTCACCTGGCTCGACACGCCGGGGCGCGAGGACGTGCTCGTGCGCTTCTCGCGGGGCGGGGGCCTGCCGGCGGGGTGGCCGGACGTCCACGGGCTCGCGCTGCGCACGCCCGACGGCGCGGACCTCCTGCTCTCCACGAGCGGGCGCGCGGTGGGCCTGCGCCACGGCCTCGCGGTGCAGCGCGTCGTCGGCCGCGGCACCTACACGTCGATCATGCCGTTCCGCACCGCGCGCGGACCCGTGATGGTCGGGGCGTTCCCGGACCCGCCGCGCGAGCTGCCCACGCACCCCGCAGCGCTCGCCGACGCGCTCGCGGCCCACCCCTGGCGCCTGACGCTCGTCTGGGCCCCGTTCGGCGGCGCGTGGCGGGCGTTCGGGTCGCTCGAGGTCGGCGGTCGCGCGGGCGACGAGACCGACCCGCCCGCGCGGTTCGAGCCGCTCGCCGCCCCCGCGGGGCTCGAGACCTACCCGTGGATCGCCCGCCTCAGGGAGCCGGCCTACCTCGCCGCGCGGCGCGGGTACCGCCCGACGGCGCGCGCCCGCCCCGACTGACCGGCGCCGACGCGCGCCGCCGTCGTCCCGCGGCCCCGGCCGCACACCCGTGCCCCACTGCCCGACCGAACGCCCGAGGAGAACGACCATGGTTGCCCAGCACTCGAGCGACGCGGCCTCGCCCGCGCAGACGAACGAGCACTCGACCGCGAAGGCGGCCGCGCCGCACCCCGACCACCCGGGCAAGCCGGACTCGCCAACGGACCTCACCAAGCCGTCGTGGGGCTACGTCCTGTCCAAGACCTTCCGTGAGTTCAACCGTGACCAGTGCACCGACCTCGCCGCGGCGCTGACGTACTACGCCGTGCTCGCGCTGGCGCCCGCGGCGCTCGCGCTCGTGTCGTTGCTCGGCGTCTTCGGGGACGGCGACCAGATCGTCGACGACGTCATGGGCACGGCCGAGGACATGGCGCCGGGCATCGACCTGGAGGCCGTGCGGCCGATCGTCGAGAACCTCGCCTCCCAGGAGGGCGCCGGCCTCGCGCTGATCACCGGTCTGCTCGTCGCGCTGTGGTCGGCGTCGGGCTACGTCAACGCCTTCAGCCGGGCGATGAACCGGATGTACGAGATCGACGAGGGCCGGCCCATCTGGAAGCTGCGCCCGTGGATGCTCCTCGTCACGCTCATCACGCTCGTGCTCGTCGCCGTCATCTGCGCCGCGATGGTCGTCTCGGGTCCGGTCGCGGAGGCGGTCGGCGGCGTCGTCGGGCTGAGCGACCAGGCGGTGACGATCTGGAACATCGCCAAGTGGCCCGTCATCGTGCTGCTCGTGGCCCTCACCGTCGCGATCCTGTACTGGGGCACGCCCAACGTGCGTCAGCCGAAGTTCCGCTGGATCAGCGTCGGGTCGTTCGTGTTCATCCTCGTGTGGGCCGTCGCGACGGTCGCGTTCGGGTTCTACGTCGCGAACTTCGGCAGCTACAACGAGACGTACGGCTCGCTCGCCGGCGTCATCGTGTTCCTCCTGTGGCTGTGGCTCACCAACAACGCCCTGCTGTTCGGCGCCGAGCTGGACGCGGAGCTCGAGCGCGGCCGCGAGCTCCAGGCGGGCATGCCCGCGGAGGAGACCATCCAGCTGCCGCCGCGCGACACCAAGGCCAGCGAGAAGAAGCAGAAGCAGCACGAGAAGGACGTCGCCAAGGGCCGTGCGCTGCGCGAGTCGCGCGGCCAGGACGCCGACCCGGACGCCGACACGGACACCGACCGCGGGCGCGGGGCGGCCTCGACGCGCACGCGCGACGACGCCCAGGACGGTCGCCGCGCGCGCCGCTGAGCCGTCGCGGCGCGACCCCGAGACGACGCGCGGACCGGCCCGGCCCCGAGCCGCCGGTCCGCGCGTCACATCGCGGTGAGGGTGGGGTTCGGCGCGCGGGGGGAGGCGCGGCGCGGTAGGACAGGGGGGACCGCACGACCGCACCCGAGCAGAGGAGCGCCCCGCATGGAGCACTTCACGATCGCGACCGTCGCCGAGCAGAGCCCCGACTTCCGGCGCGTCCTGTGGACCGGCGAGCACAGCCAGCTGGTCATCATGACCATCCCGCCGGGCGGCGAGATCGGCGAGGAGGTCCACGAGGACACCGACCAGATCCTCACGTTCGTCAGCGGCATCGGCGAGGCCATGGTGTCCGGCCAGAAGCGCAAGGTCAGCCAGGGGGACCTCGTCGTGGTCCCGGCGGGCAAGAAGCACAACTTCGTCAACACGGGCGAGAACCCGCTCATCCTCTACACGGTCTACGGCCCCCCGGAGCACGCCGACGGTGCCGTGCACGCCACCAAGGAGGAAGCGGACGCGGCCGAGGAGTCCGGCCAGGACGAGCCGCCGACGTCGGACTGAGGTCCGTCCGGCACCGACAGCGAGCGCCCCGGCAGCACCTGCCGCCGGGGCGCTCTCTGCTGTCCCACGCCGCGCCCGGGACTGCCGGTGGACGGGCGGCACCGCGCCCGCGCGCTCGCGGTGCGGTCAGGCGACGTCAGGCGTTGTCGGCGACGTCCTCGATCGCGAAGCCCGCCTCGAGGCAGCCCTCGCGCAGCGCGACCGGGTCGACGGTCCAGCGCCCGCGCTGGCTCGGGCCGACGCGCTCGGACTCGGCGTTGGTGACCGGCGGGTCGACCGTCGCACGGATCGACCGGGACTCCGCGCTCGCGGCGGCGGCCGCGACGGCCTCGAGGAGGCGGTCCCGCTCGTCGCCGTCGGCGTCCTCGGCGAGCACCACGTCGCGGCACGCGACGAACCCCATGGGGTCGTCCTTCTGCAGCATGTAGCCGGGCGACAGGCTGTCCACGTCGTTGTCCGAGCTGCACGCCGTCAGCCCGAGCGCGAGGAGCGGGAGCGCGACGACGACGAGGACGGGGCGGCGCTGGCGACGTCGGTGCATGTGCTCAGTGAAGGCCCGTTCGGCGGCTCCCGAGACCGGGCGGCCCGCGCGGGCCGCCCCGTCAGCCGGTGACCTCGCGGAGGCGGCGCTCGAGGTGCCCGCGCTCGGCGTCGTTCGTCACCAGGGACAGCGCCTCGCGGTACGCCGCCGCGGCGGGGGCGTAGCGGCCGAGGCGGCGCAGGAGGTCGGCACGCGTCGCGGGGACGAGGTGCGAGCCGCCGAGCGACCCCGTCGCGGCCAGAGCCTCGACGAGGGCGAGCCCGCGCTCGGGGCCGTGCGCCATCGCCACCGCGACCGCCCGGTTGAGCTCGACGAACGGGGAGCCGGTCAGCCGGGCGAGCTCCTCGTAGAGCTCGGCGATCGTCGCCCAGTCGGTCAGGGCCGCCGACGGCGCCGTGGCGTGCTCGCCCGCGATCGCGGCCTGGAGCCCGTAGGCACCGAGCCCGCGCAGGCTCGCGGCCGTGCGCCGGCGCGCCGTCGTGAGCAGGGCGTCCGCCTCCTCGGCGAGGGCCACGTCCCAGGTCGCCCGGTCCTGCTCCTCGAGCGGCACGAGCCGCCCGCCGCGGGTCCGGGACGTCCGGCGCGCGTCGTGGAAGAGCATGAGCGACAGGAGCCCGAGCACCTCGGGCTCGTCGGGCATGAGCGCGGCGAGCAGCCGGCCGAGCCGGATCGCCTCGTCGCTGAGGTCCTCGCGGAGCAGCGCGCCCCGCGTCGCGGCGTAGCCCTCGGTGAAGAGCAGGTACACGACGGCGAGGACGGCGTCGAGGCGCTCGGGCAGCGCGTGCGCCGGCGGGACCCGGTAGGGGATGCGCGCCGTCGTGATCTTCTGCCGCGCCCGGACGAGCCGCTTCGCCATCGCGGCCTCCCCGACGCCGAACGCGCGGGCGATCTCGTGGACGTCGAGGCCGCACACGGTGCGCAGCGTCAGCGCGACCCGGGTCTCGGGCGCGAGCGCCGGGTGGCAGCACGTGAAGACCGGCCGCAGCCGGTCGTCGTCGAGGCCGTCGCCGCGGGGCGCGTCCGGGTCGGCGGGGCCGCCCGGGCCGCCGGGCGGGCCGGACGCACCGTCGGCCCCGCCCGGCGCGCGCCGGTCGAGCTCGGCCGCGACCTGCTCGACGGCACGGCGCTCGGTGCCGGCGCGCCGCAGCCGGTCGAGGGCGCGCCGCCGGGCCG
This sequence comes from Actinotalea solisilvae, assembly GCF_016464425.1. Classification (GTDB taxonomy): domain Bacteria; phylum Actinomycetota; class Actinomycetes; order Actinomycetales; family Cellulomonadaceae; genus Actinotalea; species Actinotalea solisilvae. Next base: position 50,501 of record NZ_JADDKQ010000023.1, read on the forward strand.
TCGTGAGGAGCCACGCCCCGGGACGGTCCGGGACGCCGTCGACCGGCCAGCGGCGCGCCGCCGCCACGAACGCGTCCTGCGCGCAGTCCTCGGCCAGCGCCCAGTCGTGCGTCACGCGGATGAGGAGGGCGACGACGCGCGCCCACTCGGTGCGGAACGCCGTGGCGATCGCGTCGTCCACGCCGGCGGGCGCGCCGACGTCGCTCACTCGAACGGCCACACCGCACGCAGCTCGATGGCGCCGAACCGGGCGGCGGGGTGGGCGGCGGCGACGGCGAGCGCCTCGTCGAGGTCCGCGGCCTCGAGCAGGTCGAAGCCGCCGATGACGTCGTGGACCTCGGCGAACGGGCCGTCGGTGACGAGGGTGCGGCCGTCGCGGACGCGCACCGTCGTGCTCTCCTCGGCCGGACGCAGCCGGTCGCCGGTGACGCGGATGCCGCGCGAGGTGACGTCCTCGACCCAGGCGCTCGGGTCGCCGGCGTCGGCGGCCGGGCCGGGGTCGGTGCTTGGGTCGACGTGGACGAGCATGAGGTAGCGCACAGGGTCCTCCTGGGGCCGGGCCGGGTGGGCGGCGTGGTCGAGCGGTCACCCGGACGACGCGCGAGAGGGCCGCCCGAGGACATCGTGCCCCACGCGCTAGGTGTGATCTGCGTCACACGCGACGGGCGCGCCGCTTTGGCCTGCGCAACATCTCTTTCGCAACAGATCTTGCGCAACCAGCGTTGCGCGTCTACCGTGGAGCCATGGACGAGGACCGGCAGCTCAGCACCACCGACCCGGAGCGCATCCGGGCGCTCGCGCACCCGGTGCGCCTCGACCTCCTCGAGCTGCTCGACGAGCTCGGCGAGGCGACGGCCACCCAGTGCGCCGAGCGGCTGGGGGAGACGGTCGCCAACTGCTCCTTCCACCTGCGCGTCCTCGCCAAGGCCGGCTTCATCGAGCCGGCGCCGGCCCGCGGTCGCGAGAAGCCGTGGCGTCCGGTCGCCCCCGGCCGGACCATGAGCATCGAGCGCGGCAACCCCGCCTCGCGGCTCGCGGTCGCGGAGGTCGCGACGCTCTCCATGAACCGCGAGGTCGAGCGCGTCCGCTCCTTCATCCAGACCCAGCCCGACCCTCCCCCCGGCTGGGAGGACACGGTCACGCTCACGTCCCAGTCCTTCTGGGCCACCGCGGACGAGCTGCGCGACCTCGTCGCACAGCTGCACCACCTGACCGACCGCTTCGAGGGTCGGCACCAGGACCCCGCGCTCCGGCCCGCGGGGGCGCGCCCGGCGCACCTCTTCGCGGCCCTCAACCCCGACAGCTTCCCCGTGGCGGACGGCGCGTCCGGCAGCACCGCTGCCGACGTCGCTCACGGCGCCGCGACCGACCCGACCGAGGTGACCCCATGACCACGCAGCGCATCGAGATCCGCACGCCCACCGTCGTCCTGCCCACGCTGCAGCTGCGCCGCATCAGCGCGGTCCTCGTGCTGCAGCTCCAGGCGCGTGACCCGTACATCCGCCGGCCCCGCCTCGCGCGCGAGCGCGGCCTGGCCGCGGCCGCCGAGCGGTTCGAGCGCGACCGCGCGGCCACGCAGCGCTCCGCGCTCGGCGCGCTGTAGCGGGCCGGCGTCAGGTCGCGACGTACGTCTCGACCCCTGCGGGGTCGACCTCGAGCCGCACCCGGGCGCCCGGCCGGACGTGAGCCGGCAGCTCGGCGGCGGTGGTCTCCACGACCACCGGCGGGTCCGCCTCGACCTCGACCCGGACGTGCTCGCCCCGCGTCCCGACCGCGCCCACCGTCCCGACCCAGGCCGCGGCCTCGCTCCCGCCCACGGCGGGGAGCAGCCGCACCGCCGACGGGCGCACCGCGACCCGCAGCCCCGCCGCGCGCGGGTCGCCCGGGCGCAGCGGGGTGCCGTCGGGCGCGGTCGTCGCGAACGGCACGGGCCCGGTGCAGAGGTTGAGACCGAGCAGGTGCGCCACGTAGGGCGTCGCCGGCCGCCGCACGACGGCGCCCGGCGCGCCCTCCTGCACGACGCGCCCGTCCTCGAGCACGACGAGCCGGTCGGCGAGCACGAGCGCGTCGACGACGTCGTGCGTGACGACGACGCACGGGCCCGCGAACGGCGCGAGGTGCTCCGCGAGGGCGCGGTGGACGTCGGCCCGGGCGCGCGGGTCGAGCGCGGCGAGCGGCTCGTCGAGCACGAGCGCGCGCGGGTCCGCGGCGAGCGTCCGGGCGAGCGCGACGCGCTGCGCCTGGCCCCCGGACAGCTCGTGCGGCCGGCGGGTGGCGAGGTGCCCGACGCCCAGCCGGTCGAGCCACGCGCGCGCCGCGGCGTCGGCGGTCGCGCGGTCCGCGCCACGCGCCCGCGGGCCGAACGCGACGTTCGCGGCCGCCGTGAGGTGCGGGAACAGGCGGTGGTCCTGGAACACCGTGCCGACCTCGCGCCCGGCGGGCGGCACGAAGACGCGCGCGGCGGCGTCGTCGAGCACGCGCCCGCCCAGCGTGAGCCGGCCCGCGTCCAGGGCCTCGAGGCCCGCGACGGCCCGCAGCAGCGTCGACTTGCCCGCGCCGTTGGGTCCGACGACGGCGAGCACCTCGCCCCCGTCGACGGTGAGGTCCACGTCGAGCGCGAAGGACCCGCGGCGCACGGTGCCCGCGAGCCGCAGGTCCCCGCCGGGCGCCCCGGCCGTCACCGGCCCGTCCCGCCCGCGCCGACCCACCGGTCGCGCAGCGCGACGAGCACCGCGACGCACACGGCGAGCAGCAGGAGGCTGAGCGCGACGGCCGCGTCGGGGTCGCGCTCGAGCGCCGCGTACACCGTGAGCGGGAGCGTCTGGGTGCGCCCGGGGAAGCTGCCGGCGAAGGTCACGGTCGCGCCGAACTCGCCGAGCGCCCGGGCCCACGTGAGCACGGCCCCCGCCGCGACGGAGGGCGCGACGAGGGGCAGGGTGACGCGGCGCAGCACGGTGACGCGCGACGCCCCGAGCGAGGCGGCCGCCTCCTCGAAGCGACGGTCGGCGCCCCGCAGCGCACCCTCGACCGTCACCACGAGGAACGGCATCGCGACGAACGTCTGCGCGACGACGACCGCGGCGGGCGTGAAGGGCAGGCTCACGCCGACGGCGTCGAGCCACTGGCCGACGAGGCCGCGCCGGCCCAGGACCATGAGCAGCGCGACGCCGCCCACGACGGGCGGCAGGACGAGGGGCAGCGTCACGAGCGCGCGCAGGACCCGGCGCCCGGGCACGTCGGCCCGCGCGAGGAGCCAGGCGAGCGGGACGCCGAGCACGACCGAGAGGGCCGTCGCCACGGTCGCGGTCGCGAGGGACAGGCCGAGCGACGTGCGCACGTCCGGCTCGGCGAGCACCCGGCCGAGGTCCGACCAGGGGGCCCGGACCACGAGCCCGACGAGCGGGAGGACGAGGAGGGCGACCGCCAGCACGGCGGGCACGACGGCGACGCCGGGCAGCGCGTGCGCGGGCGGCGTCCGGGCAGGAGCGGGCCTCGTCCCGGCCCCGGTGGTGGCCGTCACGCCGGTCCGAAGCCGTGGTCGCGCAGCACCTGCGCCCCGCGCTCGGACGTGACCAGCGCGACGAAGGCCGCGGCAGCCTCCGGGTGCGGCGCGTCCGGCACGGCGAGCACGGGGTAGCGCGTCGTCCACGCGGCCCCCGGCTCGTCGAGGACGACGCCGACGACGCTCCCGTCGCGCACGCGCGGGGCGTCCGGGCGCACGTCCGACGTGTAGACCAGGCCCGCGTCGACCTCGCCGAGCACCACCTTGGTGAGCACCGCGGCGACGTCGTTCTCGTAGGTCACCGGCGCGGTCGCGACGCTTCCCCCGCCGAGCACCGCCGCGGCGCCGGCCCCGCACGGGACCTCGGGCCGGCACACGGCGAGCCGGACGCCGGCCCGGTCGAGGTCGGCGAGCCCCGCGAGCCCGGCGGCCGCCGCGTCCGGCGTCACGGCCAGCGCGAGGGTGTTCGTGGCGACGACGACCGGGCGCGCGTCCCGCGCGCCCGGCACGTCCGCGTCGCGCAGGCCGGCGACGGCGGTCGCCATCGTCTCCTCGCTCGCGGTCGCGAGGACGTCGGCGGGGGCGCCCGCGACGACCTGGGCGGCGAGCGCGCTGCTCGGGCCGACCGACAGCGTGACGCGCAGCCCCGGGTGGGCGGCCTCGAGCTCGGCCGCGAGCTGCTCGTACGGCCCGGCGAGGGACGCGGCCGCGAGGACGACGACCTCGCCGCGCAGGGCGCCGTCGGCGGGCGACGGCGCCTCGGGCCCGCCCGCGGCGCGCCCGAGGCCGATGCCCGCGGTGAGCAGGAGCACGGCCGCCGCCGCGCCCAGCGCGACGCGGGACCGGGTCACCGCGGCGCGCGCAGGTCGTGCGGGGCGGGCAGCTCGACGGCGACGCTCGTCGCCTTGGCGGTCGCGGTCGCGAGCACGCCGGGCTCGAGCCCGAGCTCGTCGGCCGCCTCGCGGCTGATGAGCGAGACGACCCGGAACGGGCCGGCCTGGATCTCGACCTGCGCCATGACGGTGTCCCGGACGACGCGGGTCACGAGGCCCGTGAACCGGTTGCGGACGGACCGGCCCGCGCCGCCGGCCGCGGGGGCGCCGGCGAGGTCCTGCGCGAACGCCGCGAGCGTCGCGCCGTCGACCACCTGGCGACCGGCGTCGTCGGTGGAGGCCGCCAGGCGGCCCGCGTCGACCCACCGGCGCACGGTGTCGGTGCTGACGCCGAGCAGGCCGGCGGCGTCGCGGATGCGGTAGGTCGTCACCGTGCCAGCGTACTCACGTGCGGCGGTCGGGGCGTAGGCGGGGCGCACCCGCGTCCCGGCGGCGTCATTTCCCCGGCACCCGCGCCCGGCGCGGCGCGCGCGGCGAAGTACGGTGGCGCCATGCCCGTGCCGCCGCTCGTCGAGCCCGGGCCCGAGCTGACCCGCGCGCAGGTCGAGCGCTGGTCGCGGCACCTGCTCCTGCCGCAGCTCGGCGCCCTGGGCCAGCGCCGCCTCCGGAACGCGCGCGTGTGCGTCGTCGGCGCCGGGGGCCTCGGTGCGCCCGTCCTGCTCTACCTGGCCGCGGCCGGCGTCGGCCGCATCGGGGTCGTCGACCACGACGACGTCGAGCTCACCAACCTGCAGCGGCAGGTGGTGCACGGGCACGCCGACGTCGGGCGCCCCAAGACCGAGAGCGCGCGCGACGCGGTGCTCGCCCTCGACCCGGACGTCGACGTCGTGCTCCACCGCGTCCGGCTCGACGGGGACGACCCGGACGCGGTCGACGCCGTGCTCGGCGAGTACGACCTCGTGCTCGACGGGACCGACAACTTCCCCACCCGCTACCTCGTCAACGACGCGTGCGTGCGCCTGGGCCTGCCCGAGGTCTGGGCCTCGGTCTACCGGTTCGACGCGATGGTCGCCGTGTTCTGGGGCCGTCCGCCCGCGGGCGTGGCGGCCGTGCAGCTCCGCGACCTCTTCCCCGAGCCGCCCGCGCCGGGCACGGTGCCGTCGTGCGCCGAGGGCGGCGTGCTCGGCGCGCTGTGCGGACAGGTCGGCTCGCTCATGGCGACCGAGGCCGTCAAGCTCCTCACGGGCGTCGGCGAGCCGCTGCTCGGGCGCGTGCTCGTGCTCGACGGGCTCGCCTCGCGGTGGACCGAGGTGCCGCTGCGCGGCGGCGCGCGCGCGGCCGCGCCGCGCGTGCCGGGCGCGACGCCGGACGCGGCGCCCGGCCCGGACGCCGCCCACGCCGGCCCCGTGCCCGTGGTGAGCGCGACCCGGCTCGCCGAGCGCCTCGCGGCGCGCGACCGGGGCGACGACGACTTCCTCCTCGTCGACGTGCGCGAGCCGGGGGAGCGGGACGTCGTCGCGATCCCGGGCGCGGTCCCGGTGCCCCTCGCGGCGCTCCTCGCCGACCCCGCGGGCTCCGTCCCGGACGCGCGCGAGGTCGTCCTGCACTGCCGCAGCGGGGTGCGCTCCGCCCAGGCCGCCCGCGCGCTCGCCGCGGTCGGCCGCGAGCACGTGGCGCACCTCGACGGCGGCGTGCTCGCCTGGGTGCGCGACGTCGACCCGTCCCTGCCGACCTACTGACCCCGACCCCGAGAGCGCCCGGAGGACCCGTGCCCGACCCCGGCCTGCGCACCGTCGCCGAGCACCGTGCCGCGGTGCTCGCGCTGGTGGCGCCGCTGCCTCCCGTGACCGTCGACGTCGCCGAGGCCGACGACCTGGTGCTCGCGCGCGAGGTGCGCGCGCCCGAGGCGCTGCCCCGCTGGGACAACTCGGCCATGGACGGCTACGCGGTGCGTGCGGCCGACGTGGCGCACGCGGACGCGGGGCCGGTGACGCTCGCCGTGCTCGCCGACCTGCCCGCGGGCAGCGCCGAGGAGCCCGAGGTGACGCCCGGGACGGCGGCGCGGATCATGACGGGCGCGCCGCTGCCGCCGGGCGCCGACGCCGTCGTGCCGGTCGAGCAGACCGACGGCGGCACGCGCACCGTGGTCGTCCGCGCCGCCGCCCGCGAGGGCGCGCACGTGCGCCGCGCGGGCGAGGACGTCGCGGCGGGCGAGCTCGTGCTCCCCACCGGGACCCTGCTGGGCGCGCCGCAGGTCGCGGCCGCGGCCGCCGTCGGCTGCGGGACGCTCGCCGTCCACCGGCGCCCGCGCGTCGCCGTGCTCTCGACCGGCAGCGAGCTGGTCCCGCCCGGGACGCCGCTGCGCCGCGGCCAGATCCCCGACTCCAACTCCCACCTGCTCGCGGCCGCGGCGCGCGCGGCGGGCTGCGACGTCGTGCGCGTCGGCGCCGTGCCCGACGACGGGCCGACGCTGCGCGCGGTCCTCGACGGGCTCGACCGCCCCGACCGCGCCGACGCGCGCGTCGACCTCGTCGTGACCTCGGGCGGCGTGAGCATGGGTGCGTACGACGTCGTCAAGGAGGTGCTCGCGGGCGACGCCGGCATGGCGTTCGTGCGCGTCGCGATGCAGCCCGGCAAGCCGCAGGGCCTCGGGCGGCTCCCCGGCGGCACTCCCGTCGTCGCCCTGCCCGGCAACCCGGTGAGCGCCTGGGTGTCCTTCCAGGTGTTCGTCCGGCCCGCGCTCGCGCGGCTGCGCGGCCTGCCCGACGCCCCCGACGAGTCGACGGCCGCCGCGCTCGAGGGCTGGACGACGCCGCCCGGCCGCGCGCAGTACCTGCCCGTGGTCCTCGGCGAGGTCCCCGGCGGCGGCGTCGGCGTGCGCCCCGCGGTCCGCGGCGGCTCGGGCTCGCACCTCGTCGCAGGGCTCGCGCGCGCCGAGGCGCTCGCGGTGGTCGCGGCCGACGTCGACCGCGTCGAGCCCGGGGATAGGGTGCGCCTCATGCGAGCCGGCCGATGACCTTCACGCACCTCGACGACGCCGGCCACGCCCGGATGGTCGACGTCACCGGCAAGCAGCCGACCGTGCGCGAGGCCGTCGCCGAGGGCCACGTGCGCTGCGCGGCGCACGTCGTCGCGGCGCTCCGCTCGGGCGACGTGCCCAAGGGCGACGTGCTCGCCGTCGCGCGCGTCGCGGGGATCGCCGCCGCGAAGCGCACCGCCGAGCTGCTGCCGCTCGCCCACGTCATCGGCGTGCACGGCGTCGTCGTCGACCTCACGGTGACGGACGACGGCGTGGACGTCCGCGCGACCGTGCGCACCGCGGACCGCACGGGCGTCGAGATGGAGGCGCTCACGGCCGTGAGCGTCGCGGCCCTCGCGGTGGTCGACATGGTCAAGGGCATGGACAAGGGCACCTCGATCGCGGAGGTCCGCCTCGTCGCGAAGTCGGGCGGGCGGTCGGGCGACTGGCGCCGCGAGTGACCTTCGACGTCGTCGTCCTCGCGGGTGGCCGGGCGCAGCGGCTCGGCGGGGGGAGCAAGGCCGACGTCGTCGTGGCCGGGCGCACGCTCCTGGACCGCGCGCTCGACGCCGCCGCGGGCGCACGGCACGTCGTGGTCGTCGCGCCGCCCGGCGTCGAGCGGCCCGGGACGCGGCGCGTCCTCGAGGACCCGCCGTCGGGCGGCCCGGTCGCCGGGATCGAGGCGGCCCTGCGCGCGCTCCCGGAGGACGACGCCCCGGTGCTCGTCCTCGCGTGCGACGTGCCCCGCGCGGCGGCCGCCGTCGGCGACCTCCTCGCCGCGCTCGCCGACGGCGCCGACGGGGCCCACCTCGTCGACGACGAGGGGCACGCCCAGCTCGTCGCGGTCTACCGGCGCGCACCCCTGCGGCGCGCGCTCGCGACCCTGGCCGGACCGTCCGGCACCGTGCACGGCGCGTCCGTGCGGCGGCTCCACGCCCACCTGGTGCTCACCGCCGTGCCGGACGCCGGCCGTGGCGCGGACGCGGACACGTGGGACGATGTGCACCGGTTGGACGCCCTGCTCGAGCGGAGGGACACCATGGACACCACGCGCGACCCGGACCTGCCCGAGCCGTTCCCCGGCCCGCCCGGACTGCCGGACCTGCCGGACGTGCCCGGCATCCCGGACCTGCCGGACGTCCCCGGGGCGGCGGGCGCCCCCGCCCCCCGCGGCAGCGTCCTGCACCGCTGGCTCGTGAGCGTCGCGGACACGCTGGGCGTCGACCCGGACGCGCTCGACGTCGAGGCGCTGCTCGACCTCTCGCGCGACGTGGCGCACGGCGTGGCGCGTCCCGCGGTCCCGCTGACCTCGTTCCTCGCGGGGTACGCGGTCGCGACGGCCGGTGGTGACCGCGAGGCGTTCGACCGCGTCGTCGACCGCGTCGGCGCGCTCGCCGCCGAGTGGGCCGCCGCCGCGGAGGAGGGCGAGGACCCGGCCGCCGCCACGGCGAGCGTCCCGCCAGCCTCATGACGACCCCGACGACGACCGGCGCGACCGCGCGCACGACCAGCGGCACCGTCACCGTGCGCTACTTCGCCGCGGCCGCCGAGGCCGCCGGGACGTCCACCGAGCAGACGCCGGCCGGGACCGCGGACGCGGTGCGCGCGGCGCTGGTCGCGGCCCACGGCGCCGGCCTCGAGCGCGTCCTGGCGCGGTGCGCCCTGCTCGCCGACGGCGTGCGCGTCGCCGGCGAGGACCCCGTGCCCGCGGGCGCGACGCTCGACGTCCTGCCGCCCTTCGCCGGCGGCTGACCCCGGGCCCTCACCGACGCCGGGCCCGGCCTCAGCCGCCGATCGCGCTCATCGGGCGGTCGGGCTGGAGGAACGTCGGGTCGTCGATGTCGTGCCCCGGCTTCTTGCCCGCGAGGCACGCGCGGAACGCGGCGGCCAGCGCGTCGTCGTCGGCCCCTTCGCGCAGGAGCGTGCGCAGGTCGGTCTCCGAGCGCGCGAACAGGCACGACCGCAGCTGCCCGTCGGCCGTGAGGCGCACCCGGTCGCACGTGCCGCAGAACGGCGCCGTGACCGACGCGATGACGCCCACCGTCGCCGGCCCGCCGTCGACGTACCAGGTCTCCGCGGGGGCCGAGCCCCGGCCCGGCACCTCCGTGAGCTCGAAGGCCGCGCGCAGGGACGCGAGGATCTCGGCCTGCGTGACCATCGCGGTCCGGTCCCACGTGTGGCCCGCGTCGAGGGGCATCTGCTCGATGAACCGCATCTGGTAGCCGCGCTCGACGGCGAACCGCACGAGGTCGACGACCTCGTCGTCGTTGACGCCGCGCATCGCGACCGCGTTGAGCTTGATCGGGGAGAAGCCGACGGCGTCCGCCGCGGCGATGCCGGCGAGCGTGTCGTGCAGCCGGTCGCGCCGGGTCAGGGCCGCGAAGCGCTCGCGGTCGAGCGTGTCGATGCTGATGTTGACCCGGGCGAGCCCCGCGTCACGCAGCGGCGCCGCGAGGGCGGGGAGGCGGAGCGCGTTGGTCGTCAGGGACACCTCGGGCGAGCCGCCCGGTCCGGTGAGGGCCGCCATGCGCCGCACGACGTCGACGACGTCGGGTCGCAGCAGGGGCTCGCCGCCCGTGAGGCGGATCTCCGTGACGCCGAGGCCCACCGCGACCCCCGCGATGCGCACGAGCTCGTCCGTCGAGAGCATCGTCGAGCCCGCGAGCCAGGGCACCCCCTCGGCGGGCATGCAGTAGGTGCAGCGCAGCGAGCACCGGTCGGTGAGCGAGATGCGCAGGTCGCGGTGGACGCGTCCGAAGCGGTCGACCAAGGGCTGCGTCATGCGGACCCCACCCACACGTGCGAGCCGTCCGCCAGCACCTCGCGCTTCCACACGGGCAGCTCGGCCTTGACGGCCTCGACGAGCGCCGCGCAGACCTCGAACGCGAGCGCCCGGTGGGCGGTCGCGACGGCGACGACGATCGCGGGCTCGCCGACCGCGAGGTGACCCACGCGGTGCGAGACGGCCACGCCGAGCACGCCCTCGCGCGCGGCCGCGGCACCGGCGAGGCGCTCGAGCACCGCGGGGGCGTCGGGGTGGGCCGAGTACTCGAGCGCCGTGACCTCGCCCTCGACGCCCGGGTCGTGGTCGCGCACCTGGCCCACGAACGTCGCGACGGCGCCGGCGCGCGCGTCGGTGACCGCGGCGAGGTGCGCGCCGACGTCGAGCGGGTCGGGTGAGACGGCGGCGAGGCGCGCGCGGGTCGCGAGGCTCATGCGTGGTCACCGCCCGTGAGCTGGTCGAGCAGGTGGGGGAGCAGCGGCACGAGGACCGCGAGCCCCTCGCGCACGCCGCCCGTCGACCCGGGCAGGTTGACGACGACGGCACCGCCGTCCGTCACGCCCGCGAGGCCGCGCGAGAGCACGGCGGTCGGCACGTGGTCCGCGCCCGCGCGGCGCAGCGCCTCGGCGAGCCCGGGCAGCTCGCGGGCGACCACGGCGCGGGTCGCCTCGGGCGTCCGGTCCCGCGGCCCGACCCCCGTGCCGCCGCTGCTCACGACGACGCGCGCGCCGTCGTCCAGCGCGCGACGCAGCGCGCCGGCCACGGACTCCTCGCCGTCCTCGACCACGTGCACGGGGGCGACGTCGTAGCCGGCGTCGTGCAGGAGGCCCGCGGCGAGCGGGCCCGAGCGGTCCGTCGCCTCGCCGCGCGCGCACCGGTCGGACGCCACGACGACGGCGGCGCGCACGCGTCCCGCGTCCGTGCGCCCCGTGCCCCCGGTGCCGCTCATCGGGTCACCGTACCCACGCCCGGGCGAGCGGGCGCTGCCGGTCCGGCCGTCGGGCGCCCGCCGCGCCTGCGGCGTCCGGCCGGCGCGATCACGTGAACCGCAGCGCGACGCTGCTGAAACCGCTCGCGGGCCAGGACGCGTGCTCGGGCGCGGTGCCCGCGGCGAGCGTGACGTCCGAGGTCCGGTCGAGGACCTCCTCGAGGAGCACGCGCAGCTCGAGCCGCGCGAGCGGGGCGCCGGGGCACACGTGGATGCCCGCGCCGTAGAGCAGGTTGTCGTCCGCGTCGCGGTCGAGCCGGAGCTCGTCCGGGTCGCCGAACACGGCCTCGTCGCGGTCGGCCGACGCCCACAGGACCGTCACCCGGTCCCCGGCCGCGACGCGCTGCCCGCCGAGCTCGACGTCGCGCGTCGCCCGACGGCGGTTGGCCAGCAGCGGCGGGTGGATCCGCAGCATCTCGTCGATCGCTGCGGGCAGCAGCGCCCGGTCCTCGCGCAGGCGCCGCTGCTCGTCCGGCCGGGACGCGAGCAGGTGCAGCAGGATGCCGACGCTCGCCGCGATCGTGCTCAGCTCGCCCACGGTCCAGTTGCGGACGACGCTCACGATCTCCTCGTCCGTGAGGGGCCTGCCGTCGACGGTCTCGGCCAGCAGCTCGGTCGTCACGTCGGTCGCGGTGTGGCGGCCGCGCGGTGCCGGCGCGGCGCGCCGCTCGTCCAGCAGCGCGCGGATGTACCCGTCGAACTGCACCGCGACCGCGGTCGTCGCCTCGCGGTCGCGCGAGAGCGTCGCGCGGTGGTTCGCGAGCGTCCATTCGCGCAGCGGCTCGTGCAGGCTCTCGGGCCAGCCCATGAACGCGCTCTGGACGCGCAGCGCGTACGTCCGCGCGACGCCGTCCATGACCTCGACGTCGGCGCCGCGGGGGAGCGCGTCGACGAGCTCGGCCGCGATGCGCCGGCACCGCGGCTCGAAGGTCGCCATGCGGTCGGGCGTGAAGTACCGCTCGTTGACCCGCCGGTGCGGCGTGTGCTCGGGCGGGTCCATCCCGTTGGGCACGGTGAGGTGCGCCGAGACGCGGTTGGAGAACGTCTCGTGGTCCGTGACGACGCGGAGCACCTCGGCGTGCCCGAGCACGGCCCAGCCGAGGTGCTCGTCGTGGTCGACCGGGCAGCGCCGACGCCGGGCGTCGAGCGCGGCGATCTGGTGGGGCTCCTGCTCGTGCGCCTCGGTCCCGTCGTCGTCCACCGTCATGCGTCGTCCACCTCTCGGCCTGGCCGGGTCGAACGTCTGCCACGCTACCGACCGAAGGTCCCGGGTCCCTCCGGCGGACGCCGTGAATACTCCAGGGATGCGCCTCAACGCCTACCGCGCACTGGCTTCCGAGAGCCGGGTCCGGATCCTGCACCTGCTGCAGGACCGCGGCGCGCCCGTGGGCGTCGACGACGTCGCGGCCGGGGTGGGCCTGCACGTCAACACCGTGCGCGAGCACCTCGACCACCTCGTCGCCACCGGCTTCGTCGGGCGCGAGAGCGAGGTCCGCGCGACGCGCGGCCGGCCGCGCATCCTCTACCGCGCCCTGCCGCGCTCCGCCGGCGCGTCGATGGACGCGCGGGCCCGCGAGCACCTGCTGCGGCTCCTGCTCGCCGGCTACGGGCGCGAGGTCGGCTCGCCCGAGGAGCTCGCCGAGGAGTCCGGCCGGCAGTGGGCCGACGACCTCGCGGCCGAGGGCGCCGAAGCCGGCGCTGCCCGCCGCGACGACACCGTGGGGCCGCCCGAGTGGGCGCAGATGGCGGCGCTCGAGCAGCACTTCGAGGAGCTCGGCTTCGACCCCGAGGCCGACCTCGACGCCGACCAGGTCCATCTCCACCGGTGCCCGGTCAAGGACCTCGCGTGCGCGCGGACCGAGGTGGTCTGCAGCGTGCACCTCGGCCTCGCGCAGGGCGTCCTCGCCCACGTCGACGGCCCCCTCGAGGCCGAGCGGCTCGAGCCGTTCGTCGGCCCGGACCACTGCGTCCTGCATCTCGCCCGTCGCGCCGCGCGGCCCGCCGCCGCCGTCCCCGCCACCTGACCCGCCGCGCCCCGCGCCGACACGCCGACGGCGCACCGGCCCGGGAGACACGGCCGTCCGGACCTGACTATGGTCGACGTGACCCACATCACAGCCGTGGGTCGTCCTGGGGACATTTGACCCGGCGCCTGCCGCTCACGCCGCGGCGGACGCGCTCGCCAGACTGGCCGAGGCAGCGGCCCTGAGGGGGAGTGACGATGACGAGTCTGGTGCGACCGGGTGTGGACCTCGCGACGTGGGACCCCGAGGACCCCGACCGCTGGGACAAGCGGTTCGCGTGGCGCACGCTGTGGATCACCACGTACAACCTCATGCTCGCGTTCTGCGTCTGGTACCTCGTCAGCGCGATCGCCCCGCGGCTCAACGACATCGGGTTCGACCTGAGCAAGGGCGAGCTCTACTGGCTGGTGGCCGTGCCCGGTCTCGCGGGCGGCACGATGCGCCTCATCTACATGTTCCTGCCGCCCATCGTCGGCACCCGGACGCTCGTCGGCGGCTCGGCGACGCTCCTGCTGCTCCCGATGCTCGGGTGGACGTTCGCCGTCCGTGACGCGTCGACGCCCTACTGGGTGCTCATCCTGCTCGCGGCGGCGGCCGGCGTCGGCGGAGGCGCGTTCTCGGGCTTCATGCCCTCGACGAGCTACTTCTTCCCCAAGCGCATGTCCGGCACCGCGCTCGGTCTGCAGGCGGGCATCGGCAACTTCGGCGTGAGCCTCATCCAGTTCCTCACGCCGTGGGTCGTGGGCTTCGGCCTCCTCGGCACGGCCGCGCTCACGCCGCAGCAGACGTCGACCGGCGAGAACCTGTGGCTGCACAACGCCGGCCTCGTGCTCATCCCGTGGGTCGTGCTCGGCATGGTGCTCGCCGCGGTCTTCCTGCGCCGCGTGCCGGTCCAGGCGAACTTCCGCCAGCAGCTCGACATCTTCCGCGAGAAGCACACCTGGATCATGACCGCGATCTACCTCATGACCTTCGGCGCCTTCTCGGGGTTCGCGGCGCAGCTCGGGCTCATCATCGTCAACGAGTACGGCGGCTTCGAGAACGCCCCCGACCCGCTGAAGTTCGCCTTCCTCGGCCCGCTCATCGGGTCGGCGACGCGCGCCGGGTTCGGGCCGCTGTGCGACCGGTTCGGCGGCGCCGTGTGGACCCTCGTGTCGGGCATCGGCATGACCGTGAGCACCGCGATCACGCTGCTCTTCCTCTCCCCGACCGACGTCGGGCAGTTCGGCGGGTTCCTCGCCGGGATGCTCGCGATCTTCTTCTTCGCGGGCATCGGCAACGCCGGCACCTTCAAGCAGATGCCGATGATCTTCCCCAAGCGCCAGGCGGGCGGCGTCATCGGCTTCACCGCGTCGATCGCGGCGTTCGGCCCGTTCCTCGTGGGCATCACGCTGTCGATGGTCTCGCCCCGCTCGTTCTTCGTCGGCTGCACCGTGTTCTTCGCGCTCTGCACCGTCCTCACCTGGGTCTACTACGCCCGCCCGGGGGCGCCCAAGCCCAGCTGACCCGTCCGACCCACGGACCGCCCCGCGCCCGTACGACGTCGTACCGCACCACCGAGGGAGCCGCATGAACGCCAGCCCGACGAGCCCGACGAGCACGAGCAGCGGGAACGGCCCGGCCGGGCTCGACGGCCCCGCGTCGGACGCCCTGCTGCGGCTCGGCCGGCACCTGCGCCGGGGCGAGGTCTCCGACGACCTGCGCACCCTGCACCGCACGGGCGGGCGCGACGCGGACACCTTCTACCGGGACCGCTGGAGCCACGACAAGGTCGTGCGCTCGACCCACGGCGTCAACTGCACCGGCTCGTGCTCGTGGAAGGTCTACGTCAAGGACGGGATCATCACGTGGGAGTCGCAGCAGACGGACTACCCGTCCGTCGGCCCCGACAGCCCCGAGTACGAGCCCCGGGGGTGCCCGCGCGGCGCCGCGTTCAGCTGGTACACGTACTCGCCGACGCGCGTGCGCTACCCCTACGTGCGCGGCGTGCTGCTCGACCTCTACCGCGCGGCCAAGGCGCGGCTCGGCGACCCGGTGGAGGCGTGGGCCAGCATCGTCGACGACCCGGAGACGGCGCGCCGGTACAAGTCGGTGCGCGGCAAGGGCGGCCTCGTGCGCGCGACGTGGGACGAGGCGGTCGAGATCGTCGCGGCCGCGCAGGTGCACACCATCCGCCGCTACGGCCCGGACCGCATCGCGGGCTTCTCGCCCATCCCCGCGATGTCGATCGTCTCGCACGGCGTGGGGGCGCGGTACCACGCGCTGCTCGGCGCGCCCATGCTGTCGTTCTACGACTGGTACGCGGACCTGCCGGTCGCGTCCCCCCAGGTCTTCGGCGACCAGACGGACGTGCCCGAGTCCGGCGACTGGTGGGACGCCGGGTACCTCATCATGTGGGGCTCCAACGTCCCCGTGACGCGCACGCCGGACGCGCACTGGATGGCCGAGGCGCGCTACCGCGGCCAGAAGGTGGTCGCGGTCTCGCCCGACTACGCCGACAACGTCAAGTTCGCCGACGAGTGGCTCGCGGTCGAGCCGGGGACCGACGGCGCGCTCGCGCTCGCCATGGGCCACGTGACGCTCACCGAGTTCTTCGTCCGGCGCGAGGTCCCGTACTTCACCGACTACGTGAAGACCTGCACCGACCTGCCCTTCCTCGTGCGGCTCGAGGAGCGCGACGGCGTCGTCGTGCCGGGCAAGTTCCTCACGGCCGAGGACCTGCCGGGCGCCGAGGCCCACAGCGAGAACGCGGCCTTCAAGACCGTGCTGGTCGACGCCCGGACGGACCGGCCCGTCGTCCCCGGCGGGTCGCTCGGCTTCCACTACGGCGAGCAGGGCGCGGGCCGGTGGAACCTCGAGCTGGGCGACGTCGACCCGCTGCTGAGCATGGGCGGCCCGGACCTCGGCCGCCCGACCGGCGAGACCGTCGCGGTGGACCTGCCGCGGTTCGACACGCGCGACGGCGCGGCCGCCGTCGTGCGGCGCGGCGTGCCCGTGCGGCGCGTCGGCGACCATCTCGTCACGACCGTGATGGACCTGCTGCTCGCGCAGTACGGCGTGCGCCGCGAGGGGCTGCCCGGCGACTGGCCGACGGGCTACGACGACCCGACCCAGGGCTGCACGCCCGCGTGGCAGGAGCAGTTCACGGGCGTCCCCGCGGCGAAGGCCGAGCGGATCGGCCGCGAGTTCGCGGCCAACGCGGAGGAGTCCCGTGGCCGGTCGATGATCCTCATGGGCGCGGGCACCAACCACTGGTTCCACTCCGACACGATCTACCGCGCGTTCCTCGCGCTCACGACGCTCACGGGCTGCCAGGGCGTCAACGGCGGCGGCTGGGCGCACTACGTCGGGCAGGAGAAGGTCCGGCCCGTCACCGGTCAGCAGATGTACGCGACCGCGAACGACTGGGCGCGTCCGCCGCGCACCATGATCCAGACCGCGTACTGGTACCTGCACACCGACCAGTTCCGCTACGACGCCTTCGGCGCCGACACGCTCTCGGCCGCGACGGCGGGCGGCTCGCTCGCCGGCAAGTCGACGGCGGACGTCATCGCTCAGTCGGCGCGCATGGGCTGGATGCCCTCGTACCCGACCTTCGACCGCAGCCCGCTCCAGCTCGCCGACGACGCCGCCGCGGCCGGCGTGCCCGTGGGGGAGTACGTCCCCGAGCAGCTCAAGGCCGGGACGCTGCGCTTCGCGGCCGAGGACCCGGACGCGCCCGAGAACTTCCCGCGTGTGCTCACGGTGTGGCGCGCCAACCTGCTGGGCTCGTCGGCCAAGGGCAACGAGTACTTCATGCACCACCTGCTCGGCACGGACTCCAACCTGCGGGCGACCGAGGCGCCGCCCGGCTCCCGCCCGCGCGACGTCGTCTGGCACGACGAGGCGCCCACCGGGAAGCTCGACCTCCTGCTGTCGCTCGACTTCCGGATGACGAGCACGACCGTGTTCTCCGACGTCGTCCTGCCGGCCGCGACCTGGTACGAGAAGCACGACCTCAACACCACCGACATGCACCCCTTCGTCAACTCGTTCAGCCCGGCGATCGCGCCCCCGTGGCAGACGCGCACGGACTTCGACGCCTTCCACGCCATGGCCAAGGCGTTCAGCGCGCTCGCGGGGAGGCACCTGGGCGTCCGGCAGGACGTCGTCGCCGTGCCGCTCACGCACGACACCCCGGACGAGATGGCGAACCCGCACGGGCGCGTCCGCGACTGGAAGGCGGGGGAGTGCGAGCCCGTGCCCGGCCGGACGATGCCCAAGCTCGTCGTCGTCGAACGCGACTACGGGGCGATCGCCGCGAAGCTCGCGACGCTCGGGCCCCTGCCCGACACGCTCGGCCTCACGACCAAGGGCGTGACGTTCGACGTCGGCGAGGAGATCGACTACCTGCGGCGCAAGAACGGCGTCGCGCGCGCCCCGGGGACGCCGGCCGACGGCCGGCCGCTGCTCAGCCGTGACGTGCACGTGTGCGAGGCGGTCCTCGCGCTGTCCGGGACGACGAACGGCCGCCTCGCGGTCCAGGGCTTCCACACGCTCGAGAAGCGCACCGGCACGCGCATGGCGGACCTCGCCGCGGAGCACGAGGGCAAGATGGTGACGTTCGCCGACACCCAGGCGGCGCCGACGACGGTCATCACGTCACCCGAGTGGTCCGGGACGGAGCACGGGGGCCGGCGCTACTCGCCGTTCACGGTCAACGTCGAGCGGCGCAAGCCGTGGCACACGCTCACCGGGCGCCAGCACTTCTACCTCGACCACGACTGGATGGCCGAGCTGGGCGAGCAGATGCCCGTCTTCCGGCCCCCGCTCGACATGCAGGCGCTCTTCGACGAGACGCGGCTCGGCGAGGTCGCCGAGACGAGCGCGGGCGTCGCCGGCGCGGGCGGCCTCGGCATCACCGTGCGCTACCTCACGCCGCACAACAAGTGGTCCATCCACTCCGAGTACCAGGACAACCTCTTCATGCTGTCGCTGTCCCGGGGCGGTCCGACGATCTGGATGAGCGACCGCGACGCCGCCAAGGTCGGCATCGGCGACAACGACTGGATCGAGGCGGTCAACCGCAACGGCGTCGTCGTCGCGCGCGCGATCGTCTCGCACCGCATGCCCGAGGGGACGGTGTACATGCACCACGCGCAGGACCGCCTCATCGACGTGCCGCGCTCGGAGACGACGGGCCGGCGCGGCGGGATCCACAACTCGCTGACCCGGCTGCTGGTCAAGCCGAGCCACCTCATCGGCGGGTACGCGCAGCTCTCGTACGCGTTCAACTACCTCGGGCCGACGGGCAACCAGCGCGACGAGGTCACCGTCATCCGACGTCGGTCGCAGGAGGTGGAGTACTGAGATGAGAGTCATGGCTCAGATGGCGATGGTCATGAACCTCGACAAGTGCATCGGGTGCCACACGTGCTCCGTCACGTGCAAGCAGGCGTGGACGAACCGCACGGGCACCGAGTACGTCTGGTTCAACAACGTCGAGACCCGGCCCGGCCAGGGCTACCCGCGCACGTACGAGGACCAGGAGAAGTGGGAGGGCGGCTGGACGCTCAACCGCAAGGGGCGCCTCCAGCTCAAGGCGGGCGGCCGGCTCAAGAACCTGCTCACCGTCTTCGCGAGCCCCAAGCAGCCGTCGCTCGACGAGTACTACGAGCCCTGGACGTACGACTACGAGAACCTCACCAACGCCCCGCTCCAGGAGCACACGCCCGTCGCGCGGCCGAAGTCGCTCATCTCCGGCAAGAACATGAACGTCGCGTGGAGCGCCAACTGGGACGACGACCTCGGCGGCGCCCCCGCGCTCGCGCAGGCCGACCCGGTGCTCCAGAAGGTGTCGGACAAGGTCAAGCTCGAGTTCGAGCAGACGTTCATGTTCTACCTGCCGCGCATCTGCGAGCACTGCCTCAACCCGTCCTGCGCCGCGTCGTGCCCCTCGGGCGCGATCTACAAGCGCGCCGAGGACGGCATCGTGCTCGTCGACCAGGACGCGTGCCGCGGCTGGCGCAAGTGCGTCACGGGCTGCCCGTACAAGAAGGTCTACTTCAACCACCGCACCGGCAAGGCCGAGAAGTGCACGTTCTGCTTCCCGCGCATCGAGGTCGGCCTGCCCACCATCTGCTCCGAGACGTGCGTCGGGCGGCTGCGCTACATCGGCCTCGTCCTGTACGACGCCGACCGCGTGCTCGAGGCCGCGAGCGAGCCGGACGAGACGAAGCTCCTCGCCGCGCAGCGCAGCGTCTTCCTCGACCCGGACGACCCCGTCGTCCAGCGCGAGGCCGAGCGTGCGGGCATCCCGCGCGACTGGGTCGAGGCCGCGCAGCGCTCGCCGATCTGGTCGCTCATCCACCGCTACGAGGTGGCGCTGCCGCTGCACCCGGAGTACCGGACGCTGCCCATGGTCTGGTACATCCCCCCGCTGTCTCCGGTGGTCGACGTCGTCGCCGAGACGGGCGAGGACGGCGAGGACGCCGGCAACCTCTTCGCCGCGATCGACACCCTGCGGATCCCCGTCGAGTACCTCGCGGGGCTCTTCACCGCGGGGGACACCGCGCCCGTGACCGCGGTGCTGCAGCGCCTCGCGGCGATGCGGTCCTACATGCGCGACCTCAACATGGGCCGCCCGGGCAACCCGGAGATCCCGGCGTCCGTCGGCATGGAGGAGGGCGCGCTGCAGGAGATGTACCGGCTGCTCGCCCTCGCGAAGTACGACGAGCGCTACGTCATCCCGGCCGCGCACGCCGAGCAGGCGCACGGCCTCGAGGAGCTCGCGACCGAGTGCGCGCTCGACTACGAGGGCGGGCCGGGCATGAACGAGTCCGGGCCGTTCGGCGAGGGGTCGGGCGGCGCGTTCCGCAACGACCCCATCGCGGTGGAGAACTTCCACATGCTCCAGCAGCGGCAGACGGCCGACACGGTCGCCGACCCTTCGACGCGGCGCGCCAAGGTCAACCTGCTCAACTGGGACGGCAAGGGCGCGCCCGAGGGCCTGTTCCCGCCGCGCGACGCCGAGCCGGGCGCCGGTCCCGACGCGCCCGGGGGGCAGTCGTGAACCGCGTCGCGCGGGCTCGTGCCGCGCGGCGCGTGACGGGGCGGCACACGGCGGTGGTCCACCGCCTCGCGGCGCTGCTCCTCGAGTACCCGGGCCCCGAGCTCGTCGAGCGCGTCCCGCTGCTGCGCGCCGCGGCGGCCGAGCTGCCCGACCACCTGCGCACGCCGCTCGACGCGCTCGTCGACCACGTCGCGTCGACGCCGCTCGGGGACCTGCAGTCCGAGTACGTCGCGACGTTCGACCTGCGCCGTCGCTGCTCGCTCTTCCTCACGTACTTCGCGTACGGGGACACGCGCAAGCGGGGCGTGGCGCTCGTCGAGATCAAGCAGGCCTACCGTCGCGCCGGCCTCGAGCCGTCCGACGACGAGCTGCCCGACCACCTGTGCGTCGTCCTGGAGTTCGCGTCGTCCGAGCGCGACGAGGACCGCGAGGCGGGGATCGGTCTGCTGCTCGAGCACCGTGCGGGCCTCGAGCTGCTGCGCCTCGCCCTGCTCGAGGCCGGCTCCCCGTGGGCCGGGGCGCTCGTCGCGGTGTGCGCGACGCTCCCGCCCCTCGGCGGCGACGAGCACGCGGCCGTCGCGCGGCTGGCCGCCGAGGGACCGCCCGGCGAGGAGGTCGGGCTCGAGCCGTTCGCGCCGCCGTCGTACCTCGGGCAGGCGCCCGAGCCCGCGCTGACGGGCCCCCTGGCCGGGCCCGGCCGCTCCGTCGCCGGGACCTCCGGCCCCCAGTTCCTGCCGATGCCGGGAGTCCGCCCATGACCACCACCGACACCCTGCTCTGGGTCGTCGTGCCCTACGTGTGCCTCGCGATCTTCGTGCTCGGGCACGTGTGGCGGTACCGCTACGACCGGTTCGGCTGGACGACGCGCTCGTCGCAGCTCTACGAGAGCCGCCTGCTGCGCTGGGCGAGCCCCATGTTCCACTTCGGGATCCTCGCGGTCTTCCTCGGGCACGTCATGGGCCTCGGGGTGCCGAAGGCGTGGACCGAGGCCGTCGGCATGACCGAGGAGGTCTACCACTTCCTCGCCGTGAGCGTGGGCGCGGTCGCGGGCGTGTGCACGGTCGTGGGCATGGCCCTGCTCATCTACCGGCGCCGTACGGTCGGCCCCGTGTTCAGCGCGACGACGCGCATGGACAAGGCCATGTACCTGGTGCTCGCCGTCGTCATCGCGCTGGGCATGTGGAACACGATCGCGGGCTCGATCCTCAACCTCGGCGGTCACTACGACTACCGCGACGGCGTCTCGGTGTGGTTCCGGGGCATCTTCCGGTTCGACCTGCACCCCGAGCTCATGGCCGAGGCGCCGCTCGGGTTCCAGCTGCACGGCATGAGCGCGATGCTGCTCTTCGCGCTCTGGCCGTTCACGCGCCTGGTCCACGTGTTCAGCGCGCCCGTGGGCTACCTGTGGCGGCCGTACGTCGTCTACCGGTCGCGCCCGGACCGGCTGGGCGCGCGCGCGTCGCGCCGCGGCTGGGAGCGCGTCGAGCGCCGTCCGGAGACCACCGGGCGGCGCTGAGGGCGACGGTCGACGCCCGTCGAGTACCCACGGGGCGTCGACGGGCGGGCCGTCGGCCCGCCGTGGTCGGTCCGGTGGTCAGTCCAGCTCGCCCGTCCACGGCCGGGGCGGCTGACCCTCGGTCTGGCGGAGCATCTCCTCGACCATCCAGTCGCGGAACTCCACGAGCCGCGGCGGCGTCGCGAGGCTCAGCAGGGCGGCCCCCGCGGCGTACTCGTCGAGCGCCTCCATCGCGGCCTGCCAGGCGAGGACGAGCTCGCGGCTGCTCGCGACGGCGGGGAAGGCGAGGTCGACGGTGTCGTCGCCGCGCAGCAGCGCGTCGGTGCGCTGCTGGTCGATGACGCCGAGCTCGCTGCTGTAGGACGTGGTCAAGCGCTCGGCCAGCGTGACGAGCCGGGCCGGCGCGATCGTCGGGGCCGTCGCCTGG
This sequence comes from Actinotalea solisilvae, assembly GCF_016464425.1. Taxonomy (GTDB): domain Bacteria; phylum Actinomycetota; class Actinomycetes; order Actinomycetales; family Cellulomonadaceae; genus Actinotalea; species Actinotalea solisilvae. Next base: position 72,643 of record NZ_JADDKQ010000023.1, read on the forward strand.
CTGAGCAGCGCGCACTCGCGCAGCACGCCGGCCGTGTGCTCGCGCGCCCGGATCCCGAGCCGCACGGGGTAGTCGACCAGGACGATGGCGACGGCGCCGTCGGCCGGCGCGACCTGCTCGAGCGGCGACGGCACGCGCGGGGTCGGCAGCACGGGCGTCGACTCGCCGGTCCACGGGCCGACGAGGAGCTCGTCGTCGTCCGGCCAGGCGGCGAGCAGCGCCTCCGCGTCGTGCTCGACCTGGCCGCTCACGTCGTGCGCGGCGTCGAGCTCGCACCACACCGACTTCGCGTCGCCCTCGAGGAGGTCGACGCCCCACGCGCGCGCGAGCAGGCCGACCATCTCCATCCCGCGCCCGGTCGCGGACCGCACGGTGTGGACGAGACGTCGCGGGATCGACGTCGAGCGGTCGCGGACCTCGAGCCGCACCGCCTCGCCGAGGTCCTCGACGTGGACCTGCACCTCGGTGCGCGCGTGCAGCACCGCGTTCGTGACGAGCTCGGAGATGCACGCCTCGGCCCGGTCGACCAGGTCGGCGTCGTGCCCGGCCAGCACGTCCTGCACGAACCTCCGCGCCCGGGGGACGGAGGCGGCCTCGGCGGGGAGGCTGAGCACGCCCGGGAGGGGCGCCGACGGGCTCGCGGCCGTGCGGGGTTCCCGCTGCTCGCTCATCGTGGCCTCCGCGGACCGCCTGGGCTCGGACATGTCAGGACACAGGGTGAGAGCACGGTCACCTTCGACCATGACGCGACTTTTCCCCATCATCGCGCCAGGTGGTCCTGGGCGCCTCACGGCGCCGGCGTGCGGCGCCCGCGCGGGTGCTCATGCCTCCGGGCCCCCGCTCACGCCGGCGGGCGCCGCGACGACGTCGACGACCCCTCGGTACATGCCCATCGCGCACGAGTAGTGCAGCCGGCCCGTCTCCTGCGGCGTGAACTCGAAGACGTTGACCCCCGGCTCGAGGAGGACCGTCGACAGCCCCAGGTCGGGCGCGTAGAGCGCGCTCGCGCATCCGGGGGTGACGGAGTCCACCTCCCACCGGACCGGGACCCCGACGCGGACCGTGGCCACCGCGGGCGCGTAGCCCGCGCCGTCCTGGACGGTGCGCACGACCTGGACGCCGTCCTCGAGCGGCGCGAGCGGCGCGGACGCCGCCCCCGCCGTCGCGGCCGCGGGCGCGACGAGGCCGGGCGCGAGGACGGTGACCGCGCCGGCGACGTTGACCGCCGCGAACGCGAGGACCGCCACGCCGGCGACGCGCAGCACCCGCGGGGCGAGCGCGCCGCGCGCGGCCGCGGTGAGACCCGCGAGCCCGAGCAGCCCCGGCGCGGTGCCGCACGCGAACGCGGTCATGACGAGCGCCGCGCGGAGCGGGTCGGCCGTCGAGACCGCGTAGAGCTGGACGACCTGGGTGATGCCGCACGGCAGCAGGAACGTGGTGGCACCGAGGAGGGCGGCGCGGGCGTCGGGCCCGAGGCGCCGCCCCGCGGGCGCGTCGCCGTCGAGCCCCAGCCGCGAGGCGAGGCCCGCCGGGAGGGCCGGGACCAGGGTGGTCAGCCGGGGCGACACGGCCGTGAGCTGGAGCCCGAGCGCGACCATCGCGGCCGAGACGACGAGGGTCACGAGGGCGACCGCGCCGCCGCTCAGCCGGACGGCGCTGCCGAGGACCCCGAGCAGGGCGCCGCCCGCGGCGAACCCCGCGACCCGACCCGCACCGAAGAGGAGGTGCGGTCGCAGGCGCCGCGCGAGCGGCGCGTCGGGCCGCTGCTGCGCGCCGCGCGCGGCGACGCCCAGCACGATCCCGCCCACGAGTGCCATGCACGTGGAGAAGCCCGCGGTCACGCCCAGCCCGACGACGAGGAGCAGGCCGCCCGTCCCGAGCGTGCCCCCGAGCCGCGCCGGGTCGGTCCAGCCCGTCGCGTGCGCGACGGCGACGAGGCCGACGAGGACCACGGCCGCCACGGCGACGTCCGCCCACACGCGGCTGTCGCGCGAGAGCCAGGCGCGCGTGTCCTCGCCGACCTCGTACCCGGCTCCCGCGACCGCCTGGACCAGCAGGCGGCGGGGGACCCGTCCGGTGGTGCGCACGCGCGCCCGGCCGCGCGTGCTCGAGACGCGCGCCTCCGCGACGCCCGGCACGCGCCGCAGCGCGGCGCGCACGCGGACCTCGCACGCCCGGCACGTCATGCCGCGCACGGGCAGGTCGATGTCTGCCATGGAGTGCTCCTCGGCCGGCGGCCCAGGTGCCGGCGCTGCGCCCACGCTAGGCGCTCCCGGCGTCCCGACCGAGGGACCAACGGCCGGGAGGATCGGGCCCGCGCGAACCTGTCACGTCCGGGCAGGCCCTGCCGATGGGGGTCCCGAGATGAGTGACGCACACCCCACCCCCGAGGCCGCCGGCCCGCCGCCGCACCGCGCGCCCCTCGCGTCCGGCGCGCCCGGCACGCCGGGCACGGCCGGCGGGGGGACGCCGGGTGGCGAGGTCGCCGCGCTGCGCGCGCAGCTCACCGACCTCCAGGACGCGGCTGCGGACCTCGTCGGCGCCGACGACGCCGACACCGTCCTCGCGCGCCTGCGCGACCGCGCCGCGGCCGCGGTGCTCTCGACGGCGTGCGTCGTCGTCGCCGACGCTCGCGACGGGCGGCCGCCGGTCGTGCACGCGCGCGGCCTGGCCGCCGTGCGGGTCGCCGCCCTCGCGGACGCGCTGCTGGCCGGCGAGGAGCCCGAGGCCGGTGCCGTCGTCGTCGAGATCGCCTCCGCGCGCCGGCACCACGGCTGGATCGCGGTGCTCGGCACGGCTGCCGGGCGCTGCCCGCGGGACGAGCACGACCGCCCGCTGCTCCAGGCGTACGCGCGGCACGCCGCCGCGGGCCTCGACCTGCTCGACGCGCTCGAGGACAGCCGCCGGGAGGCCGGCCGGGCGCATGAGCTCCTCGCGCTCGCGCACGGCCTGGCGACAGCGCCGGACGCCCAGGCGGTCGCGACCGTCGTCGCGGAGGCGGTCCCCGCGATCGTCGGCAGCGACGGCGCGTCCCTCATGCTCTGGGACCCGGCGCGCGGCGCGCTGCGCACCGTCGCGACCGCGGGGATGACCCCGGAGCAGGCCGAGCTGCTGCGCGGCGCCGAGATCAGCGCCGACTCGATCCCCGAGGTCGTCGACCTCATCACGCGCCGGAGGCCGCTGCTGCTCGACGCCGACCGGGTGAGCCGTCCCCTGTCCGCGCTGCTCGGGGCCGTGGGTGCGCGCTCGCTCGTCGTCGTGCCGCTCGTCGGCGACGGGGCGCTGCTCGGGATCGTCACGGCGAGCTGGCGGGGCCGCTCGGCCCAGCCCTCCGCCGAGGACGTGCTGCACCGGTGCACGGGCGTCGCCGACCACGCCGCCACCGCGCTGCAGAACGCGCGGCTCCTCGAGACCGTGCGCCACCAGGCCCTGCACGACGCGCTCACCGGCCTGCCCAACCGCGTCCTGTTCACCAGCGAGCTCGAGGACGGGCTCCGGCGCGTCGCCCCGGGACACCCGACCGCTGTGCTCTTCTGCGACGTCGACCGCTTCAAGACCGTCAACGACCAGCTCGGGCACGCCGCGGGCGACGAGCTGCTGCGCCAGGTCGCCGCGCGCCTGCGGGGCGAGCTGCGCCCCGCCGACGTCGTCGGCCGGCTCAGCGGGGACGAGTTCGCGGTGCGCCTCGCCGACGCGGACGAGCAGACGGCGGTGGCCGTCGCGCGCCGGATCGTCGACGCGCTCGACCAGCCCTTCCGCATCGAGGGCCGCGAGGTCCGGATCACCGTGAGCGTGGGCGTCGCGGTCCACGTGGGGGCCGACGGGCGCGGCGAGCGCCTCGTCGCCGCCGCCGACGCCGCGATGTACGAGGCCAAGGAGCGCGGGCGCAACCAGGTCGCCGTCGCGGGCGCCGTGCCCGGGGCGCGCGTCGTGCCCTCGCTCGAGGCCGAGCTCGCGGGCGCCGTCGAGAGCGGTCAGCTCCGCCTGTACTACCAGCCCGTGCTCGACGTCGGCTCGAGCGGGCTCGACGTCGTCGGCGCCGAGGCGCTGCTGCGCTGGGCGCACCCGCGCCTCGGCCTGCTCGGACCGGCCGCGTTCCTGCCCCTCGCCGAGGAGTCGGGGCTCGTGTCGCGCCTCGACCTGTGGGCGGTGCGTGCCGCGTGCGCGGCGCTCGCGAGCTGGCCGCAGGCCGTGGGCACGGTGCCGCTGCGCGTCGCCGTCAACCTCGCGAGCCGCACCCTCCTCGACCCCGACCTCGTCCCGACCGTGCGCACCGCGCTCGCCGAGAACGGCGTGAGCGGCGACCAGCTGCACCTCGAGCTCGTCGAGAGCCGGGCGCTCGCGGACCTGCCCGGCGTCGTCGAGCGGCTCGTCGAGCTGCGTCGGCTCGGCGTGCGCATCTCGCTCGACGACTTCGGCACGGGCTACTCGACCCTCACCTGGCTCCAGTCGCTCCCGATCGACCAGATCAAGATCGACCGCAGCTTCGTCAAGCGGCTCACGACCGACGTCGCGTCGGCCGCCGTCGTGCGCGGCGTCATGGCCCTCGCGCGCGAGCTCGACATCGAGGTCATCGCCGAGGGCGTCGAGGAGCAGGGGCAGCTGGCGATGCTGCAGGACCTCGGGTGCTCGATGGCCCAGGGATACCTGCTCGGCCGCCCCGGGCCCGCGCTCGAGCTGCGGGTCGCCGACGGCCTCGGCTCCGCCGGCCGCTGACGTGCCGGGCGCCTGCCCGGGTCCGGGTGCGCTCGCGTTCGCCCGTCCGGCCCAGCGGGTGAAGATCACCGGCCCGGGATCCTTGAGGTCGGCCGTGTCCGGCCGATGGGGCGGGTGACATGGGACCTGCACAGACCCGCGACGCGGGCACCACAGCGGGCCGGGTGCCGTCGCCCCGCGCCGACGCCGGCGAGGCGCTGCCCGACGGCGGCCGCCGCTCCCTGCTGCCCCGCGGGCGTCGCGAGCGCGAGCTGGAGGCGGAGAACGCGGCGCTGCGCGCGCAGCTCGAGGAGCTGCGGCAGGCGGCGTCCGACCTCGTCGGGAGCGACGACGTCGAGACCGTGCTCCAGCGTGTGGTCGACCGCGCCGCGTCGGCCGGGCTGACGTCGGCGGCCCTGCTCGTCGTCGACGCGCCCGACGGGACGCCGCTGTGGCGCGCGCACGGCCTCCAGCGGCCGGAGGCGGCGCAGCTCGCCGTCCGCGTGCGCCGCGGCGAGGACCTCGGCGTCGGCGCCGTCGTGGCCGACGTCGTCTCGACGCGCCGTGCGCACGGCCGCCTCGTCGCGTTCTACCCGGGCGCCGACGCCGCGGCGCAGGGCCACTTCCTCGTCGAGGCGTGCGCACAGCACGCCGCGGCCGCGCTCGACCTCCTCGCGGCGGTCGACGAGAACCGCACCGAGGCGCACCGCGCGACGGCGCTCCTGCGGCTCGCGCACGACCTCGCCGTCGCCGAGGACGCCACCGCCGTCGCGCAGGTGACGGCGGACGCGCTACCGCGCATCGTCGGCAGCCGGACCGCCGCGGTGCTCCTGCCCGAGCCCGGCGCCGAGGCGCTCGTGCCCGTCGCGACGAGCGGCCTGGGGGAGGACCGGCGCGGCTGGCTCACGGGCGTCCGCCTGCGGTTCGCGGCGCTGCCCGAGCTCGCGCCGCTCGCGCAGCGGCGCGAGCCCGTCCTGCTGACGTCGGGCGCCGCGAGCCCCGTGCTGGCCGACCTCATGACGCGCATGGGGCTCACCGCGATGCTCGCGGCGCCCCTGCTGGCGGGGGAGGCGCTCATGGGCATCGTGCTCGTCGGGTGGGACGGCGACGCGCGCTCGGTCGAGCTCGACGAGGCGCGCGTGCGGGTCCTCGGCGCGACCGACCAGGCCGCGACCGCGCTGCAGAACACGCGCCTGCTCGCGACGGTGCGGCACCAGTCGCTCCACGACGCGCTCACCACGCTGCCCAACCGCGTGCTGTTCGCGCGGTCGCTCGACGCCACCCTGCGCCGTGCGGGCGCGGGCGTCGGCACGTGCGTCCTGTTCTGCGACCTCGACAGCTTCAAGCGCGTCAACGACGAGCTGGGCCACGCCGCGGGCGACGAGCTGCTGCGCCAGGTCGCCCAGCGCATCCGCACCCAGGTGCGCGGCGGCGACGTCGTCGCGCGGCTCAGCGGGGACGAGTTCGCGGTCGCGCTCGTGGGGACGCAGGAGGAGGCGCTCATCGTCGCTCAGCGCATCGTCTCCGCGCTCGAGCAGCCCTTCCGCCTCGAGGGTCGTGACGTGCGCGTCACGACGAGCGTCGGCGTCTGCGCGCACGTGGGTCCCGACGGCCAGGGCGACCGCATGCTCGCGGCGGCCGACCAGGCGATGTACGGCGCCAAGCAGCGCGGGCGCAACCAGGTCGTCGTCGCGGACGACCTCGAGCGCGGGCCGGTGGTGCCGTCGCTCGAGGCCGAGCTCGCCGAGGCCGTGGGTGCGGACCAGCTGCGCCTGTTCTTCCAGCCCCTCGTGGGCGTCGAGGCGACCGGGTGCGCCGTGCGCGGCGCCGAGGCGCTCCTGCGCTGGGCGCACCCGCGGCTCGGCCTCCTCGCGCCGGCGTCCTTCCTCCCGCTCGCGGAGGAGACCGGCCTCATCACCGAGCTCGACCTGTGGGCGGTGGACGCCGCGTGCGCCGCGCTCGCCGACGAGTCCCGCGCGGGCGGGACGCTGCGCGTCGCGGTCAACCTCTCCTCGCGCACGCTCGTCGACCCGCGCCTCGTGCCCGCGGTGCACGCCGCGCTCACGGCGCACGGGATCGAGCCGTCGCGCCTGCACCTCGAGGTCGTCGAGAGCAGCGCGCTGCGGGACCTGCCCGGCGTCGTGGACGCGATGCGGCGGCTGCGGGAGCTCGGCGTGCGCATGGCGCTCGACGACTTCGGCACGGGCTACTCCACGCTCGCGTGGCTGCACTCGCTGCCCGTGGACCAGATCAAGATCGACCGCAGCTTCGTCGCGCGGCTGCACACGGACCCCGCCTCGCTCGCCGTCGTGCGCGCGGTCCTGGGACTCGCCCACGAGCTCGGGATCGAGGTCGTCGCCGAGGGCGTCGAGGAGGAGGCGCAGCTCGCGGCGCTGCGCGAGGCGGGGTGCGGGATGGTGCAGGGCTACCTGCTCGGCCGGCCGGCGCCCGCGTTCCGCAACGAGCTCGACGACCACTTCCCCGTCGTGCCGCGCCAGCGCAGCGGCCGTCACCAGCTCTCGGCGGCGCAGGTCCCCTGACGTCGGCGAGAGGCCGACCCCGTCAGGGCGCCGCGGTGCCGTCCTCGAGCTCGTCGGGCTTGCGCGCGTGCCGCCGGACCAGCACGGCGGGGAGGGCGAACCACGCCAGGACCAGGAACAGCAGCAGGCCGCCCGCCACGGCGAACGCCGCGACGTGGCTGACGACGACGTCGACCACGAGGAGCACGACGCCCGCGACGACGAGGGACAGCGTGACGAGCCCGACGCGCATGAACAGGTCGGCGCTGCGTACGAGCGACGACTTCGCGCGGCGCCGGAAGAGCCAGCGGTGGAGGCTCACCGGCGCGACCATGAGGCCCGTCGTCACCGCGGCGAGGACCACGAGCACGAGGTAGAGGAGCTTCTGGGTCGACGTCAGCTCCGTGAAGCGCTGCTGGAACGGCACGGTGAGCAGGAAGCCGGTGAGGATCTGGATGCCGGTCTGCGTGACGCGCAGCTCCTGGAGGATCTCGTTCCAGTTGCGGTCGAGCTTCTCGATCGGCGTCTCGCGCCGCCCGTCCGGGCCGGGGGTGCGCAGGTCGTCGTCGACGCGGTGGGGGGAGGCCATGGCCACATCGTGGCGGAGGGCGCGATGGTCCGCGCGCGGTGCGTGGGCGGGGCGCGAGATCTCGCGCGGCGGGCAGAAGTGCGCCCCCGCCCACCGAGGTGGACGGGGGCGTGCGACCGCGTCTCACCCGCACAAGGTGTGGCGCGCATCATCGACCCCGCTGGGGCCGGGTCGCCGCTCTCGCGGTGACCTGGAGGCTTGAAGAGACCATAGACCGGCCATGACCCTCGCGCACCAGGGACGACGAAATCCGTGGTGGGGCCTGCCGCGGGTCAGGTGGGCCCCACGGGATCGCAACGGTTCGTCCCGAGGCGTGGCCAGCCGAGGGCCGTCCTGCGACCCCCGCGCGGGTCGCGGCCCGAGACGCCGGCGTCGGCCTCGCTCTTGGGGCCTCAGAGGTAGCGCGTCGGGTCGAACTCGGTGAGCGGGATGATCCGCAGGCGCGGCAGGCGCACGTTGAACGCGCGCACGTCGGACTCGAGGTCGAACACCTCGAGCCCGCCGTCGGTGAGCTGCTGGAGCGCCGTGCTCGTGAACTCCTTGAAGGCGAGCATCCCGACGTTGCGGCCCGGGCCGAGGAGGGCGGCGAGCTGGGGCGCGAAGTCGCCGTCGTGGCTCGCGAGGAGCACGTCCCCGCCGCGGTCGGCGAGCGCGTCGAGCGTGCGCTGGATGCCGATGTCGACGACCTTCTCGTGCGCCTCGCCCGCGAGGGGGATCGGCTGGAAGCCGATGGCGACGAGCGCCTGGACGAACGACATCGGCATCGTGCCGTTGGACGCGTTGAGGAAGAACAGGCCCTTGACGTCGTCGCCGTCCCAGACCGTGCGGGCGAACTCCAGCACGCGCTCCCAGCGCGGGCGCTCCTCGGGCGACGGGCGGGCGCCGAGGATCGAGCCGCCGAGCGTGGCGTCGATGTTCTCGCCGTCGACGAGCAGGTAGGTCGTCCGCGTCGCCGGTTCGCTCACGGCCCGAGCCTAGGTGCCGGGACCCGCGGATTCACCCCCAACGTCCGGGTGTCGGCGCGCGTTGTGTGGTCGGGTGTCGGCGACGACCGGCGCGACGGACGAGAGGGACGTGCGTGAGCGAGTGGCGAGCGGTGCTGGAGGCGGTGATCCGGGAACGGCGCCCAGCCCTGGTGGGGTACGCGTGCCTGTTCGTCCGGGACCGGTCGGCGGCGGAGGACCTGGTGCAGGAGGCGCTCGTGCGCACGTTCGCACGGCGACGGACGTTCGGCGACGTGCACCAGGCGGAGGGCTACGCGCGGCAGGCGATCCGCACCGCGTTCCTCGACCAGGCGCGCAAGGACACGACCTGGCGCTCCAGGCGTCACCTCTTCTCCGACGACGCCGCGGCGCGGGGACCCGAGAGCGCCGCCGGCGCCTCGGTGGACGTGCGCGCCGCGCTCGCGACGCTGAGCCCGCGGGAGCGGGCGTGCGTCGTCCTGCGCTTCTTCGACGACCTCACGGTTGCCGACATCGCCGCGCACCTCGGTGTCGGCGAGGGCGCCGTCAAGCGCTACCTGCACGACGGCGCCGCCAAGCTCCGCGTGAGCCTGGCCGTCGAGATCGCGGACGACGAGATCGGCGGCGCCGCCGCCACCCTGACGATCATCCCCGGGAGGGCATCGTGACCAGCCGTGACCTGCACGACCTCCTGCGCGACTTCGCGCACGAGGAGGGCGCCGCCTCGGCGGCCACCGCACCGGACCCCGCGCTCGAGGCGCGCGCGCTCGGCGCGCGCATCGCCCGGCAGCGGCTCGTGCGCACCGGTGCCGCGTCGCTCGGCGCCGCGGCCGCCGTCGTCGTGCTCGCGGTCGCCGTCCAGGCGGCCGGGCCGGAGCCCGCTCCGCCCGCGACGCCGACGCCGTCGCCCGCCCCGAGCGAGTCGGCCGCGCCCAGCCCCACGCCGACCGCGACGCCGGCGCCTGCGCCGACGCCGACCCCGACGGCGCCGGTCCCGACGGGCGTGACGGTCCACCCGGACCTCCCGCCCGCGCAGGCCCTGCCCGACGGCCTCCTGGGGGCGACGAGCCCGGGCTGGGCGCTGGTGACCTACGGCGCCGGGGCGGAGGTGGGCCCGGTCGTGCTCTACCTGGTCAGCCCCGAGGGCGTGGTCTACGAGGTGCCCACCGAGGTGCCGCTGCGCAGGAGCCCGGAGCGCGGGGGCGGGACGTCGCTGGTCGACTGGCTGCCCGGCACGTCGCTCGCAGTCGTCGCCCAGGACGGGACCGGCGGCGCGACGGAGCACGCCGTGGTCGACCTCCTCACCGGCGAGGTCGACGGCGTGCTCGAGACCGGGGACGACCAGCCGGGTCCGCGGTTCGTGAGGGACGGCACGACGGACGTGCTCGTGACCCGGTACGCGACCGACAACACCGCCGAGCTGGTCACGACCGTGACCGTGGAGCGTCGGACGAGCCAGGGCGAGCTCGTCGCGGCCCTGCCTGCCTACACGCAGCTCCCCGGGTTCAACGACGGGGTCCTCGACGCCACGGGGACGCGCCTCCTGGTGGGGTCGACGTCCGGGGTCCAGGTCCTGGACACCCGCGACCTCACCGCGCTGCACAGCGTCCCGATGCCCGCCTACGGCACGGGCGGCTGCCAGCACGCGTGGTTCGTGGGCGACGACGTCGTCCTGGGGTGCTCGACCGCACTGGGGACGGCGGACCTGTGGCTGAGCGGCGAGGGTGGGCTCACCACCCTCGCGTCCGGGCTCCCCGGTGACCCGTGGTCGACGTTCGGCACCGATCGCGGCGTCGTCGTGGCGGACCACACCGGCGGTGCGGCCACCGAGGTGCTCCCCGACGGCACGCGGCAGGCGGTGCCGTGGTCGCAGCGGGTCGTCGTGGTCTCGGCGGCCGTCCCGGGCGGCGCGCTCGTGCTGCAGGTGAGCCAGGGCGAGAGCCCCATGAGCGTGGGCCGGTACGACGTCGCCTCGGGCAGCGTGGTGACGCTGCTCGCCGGGGTGCGGCCGGAGGCGAGCCTCACCCTGGTCGACGCGCGGTGACGGAGGTCTGAGGACGGCGGTCCGCGACGGGCACCACCGGCTCCGGCCGGGGGTGCCCGTCGCGCGCGGGGCCCGCGTGTCCCGCGGCACGGGATCTCTTGACCGGTCAACCCGATCGGGACAGAGTGGACACCGGCACGCGCATCGGAGCGCTCCCATCGCCCGCTCACCCTCGGCCGGGGTGCCCGGACGCGCGCCGTCCGGAGCGGGTTCGAGGCCCCCACGCGGGGCACGAAGGAGTCGACGATGACTGCACCACGCCGCCGCACCACCCCGTCCGCTGTCGCGGGCCTCCCGCCCGGCCGTCGACGGCGCAGACGCGCCGCCGTGCTCGCGGGCGTCGCGGCGGGTGCCCTCGCCCTCGCCGTCGCCGGACCCGCCCAGGCCGCGAACGACGTCGTCGCGCCCGGGACCGAGCTCTACGTCGACCCGCACAGCAGCACGGTCGAGGCCGCGGCCGGACTCACGGGGCAGGCGCGCGCCGACGCGCTCCTGCTCGCGAGCGTGCCGACGGCGACGTGGCTGACCGCGGGCACGCCGGCCGAGGTGCAGGCCGCGGCCGCGGACCTCGTCGGCGACGCGGCCCTCCAGGGCGAGGTGCCCACGCTCGTCGCGTACAACCTGCCGTTCCGCGACTGCGCGCAGTACTCGGCGGGCGGCGCGACGAGCGTCGCGGAGTACACCGCCTGGGTGGACGCGCTCGCCGCGGGCATCGGCGACGGCGCGGCCGTCGTCGTGCTCGAGCCCGACGGGCTCGGGATCATCCCGCACTACACGCCCGCGGGCGCGAGCGAGCCCGAGTGGTGCCGCCCGGCCGAGGCCGACCCGGCCACCGCCGCCGCCGACCGCTTCGTGATGCTCAACCACGCGGTCGACGTCCTCACGGTCCTCCCGCGCACCGCCGTCTACCTCGACGGCACCCACACGGGCTGGCTGGGCGTCGGCGACATCACCGACCGCCTGATCCAGGCCGGCGTCGAGCGCGCGGACGGGTTCTTCCTCAACGCGTCGAACTACCAGGAGACGCCGAGGCTGCAGAAGTACGCGGCGTGGGTCGCGCAGTGCATCGACCTGTCGGTGAGCACCTGGTGGGAGCCCGCGTGGTGCGCGAGCCAGTACTACCCGGCCACCCCGTCGGACTTCTCCACCTGGGGCCTGACCGACGACGCCTACGCCCAGGCCTACGCGGACACCGGGCGCACGCCCGACCCGGCGACCATGAAGCACGCCGTCATCGACACGAGCCGCAACGGCCAGGGCCCGTGGACGCCGCCCGCCGGCGTCTACCCGGACCCCGAGGACTGGTGCAACCCGCCGGACCGCGGCCTCGGCCTGCGCCCGACCACGGACACGGGCGACCCCTACGTCGACGCGTTCGTGTGGATCAAGGTGCCCGGCGAGTCCGACGGCCAGTGCTTCCGCGGGCTCGGCGGACCGCTCGACCCCGTCCGGGGCATGGTCGACCCGCCCGCGGGCGGCTGGTTCCCCGAGCAGGCGCGTGAGCTCATCGCGCTCGCGGTCCCGCCGATCGCGGCGCCGACGTGCGAGGTCTCGTACACCGTCCACGGGTCGTGGCCGGGCGGGTTCATCGCCCAGGTGTGGGTCAAGAACACCGGGACGACGCGGATCGACGGCTGGGACCTCGAGTGGACCTTCGGCGGCGACCAGACGATCCGCGAGATCTGGGGCGCCGACGCCACGCAGGTGGGGCAGCGCGTCACGGCGACGAGCGAGTCGTGGAACACGGTGATCAAGCCGAACCGCCGCACGACGTTCGGCTTCCTCGGCCGCGGCGACCCGGCCCAGGGCCTGCCCCCGCTCCAGATCACCCTGAACGGCGCCCCCTGCACCGTCCCGTGACGCGCTGACGCGCACCGTCACGCCGAGGTCGCTGGTTCCGCCCGAGGTCGCTGGTTCAGACCAGCGACCTCGGCGCGGACCAGCGACCTCGGCGGGGGGGGGGGGGGGGGGCGGGCGCGCGGCGCCGGCC
>NZ_JADDKQ010000024.1 GCF_016464425.1 Actinotalea solisilvae
CCCCCCGCCGTGGCCCCCGGGTCGACGACGAGAAAGCTGCTGAACCCCATGCCTGCGGACACCGAAGCCCCAGCCCTGGTCGAGATGCGTGGCATCACCATCCGGTTCCCGGGCGTGCTCGCCCTCGACCACGTCGACCTCCGCCTGCGCCCGGGCGAGGTGCACGCGCTCATGGGGGAGAACGGCGCGGGCAAGTCGACCCTCATCAAGGCGCTCACGGGCGTGTACGCCGTCGACAGCGGGACCATCACGGTCGCGGGCGCCGACCGGACGTTCGCCTCGACGGCGGACGCCCAGGCCGCCGGCATCTCGACGGTGTACCAGGAGGTCAACCTCTGCCCGAACCTCTCGGTCGGGGAGAACATCATGCTCGGCCACGAGCGGCGTCGCGGCGGGGTCATCGACTGGCGCGCCACGCACGCGGACGCCGCGCGGCACGTCCGGTCGCTCGACCTGACGATCGACACGCGCTCGCAGCTGTCGAAGCACTCCATCGCGATCCAGCAGCTCGTCGCCATCAGCCGGGCCATGGTGCTGGACGCCAAGGTCCTCATCCTCGACGAGCCGACCTCGAGCCTCGACCGCGACGAGGTCGAGCAGCTGTTCGGCGTGATCCGGGACCTGCGTGCGCAGGGCGTGGCGATCCTCTTCGTCTCGCACTTCCTCGACCAGGTCTACGAGATCTCCGACCGCATCACGGTCCTGCGCAACGGGACGCTCGTGGGCGAGTACGCGGTCGAGGACCTCCCGCGCGACGCCCTGGTGAGCAAGATGATCGGTCGCGAGCTCGACGACCTCGAGTCGCTGTCGCGGACGGCGCACCGGGCGATCGACCGGTCCGGGGCGCCGCTCCTGCGCGCCGAGGGCATCGGCAAGCGCGGCGTGCTCGAGCCCGCCGACCTCGAGGTCTACCCCGGCGAGGTCGTGGGGCTGGCCGGCCTCCTGGGCTCCGGCCGGACCGAGCTCGTGCGGCTGCTCTACGGGGCCGACCGTGCCGACACCGGCCACGTCAGCGTGCGGGGCGAGCACGCGCGCATGACGTCGCCGCGGCACGCGATCGACCGGCGGATCGCGTTCTCCTCCGAGGACCGCCGCGGCGAGGGCATCGTGGCGGACCTCACCGTCGCGGAGAACATCGTGCTCGGGATCCAGGCGCGACGCGGCTGGGCGCGCAAGATCCGCAAGAGCGAGCAGGACGCCGTCGTCGCCGAGTACATCGCGGCGCTCGGCGTGCGGCCCGCGGACCCGGACGCCGTCGTCGGCAACCTGTCGGGCGGCAACCAGCAGAAGGTCCTCCTCGCGCGGTGGCTCGCCACGGCGCCCGAGCTGCTGGTGCTCGACGAGCCGACGCGCGGCATCGACGTCGGCGCCAAGGCGGACATCCAGCACAAGGTCTCCGAGCTCTCGGCCCAGGGACTGTCGGTGATCTTCATCTCCTCCGAGCTCGAGGAGGTGCTGCGCCTGGCGCAGCGGATCGCCGTCCTGCGCGACCGCAGGAAGATCGGTGAGCTCGACTCGGGCGAGGTCGACCTCGACGGGCTCGTGGACTACCTCGCCAACGCGGGGAAGGGGAGTGCGGCATGACGGGGATCCTCCGGCACCGGCTGTTCTGGCCCGCGGCGGCGCTGCTCGCGCTCGTCGTGGTCAACTCGGTCGCGCGCCCGCAGTTCCTGCGGATCACGATGCGCGACGGCGAGCTGTTCGGCGCCGTCGTGGACATCCTGCGCAACAGCGCCCCGCTCATGCTCGTGGCGCTCGGCATGACGATCGTCATCGCGACGCGGGGGATCGACCTCTCGGTCGGGGCGATCATGGCGGTCTCCGGCGCGGTCGCGCTGACGATCATCGACGGGTCGGGCGACCCCGAGAACCTCGGGACCGTGCTCGTCGCCGTCCTCGTCGCGGTGCTCGTCGCGCTCGTGCTCGGCGTGTGGAACGGGTTCCTCGTCGCGGTGCTCGGCATCCAGCCGATCATCGCGACCCTCGTCCTCATGCTCGCGGGCCGCGGCGTCGCTCTGCTCATCACCGGGGGCTTCATCACCACGGTGAACTCGGCGCCGTTCGCGTACATCGCGAGCGGCTACCTCACCGTGCTGCCCTTCGCCTTCTTCATCTCGGTCGCCGCGATCGCGGTCGTCGCGCTCGTCGAACGCCGGACGGCCCTCGGGGTGCTGACCGAGGCGGTGGGCGTCAACCCCGAGGCCTCGCGGCTCGCCGGAGTGCGGCAGCGGGGCATCGTCTGGGGCGCCTACATCGTCAGCGGGACGCTCGCCGGCGTCGCCGGCGTGATCTACGCCTCGAACATCAAGGCGGCCGACGCGAACGCGGCGGGCCTCTTCATCGAGCTCTACGCGATCCTCGCGGTGGTGCTCGGCGGGACGTCGCTCAACGGCGGCAAGTTCTCGATCGCGGGCACCGTGATCGGCGTCCTCATCATCCAGACCCTCGACTCGACGATCCTCTTCCTCGGCGTCCCGTCCGCGGAGAGCCCCGTGTTCTTCGCCGTCGTCGTCGTGGCCGTCGTGGTCATCCAGTCACCGCGCGTGAGGAGCGCACTGAGGTCGCTCACGGCGTCCCGACACTCCCGGCGTCGTGCCGACGTCCCGGACCAGCAGCGCGAGAAGGCGGAGGTGGCGCGGTGAGCGCGACGACGGCACACCAGGCACGCGAGGCGCGGACCCGCTCGTCGGCCGCGCGCTACGAGGGCTTCATCAGCAGGCACGCCGCGACGACGCCGACGTTCGCCGCGGTGCTCATCCTCGTGGTGCTCCTCGCGGGCGCCGAGGCGTTCCTGCCCGGCAACTTCGTGGCGCCGGGCAACATGTCCGCCCTCCTGCTCGACAACGCCTACCTGCTGGTGCTCGCCGCGGGCATGACGTTCGTCATCCTCACGGCGGGCATCGACCTCTCCGTGGGCTCCGTCATGGCCTTCACCGGCATCCTCGGCGCGCAGCTGCTCGCCCAGGGCACGCCCACCGTGCTCGCCGTCGCGGTCATGCTGCTGTCCGGCGCCGCGATCGGCCTGCTCATCGGGGTGCTCGTGCAGTACTTCCACGTGCAGCCGTTCATCGCCTCGCTCGGCGGGCTCTTCCTCGCGCGCGGCCTCGCATTCGTCGTCAGCCTGCAGTCCATCAAGGTCGAGGACCCGGCGATCCTCTGGCTCCAGCAGACGCGCTTCCGGCTCGACATGTTCTACATCACGCCGACCGGGCTCATCGCGCTCCTGGTCGTGGCGGTGTCGGCGGTCGTCCTGCACCTCACGCGCTTCGGCCGGACGATCTACGCGATCGGCGGCAGCGAGCACTCCGCACGGCTCATGGGCCTGAGCGTGGCGCGCACCAAGGTCGCGGCCTACGTCATCAGCGGCTCGTGCGGCGGGCTCGCCGGCCTGCTGCTCACGGCGTACTCGGGTGCCGGCTACCCGCGCAACGGCATCGGGACCGAGCTCGACGCGATCGCCGCCGTCGTCATCGGCGGCACGCTCCTCACGGGCGGGCGCGGCTACGTGCTCGGGTCCCTCGTGGGCGTCCTCGTGTTCGGGACGATCAAGACGATCATCTCGTTCATGGGCGCCGAGCAGTCCTGGATGCAGATCATCATCGGCGGCCTGCTCCTGCTGTTCATCGTGGTGCAGCGCGCCATCGTCGCGCGCTCCGAGCGGCAACGGTAGCGACCATCACGAGGACGGCGGCCGCGCCCCGGGCCCTGCGCGATGATGGTCCGGTGGACGGGGCGCGACCGCTGCTCGAGCTGACCGGCGCGACGGTGCGATTCGGCGCCGACGCGGCGCTCGACGACGTCTCCTTCCGCATGTTCCCGGGCGAGGTGCACTCGCTCATGGGGGAGAACGGCGCGGGCAAGTCGACCCTCATCAAGGCCATCACGGGCGCGCTGCCCCTGGACGCCGGCACGCTCGTGCTCGACGGTCGGACGGTCCGGTTCGCCACGCCGCACGAGGCGCAGCGCGCGGGGATCAGCACGGTCTACCAGGAGATCGATCTGCTGCCCAACGTCTCGGTCGCGGAGAACGTCCTGCTCGGCCGCGAGCCCCGCCGGCTCGGCTTCGTCGACCACCGGCTCATGCGCCGCCAGGCGGCCGACGTCCTGCGCGACCTCGGGCTCGAGGTGGACCCCGGGTCGATGCTCGCGACGCACCCGGTCGCGGTGCAGCAGCTCGTCGCGATCGCGCGCGCCATCTCGACGGACGTCAAGGTGCTCGTCCTGGACGAGCCGACGTCGAGCCTCGACCTGGACGAGGTCGCCGAGCTCTTCCGCGTCGTCCGGCAGCTCACGGCGCGCGGCGTCGCGGTGCTCTTCGTGTCGCACTTCCTCGACCAGGTGTACGAGCTGTGCGACCGCGTGACGGTGCTGCGGGACGGCAAGCTCGTCGGCGAGTACCTCACGCGCGAGCTCCTGCGGATCGACCTGGTGCAGAAGATGCTCGGCCGGCAGGTCTCGGACTTCAAGGACCGCGAGCGCGGGCCGACGGTCGGACCCGAGGAGCAGCCGCTCCTGCGCGCGCGCGGCGTGACGGCGTCGCGCGGGATCCAGCGGGCCGACGTCGACCTCGCGGAGGGGGAGGTCGTCGGGGTGGCCGGTCTCCTGGGCTCGGGGCGCACCGAGCTCGCGCGCGCCGTCACCGGCATCTCGCCGCTCGACGAGGGCTCGATCGAGGTCGAGGGCGCGGGGGTGCGGCTCGACTCGCCGCGGCGCGCGATCGACCTGGGCGTCGTCTACTCGTCGGAGAACCGGCGGACCGAGGGCATCGTCGCCGAGCTCTCGGTGCTCGACAACATCACGCTCGCCCTCCAGGCGCAGCGCGGAGCCCTGCGCCGGATCCCGCCCGCGCGCCGGCGTGAGCTCGCGCAGAGCTGGGTGGAGGCGCTCGGCATCCGTCCGGCGGACCTGGACCGTCCGGCGGGGACGCTGTCGGGCGGCAACCAGCAGAAGGTGCTCCTCGCGCGGCTGCTCGCCCTCGCGCCCCGGCTGCTCGTGCTCGACGAGCCCACGCGCGGGATCGACGTCGGCGCGAAGGTCGAGATCCAGAACCTCGTGGGCGAGCTCGCGGACAACGGCCTGGCCGTGCTGTTCATCTCCGCCGAGCTCGAGGAGGTGCTGCGCGTCTCGGACCGCGTCGTCGTCCTGCGGGACGGACGGCTCGTCGACACGTTCGACTCGGCGGACGTCACCACGGACTCGCTCCTCGTCCTCGTCGCGCGGCCGGACGAGGGGGAGTGACCGTGGACGACGGCAAGCCGGCCCGCGCCGCGACGATCTTCGACGTCGCACGCCTCGCCGGCGTCTCGCACCAGACGGTCTCGCGCGTGCTCAACGGGCAGCCGAACGTCCGGCCCGAGACGCGGGCGCGCGTCGAGCACGCGATCGCGCAGCTGCGCTACAGCCCGTCGCCCGCCGCCCGCTCGCTCGTCACGCGCCGCACGCGCACCGTCGGCCTCATCGCGCCCAACGTCTCGGACCACGGCCCGACCCGCATCGGCATGCACTTCTCGATGGCCGCCCGGGCTGCGCGCTACAGCGTCGAGACCGTCACGACCGTGGACGACGACCCGGGCGCCGTCCAGGCGGCGATCGAGGGCCTGCTGCGCCAGCGGGTGGACGCGATCGTGCTCATCGTCATGGACATCGGCGTCGTGGAGATGGTCCGAGGGCTCGACCTCTCGGTGCCCGTGGTCGCCGCGGCGTCGTCGGCGCGGCGCAGCCCGCTCCTGGTCCAGATCGACCAGTACCGGGGTGCCCGGGCCGCCGTGCGTCACCTCGCCGAGCTGGGGCACACGCGCATCGCGCACCTCGCGGGGCCGGCGCGCGCGGCCGACGCCGTCGAGCGGATCCGGGGCTGGCGCGACGAGCTCGCGGAGCGCGGCCTGCCCGTCGTCGACCTCGTCTACGGCGACTGGTCGGCGGGCGGCGGCTACCGGATCGGCCGCGAGATGGACGTCGAGCCGGGCATGGCCGTGTTCGCCTCGAACGACCTCATGGCCCTCGGGCTCCTCTCGGCGCTGCGCGAGCGGGCCTTCAGCGTGCCGGACGACGTCAGCGTCGTCGGCTTCGACGACATCCCCGAGGCCGCGTACCTCTACCCGCCCCTGACGACGGTCCGGCAGGACTTCGCCGCGCTCGGCGGTCTCATGCTGCAGAAGGTGCTCGTCGCGCTCGAGGAGGGCCAGGCCGAGACCACGGACACCCCGCTGCCGACCCAGCTCGTGGTCCGCGAGTCCACCCGCGCCCGGGACGTCGCCGCCTGGACCCCGACCCCGACCCTCATCCGGCCCCAGCCCCAGCCCCAGCCCCAGCCCCAGTCCACGTCCCACCGCGCCTCACCCGACCCCACCCCCTCCCCGAGATGACGACTCCGCAGGAGTCGTCATCTCGGCGAGGTCAGGGGCGGGCCGCGAAGCGCTCGAGGAGCTCGGCGTGGCCCGAGACGATGAGCAGGTCGTTCGCCGAGATGCGCGTGTCGTCCGTCGCGTACACGAACTCCTCGCCCGGGGGCTTCACGCCGATGACCGTGACGCCGTACCGCTTGCGGATCTGGGACTGCGCGATCGTGAACCCCTGCGTCTCGCGCGGCGGTCGCATCTTGACGATCGTGAAGCCGTCCTCGACCTCGATGTAGTCGAGCAGCTTGCCCGACACGAGGTGCGCGACCCGGTTGCCCGCGTCGGCCTCCGGGAGCACGACGTGGTGGGCGCCGATGCGCTGCAGGATGCGCGAGTGCTCGGCCGAGATGGCCTTGGCCCAGATCTGCGGCGTCCCCAGGTCGACGAGGTTGCCCGTGATGAGCACGCTCGCCTCGAGCGACGTGCCCACACCGACGACGGCGACGGGGAAGTCCCGGGCGCCCAGCTGGACGAGCGCCTCGGGGTTCGTCGCGTCCGCCTCGACGAGGGGGAACCGTCCCGTGTAGTGCTGGACGAGCGTGGCGTCGCGCTCGACGGCGAGGACGTCGTGGCCCAGCCGGTCGAGCGTCAGCGCGATCGACGAGCCGAACCGGCCCAGCCCGACGACGAGCACCCCGGCGTCGCGCGCCTCCTCCTTCTCGCCGCCGCGCCGGGACGCGCGGACGCTGCGGGTGCTGCCCTCGCTGCTCCGGGCCTCGAGGCCCTGGGGGCCGTCCTCGCCGGGACGGCGGTCGTTGTCAGCCAATGATCGGCCTCTCCTCGGGGTACCGGATGACCCGGCGCCGGTCACGCAGCGCGAGCGCCGCTGCGAACGTGATGGTGCCCGTGCGGCCCACGAACATGAGGGCGGACAGCACGTACTTGGCCTCTGCGGGCAGGTCGGCCGTGATGCCCGTGCTCAGCCCCACCGTCGCGAACGCCGAGATCACCTCGAACAGGACGACGTCGAGGCTCAGCCCGGTGATCTCGAGCAGGAGCAGGGTCGCGAGCAGCACCGCGGTCGCGCCGACGAACACGACGGCGACGGCGAGCCGGAGCGACTCGCGGGGGATCCGCCGCCCGAACGCCTCGACGTCCCGGTCGCCGCGCGCCTCGGAGACGATCGCGAGGAGCATGACCGCGAGCGTGGTCACCTTGATGCCGCCGGCCGTCGACGCGCTGCCGCCGCCGACGAACATCAGGGCGTCGTTGATGAGCCACGTCGACTCCTTCATCTCCCCGACCTCGACGGTCGAGAAGCCGCCCGAGCGCGGCATGACGCCCGCGAAGAGCGCTGCGAGGACCTTGCCGGACGTGTCGAGCGTGCCGAACGTCGCCCGGTTGCCCCACTCGGCCGCCGCGATGAGCACGGTCCCGACGACGACGAGCGCCGCCGACGTCGTGACGGTGAGCTTGGTGTGCAGGCTCCAGCGCCGCACCGCGCGTCGGCGCTGGGCGATGTTGAGGATCACCGGGAAGCCCAGGGACCCGATGAACACGCCGACCACGATGGGCAGGCCGATCCACCAGTCCGAGACGAACGGGTCGAGGCCCTCGGCCGTCGGCACGAAGCCCGCGTTGTTGAAGGCCGAGACGGCGTAGAAGACGCCGTGCCACACGGCATCGCCGAAGCTCTCGCCGACGACGGCGAAGCGGGGGATGAGGGCGAGCGCGATGGCGACCTCGAGCGCGGTCGAGGTGAGGATGACGACGCGCAGCAGCGAGCCGACCTCGCCGAGGCCGGCCGAGCGCGTCTCGGTCGCCGTGAGCAGCTTCTGGGTGAGCCCGATGCGGCGCGAGACGGCGATGCCCAGCAGCGACGCGAGCGTCATGACGCCCAGGCCGCCCACCTTGATCCCGACGAGGATGACGACCTGCCCGAAGAGCGACCAGTAGGTGCCCGTGTCGACGGTCGTCAGGCCGGTGACGCAGACCGCGGAGACCGCGGTGAAGAGCGCGTCCTCGAAGGGTGCGCGCGTGCCGGCGGCCGTCGCCTGCGGCACGGACAGGAGCGCCGTGAACACCGCGATGACGGCGGCGAACACCGACAGCGCGAGGCGCGCCGGCGACTGACGCGCGACCCGGTCGACGAACTCCCGGCCCAGCAGGAGCGGGCGGGGCAGCTCCATCCCCGCACCTCCTGGTCCCGTGTGGCGGCTGCTCGACGGACAACTCTGGCACGTCGCGGCGCACCCGACCGCCGGACGCGCCCGTCGCACCCGCCGCGCCGCGGGCTACGGTGAGGCATGGTCCCGCCCGCACCCGCCGTGCGTACCCGGTTCGTGTGGTCCGAGGCCCTCCTGGGCTACGACTTCGGCCCGACCCACCCGATGAACCCGATCCGCCTCGACCTCACCTTCCGTCTCGCGCGCGACCTCGGGGTGCTCGACGCGCCGGGCGTCGAGGTGGTGGGCGCCGAGCCGGCCGACGACGAGGTCCTGGTCACGGCGCACGACGCCGACTACGTCGCGGCCGTCCGGCGCGCGTCGACCACCGGCGAGCCGGACCTCGACCGTGGTCTCGGCACCGACGACGACCCCGTGTTCCCCGGCATGCACGAGGCGTCCGCCCGCATCGTCGACGGCAGCGTGCGCGCCGCGGACGCGCTGTGCGCCGGGGAGATCGAGCACGCGGTCAACATCGCCGGCGGCATGCACCACGCGATGGCGGACCGCGCGTCCGGCTTCTGCGTGTACAACGACGCGGTGGTCGCGATCCGCCGCGCGCTCGACCGGGGCGCCGAGCGCGTCGCCTACGTCGACGTCGACGCGCACCACGGGGACGGCGTCGAGAAGGCCTTCTGGGACGACCCGCGCGTGCTCACCATCTCGATCCACGAGAGCGGGCACACCCTGTTCCCCGGCACGGGTCACCCGACCGACGTCGGCGGCCCGCACGCGCGCGGCACGGTGGTCAACGTCGCACTGCCCGCGCACACGTCGGACGTGCCGTGGCTGCGCGCCGTGACCACGCTGGTGGGCCCTCTCCTGCGCGCCTTCCGGCCGGACCTGGTCGTGAGCCAGCACGGCTGCGACGCGCACGGTCTCGACCCGCTGACCAACCTCGCGGTGTCGATCGACACGCAGCGCGCCGCGGCCGAGCTGGTGCACGACCTCGCGCACGAGGTCGCGGGCGGTCGCTGGCTCG
The DNA here is from genome assembly GCF_016464425.1 of Actinotalea solisilvae. Classification (GTDB taxonomy): domain Bacteria; phylum Actinomycetota; class Actinomycetes; order Actinomycetales; family Cellulomonadaceae; genus Actinotalea; species Actinotalea solisilvae. The sequence goes on from NZ_JADDKQ010000024.1 coordinate 9,546, forward strand.
CGCTCGGCGGCGGCGGGTACGCGGTGGCGCAGGTCGTCCCCCGCGTGTGGACCCACCTGCTGGCGATCGCGGCGCACGTGCCGGTGCCGCGCGACGCGCCCGTGCCCGAGCCGTGGCGCGAGCACGCCGCGGCCGTCTTCGGCTTCCCGCTGCCCGAGCGCATGGGCGACGGCGGCGCCGTCGCGGCGCGCCCCTGGGCCGAGGGCTACGACCCCGCGGACGACGTCGACCGCGTGGTCCTGGCGACGCGCCGCGCCGTCTTCCCGTGGCACGGGCTCGACGAGCTCTACGACTGAACGGGCGCGGACGGGCGCCCCGGAGCCGGACGGGTGAGTCACACCCGTCTCCCCTTTCACTCCAGTCACGCAGGCCACTACGGTTGCCCTGCGCGGCGATCGCCGCAGCCAGGGCGGCAGCCGTCCCGCGCCGACGCGCGCGGGCCGGGAGGGGCGAGGCGAGCATGAGCGGTGGTCCGGAGCGGCCGCGGCTGCGGTACTACACGGTGGCCGAGGTGGCCGAGACCATGCGCCTGTCGAAGATGACCGTCTACCGGCTCGTCCACAACGGCGAGCTGCCGGCCGTGCGGGTGGGCCGCTCGTTCCGCGTGCCCGAGGACGCGCTCGAGGCGTACCTCGCGGCGTCGTCGGTCGAGGGCGACCGCCTCACGTCCTGAGCCACCGCCCGCGACCGCGCGGGCACGGTCGGCGCTACGAGCCCGCGGTCGCTGCGGCGCCGCAGGCGCTGGGCGCTGAGGGGGCGCTCCTGGGAGCCCTGCTGCGGGCGCATGCGCCGGGGACGCCGGGGACGCGGTAGAGTGACGCCGGACTTTCCGCGCGCCGGGCCGCCGGCAGCCTCCCGGTTGCCTGCACGAGCCGGTCCAGCGCACCACCTGACACAGTTGCGAGGACACGTGGGCTCCGTCATCAAGAAGCGCCGCAAGCGCATGGCCAAGAAGAAGCACCGCAAGCTGCTGCGCAAGACGCGCCACCAGCGCCGCAACAAGAAGTGACCCGCCGCGCCCGCGAGGGCGCGCAGCGGTGACGCACGACCCGCGAGGCCACGCCTCCGACGACGGGCCCGGCTCCGGCCGGGCCCGTCGTGCGTCCGGGCCCGTCGTGCGTGTGAGCTCGTGTGCGTCCGGGCCCGTCGTGGGTCCGAGCGCCGCGGTCTCCGGCCGGCCGTAGGCCCGTCCTGCGTACGTGCGGGACCGCGGCCGTCCGGCTGCCGCTGGTCCTGCCCACGCCGGTGTACAACGATGTAGCCTGTGGCCGCGCCCGGAGGGGCGCAGGGGCGGCACGCCCCGGGCGGGAGGGCAGGCATGGCCGCGACGATGAACGACGTCGCCCAGCGCGCGGGCGTGTCGGTGAAGACGGTCTCCAACGTGGTCAACGGCTACCCGCACATCCGGGAGTCGACCCGCGCGCGCGTCCTCGCCGCCATCGAGGAGCTCGACTACCAGCTCAACGTCGCCGCCCGGAACCTGCGCACCGGGCGCACGGGGATCATCGCGCTCGCGCTCCCGGAGCTGAGCCTGCCGTACTTCGCCGAGCTCGCGGACTCCGTCATCCAGGCCGCCGACGCGATGGGCCTCACGGTCCTCATCGAGCAGACCGGCAGCCGGCGCGAGCGCGAGCTCGAGGTGCTCTCGGGCGCGCGGCGCCACCTCACCGACGGGCTGCTGTTCAGCCCGCTCGCGCTCGGTGCGGGCGACGAGGCGCTGCTCGACGTCGACTTCCCCATGGTGCTCCTGGGCGAGCGACTGTTCCCGGACGCCGTCGACCACGTGACGATGCAGAACGTCGAGGGGGCCCGCGCGGCCACCGAGCACCTGCTCGGGCTCGGGCGGCGCCGCGTCGCCGTCGTGGGCGTGCACCCGGGGGAGGTGGTCGGCTCGGCGGGTCTGCGCCTGCGCGGGTACCGCGAGGCGATCGAGGCCGCCGGACTGCCGTTCGACGAGCGGCTGCTCGGCGAGGCCGGGCTGTGGCACCGCTCGACGGGCGCTGCAGCGGCGGCGCACCTGCTCGACTCGGGCGCCGAGCCCGACGCGATCTTCGCGATGAACGACGCCATGGCGCTCGGCGTCCTGCACGAGCTGCAGGTGCGCGGCGTCCGCGTGCCCGACGACGTCGCGGTCATCGGGTTCGACGCGGTCGACGAGGGTGAGTACTCGAACCCCTCGCTGAGCACGGTGGACCCGGGCCGCGAGCAGATCGCCGAGACCGCCGTGCGCCTGCTCGCCGAGCAGATCGCGGACAAGGCGGGGACGCACCGCCCCCAGCGCGTCTACGCGGACTTCCGCATCCTCGAGCGCCGCTCGACCGTCCCGGCCTGACCGGCCTGATCGGCCCGTCCGGCCGTCGCGGCCTGACGCCGCGCTCTCGCGACCGGGAGAAGTGCGGGCTCTATGTCGGTGCGAAGGGTTGGTCGCGGTGGACGCGACCAACCCTTCACGCCATCGGGCGACGCCGACAGCCCACGCCCGGCGCCGCGGAGAGTCGTCCCATGTGAGCGATAACATCGTGACCTTTCCGTGATCCGGGCCCGGCTTGACCGCGGCCCGCTCTGGGGTCCATGGTTCTCTTCATCGATGTAGTACAACGATGTAGATCGGCCGTCCCGGCGGCCGCCACCGCATCGCACGGCATCGGACCGCACTGACCCGAGGCGTCCGCCCGGGGACCGGATCAAGGAGGATTCGCATGCACAGCATCCGTGGGCGGCGGCGCGACCGTCGCTGGCTCGCCGCCGGCATCGGCCTGACCGTGGCCGTCACCGGCCTCACCGCCTGCTCGGGCGGCGGCGGTGACACCGGCTCCGAGGGCACCGACACCGCGGAGGGCGGCGAGGCGGCGTCGGGCGGCGGCGAGGCGGGCTGCACGAACGAGATCAAGGTGCCCGACGCCGAGCAGGTCACGGTGTGGGCCTGGTACCCGGCGTTCGAGGGCGTCGTCGACCTCTTCAACGAGTCCCACGACGACATCCAGATCTGCTGGAGCAACGCGGGCCAGGGCAACGACGAGTACACGAAGTTCAGCACCACGATCGAGGCCGGCTCGGGTGCGCCCGACGTGATCATGCTCGAGACCGAGGTCCTGCCGAGCTTCATCATCCGCGACGCCCTGACCGACCTCAGCGAGTTCGGGGCCGACGAGGTCCAGGCCAACTACTCCGAGGGCGTGTGGGAGGACCACAGCGCCAACGGCGGCGTCTACGCGATCCCGGTCGACGGCGGCCCCATGGGGATGCTCTACCGCGAGGACATCTTCCAGGAGGCCGGCATCACGGCCCCGCCTGCCACCTGGGACGAGTTCGCCACCGCCGCGCAGCAGCTCAAGGACTCGGGCAGCGAGGCCGTCATGGCCGACTTCCCGACCAACGGCCGCGCGTTCCTCCAGGCGCTGTTCGACCAGGCGGGCTCCGAGCCGTACGTCTTCGACCAGGACAACCCGACCGACGTCACGATCAACCTCGACGACGCGGGGACCAAGCAGGTCGTCGACTACTGGTTCGACCTCGTCGACAAGGGCCTCGTCGCCACGGACGACGCGTTCACGACGGACTACAACACGAAGCTCGTCGACGGCTCGTACGCCGTCTACCTCGCCGCCGCGTGGGGCCCGGGCTACCTGTCCGGGCTCGAGGGCGCGGACCCCGACGCCGTCTGGCGCGCGGCCCCGCTCCCGCAGTGGGACGCCTCGAACCCGGTCCAGGTCAACTGGGGCGGCTCGGCCTTCGCCGTGACCTCGCAGGCGAAGAACCCCGAGGCGGCCGCCGTCGTGGCCAAGGAGATCTTCGGCACCGAGGAGGCGTGGAAGATCGGCATCGAGGAGGGCGCCCTCTTCCCGCTGTGGCTCCCGGTCCTCGAGTCGGACTACTTCCGCGACCTCGAGTACCCGTTCTTCGGCGGGCAGAAGATCAACCAGGACGTGTTCATGGAGGCCGCCGCGGGCTACGAGGGCTTCACCTTCAGCCCGTTCCAGAACTTCGCCTACGACAAGCTGACCGAGCAGATGTTCGCCGCGGTCCAGGGCGAGAAGGAGCCGGAGCAGGCCGTCGAGGACCTCCAGGACCAGGTCGTGGAGTACGCCACCAGCCAGGGCTTCACCGTCAACTGACGACCACGTCCGGCGGGGCCCCGCAGGTCCCGCCGGACGGACCCAGCCCGACCCCGTCGGCGCGGTCCGGTGCCGAGCGGCCTCGGCCCGGCACCGGCCCGCCCGCCCAAGGAGCCACCCATGTCCCAGACCCTCAGCGTGGAGGGCGCGGCACCGCCGGTGCCCGCGACGCCCGCCCGACGGCGCACCCGCGGCAGCGGCAGCATCGCCCGGGCGCGTCAGCGCAACGGCTGGCTGTTCGTCGCGCCGTTCCTCGTCGTCTTCCTCACGTTCCTCGTCGTGCCGCTCGTCTACGCGTTCTGGATGAGCCTGCACACCAAGACCCTCGCGTTCGGCGAGCGCTTCACGGGCTTCGCGAACTACGCGCAGGCGTTCAGCGACCCGCAGTTCCTCCAGGGCGTCGGCTTCGTCGTGCGCTTCTCGCTCGTGCTCATCCCGGTGCAGATGCTGGTGTCGCTCGCCGTCGCGCTCGTGCTGGACGCCCTGACCGACCGGCTCGCCAAGTTCGCGCGGCTGATGATCTTCGTCCCGTACGCGATCCCGGTCGTCATCGGCGCCATGATGTGGGGCTTCCTCTACAGCCCGCGCTTCGGCCCGATGGCGGACCTCTTCGGGCTCGTGGGGCTGGACGCGCCGGCCATGCTCAGCCCCGACAACGTGTTCGCGGGCCTGCTCAACGTGGTGACCTGGCAGTGGGCCGGCTACTACATGATCATCATCTACGCGGCGCTGCGCGGTATCGACCCCTCGATCTACGAGGCCGCGAAGATCGACGGCGCGACGAACGTCCAGATCGCGCTGCGGATCAAGGTCCCGATGATCTCCTCGGCCCTCGTCCTCATCCTCGTGTTCGCGCTGATCGGGACGCTGCAGTTCTTCACCGAGCCGCAGATCCTGCGCTCGGTCGCGGCTGGCTCGATCGACGCCGCCTTCACGCCCAACATCTACGCGTTCACGCTCGCGTTCTCGTACTCCCAGTTCAACTACGCGTCGGCGATCTCCTTCGCGCTCGGCGTCGTCGTGTTCGCCGGGTCGTACCTGTTCCTGTTCCTGACCCGCAAGAAGAGCGGACTGAGCTGATGGCCCTCAACGTCGCCGAGGTCGCCCCCGAGACGGTCGGCCGGCCCCGTGCCCGCCGTGCGGCGGGCGGCCCGGGCGCGCGCCGACCGGTGCTCGCCCACACCTTCCTCATCGTCCTCGTCCTGTACTTCGCGCTCCCGCTGTGGTGGCTCGTCGTCGGGAGCACGAAGAACATCAACGGGCTCTTCGACGGCAGCGCCGGCCCGCTGTGGTTCGACGACGAGTTCCACCTCGTCGACAACGTCCGGCAGCTGTTCACGCAGAACGGCGGCCTCTACTGGCGCTGGCTCGGCAACTCGTTCCTCTACGCGTTCGCCGGCGGCATCGGCGCGACCGTGCTGTCGATCCTCGCGGGCTACGGGTTCGCGAAGTACCGCTTCCGCGGCCGCAACCTGCTGTTCTCCGCCGTGCTCGGCTCGGTCATGGTGCCGATGACGGCGCTCGTCATCCCGACCTTCATGCTGCTCGCCCAGATGAAGCTGACCAACACGATCTGGGCGGTCATCCTGCCGTCGCTGCTCAGCCCGTTCGGGGTGTACCTCATGCGGGTCTACACGCAGGAGGCCGTGCCGGACGAGCTGCTCGACGCCGCACGCGTCGACGGAGCGGGGGACCTGCGCACCTTCCTCAGCGTCGCGCTGCCGCTCCTGCGGCCCGCGATCGTCACGGTCCTGCTGCTGTCGACGGTCGCGACGTGGAACAACTACTTCCTGCCGCTCGCGGTCCTGTCGGACACCAAGCTGCTGCCCGTGACCGTCGGCCTCGGCCAGTGGCAGGCGCAGTCCCAGGCCGGCGCGGCCGGATCCCAGCTGTGGAACCTCGTCGTCACGGGCGCGCTCATCTCGATCATCCCGCTGGTCATCTCGTTCCTGTCGCTGCAGAAGTACTGGCAGGGCGGCCTCTCGCTCGGCTCGCTCAAGTGACGGCACGGTCCGTCCTCCCGCTCGACCCGCCGGCGCCGACCGGCCGACCTCTCGCCACGCCCACGCAAGGAGAAGCATGCTCACCGCGTCCCTGACCCTCGACCCGGCCTTCACGGTCTCGCCGGTGCACCGGCGCACGTTCGGCAGCTTCGTCGAGCACCTCGGGCGCTGCGTCTACACGGGCATCCACGACCCGGAGCACCCGACGGCGGACGAGGACGGCTTCCGCAAGGACGTCGTGGAGCTCACGCACGAGCTCGGCGTGAGCACCGTGCGCTACCCGGGCGGCAACTTCGTCTCGGGCTACCGCTGGGAGGACGGGATCGGCCCGGTCGAGCAGCGTCCCGCCCGGCTCGACCTCGCGTGGCACAGCACCGAGCCGAACACGGTCGGCGTCGACGAGTTCATGCGGTGGGCGCGCAAGGCCGGCGTCGAGCCGATGATGGCGGTCAACCTCGGCACGCGCGGCGTCCAGGAGGCGCTCGACCTGCTCGAGTACTGCAACGTCGAGGGCGGCACGTACTGGTCCGACCTGCGCCGGGCGAACGGCACGGAGGCGCCCCACGGCGTGCGGATGTGGTGCCTCGGCAACGAGATGGACGGCCCCTGGCAGATCGGCCACAAGACGGCCGAGGAGTACGGCCGCCTCGCGGCCGAGGCGGCGCGCGCGATGCGCATGATCGACCCGAGCCTCGAGCTCGTCGCGTGCGGCAGCTCGAGCTCGGCGATGCCGACCTTCGGCACCTGGGAGGCCACCGTCCTCGCGGAGACGTACGAGCACGTCGACTTCGTCTCGGCGCACGCGTACTACTTCGAGACCGACGGCGACCTCGCGAGCTTCCTCGGCTCGGCGATCAACATGGACCGCTTCATCGAGGACGTCGTCGCCACCGCGGACGCGGTGCGCGCGGCCAAGGGCCTGAGCAAGCGGATCCACATCTCGTTCGACGAGTGGAACGTCTGGTACCAGCACGCGACGCCGTCGGTCCCGCCGAAGGACTCGTGGCCCGTGGCCCCGGTGCTGCTCGAGGACCACTACAACGTGGCCGACGCCGTCGTCGTCGGGAACCTGCTCATCTCGCTCCTGCGGCACAGCGACCGCGTGCGCGCGGCGAGCCTCGCCCAGCTCGTCAACGTCATCGCGCCGATCATGACCGAGCCGGGCGGGCGCATCTGGCGGCAGACGACGTTCCACCCGTTCGCACTGACGTCGCGGTACGCCGTGGGCGAGGTGCTCCGCGTCGGGCTGGCGACGCCGTCGCACGAGACCGCGACGTACGGCGACACCCCGCTCGTCGACGCGGTCGCGACGCACGACGCCGAGACGGGCGCGCTCGCGGTGTTCGCCGTGAACCGCTCGCTCACGGAGTCGATCACGGTGCAGGTCGACACGCGCGCGTTCGGCGGCGCCGAGCTCGTCGAGGCGGTCACGCTCGCGAACCCCGAGGACCCGTACGCCCGGTCCACGGTCGACGACGACGCCTCGCTCGCGCCGCGGCCCAACCCGACCGCGTGGCGCGACCGCGACGTCGTCCAGGTCGAGCTGCCGCCCGTGTCGTGGACCATGCTGCGGCTGGCGACGCGATGACGGCGCGGCCGCCTCGGCTCCTCGCGGCCGGGGCGGCCGTGCTCGCCCTCGCGACGGCGCTCACCGGGTGCGTGGGCACCGCACGTTCGACGGCCACCGCGCTCGAGCTCGAGGGCGACCTGCGCACGCACGACCCCGCGCTCGTCGTCGGCGAGGGCGACGAGCCCTGGTACGTGTTCTCGACCGGGGACGAGCGCGAGGCGGGCGGGGCGATCCAGGTCCGCACCTCGCCCGACGGGCGCGAGTGGACGTCGCTCGGCACGGTGTGGGACGCCGACGACGCGCCCGCGTGGGTCGAGGAGCTCGTCCCGGGCGTCAAGAACTACTGGGCGCCCGAGGTCTACGAGCACGACGGCACCTGGTACCTCTACTGGTCGGCGTCGACGTTCGGGAGCAACCGGTCCGTCGTCGGGCTGCACACGAACACGACGCTCGACCCGGAGGACCCCGACTACGCCTGGGTCGACCGCGGGCCCGTCGTCGCGACCGAGCGGGGCGACGACCACAACGCGATCGACCCGGGCGTGGTCGAGGACGCGGACGGCACGCCGTGGCTCGCGTTCGGCTCGTTCTGGAGCGGCATCCGCATGGTTGAGCTGGAGTGGCCCTCGGGGCTGCGCGCCGACCCGGACGCCGAGCCGCTGCGGATCGCCGACCGCGGTGCCCCGCCGAACGCGGTCGAGGCGGCCTTCGTCGTCCCGCGGGACGGCTGGTACTACCTGTTCGTCTCGAAGGACGCGTGCTGCCAGGGCGTCGCGAGCACGTACCGCATCGAGGTCGGCCGCTCGCGCGAGGTCACGGGGCCGTACGTCGACGCCGACGGCGTGCCGATGCTCGAGGACGGCGGCACGGCGGTGCTCGCGACCGACGGCCCGATGATCGGCCCCGGCGGCCAGTCGGTGTCCCGCGACCACCTCGCGTTCCACTTCTACGACGAGCGCCTCGGGGGCGAGTTCCGCCTCGCGATCCGCGAGCTCGCGTGGGTCGACGGATGGCCGGTCGCGACCCTCGCCGACGACGCCTGACCGGTCCGGCCGGCCGGGCAGGACGCGGGGCGCGGGACCTCGGGCGGCGTCAGCCCCGCAGCTGGCGCCGCGCGGCGCGCACCACGAGCCCGAGGACCCACGCGCCCCCCGCCCAGCTGGCCGTGAGCATGCTGCGACGTGCCGCCGTGCGCCGGCGCCCGCGGAACTCGCGGACCGGCCAGCCGACCTCGCGCGCGTGCCGGCGCAGGCGGGCGTCCGGGTTGATCGCGACCGGGTGGCCCACCGACGACAGGATCGGGACGTCGTTGGTCGAGTCGCCGTACGCGTAGCAGCGGCTGAGGTCGAGGCCCTCCTCGTGCGCGAGCGTCGCGACGGCGCTCTCCTTGGCGCGGCCGTGCAGGAGGTCGCCCACCAGGCGGCCCGTGTAGAAGCCGTCGCGGTGCTCGGCGACCGTGCCGAGCGCGCCCGTGACCCCGAGGCGCCGGCCGATGAGCTCGCCGATCTCGACCGGGCTCGCGGTGATGATCCACACCTGGTGGCCCGCCTCGAGGTGGCGGTTGAGCAGCGCCTGCGTGCCGGCGAAGATGCGCAGCGAGAGGACCTCGTCCCAGACCTCCTCGCCGATGGCCGCGATCTCGGCGACGGACTTGCCCGCGACGATCGACAGCGCGCGCGCACGGACCTGGTCGATCGTCTCGACGTCCTCGCCGTACATGAGGTAGCGCGCCTGGTGGAACGCGAACACGAGCAGGTCCCGCGTGCCGAAGAAGCCGCGCCGGCGCAGGCCGACGGCGAGGTGGAAGGCGCTCGCGCCGCGGATGATCGTGTTGTCGAGGTCGAAGAAGGCGGCCGTGCGGGCCTCGTCCGCGGGGACCGCCCTGCGCGCGTCGTCGCGCGCGATGTGGTGGTGGACGGCCGCGGCGGCCCGGCCCGCCTCGACGGGGGAGCGCGCCGCCGACGCGTCGCCCGCCTCGTCCGGCGCGCCGAGAGGTGTCGGCTCAGCCACCCGGCCACTGTAACGACTCCCCTAGGGTTGGCCTCATGAGCGACGTGGCCCCACGCGAGCCGGCGCGGGTGGTCCTGTACGTCCGCCAGGGCTGCCACCTCTGCGAGGCGGCGCGCGACGTCGTCGGCCCGCTCGCCGCCGACGCGGGGACCGCGGTGCTCGAGGTGGACATCGACGCGGGGGCCGACGCGCCCGACCTCGTCGACCGCTACGGCGAGCTCGTGCCGGTCGTGACCGTCGACGGGGTCCAGCAGGGGTACTGGCGGATCGACGCCGGGCGCGTGCGCCGCGCGCTCGCCGGCGGGCCCGCATGACGGCACGCCCCGTGCCGGCCTCGACGGTGGCCCGGCTCCCCATCTACCTGCGCGCCCTCGAGCAGCTCACGGACGACGGCGTCACGCGCACCTCCTCGGGCGAGCTCGCCGAGCTCGCGGGCGTCGGCTCGGCGCAGCTGCGGCGCGACCTGTCCTTCCTCGGCTCGCACGGCGTGCGGGGCGTCGGGTACGACGTCGAGCACCTCCAGGCGCAGGTCGCCGCGGCCCTGGGGGTCACGGGCGACCTCGCCGTCGTCATCGTCGGCATCGGCAACCTCGGCCACGCGCTCGCCAACTACGTCGCGGGCACGGGCAAGGGGTTCCGCGTCGCGGCGCTCGTGGACGCGGTGCCCGAGGTCGTCGGGACGACCGTCGCGGGCCTCGTCGTCGAGCACGGGCGGGACCTCGAGGAGGTCGTCCGTCGGGAGCGGGCGACGATCGCCGTGCTCGCGACGCCGGCCGACGTCGCGCAGGACCTGTGCGACCGCCTCGTCGCCGCGGGCGTCACCGGGATCCTCACGTTCGTCCCGCGCGTGCTCCAGGTGCCGGCCGGCGTCGACGTCCGCTCGGTCGACCTGGCCACGGAGCTGCAGATCCTCGCGTTCCACGAGCGCCGCAAGGCCGCGGCGCGCAGCTGAGAGCCCCACGGCGGCGAGGGACGACCGTGCCCCCTGCCGCGGGCGCGGCAGGGGGCACGGGTGAGGCGACCGCGGCGCGTGCGCCGCGTGGGCTCAGGCCTGGACGGCCTCGATCTCGAGCGAGATCTTGACGTTGTCCGAGACGAGGACGCCGCCGGTCTCGAGCGCGGCGTTCCACGTCAGGCCGAACTCCTTGCGGGAGATCTGCGTCGTGGCCGAGAAGCCGAGGCGCGAGGCGCCGAACGGGTCGGTCGCCGCGCCGTTGAACTCGGTCTCGAGCTCGACCTGCTTCGTCACGCCGTGGATCGTCAGGTCGCCGACGACGACGTACGCGTCGCCGCGGGCCTGGATCGCGGAGGAGACGAAGGTCCAGGTCGGGTGGTTCTCGACGTCGAAGAAGTCGGCGCTCTGGAGGTGGCCGTCGCGGTTCGCGTCGCGCGTGCTCACGGTGGCCGGGTCGAGCGTGGCGGTGACGGACGACGACGCGAGGTCCTCGCCGATGACGATGGTGCCGTCGGTGATCGCGACCGTGCCGCGCACCTTCGAGATGCCCGCGTGGCGGACCGTGAACTCGGCGGCGCTGTGCGACGGCTCGACCGTCCACGTGCCGGTCGTGACGCCTGCGGGAAGAGTGGTGACGCTCATGGTGGTTCTCCTGGTGGTTCGGGTGACGGCGGACGATGCTCGTTTGGTTGAACCATCAAGCACCTCGTTGATATTTCTACTACACTGACCGAAGCCGCACAACCCCTGGAGCGCGGTTCGTGACCGCAGGCGTGGGACGCTGGTCACAGACGGAGAGGAGAGCCCATGACCGCCACCGACACCGGACGGCGCGGCCCGGCGACCGCGGGCGCGGGCGCCACCGAGGAGCCGGTGCGCTGGCTCACCGTCGAGCAGCAGCAGGCCTGGCGCGCGTACCTCTCCGGCAGCGCGCGGCTGAGCGAGGCGCTCACGCGCCAGCTCGAGCAGGACGCCGGGCTCTCGCTGAGCGAGTACGAGATCCTCGTGCGTCTGTCCGAGACGCCCGAGCACACCCTGCGGATGTCCGAGCTCGCGTCGTCGCTCGTCCACTCCCGCAGCCGCCTCACGCACACCGTGACGCGCCTCGAGCGCCGCGCGCTCGTCCGCCGCGAGAACTGCCTCGCCGACGGGCGCGGCGTCAACTGCGTCATGACCGACGAGGGCTACGCGCTGCTCGTCGCCGCGGCGCCCGGTCACGTGCGCGCCGTGCGGGCGCACCTCGTCGACCTCCTCACCGACGACCAGATGCTCGCGCTCGGCGCCGCCATGGAGCGCGTCGCCGAGGGCCCGGCGCCGGTCGCGGGCGGCGGCGACGAGGCCGCGGACGCCCCGGCCGTGGACGGCCGGCCGGCCTGACGGCTCGACGCCGCCCAGGGCTGGGCGCGCGCCGCACGGGGTCCGGGCCCGGGCACCCGCCCGCATGCGGGAGAATCGGTCCATGCCGACGACCACCGTCCACCTCCTCCGCCACGGCGAGGTGCACAACCCCGAGGGCGTCCTGTACGGACGGCTCGAGGGCTTCCGCCTCTCCGAGCGCGGGGTCGCGATGGCCGAGCGCATCGCCGAGCACCTCGTGGGCCGCGGCCCGGCAGGCGGCGAGCGACGCGACGTCGTGCACGTCGTCGCCTCGCCGCTCCAGCGCGCGCAGGAGACCGCGGCGCCCATCGCGGCGGCGTTCGGGCTGGAGACCGCGACCGACGAGCGCCTCGTCGAGGCCGCGAACCACTTCGAGGGCCGCACGTTCGGCGTCGGGGACGGCTCGCTCCGGCGTCCCGCGCACTGGCCCTACCTGTGGAACCCGTTCCGCCCGAGCTGGGGCGAGCCGTACCGCGAGCAGGTCGCGCGCATGCTCGCCGCGGTCGCGTCCGCGCGCGACGCCGCCGCCGGCCACGAGGCGGTCGTCGTGAGCCACCAGCTGCCGATCTGGGTCACCCGGAGCGCGCTCGAGGGCCGGCGCCTGTGGCACGACCCGCGCCGCCGCGAGTGCTCCGTCGCGTCACTCACCTCGCTGCACTACGACGGCGACCGGCTCACCGGCCTCACCTACTCCGAGCCCGCGGGGGACCTGCTGCCCCAGGCCAGGGCCCTGCCGGGGGCGTGATGCCCGCCTCGCGCCCGACGCGCGCCCGCCGTCGCCTGCTCGGGCCCGCGCTCGCCGCGGGCGCGCTGCTCGCGCTCGGTGCCTGCAGCCCGAGCGTCGACGGCGGCTGGACGGACGGCGGCGAGGAGGCGGGCTACGTCTCGGGCGACCGGTCCGTGACGACGTGGGAGGCGGGCGACCGCACCGGCCCGGTCGAGATCGTCGGCACCGACTTCGCGGGCGAGGCCGTGGACGTCACGGCCTGGCAGGGCGACGTCGTCGTGCTCAACACCTGGTACGCCGCGTGCCCGCCCTGCCGGGCGGAGGCGCCCGACCTCGTCGAGATCGCCGAGGAGTACGCGGACCAGGGCGTGCACTTCCTCGGGATCAACGCGACCGACGACGCCGGCGCCGCCCAGCCGTTCGAGCGCACGTTCTCGGTGCCCTACCCGTCCGTGCACGACGTCGACGGTGCGGCGGTCGCGGCGCTGCAGGGCGTCGTCCCGGTGCAGGCCGTGCCGACGACCGTGGTCCTCGACCGCGAGGGCGACGTCGCCGCGCGCATCCTCGGACGCGCCGACCCGAGCACGCTGCGCGCGCTCCTCGACGACGCGCTCGCCGAGCCGGCGTGACGGTGCGCGCGCATGGGTGACGTCACCGGGACCGTCCTCGGCGGGTCGATGCTGCTCGCGGTGCCCATCGCGGTCCTCGCGGGGCTCGTCTCGTTCGCGTCGCCGTGCGTGCTGCCCCTGGTGCCCGGGTACCTCGGGTACGTCACGGGGATGGCGGGCGCGAGCCGCGCGTCCGGGCCGGCGGACGGCACGGGCGGCGCGCCCGGGGCGGCCGGGGCCGTTGCCACCGCGCCGCCGCGGCTCGCGGACGTCCGGCGCGGGCGCCTGCTCGCGGGCGTCGGGCTCTTCGTGGCGGGCTTCACGCTCGTGTTCGTCCTCTTCGGCGTCCTCGCGGGGACGCTCGGCGCCGCGCTCGCGCAGTGGAGCGACGTCGTCACGCGCGTGCTCGGCGTGGTGGTGGTCCTCATGGGGCTCGCCTTCCTCGGCTGGCTGCCGTTCGGGCAGCGCGAGCGGCGCCTGCACCTCGCGCCGCGCGCGGGCCTGTGGGGTGCACCGCTGCTGGGCGTCGTCTTCGGCCTCGGCTGGGCGCCGTGCATCGGGCCGACCCTCGTCGCGGTCTACACGCTCGCGCTCGACGGCGCGTCGGCGGGGCGCGGTGCGGTGCTCTCGGTCGCGTACTGCGTCGGCCTGGGCCTGCCGTTCCTCCTCGTCGCGCTCGGCCTCGAGCGCTCGCAGCGCGCGCTCGGGTTCCTGCGCCGGCACCGGGTCGTGGTGATGCGGGTCGGGGGCGGCGTGCTCGTGGCCGTCGGGCTGGCGCTCGTCACGGGTCTGTGGGGCGTGTGGACGCAGTCGCTCCAGGGCCTCGTCGGCGGGTTCGAGACGGTCCTGTGACGCCCGAGCCCGCGCCCTACCGCCCCGAGGGCCTCGTCGCCGAGGCCGACGCGGCGGACCTCGACGCGCCCGACGCGGGCTCGCCCGACGCGACCCGCGCGACCCCCGAGCCGCCGCAGCTGCCGCGCCTCGGCGCGGTCGGGACCCTGCGCTGGGTGTGGCGCCAGCTCACGAGCATGCGCGTGGCGCTCATGCTCCTCATGCTCCTCGCGGTCGTGGCGGTGCCGGGGTCCGTGCTGCCGCAGCGTCCGCAGGACCCGGCGGCCGTCGCCCGCTACCTCGAGGACAACCCCGACCTCGGGCCGTGGCTCGACCGGCTCGGCTTCTTCGACGTGTACGCGTCCGTGTGGTTCTCGTCGGTCTACCTGCTGCTGTTCGTCTCGCTGGTCGGCTGCATCCTGCCGCGCCTGCGCGCGCACCTGCGGGCCCTGCGCGCCCGGCCGCCGCGCGCGCCGCGGCGGTTCGAGCGCATGCCCGTGCACGACGAGGTGACGACGGGCGCGACCGTCGACGAGGTCGTCGACGCCGCGCGCCGCGCGCTCCGCGGGCCGGTCCGGTGGCTGCCGCGGTTCCGCGTCGACGTCGAGCGCACGCCCGACGGCGGCGCGACGGTCAGCGCCGAGCGCGGGTACCTGCGCGAGAGCGGGAACATCGCCTTCCACCTGTCGCTCCTCGCGATCCTCGTCGCGGTCGCCACGGGGCAGCTGCTGCACTACCGCGGGCAGGCGATCGTCGTCGAGGGGCGAGGCTTCGCGAACGCGGTGACCGACTACGACACGTTCCGCGCCGGCACGGCGTTCGACCCGCGGTCGCTCGTCCCGTTCACGATGACGCTCGACCGGTTCACGGCCGAGTTCGCGCCGGACGCGCGCCCGCGCGACTTCACGGCCGAGGTCACGGTGACCGAGCCCGGCGCCGAGCCGCAGCAGCGCACCATCCGGGTCAACCACCCGCTCGGCGCCGGCGCCGCCAAGGTATACCTCCAGGGCAACGGCTACGCGCCCGAGCTCACGGTGCGCGACGCCTCGGGCGAGGTCGCGTTCGCCGGGCCCGTGCCCTTCCTCCCCGAGGACGCGCAGTACCGCTCGCGCGGCGTCGTCAAGGTGCCCGACGTGGCGCAGGGCGAGCAGATCGGGCTCGTGGGCTACCTGCTCCCCACGGCGGTGGTGACGGAGACGGGCGCCGCGTCGGTCTACCCGCAGCCCGACAACCCGCTCCTCGTGCTCAGCGTGTGGTCCGGGGACCTCGGGCTCGACGACGGCGTCCCGCAGAACGTCTACGAGCTCGACGTCGAGGGGCTGACGCAGGCGACGGAGGCCGACGGCACGCCCGTGACCCTGTTCGTCGAGCCCGGCCAGACGGTCGAGCTGCCGGACGGGCTCGGCACGCTGACGTGGGACGGGCTGCCGCGCTTCGTCGCGCTCGACCTGCGGCACGACCCGGCGCTCGGCTGGATCCTCGCGGGCGCGATCGGCTCGCTCGTGGGCCTGTCCGTCTCCCTCTTCACGCCCCGGCGGCGCGTGTGGCTGCGCGTGACGCCGGCCGCGCCGGGGGTGCCCGGCGGTGGTCCGGACGCGGCGGAGCAGGTCGCGCCCGGACGTACAGTGGTGGCCGGCGCCGCGCTGGCGCGCGGGGACGACGTCGGCCTGGCGGACGAGCTCGCGCGGGTCATGGACGAGGTGCGTGCCTCGGGCGCGGACGCGGACCTGGACGGTCCGGGAGGGCAGGACGATGAGTCTCGGTGAGCTGAGCACGCTGCTGGTGTGGGGCGCGACGACGGCCTACGCGGTCGCGCTCGTCGCGTTCTCGGTCGACCTCGCGCGGCTCGCCGAGACGCGCGCGCGGGCCGCGACGCCCGCGCTCGTCGGCGCGGCCGCCGGTGGCGTGGCCCCGGGGCGCGCCACGGGCGGCGTGGTGGACGACGCGGTGACCGACGGCGGCGGCGGGCGGCGACGTCGAGCCGCGGGCATCGCGATGGCCACGACGCTCCTCGGCCTCGCGCTGCACCTCGCCGGGACCGTGCTGCGCGGCCTCGCGGCGGGGCGCGTGCCGTGGGCCAACATGTACGAGTTCGCGCTCGTCGGCGCGCTCGTCGCGGTCGCGACCTTCGTCGTCCTGTGCCGCCGGCGCGACGTGCGGTTCCTGGGCACGATCGTCGTCGGTCTCGCGGTCATCGCGCTCGGCGTGGGCCTCGCGGTCTTCTACACGCCCGCGAGCCCCGTCGAGCCCGCGCTGCAGAGCTACTGGCTCGTCATCCACGTGTCGATCGCGACGATCGCGACCGGGCTCTTCACCGTGTCCTTCGCCTCGAGCGTCCTGCAGCTCCTCAAGGACGCGCGCGACGCCGGCTCGCCGCGTCTCGCCGCGCGCCGCTGGGCCCTGCTCGACGCGCTGCCGCCCGTGCGGGACCTCGAGGCGCTCTCGTTCCGGATCACCGCGGTGGGCTTCGTCCTGTGGACGTTCACCGTCATGGCCGGCGCCGTGTGGGCGGAGCACACGTGGGGCCGGTACTGGGGCTGGGACCCCAAGGAGGTCTGGAGCTTCATCGTCTGGGTCGTCTACGCCGCCTACCTGCACGCGCGCACGACGCGGGGCTGGTCCGGCCGCCGCGCGGCGTGGTTCGTCGTCGTCGGCTACGCGACCGTGATCTTCAACTTCACCGGCGTCAACCTCTTCTTCCAGGGCCTGCACGACTACGGCGGCGTCCCGCAGGACTGAGCGGGGCCGAGGGGTCCCCGAGGGCGCAAGGTCGCGCGTCGGTCGGAGGACGGCGGGCGAGCCGGTCAGGGTCTCCGCCCGCGCACGCCGACCCGCGGACGGCCGGGTGGGGTGGGATCGACCTCGTCGACAGGAGGCACGCATGGCCAGGACGACGACGGACCGCACGACGGACGGCGCGACCGTGGACGAGGTCCTCGCCCGCCTCGCGGAGCTCGAGGACCTGCGCGCGCGGGAGGTGAACGAGCGCCACGGCGACGACCACGGCGTCAACCTCGGCAGGCTGCGCGCGCTGGCGAAGGAGCTGCGGACCCAGCACGAGCTCGCCCTGGAGCTCTGGGCGACGGGCGACACCGCGGCGCGGCTCGTCGCGCTGCTCGTCTGCCGGCCCCGGGCGTTCGGCCGCGACGAGCTCGACGCGATGATCCGCGAGGTGCGCGCGCCCAAGGTGCACGACTGGCTCGTCGGCTACGTCGTGAAGAAGAGCCCGCACGCCGAGGACCTGCGCGTGGCCTGGACGGCCGACCCGGACCCGGTCGTCGCGAGCGCGGGCTGGGCGCTCACCACGGAGCGCGTCGCGAAGAGCCCGGAGGGGCTCGACCTCGACGGGATGCTGGACGTCATCGAGGCCGAGATGCGCGACGCACCCGACCGCCTGCAGTGGGCGATGAACCACTGCCTCGCGCAGATCGGGATCGAGCACCCGGCGCACCGGGGTCGTGCCGTCGCGATCGGCGAGCGGCTGCGGGTGCTCGAGGACTACCCGACGCCGCCGGGCTGCACGTCGCCGTACGCGCCGACGTGGATCGCGGAGATCGTGCGTCGGCGCGAGGGGTAGGGCGCGCGAGCAGCCGCCCGGCCCACCCGTCAGGCGGGGCTGCCGTCGCCGTCCTTGGTCTCGTCCCGGGTCTCGTCCGGCGCACCACGCGTGCCACGGCTGCCGTCGGCGTCGTCGGCGGAGGTCCCGGTCGGGCCGCCCGTGCCGCCCGTCTCGCGTGCGCGACGGCGGCGCTCCTGCTCCAGGCGCCAGAGGAAGTCGGGGTCGTCGTCGGGCGCGACGGGACCGCTGCGCCGCGGCGGGCGGGCCGGTCCGGGCCGGGCCGGGCCGGACGGTCCGGCGGAGCCGCCGTGCCGCGCGGCGGCCGCGCGCTGGCGGCTCACGAGGATCCAGGCGACCGGCCCGACCACCGGCAGCAGGACGATGATCGCCGCCCACGCGAGCGGGTGGATCTCGGCGCGCTCGACGGCGCTGCTCCGCGAGAGGTCGATGAGGGCGAACAGCGCCAGGGCGATGGGGATGACGTACGGCAGGGCCCGGACCATGCCTCCACAGTAGGCGCCTAGGCTGGGAGGGTGCCGATGCTCGTCTACTCCCTGCTCCGCCTGGGGCTGCTCGCCGTCGCCCTCGTGGCGCTCTGGGCCGTCGGCCTCGGCGGCTGGCTGCTCGTCGTCGTGGCGGCCGTCGTGGCGTGGGCGCTGTCCTACGTGCTCCTCGGCGGGCCGCGCGACCGCGCCGCCCTCTGGGTCGCCGAGCGCGCGCAGGCGCGGCGGTCGGGGCCGCGCTTCACGCCGGGCGTCGAGTCCGACGCCGCGGCGGAGGACGCCGAGGCCGCCGCCCCCGCTCCGGACGACCGGCCGGCTCAGAGCGAGAGGCCGAGCCCCAGCAGCACGCCGTAGCCGAGCTCGAGGAGCCCGGTGCCCGCGAGCACGGGCTTGAGCAGGACGCCGCGCGCCCCGAGGAGCACCGTCCCCGCGAGGAGGCCCGCCGGGATGGCGAGCAGCAGCACGATGACGGACCACGGCGCGGCGAGGGCGCACGCGAGACCCGCGAGGATCGCGCCGGCGAGCATCGCCGCGTAGACGCGCCGCGCGCGGTGGTCGCCCAGCCGCACCGCGAGCGTGCGCTTGCTGCTCAGGACGTCGGTGGGGATGTCGCGGATGTTGTTGACCATGAGCAGCGCGCACGCGAGCAGCCCGACGCCGACGGCGCCCAGCGCGGCGGGCCACGAGACGCGGCCGGCCTGCGTGTACGTCGTGCCGAGGACCGCGACGAGGCCGAAGAAGACGAAGACCCCGACCTCGCCCAGGCCCCGGTAGCCGTAGGGCCGCCTCCCGCCCGTGTAGTACCAGGCCGCGGCGATGCTCAGCGCGCCGACGGCGAGCAGCCACCACTGGCCGGAGAGCGCGACGAGCGCGAGCCCGAGGAGCGCGCCGACGCCGAACGCCGCGAAGGCGGCGGCCTTGACCTGCCCGGGCCGCGCCGCGCCGGACCCGGTGAGGCGCAGGGGCCCGACGCGGTCCAGGTCGGTCCCGCGGATGCCGTCGGAGTAGTCGTTGGCGTAGTTGACGCCCACCTGGAGCGCGAGCGCGACGCCCGCCGCGAGCAGCGCGCGCGCCGGCGACGCCGCGTCGAGCTGCGCGGCCGCCCCTGTGCCGACGAGGACGGGCGCGACGGCCGCGGGCAGCGTCCGCGGACGCGCGCCCTCGACCCACTCGGCGGCAGTCGCCATGGTGCTCCTCGGTTCCTCTCGGTCCGTCGACCGGGTGGCCCGGCGTCAGTCGTGCCCGGGCCGGCCGAGGCCCCGCGCGGCCGTCCGGGCGACGGCGGCGCGGTCGACCTTGCCCGGGCCGCGCAGCGGCAGGGCGTCGACCAGCACGAGGTGCCGCGGTGCCGCGGCAGGCCCCAGGGTACGGCGCACGGCGGAGCGGACGTCCTCGAGCGCCGGCGGCACGGGACCCGGCACGACGACGGCGACGACGGCCGCGCCCCACTCGGCGTCGGGCACGCCCACGACGCAGACCTCCGCGACGTGCCGCGGGCCGAGCGCGGCGACGGCCGCCTCGACCGCGGCAGGGGCGACGTTCTCCCCGCCCGTGACGACGACGTCGTCGGCGCGGCCGAGGACGGTGAGGCGCCCGTCGGCGAGCCGGCCGAGGTCGGACGTCCGGTGCCACCGGCGGCCGTCGAGCGTGGGGAACGCGGCCGCCTGCCCCGCCGGGTCGTCCAGGTAGCCCCGCGCGAGGACCGGCCCGCCCAGGAGGACCCGGCCCCGGTCGTCGAGCGCGACCTCGACGCCGTCGAGCGGCGCGCCGTCGTACACGCAGCCGCCGCAGGTCTCGGTCATGCCGTAGGTCGTCACGACGCGCAGGCCGGCGTCGCGCGCCTGGGCGAGGAGGGGCGCGGGGGTCGCGGCGCCGCCGACGAGGATCGCGTGGAGCCCGCGCAGGGCCTCGAGCACGGCGGGGCCGGCCTCGACGGCCCGCCGCAGCTGGGTCGGGACCAGCGACGTCACGAGGGGGAGGTCCGTCGTCGCGCGCTCGCGCCGCACGGCGTCGGCGAGCGCGGCGGCGTCCGCGGGCCCGGCGACGACGGCGGGGGCCGGCCCCGTGGCGGCCGCGGCGAGGGCCCCGGGACCGTCCGCGCCGGGCGCCGGCGTGAGCAGCGAGCGCGCGACGACCTGGAGCCCCGCCACGTGGTCGAGCGGGAGCGCGAGCAGCCAGCGCGCCGGCCCGCCGAGCCGCGCGCGCGTCGCGGCGGCGGACGCTGCGAGCGCGTCCCGGTCCAGCAGGACGTGGCGCGCGCGCCCCGTCGAGCCCGAGGTCCGGACGACGAGGGCGACGGGCCCGGGCACGCGGCCGGCCGGAGGGTCCGGGTCGTCCGGGGCGCCGCCCGAGGGGCCCGCAGGGAGCACCGCGACGGCCGGACCCGACCCGTCGAGCGCGCCGCGCACGGCGGCGGCGACGCGCGCCACCTCGTCGGGCGACGACCGCCCCGGTCCGACCCGCAGGGTCACCAGCGCGCGGTCCACGTGCTCAGGGTAGGGGCGCCGTACAGTGTCCCGAGCCGGCGCCGAGCCGGTGCGGGCCCCCGCGGCCCGGCAGGACGACGCACCGCGCGCGAGCGTGCCCCGAGCACCCGGCGCGACCAGGAGGAGCTGCCCCGTGGCGCACACGACCACGACCCCCGCGACCGCACCGACGCCGCGCGCCGCGCGTCCGGGCCGGCGCCGGTTCGCCACCGCGCTCGCGGCGCTCTCGGCGCTGACGCTCACCGCCGCGACCCTCGCGGCGTGCACGCCCGCGGGCGAGCCCGAGGTCCCCGAGCCGGTCACGGTCACGCCGACGGTCGCGCCGTCGCGCGTCGCGGCGCCCGCGCCCGTCGTGCCCCCGACCTGGCCGCTCACGGGCGTCGCGTCGGCCGAGGTCGCGTCCCGGCCCGCCGTCGCGGTCAAGGTGGAGAACACCAACGTCGCGCGGCCGCAGGCCGGGCTCGACCAGGCCGACGTCGTCTGGGAGACGATCGTCGAGTTCGAGGTGTCGCGGTTCGTCGCGGTCTTCCACTCGCAGGTCCCGGCGGAGGTCGGCCCGATCCGCTCGGTGCGTCCCATGGACCCGCTGATCGTCGCGCCGCTGCGCGGCCTGCTCGTCTACTCGGGCGGCCAGCCGGGCATCCTCGACCTCGTGCGCGGCAGCACCGTGCAGAGCATCAGCCACGACGCCGGCGCCGCGGGCCTCTACCGCGTGAGCGGGCGCTCGGCGCCGCACAACGTCATGGGTGACATGACCCAGTTCCTCGCGGCGGCGGACGCGGAGCACGCCGCGCCCCCGGCCGAGCAGTTCGCCTTCGCGCGCCGCCCCGAGCTCGCGACCGCGACCGTCGTCGGCACGCCCGCCACGAGCCTCGCCTTCAACCTCTCCGGCCAGGCGAAGCCTTCGTGGTCCTTCGACGCCGGGACCGGCCTGTGGCTGCGCTCGGAGGGCAGCACGCCCGCGACGGCGGCGAGCGGCGCGCGGCTCTCGGCCGTCAACGTCGTCTCGATCACTGCCGCGCACCCCAACTCGCCGTTCGGCGCGCAGGGTGGTGCGCCCGTGCCGACGTACGAGCTCGTCGGCTCGGGCGAGGCCGTCGTCGCGACCGCCGGCCGGACCGTCGCGGGGACCTGGTCGAAGGCCGCCGCCGACGCACCGCTCCAGCTCTTCGCCGCGGACGGCTCGCCGATCCTGCTCGCGCCGGGCAACACGTGGGTCGAGATGATCCCCGCGGGCAAGGGCTCGCTGGCGATCGCCTGACCGTCCGCACGCCGCCGGTCCGACGCCCGGCTCATCCCGAGGGATGAGCCGGGCGTCGTCGTCCCGGCCCGGCGGCTGACCGGGCGCGGCGAACGTCGAGCCGACGGGCCGATCCGCGCGGGGGCGGTGCCGACGCAGGCTGGGGGCATGGCACAGCTCACCGTCGACCAGCACGGCGTCGGCACCGACGCCACCGTCCCGTCCCCGCCCGTCTCGTCCCCGCCCGTCACGTCCACGCCCCGCCCGGACCCCTCGGCCGCCGGCCCCGGCGCCGAGGACCTCCCGCTCGGGCACCCGCGCCTGCGTTCCGTCCTGCCTGCCGCCGTCGCCGTCGGGCTGCTGCTCGGCGTGGTCGTCGTGGGCGGGGTGCTGCTGCGCGACCTGCTCGAGTTCGGGGTCTGGGTCCTCGGCGAGGGCTGAGCGCGTCCGGCCGGCCCCGGGCTCTCCGACCGTCCCGTCGTGGTCAGTAGTGGTACGGGAACGCGGACCAGTCCGGGTCGCGCCGCTCGAGGAACGCGTCGCGCCCCTCGACGGCCTCGTCCGTCATGTACGCCAGGCGCGTCGCCTCGCCCGCGAAGACCTGCTGGCCCATGAGGCCGTCGTCGGCCAGGTTGAAGGCGAACTTCAGCATCCGCACGGCCTGCGGCGACTTGCCCGCGATGGTGCGGGCGTAGTCGAGCGCGAGGCGCTCGAGGTCCGCGTGCTCGGCGACCTCGTTGACCGCGCCCCACCGCTCGGCGTCGTCGGCCGAGTACTCGCGCGCGAGGAAGAAGATCTCCCGGGCGCGCTTCTGGCCGACCTGGCGCGCGAGGTAGGCCGAGCCGTAGCCGCCGTCGAACGAGCCGACGTCGGCGTCGGTCTGCTTGAAGCGGCCGTGCTGGCGGCAGGTGATCGTCAGGTCCGCCACGACGTGCAGCGAGTGGCCGCCGCCCGCGGCCCAGCCGTCGACGACCGCGACCACGACCTTGGGCATGGTCCGGATGAGGCGCTGCACCTCGAGGATGTGCAGGCGGCCCGCGCGCGCCGGGTCGACGGTGTCGGCCGTCGTGCCCGAGGCGTACCGGTAGCCGTCGCGGCCCCGGATCCGCTGGTCGCCGCCCGAGCAGAAGGCCCAGCCGCCGTCCTTGGGGCTCGGGCCGTTGCCCGCGAGGAGCACGACGCCGACGTCGGGCGTCATGCGCGCGTGGTCGAGCGCGCGGTAGAGCTCGTCGACGGTGTGCGGCCGGAACGCGTTGCGCACCTCGGGGCGGTGGAACGCGATCCGCACCACGGGCAGGTCCCGCTCGGCGACGTCCGGGCCGCCGGTGCGGTCGACGCCGCGGTGGTAGGTGAGGTCGGTGAGGTCCTCGAACCCCTCGACGGTGCGCCAGACCTGCGGGTCGAACGTCTCGGACACCGGCGCGGGCACGTCGCTCATGGCCGCCACCCTAACGAGGGGGCGAGGCGCCGACTGCTCGGGCCGCGGGGCGCGACGCTACGGTGGCCGCGTGACCCCGCCCGCCCGTGACCTGCACGTGTACCGCGTCGGGCTGCGCGCGCGCTTCCGTGGCCTCGTCGCGCGCGACGGCGTCCTGCTGCGCGGCGACGCGGGCTGGGGCGAGTTCTCCCCCTTCTGGGACTACGACGACGCCGAGTCGGCCGCGTGGTGGCGCGCCGCGGTGGAGGCTGCCGACCACGGCT
The DNA here is from genome assembly GCF_016464425.1 of Actinotalea solisilvae. Lineage (GTDB taxonomy): Bacteria > Actinomycetota > Actinomycetes > Actinomycetales > Cellulomonadaceae > Actinotalea > Actinotalea solisilvae. The sequence goes on from NZ_JADDKQ010000024.1 coordinate 33,231, forward strand.
GGCCCGCCCCGGTGCGCGACGCCGTCCCGGTCAACGTCACCGTGCCCGCGGTGGGACCGGACCTCGCGCGCGCGATCGTCGAACGCTCCGCCGGCTGCCGGACCGCCAAGGTCAAGGTCGCCGAGCCGGGTGACACCGCCGCCGACGAGGCCGCGCGGCTCGAGGCGGTGCGCGACGCCCTCGGTCCGGGCGGCCGCATCCGCGTCGACGCCAACGGGGCGTGGGACGTGCCCACCGCGGTGGAGCGCCTGCGGCTGCTCGACCGCGCCGCGGGCGGGCTCGAGTACGTCGAGCAGCCGTGCGCGAGCGTCGAGGACCTCGCCCGCGTGCGCCGGGCCACGGAGGTGCCCGTCGCCGCCGACGAGTCGATCCGCCGCGCGGAGGACCCGCTCGCCGTGGTGCGCGCCGAGGCGGCCGACGTCGTCGTGCTCAAGGTCCAGCCGCTCGGCGGGGTGCGCGCGTGCCTCGAGCTCGCGGAGCGCGTCGGCCTGCCGGTCGTCGTCTCCTCGGCACTCGAGAGCTCGGTCGGGCTCGCCGCCGGGCTCGCGCTCGCGGCCGCGCTGCCCGACCTCCCGTACGCGTGCGGCCTCGCGACCGCGCAGCTGCTCGCGGCCGACGTCGTGCCCGACCCGCTGCTCCCGGTCGACGGCGCGATGCCCGTGCGGCGTCCCGCGCCGGACCCGGCGCTGCTCGCGCAGCACGCCGCGGACGACGCGCTCGCCGCGCGCTGGAACGACCGGGTGGCGCGCGTCGAGGCGCTCGCGGGGGTGACCGCGTGACCGAGGAGGCGCCCGAGACGCCGGCGCCCGCCGAGCACTCTGCCGCGGGCGCGGCGGGCGGGCCCTCGCCGTCGACGACCGCGGCCCGGGTCCTGCTCCAGGCACTGGCACGCCTCGGCGTCCGGGAGGTCGTGCTCGCGCCCGGGTCCCGCAGCGCGCCGCTCGCGCACGCGCTCGCCGAGGCGGCGTCGGACGAGCGCGACCCGGCCGCGCCCCGGCTGGAGCTGCACGTCCGCGTCGACGAGCGGGACGCGGGCTTCCTCGCGCTCGGGCTCGCGACCGCCGCGCGCGCCGCGGGCCACGCGCGGCCCGTCGCCGTCGTGACGACGTCCGGCACGGCCGTGGCGAACCTGCACCCCGCGGTCCTCGAGGCCGACCACGCGGGCCTGCCGCTGCTGCTGCTCACGGCCGACCGACCGCACGAGCTCCGCGGCACGGGGGCGAACCAGACCACCGAGCAGGTGGGACTCCTGGAGCCCGCGGTCCGGCTCACCCTCGACGTGCCTGCACCGACCGGTCGCGCCGGCGAGGAGCGGGACCTGCGCCACCTGGCGGCGCGGGCCGTGGCCGCGGCGACGGGCGCGCGGACCGGGGACCCGGGGCCGGTCCACGTGAACCTCGCGTTCCGGGACCCGCTGGTCCCGGACGCGTCGCCCTGGCCCGCATGGTCGGGTGCGGGGCTCACGGAGGTCCTCCGGCGCGGCGCCGCCGGTCACGCGCCTCCCGCCGGCTCGCCGCTGACCGGAGGGACCGCGCAGGCGCCGGCCGTGGGCGAGACCCCGCCGACGTCGGGCGGGACCTCCCCCACGTCGCTCGCCGGCGGGACCTCGCTCACGTCGCCTGCCCGCGGGACCTCTCACGCGCCGCTCGTCAGCGCCGGGCGGCGCGTGGCCGGGCACCCGGACGGCGTGCGGACCGTCGTCGTCGCCGGCGACGGCGCGGGTGCGGTGGCCCGGCGGATCGCGGAGGCGAACGGCTGGCCCCTGCTCGCCGAGCCGTCGTCAGGCGCGCGGGGTGGTCCGAACGCCGTGCCCGCGTACCGCCTGCTGCTCGGCGAGCCTGCGCTCGGCGGCGCGGTGCAGCGCGTCGTCGTCCTGGGCCGACCGACGCTCTCGCGGCCCGTGCAGCAGCTGCTCGGCCGGGCGGACGTCGAGTCCCTCGTCGTCGCCCCGGTCGGGGCGCGATGGCCCGATGCCGTGCGCGCCGCCGACCAGGTGGTCGCCGAGGTGCCGCCCCTGCTCCTCGAGGGCGGCCTCGCCGGCGAGGACCGGTGGCTCACGCTCTGGCAGCGCGCGGGCGCCGCGGCGGCGGACGCGGTCGCCGAGGTGCTCGACCGCCCGGGCCCGCTCACCGGCCCGGCCGTCGCCGCGGCGGTCGCGGCCGCCTCGGAGGTCGCGGCGGCCGTCGGCGGGACCGGCCCCGCGGAGGCGCCCGGCCCGGTCCTCGTGGTGGGATCGAGCAACCCGGTGCGCGACCTGGACCTCGTCGCGGCGTGGTCCGAGCCTCCGCTCGTGCTCGCCAACCGCGGCCTGGCGGGCATCGACGGCACCCTCTCGACCGCCTCGGGCGTCGCGCTCGGCCTCGACCGGCCCGTGCGTGCCTACGTCGGCGACCTCACCTTCCTGCACGACGTCGGCGGCCTCCTCGTCGGTCCCCTCGAGCGGCGGCCGGACCTCCAGGTCGTCGTCGCCAACGACGACGGCGGGTCGATCTTCGCCTCGCTCGAGCACGGTGCGCCCGAGCACGCGCGCGCCTTCGAGCGGGTCTTCGCGACGCCGCACGGAGCGGACCTCCGTGCCCTGTGCGCGGGCTACGGCGTCCGCCACACCCGCGTCGGCGACGCCGACGACCTGCGCCGGGCGCTCGCGGCCGGTCCCGGCCCGGGCGGCGGCGTCGAGGTCGTCGAGGTGGTCGTCGACCGAGCCGACCGCCGCGCCCTGGGCGACCGCATCGCCGCGGCGGTCCACGACGCGCTGAGACCGGTCATCGCCGCAGCCGGGAGCTGAACGGCGACCAGCCCTCCGACGGGGAGCGGCGGCCGGCGCCCGTGCGGCACCGGACGACCGGTCTCGCCGTGCACCTGGGGCGCGAACGGCGTGCCGGTGCCGATGCCGGTGCCCGTCCCCATGCCCGTGCCGATGCGCGCAGCCGAGCCGATTCGATCAGCGTGCCCTCGCCCACGTCCGTGCGCGCTCCGGCGCGCCGCTCAGTGGCGGCGCGCCGGAGCGTCGGCTCATGCAGCGCTCCCGTCGACGAGCGTCGGTGACGCACGTGCCCCAGCCGTGGCGCTCGCAGGCCCGTCCGACGGACCGGACCGGCTCGCTCCGCTGGACACGCTCGATCCGCTCGGTCCGCTCGGTCCGTTCGACACGATCGGTCCGTTCGACGGACCCGCTCGTGGGGCATCGGCGTGTGGGGATGGCTGCCCGGCCGTCAGGCCGCCGTCGTCGCTCGGGGCGCCAGGGAGGGGGACGATCGGCGCGCGACCGACGGCCACGGGCCTCCCGTCTGTGTGCGCGAAGGCGAACCCCTCGGGGACCCGCGTGATCCGCCGGCGGTGCTGGTGCACGAGCGCGTGGTGGTGCCAGCAGAGCAGGATGCCGTTGTCGACCGACGTCGGACCGCCCTGGCTCCACCAGCGGATGTGGTGGACCTCGCCGAGCTGAGGGGGCGCCGAGCACCCGGGGTACGCGCAGCAGCGGTCTCGTGCGATGACCGCTCGCCGGAGCTGGCGCGTGTACGTGCGCTGGGCACGCCCGACGTCGAGCACCTGACCTTCGGGCCCGAAGACGACGCGCGTGACCTCGCTGTCGCACGCGATCCGCTCGAGCACCGAGCGGGGGAGCGGCTCGCCGGAGTCGAGCTCGCCCGGCACCCGCAGCGGACCGTGGAGCGCGTCGCCGTGCTCCGTCCCGACGGCCGCCACCATGCCACCCGCACCCGCACCCGGGCGCGCTCCTGCACCTGTGTCGGGGCCCGCGGCGAGTCGCTCGAACAACTCCCAGCTGACGAGGACGCTGAGGTGCGGGCGCACCTGCGCCCCGGTGCCCGTGAGCCCGTGGTCGAGCGCGAGCCGGGCGACCCCGGTGAGCGCGTCCGCCTGGCGCTGCTCCGCCGAGCGGTCGTCGCCCGCGGCCGGCACCCCGGCGACCGACCGGACGGCCGTGGTCAGGACGGCGGCGTCCTCGTGCGGGAGGAAGCCCGCGAGCGCGACGCCGTCGGCGCGCAGTGTGAGCACGAGCCGTCGTCGCGCCCGGGCGTCCGCGTGCTCGCGCTCGGCGGCCCGCTCGTCGAGCGCGGCGGCCGTCCGTCGCGCGAGCCGACGGAACTCGTCCACGCCGAGGCGCCGCGCCTGCGACACGAGGAAGGCCTCGTTGCGGTCCGCGAGGTCCGACGCGAGCGCGGCCCGACGGGCCGCGGTCGAGGCCACCTCGGCGATCGCCTCCGCGTGTCCTCGCGTGATCTCGCCGCGGACGACGGCCTCGCGCGTCGAGCGCAGCTCGCCCATCGCCCGCCCGAGCCGCGCCTGCCGGGCCGCCTCGCCGTACGCGATGCCCTCGCGACGCGCCACGTGCCCCGCGACCGTGCGGTCCGCGCCGCCCACGGCCCACCGCCCGTCCGCCTCGACGGCGGCGAGCAGGACCGAGGACGCGAGGTGGACCTGGTCCCCGACCACGCGCAGGCCCTCACGCACGGCCGCCGCCCGTGGACCCTCCAGCTCGGCGAGGGGGAGCGCGGCCAGCGCGGCGGCGTCCGCGCGGAGCCGGCCGAGCAGCGCGTCGAGGTCGGCGAGGCCCGCGCCGCGCGGCGCGTGCACGACCCCACCCGTCCCGCTCACACGCGCTCCTCGCTCGGCCCGCCCGGTTCGCCCCGGTATGGAACAACTGTACGAACGACCACTGACACGACGCGGCGACGCCCGACCCGACCCGCCTGACGCGGCGCGCACCGCTCACGCCGCCCGCGCCCCGCTGGTGCAGACCCTCCCCCCGGGTGCCCGGCGGGACCCACCACGCAGCCCACGCCCGCCGTCGCGCCGTCCGGGCTGCGCGACCGACTCCCAGGAAGCTCCCAGGGACGTCACAGGGCCGCGTCAGGTCGGCGGGCTGTGATGGGACCACGACACAGGAGGTCCCGATGAGCACCGCACCCCAGCACCCCACCCCGCCGCAGCCAGCTTCACCCCAGGCCACCCCGCACCCCGCCGCCCCGCAGACCGCCGCGCCGCACTCCGGCGCGCCGCAGCCCACCGCGCCGCACTCCGCGGCGCCACACCCGGCGCCCCACGCGACGGCACCCTTCGACCCGTTCCGCGCCCCGGGCACCCCGGCCCCGGCGCCGGCCACCGCGCCCGCGCTCGCCGTGCCGACCCCGGCCGCCGACCGCCGCGACCGACCCCGCTGGTGGCCGGTCGTCGGCGTCGCCGCCGTCACGGCGCTCACCGCGAGCCTCGCGACCGTCGGCATCACGAACGCCCTCGACGAGGACCCGGCCGCCGCGCCGACCTCCGTCGCGACCCTCGGTCAGGAGGAGTCGACGACCGTCCCGGTCGCCGGCTCGGACGCGCAGGACCCGGACTGGGAGGCGGTCGCCGACGCCGTGCGCGCCTCGGTCGTCGCGATCGACGTCGCCACGGGCGCCGGCTCGGGCACCGGCTCGGGCGTGATCGTCGACCCCGAGGGCCACGTCCTGACGAACGACCACGTCGTGGGCGACGCCGTCGACGGCGGCCTCCAGGTGACGCTCGCGGACGGGCGCGTCTACGAGGCGACGCTGGTCGGCACCGACCCGACCACCGACCTCGCCGTCATCCAGCTCGTCGACCCGCCCGACGACCTCAGCCCCGCGGTGCTCGGCGACTCCGACGACGTCGCCGTCGGTGAGGCGGTCATGGCGGTCGGCAACCCGCTCGGCCTCGACAGCACCGTGACCACGGGCATCGTCTCGGCGCTCGACCGACCGGTGTCGACCTCGGACGGCTCGGACGAGACCGTGGTGACCAACGCGATCCAGATCGACGCCGCCATCAACCCCGGCAACAGCGGCGGCCCGCTGTTCGACGCGTCCGGCCAGGTCATCGGCATCACGTCGTCGATCGCGTCGCTCTCCTCGGGCGGCGGCCAGGCCGGCTCCATCGGCCTCGGCTTCGCGATCCCCGCGAACCTCGCCGACCGCATCGGCGGCGAGCTCATCGCCGACGGCACCGCCGAGCACGCCTTCCTCGGTGTCGCCCTCGGCGACGGCACGGCCACCGCCGACGGCACGACGCGCCGCGGCGCCGTCGTCGAGCAGGTCACCGCCGGCTCGCCGGCCGCCGAGGCCGACCTGCAGGCCAAGGACGTCGTCGTCGCGATCGACGGCCAGGCGGTCAACGGCGCGGAGTCCCTCACCGCGTTCGTACGCGAGCTCGCGGCGGGCACCGAGGTCACGCTCACCGTGGTGCGGGACGGCGAGGCGGTCGACGTCCCCGTGACGCTCACGACGCGCGACGACCAGGGCGCGACGCAGACCGAGCCCGAGGACCAGGGCGGCCTCTTCCCGGGCCGCCCGGGCCGGAACGGCTGACCGCACCCACCGCCCGAGCGCCCGCGGGAGCGGACCGGCCGACACGCCAGGCGTGCCGCGCCGGTCCGCTCCGCTCGCGTCGAGCGTCGGGGTCAGGCGGGGGAGCGCAGTGCGTGGCGCATGGGCTCGAGCTTCGCCTCCGACTCGGCCAGCTCCGCGCGCGGCACGGACGCCGCGACGATGCCGCAGCCCGCGAAGAGGCGCAGGCGGTGCGGGTCCGCCGGGTCCAGCTCGGCCGACCGCAGCGCGATGCCCCACTCGCCGTCGCCGTCGACGCCGACCCAGCCGACCGGCCCGGCGTACCGCCCGCGGTCCATGCCCTCGATGCGTCCGATGAGCTCGCACGCGGCGTCGGTCGGCGTCCCGGCGACGGCGGCGGTCGGGTGCAGCGCGGCGGCGAGCGCGAGGCTCGTCGGCGAGGGCGCGACGCCGTCGGTCGACAGCACGGCCGTCACGTCCGTCGCGAGGTGCAGCACGTTCGGCAGGTGCAGGACGAACGGCGTCTCCGGCACGTTCGTCGACGAGCAGAACGGCTCGAGCGCGCGCGTGAGCGACTCGACCGCGTACTCGTGCTCCTCGAGGTCCTTGGACGAGTGGGCGAGGATCGCCGCGCGCGCCAGGTCCGCGTCGTCGTCGCCCGTGCGGCGGATCGTCCCCGCGAGCACGCGCGAGGTGACCAGGCCCTTCTCGCTGCGCACGAGGAGCTCGGGGGTCGCGCCGACGACGCCGTCCACCGCGAACGTCCAGCACGAGCGGTAGTCCGCCGCGAGCCGGCGCAGCACCCAGCGCGGGTCGAGCGGCGCCGCGGTCCGGGCGACGACGTCGCGCGCGAGCACGACCTTGTCCATCCGGCCCGCGCGGATCTCGCTCACCGCGCGCGCGACGGCGTCCTGCCAGCCGTCGGGGTCGAGGGCGCCGTCGGCGTACGTGACCTCGCCCGGCGGGGCGGGCGCGGGCGCGACCTCGGGCCGGACGGGACCGGGTGCGGCCCCCGCGTCCACGGTCGTGACCCAGGCGGTCGCCCCTCGCCGCCCGACGACGACGCGCGGCACGACGAGCGAGCTCTCGACGACCGAGCCGGCCGCGAACGCGAAGGCGCCGAACGCCACGGGACCTGTGCCGGGCACGCGCACCTCGTCGCGCACGACGGCGTGCGCGGCCGCGGCCCGCCAGGCCCGCTCGGCCTGCGCGAAGCGGTCGGGGCCGGTCGCCGTAGCCCGGGCGACCTCGCCCCAGGCGACGAGCCCGTCGCCGCGCCGGACCCACGCCAGCCCGCCCTCGGCGGGCAGCAGCTCGAGCAGGTCGTCGGGCAGCGACGCCGGGTCGACGGGGACCGTGCGCGAGACGAGGGGGAGCGCGAGCCCGGCCAGGCTGCCGCGGGTCGCGGCGCCCGGGGGCGTGTCGGAGGCGTCGTCGGCCACGCGGGCGGGGTCGGGGGTCATCGCCCCCCAGCGTAGGCCGCGCCCCGGCCCCTCCCCTCCGCCCCGCCCACCGCGTCGCGGAGCCCCGCTCCGCGACCCACCGGCACGCGGAGTCCCGTGCCGACCGCGGAGTCCGGTGCCCACCCGCGGAGCGCCGTGCCGGCAGCGCGGAGTCCCGTGCCCCGACGCGCCCGCGTGTCCCGGCACGGCGCTCCGCGCATCGTGGGGCCGGGGCGACGGGTGCGGACGTGCGCGCGCGGGCTGCGAGGATGGGCCCATGCCCCGCGCCAGCCTGGACAAGCAGCCGCACGAGGTCGCCGCGATGTTCGACCACATCGCGAAGCGCTACGACCTCACCAACGACGTCATCTCGCTCGGCCAGGACCGGCGCTGGCGCACGGCGACGATCCGCGCGGTCGACGCGTGGCCCGGCGAGACCGTGCTCGACCTGGCCGCGGGCACGGGCACCTCGAGCGAGCCGTTCGACGCCGCGGGCGTGCGCGTCGTCCCGTGCGACTTCTCGGTCGGCATGCTCCAGGTCGGCAAGGACCGCCGCCCCGACCTGCCGTTCACCGCGGGCGACGCGACGCGCCTGCCGTTCGCGGACGCGTCGTTCGACGCCGTGACCATCTCGTTCGGCCTGCGCAACGTGGTCGACACCGAGGCGGCGCTCGTCGAGATGCTGCGCGTGACCAAGCCGGGCGGCCGCCTCGTCGTGTGCGAGTTCTCGCGGCCGACCTGGGCGCCGTTCCGCACCGTCTACACCGAGTACCTCATGCGGGCGCTGCCGCCCGTCGCGCGCGCCGTCTCCACGGAGCCGGACGCCTACGTCTACCTGGCCGAGTCGATCCGCGCGTGGCCCGACCAGGATGCGCTCGGCCGCCTCCTGCGCCGCGCGGGCTGGTCCGACGTCGCCTACCGGAACCTCAGCGGGGGCATCGTCGCGCTGCACCGCGCCACACGCCCGGCCGGTGCGCCAGGGCCGAAGGACCCGGAGGCAAGGTAAGCCTCAGCAGACATGCCCTGGGGCCGCAGTTAGACTTGGCGGGTCCAGGTAGTGAAACCCTTCACAAGGATGAGGCAGGGCGTGGGGACGCAGCAGAACGATGACGCGGACGTCATCGTCGTCGGTGCCGGGCCCGCCGGCTCGACCGCCGCGTACTACCTCGCCGTCGCCGGCCTGGACGTCCTCGTCCTCGAGAAGACGGCGTTCCCGCGCGAGAAGGTCTGCGGCGACGGCTTCACGCCGCGCTCGGTGCGCGAGCTCGTCGCGATGGGCGTGCCCATGCGCGAGGAGGACGGCTGGATCCGCAACAAGGGCCTGCGCGTCTACGGCGGCGGCCACCGCATCGAGCTCCCGTGGCCCGAGACGGACTCCTTCCCCAGCTACGGCGTGAGCCGCACGCGCAAGGACTTCGACGACACACTCGCGCGCCACGCGAAGGCCGCCGGCGCGGTCATCCGCGAGCAGATGAACGTCACCGGCCCGGTGCTGCACGAGCGCACCGGACGCGTCGTCGGCGTCACCGCGCGCCCGGTCGACGAGGCGGGGCGCCGCGCGGGTGACGAGGTCACCTTCCGCGCCCCCGTCGTCATCGCGGCCGACGGCGTCTCGGCGCGCCTCGCGCTCGCGCTCGGCATCGAGAAGAACCCGAACCGCCCCATGGGCGTCGCCGTCCGGACGTACTACCGCACGCCCCGGCACGACGACGACTGGATGGAGAGCTGGCTCGAGCTCTGGGACGGCAAGCCGAACGAGTCCAACTTGCTCCCGGGCTACGGCTGGATCTTCGGGCTGGGCGACGGCACGGCGAACGTGGGCCTCGGCTCGGTGAGCTCGCGCGCGACCGCGACGAAGATCGACTACAAGGACCTGCTCCAGCGCTGGGTCGCGAACACGCCCGCCGAGTGGGGCTTCACGCCCGAGAACCAGGTCGGCCCCGTGCGCAGCGCGGCGCTGCCCATGGGCTTCAACCGCAAGCCGCACTACACGCGCGGCATGCTGCTGGTCGGCGACTCGGGCGGCATGGTCAGCCCGTTCAACGGCGAGGGCATCGCCTACGCGATGCAGGGCGCGCGCCGCGCGGCCGAGGTCGTGGCGCAGGCCAAGAGCCGCACGACGGCGGCCGAGCGCGAGCGGACGCTCGCGAGCTACCCGCGGATCATGGCCGAGGAGCTCGGCGGCTACTACTCGCTGGGGCGCGTGTTCGTGAAGCTCATCGAGCACCCCGAGGTCATGCGCGTGTGCACGCGGTACGGCCTGCCGCGGCCCGCTCTCATGCGGCTGACGCTCAAGCTGCTGTCGGACGTGTGGGAGCCGCGCGGCGGCGACCTCTCGGACCGCTTCATCGCGGCCCTGACCCGGATTGCGCCCGCCGCATGAGCCGACGACACTCGGCGGAGGTCGCGGCGCCGTCCCTCCTGTCCCAGCCGTCGTCCCGGGCGCACCGCGGCGCCCCGACGCCGACCCGCCCACGACGGCTCGCCGAGCCGCCACTGCACCGGAGGGCCCGATGACCAACCCGTACGTGCCGATCCTCGCCCTCATGGGTGTCGCGGCCGTCCTCGCCCTCGGTGGCGTGGGCGCGAGCGCGATCATCGGCCCGAAGCGCTACAACCGGGCGAAGCTCGAGGCCTACGAGTGCGGCATCGACCCGACGCCGCACGCCATCGGGGGCGGCCGCTTCCCGATCAAGTACTACCTCGTCGCGATGACCTTCATCGTCTTCGACATCGAGGTCGTCTTCATGTACCCCTGGGCGGTCGCGTTCCGCGAGCTCGCCCTGTTCGGGGTCGTGGCGATGATGACGTTCCTCGTCCTCATCACGGTGCCGTTCGTCTACGAGTGGCGCCGCGGCGGGTTCGAGTGGGACTGAGCGCCGGGACGGCCGGCCGCTCGACGGCCGGCGAGACACAGCTGACGGGACGAGAGGGAGGAGGAGAGCCATGGGCATCGAGGACGCACCGTCCGGCTTCCTGCTGACCACGATCGAGGACCTCGCGGGGTACTTCCGCAAGGCCTCGCTGTGGCCGGTGACGTTCGGCCTGGCCTGCTGCGCCATCGAGATGATGGCCGCCGGCACGCCGCGCTTCGACATCTCCCGCTTCGGCATGGAGGTCTTCCGCGCGTCGCCGCGCCAGGCCGACCTCATGATCGTCGCGGGCCGCGTGAGCCAGAAGATGGCCCCGGTCGTCCGCCAGGTCTACGACCAGATGTCCGAGCCCAAGTGGGTCCTCGCGATGGGCGTCTGCGCGTCGTCGGGCGGCATGTTCAACAACTACGCGATCGTCCAGGGCGTCGACCACATCGTGCCCGTCGACATCTACCTGCCGGGCTGCCCGCCGCGGCCGGAGATGCTCATCAACGCGATCCTCACGCTGCACGAGCAGATCCAGGCCGAGCCGCTCGGCGTCAACCGCACCGAGGCGGCCCGCGCGGCCGAGGCGGCGGCGCTCGGCGCGACCCCGACGTCCCAGATGAAGGGCCTGCTGCGGTGAGCGAGACCCCCGCGACCGGCCGCGTGCCGGACGAGAAGAAGGACGCGGCGGCCGCGGTCAAGGGCACGCCGGTCGTCGGCGACCAGACCTCCGCGACCCCCCAGAGCACCACCGAGACGGCGCAGGAGACGGGTGCGCAGCACCTCGCGGCGCCGCTCGGCGCGCGGCACCCGCAGCTCGAGGTCGTGGCGGTCCGCGAGGGCATGTTCGGCGCGCGCGACGGCGGCGACACCACCGGCTTCGGCGGTCTCGTCCAGACGATCGCGATGCCCGGGCCCAGCGAGCGCCCCTACGGCGGCTGGTTCGACGAGGTCGTCGACATCCTCGCCGAGGTGCTCGCCGAGGCCGGCACCGCCTACGACGACGCGGTCGAGAAGGTCGTCGTCGACCGCGAGGAGCTCACGCTCTTCGTCCGCCGCGAGCACCTCGTGGCCGTGTGCCAGGCGCTGCGCGACGACCAGGACCTGCGCTTCGAGCTCGGCCTCGGCGTCTCGGGCGTGCACTACCCGGCCGACACGGGCCGCGAGCTGCACGCGGTCTACCAGCTGCGCTCGATCACGCACGGGCGCGCGCTGCGCCTCGAGGTCGCCGTGGCGGACGCGGACCCGCACATCCCGTCGAGCGTCGCCGTCTACCCGGGCCACGACTGGCACGAGCGCGAGACGTACGACTTCTTCGGCATCGTCTTCGACGGCCACCCCGGCCTGGCCCGGATCGAGATGCCGGACGACTGGCCGGGCCACCCCCAGCGCAAGGACTACCCGCTGGGCGGCATCCCGGTGGAGTACAAGGGCGCGAGCATCCCGCCGCCCGACGAGCGGAGGTCGTACAGCTGATGGCCACGTCCCAGACCCCCCACGCGAGCCCGTACATCGTCGACGAGTCCACCGAGGGCGTCCCGAGCTTCGAGGCGTCCGGCGGCGACTGGTCGGAGATCGCCGAGGAGGCCGCGCGCCTCGGCGAGGAGCGCATCGTCGTCAACATGGGCCCGCAGCACCCGTCCACGCACGGCGTGCTCCGCCTCATGCTCGAGATCGACGGCGAGACGGTGACCGAGGCCCGCTGCGGCATCGGCTACCTGCACACCGGCATCGAGAAGAACATGGAGTTCCGCACCTGGGTGCAGGGCCCCACGTTCTGCACGCGCATGGACTACCTGGCCAACATGTTCCAGGAGACGGCGTACTGCCTCGCGGTCGAGAAGCTGCTCGGCATCACCGACGACATCCCGGAGCGCGCCACGGTCATCCGCGTGATGATGATGGAGCTCCAGCGTGTCTCGTCCCACCTCGTGTGCCTCGCCACCGGCGGCAACGAGCTGGGCGCGACGACGATCATGACCGTGGGCTTCACGGCCCGCGAGGAGATCCTGCGGATCTTCGAGCTCATCACCGGCCTGCGGATGAACATGGCCTACGTGCGCCCGGGCGGCGTCGCGCAGGACATCCCGCCGGGTGCGCTGGACACGGTCCGCGAGGCGATCCCGGTCATCAAGGACTACATCCGCCAGCTCGGCGACCTCATGCTCGCCAACCCGATCTACAAGGGGCGCACGGTCGGCGTCGGGCACCTGAGCCTGGCCGGCTGCATGGCGCTCGGGATCACCGGGCCGGTGCTGCGCTCGGCCGGCCTGCCGTACGACGTGCGCAAGGCCGACCCGTACTGCGGGTACGAGACCTACGACTTCGAGGTCCCGACCTCGACCGAGGCCGACTCCTACTCGCGCACCGTGCTGCGGATGGAGGAGTGCTACCAGTCGCTCCGCATCGTCGAGCAGGCGGCCGACCGTCTCCAGGCGATGGGTGCGGGCCCGGTCATGGTCGCGGACAAGAAGATCGCCTGGCCCGCGCAGCTCGCCATCGGGTCGGACGGCATGGGCAACTCGCTCGACCACATCAAGCAGATCATGGGCACCTCGATGGAGGCCCTGATCCACCACTTCAAGCTGGTCACCGAGGGCTTCCGGGTCCCGGCCGGCCAGGTGTTCCAGACCGTCGAGCACCCGCGCGGCGAGCTGGGCGTCCACCTCGTCTCCGACGGCGGCACGCGGCCGTACCGGGCGCACTTCCGCGACCCGTCCTTCAACAACCTGCAGGCCGTGTCCCTGATGTGCGAGGGCGGCCAGGTGGCCGACGTCGTCGTCGCGGTGGCCGCGCTCGACCCTGTCCTGGGAGGGGTGGACCGCTGATGACGACCACCGCGTACGAGCCCTACGAGGGCACCAAGCTCGAGCGGCTCACGGCGGACGCCGCCGTGGCCATGGCGAGGTACCCGGACCCGCGGTCGGCGCTGCTGCCGCTCCTGCACCTCGTGCAGTCCGAGGACGGCTACGTCAGCCCGGACGGCATCCAGTTCTGCGCGCGCACGCTGGGGCTCAGCACGGCCGAGGTCTCCGCGGTCGCGACGTTCTACACGCAGTACAAGCGCCACCCCAACGGCGAGTACACGGTGGGCGTCTGCACCAACACGCTCTGCGCCGTCATGGGCGGCGACGCGATCTTCGACGAGCTCTCCGAGCACCTCGGCGTGGGCCACGACGAGACGACGGCCGACGGCAAGATCACGCTCGAGCGCGTCGAGTGCAACGCGGCCTGCGACTACGCGCCCGTGATGATGGTCAACTGGGAGTTCTTCGACAACCAGACCCCCGCCTCGGCCAAGGACGTGGCGGACCGGCTGCGCGCGGGCGAGCCCGTCGCGCCGACGCGCGGCGCGGCGTCGGTGTGCTCCTTCAAGCAGATGTCCCGCGTGCTCGCGGGCTTCTCGGACGGCCGCGCCGACGAGGGCGTGGGCGCCGGGTCGGCGTCGCTCGCCGGCACCCGGCTCGCGCGCGAGAAGGGCTGGCGCGCCCCGTCGGCCGACTCGGGCCAGGCCGTCGACCCGACGGCCGAGGCGGTCGGCGCGGGCACGACGCCGATCACGCCGGGCCGCACGTCGAGCACCGACACCCCGTCCGCGCCGCCCACAGGCGGCACGGCCGACACCCCGACCGGGCGCGAGCCGAGCAAGGAGGCGTGATGGCGACGACCCTGAGCCCCGTGCTCACCGCGACGTGGGACGCCGACCGTTCCTGGAGCCTGGCGACGTACGAGGCGCACGGCGGCTACGCCGGGCTGCGCCGCGCGCTCGGCATGCCCGCGGCCGACGTCGTGACGGCCGTCAAGGACTCGGGCCTGCGCGGCCGCGGCGGCGCCGGCTTCCCGACCGGCCTCAAGTGGAGCTTCCTGCCCGCGCCCGACGGCGGCCCGCGCTACCTCGTCGTCAACGCGGACGAGTCCGAGCCGGGCACGTGCAAGGACATCCCGCTGATGATGGCCAACCCGCAGGCGCTCGTGGAGGGCGTGGCGATCACGTCCTACGCGATCGGGTGCCACCACGCCTTCATCTACATCCGCGGCGAGGTGCTGCACGTCTACCGCCGGGTGCTGCGCGCCGTGGAGGAGGCCTACGCGAAGGGCTGGCTCGGGAAGGACATCCAGGGCAGCGGCTTCGACCTCGAGGTCACCGTCCACGCGGGCGCCGGCGCCTACATCTGCGGCGAGGAGACCGCGCTCCTCGACTCGCTCGAGGGCCGCCGGGGCCAGCCGCGCCTCAAGCCGCCGTTCCCCGCGGTCGCAGGCCTCTACGCGCGTCCGACCGTCGTCAACAACGTCGAGTCGATCGCGTCCGTGCCCTCGATCCTCGCGAACGGCGTGGACTGGTTCCGCTCGATGGGCACCGAGAAGTCGACGGGCTTCGGGCTGTTCTCGCTCTCGGGCCACGTGACGCGGCCGGGGCAGTACGAGGCGCCCCTGGGCATCACGCTGCGCGAGCTGCTCGACATGGCGGGCGGCGTGCGCGCGGGTCACGAGCTGAAGTTCTGGACCCCGGGCGGGTCCTCGACGCCGCTCTTCACGGCCGAGCACCTCGACGTCCCGCTCGACTACGAGTCGGTCGGCGCCGCGGGCTCGATGCTCGGCACCCGCGCGCTGCAGATCTTCGACGAGACCACGTGCGTCGTGCGCGCCATCACGCGGTGGGCCGAGTTCTACGCGCACGAGTCGTGCGGCAAGTGCACGCCGTGCCGCGAGGGCACCTACTGGCTCAAGCAGGTGCTCGCCCGCATCGAGCACGGCCAGGGCACGCTCGAGGACCTGGACACCCTGCTCGACGTCTGCGACAACATCCTCGGCCGCGCCTTCTGCGCCCTGGGCGACGGCGCGACGTCGACCATCACCTCGGGCATCGCGCTGTTCCGCGACGAGTTCGAGGCGCACGTCACCGGGGGCGGCTGCCCCCTCGACCCGGCCGCGTCGGCCCTCTTCGAGTACACCCCGCGCCGCCGTGCCGACCTGCACGCGCTCTCCGGGGTCCCCGCAGGAACGGTGGGAGCATGACGACGACCACGCCCAAGCCCGCGACCGCCGGGGGCGCGCCCGCCCCCGCGGGCGAGGTGACCTTCACGATCGACGACGTCGAGGTCGCGGTCCCGAAGGGCACGCTCGTGATCCGGGCCGCCGAGCAGATCGGCATCCAGATCCCGCGCTTCTGCGACCACCCGCTGCTGCAGCCCGCGGGCGCGTGCCGCCAGTGCCTCGTCGAGGTCTCGACGCCCGACCGCGAGGGCAACGTCCGGCCCATGCCCAAGCCCCAGGCGTCCTGCACGCTCGAGGCGACGCCGGGCATGGTCGTGCGCACGCAGCGCACGTCGGCGGTCGCCGACAAGGCGCAGCACGGGGTCATGGAGCTGCTGCTCATCAACCACCCGCTCGACTGCCCGACCTGCGACAAGGGCGGCGAGTGCCCCCTGCAGAACCAGGCGATGAGCAACGGGCGCGCGACGAGCCGGTTCCACGACGTCAAGCGCACGTTCCCCAAGCCGCTCGCGATCTCGACCGAGATCCTGCTCGACCGCGAGCGGTGCGTGCTGTGCCAGCGCTGCACGCGCTTCTCCGACGAGATCGCGGGCGACCCGTTCATCGACCTGCAGCAGCGCGGCGTGCGCCAGCAGATCGGCGTCTTCGACCCGGCGGTCCTCGGCTTCGCCGGCTCCGAGCGGGCCGAGACGTACCGCGGGGTCCAGCCGGACGGCACGCCGCTCCCGGTCGCCGTCGGGCAGCCCGCGGTCGAGGGGTCCGTCGTCGGGCCCGTGGGAGCGGCGACGCTCGACGCCTCGGGCCGCGCCTTCGCGTCCTACTTCTCGGGCAACACGATCCAGATCTGCCCGGTCGGCGCGCTCACCAACGCCGCGTACCGGTTCCGCGCCCGGCCGTTCGACCTCGTGTCGACGCCCGGCGTCTCGGAGCACGACAGCAACGGCGCCGCGATCCGCGTCGACCACCGCCGGGGCGTCGTGCTGCGCCGCCTCGCGCAGGAGGACGCCGCGGTCAACGAGGAGTGGATCAGCGACAAGGACCGCTTCGCGTTCACCTGGCAGGGCATGCCGGACCGCCTCACGGTCCCCCTCGTGCGCGACCGCGCCGAGGACGGCACGCCGGGCGAGCTGCGCCCCGCGAGCTGGGCCGAGGCGCTCGAGGTCGCGGCCGAGGGTCTCGCCGCGGCGCGCGACGCCGGCGGCGTCGGCGTGCTGCCCGGCGGTCGCCTGCCGATCGAGGACGCGTACGCCTACGCGAAGTTCGCGCGCGTGGTGCTCGGCACCAACGACGTCGACCACCGCGCGCGGCCCCACTCGGCGGAGGAGGAGGCGTTCCTCGCCCACCACGTCGCGGGCGCCCGCATGTCGGTGACGTTCGCCGACCTCGAGACGGCTCCCGTGACGCTCCTCGTGGCGTTCGAGCCCGAGGACGAGGGCGGCATCACCTTCCTGCGCCTGCGCAAGGGCGTCCAGAAGAACCGGAACCGCGTCTTCTCGGTCGCGCCGTTCGCGAGCCGGGCGCTCGAGCGCCTCGACGCGCGCCTCGTCGCCGCCGCGCCGGGGACGGAGCCCGAGGTCCTCGACGCGCTCGGCGGTCCCCGGGCCGACGGCGTGCTGGCCGAGCTGGGCGCCGCGCTCGACGCGTCCGCCGTCATCCTCGTGGGCGAGCGGCTCGCGACCGTGCCGGGCGGCCTCAGCGCCGTGCTGCGCCTCGCACGCCGGACGGGTGCGCGCCTCGCGTGGGTCCCGCGCCGTGCGGGCGAGCGCGCGGGCGTCGAGATGGGCACGCTGCCGGGGCTGCTCCCGGGCGGACGGCCCGTGACCGACGCGCAGGCGCGGGTCGACCTCGCGGCCGCGTGGGACGTCGAGAGCCTGCCCGCCGCGCCCGGCCGTGACACGAGCGCGATCCTCGCCGACGCGGCGCAGGGCACGCTGGGCGGCCTCCTCGTCGGCGGCGTCGACCCGGTCGACCTGCCGGACCCGGCGCTCGCGCGCGCCGCGCTCGAGCGCGTCGGCTTCGTCGTGTCGCTCGAGGTCCGCGCGTCCGCGGTGACCGCGCTGGCCGACGTCGTGCTGCCGGTCGCGCCGCCCGTCGAGAAGGCCGGCACGTACCTCAACTGGGAGGGCCGCTTGCGGCCGTTCCCGCAGGCGCTGACGTCGACCGCGATGGCCGACCACCGCGTCCTGGACGCGCTCGCCGACGCCCTGGGCACGACGCTCGGGCTGCGCACGACCGCGGCGGTGCACGCCGAGGTCGACGCGATCGGCGCGTGGGACGGCGGACGCGCGCCCGCGCCCGAGGTCGCCGCGGCCGAGCCGCCCGCCCTGGGCGACGGCCAGGCCGTGCTCGCGACGTGGCACCAGCTGCTCGACGCCGGACGCTGCCAGGACGGCGAGGCGTTCCTCGCCGGGACCGCCCAGCGCCCGGTGGCGCGCGTGTCGGCGGCGACCGCCGCGGCCGTCGGCGTCGCCACGGGCGACGCGCTGACGGTGCGCACGGGTGCGGGCCGCGTGGTCCTGCCCGCGGTCGTGACCCCGATGCCCGACGGCGTGGTGTGGGTGCCCACCCACTCGACCGGCTCCACGGTCCGCCCGACGCTGCGCGTCGACGCGGGGGCCGTGGTCGACCTCGCCCCCGCGGCGCTGCCGGTCCACGCCGGTGCCGCACCCGCTGACGCACGGACCGACGGAGAGGTGCAGTGATGGCCGGTCTCACGGGTCTGGCGACCCTGGGCGCGCCGCTGGCGACCGCCGTCGACGTCCCGGCGGCCGCCGACTTCAGCAACGACACCTGGTGGATCGTCCTCATCAAGGCGGTCGGCATCGTCGTCTTCCTGCTGACGAGCGTGCTCATCGCGATCTGGTTCGAGCGCAAGGTCGTGGCGCGGATGCAGATCCGTCCCGGGCCCAACGTGCACGGGCCGTTCGGGCTGCTCCAGTCGCTGGCCGACGCGATGAAGCTCCTGCTCAAGGAGGACATCAACGTCCGGGCCGCGGACAAGCTGGTCTACATCGTCGCGCCGATGATCTCGGTGTTCTGCGCGCTGCTGACGTTCGCGGTCATCCCGCTCGGTCCGGCCGTGTCGATGTTCGGCGTCGTGACGCCCGTCCAGCTCACCGACTTCCCCGTCGCGGTCCTCTACATCCTCGCGGCGACCTCGGTCGGCGTGTACGGGATCGTGCTGGGCGGCTGGGCCTCGGGCTCGACCTACCCGCTCCTCGGCGCCGTGCGCTCGACCGCGCAGGTCATCTCCTACGAGCTCGCGATGGGCCTGTCGCTCGTCAGCGTCTTCGTCCTCGCCGGCTCGATGTCCACGTCGCAGATCGTCAGCTCGCAGACGACCGTCTGGTGGTTCCTGCCGCTGCTGCCGGCCTTCGTCATCTACTTCATCTCGATGGTCGGCGAGGTCAACCGCCTGCCGTTCGACCTGCCCGAGGCCGAGGGCGAGCTCGTGTCGGGCTTCATGACCGAGTACTCGTCGATGAAGTTCGCGTGGTTCTTCCTCGCCGAGTACATCAACATGCTCAACGTCTCGGCCGTCGCGACCACGCTGTTCTTCGGCGGCTGGCGCGCGCCGTGGCCGATCTCCGCGATCAACGACGGCATGTTCAACGAGGGCTGGTGGCCGGTCCTCTGGTTCCTCGCCAAGCTCTGGTTCTTCATGTTCCTGTTCGTCTGGATCCGCGGCACGCTGCTGCGCTTCCGCTACGACCAGTTCATGAAGTTCGGCTGGAAGGTCCTCATCCCCGTCGCGCTCGCGTGGATCGTCTGCGTCGCCGTCGTGCAGGGGGTGCGGCAGTTCACCGACGTGGACCTGCGCACGCTGCTCATCGCGCTCGGCGTCGTCGCCGTCGTCGGCATCGGCCTGTCCTTCCTCGTCCCCGAGAAGAAGCCCGAGCCCGAGCGCGAGCCGGAGGCGTTCGACGCGTTCGCGGGCGGCTACCCTGTCCCGCCGCTGCCCGGCCAGACGCTGCCGCCGTCGCCACGGCGCCAGCGGCTCCAGGCGCAGGCGGCCGCGTCGACCGGTGCGCCGGTCGCCACGATCACGGAGTCGCCCGCTCGCACGGACGGCGCCGACGGTGCAGACAGGGCCGACAGTGCCGACGCCGACGAGACACCCGCCGAGGGCGAGCAGGAGGAGACCCGTGGCTGACAAGGACCTCAGCCGGCGCGACCGCGACGCCGGCGCCGTCGGAGCGGCGGGCGAGGGGCACGAGTACACCTCGCTCATCGAGCCCAAGAAGGGCGTGGGCGAGGTGCTCGCCCCCGTGGCGGGCTTCGGCGTGACGCTGTCGTCGATGTTCAAGCCGACGGTCACGGAGCAGTACCCGTTCGAGAAGGTGCCCACCAAGCCCCGCTACCACGGGCGGCACCAGCTCAACCGGTATCCCGACGGCCTCGAGAAGTGCATCGGCTGCGAGCTGTGCGCGTGGGCCTGCCCGGCCGACGCCATCTACGTCGAGGGCGCGGACAACGCGCCGGACGCGCAGTTCTCGCCGGGCGAGCGCTACGGCCGCGTCTACCAGATCAACTACCTGCGCTGCATCTTCTGCGGCCTCTGCATCGAGGCGTGCCCGACGCGCGCGCTGACGATGACGAACGAGTACGAGCTCGCCGGTCCCACCCGCCGCGGCATGATCTACGAGAAGCAGGACCTGCTCGCGCCCATGGGTGAGGGCATGCTCGGCGCCCCGCACCCGATGGTGCCCGGCACGGAGGACACGGACTACTACCGCGGCGCGGTCACGGGCCCGGTCCCCGAGCAGATCGACTGGGTCGCGCAGTGGCGGCCCGAGGACGCGACGCTGCCCACGCTGCGACCGGGCCACCAGGTGCCCGGCTCGGGCGAGCGCGAGCCGTCCGCCGAGCTCGCCGAGCCGATGGAGCACGGCCAGCCGGCCAAGGTCGACGCGTCGGCCTCGCACGGGAAGGGAACCCGGTGAAGGCGCTCGACCTCGCGACCTCGCTCGCGGAGCAGGGCACGACGTCGACCGGTGAGGCGGTCCTGTTCTGGGTCATCGGCCCGGTCATGGTCCTCGCCGCGCTCGGCCTGCTGTTCGCGCGCAAGACGGTCCACGCCGCGATGAGCATCGTCGTGGTGATGATCAGCCTCGCGATCCTCTACGTCGCGCAGGAGGCGCCGTTCCTCGGCGTCGTGCAGGTCATCGTCTACACGGGCGCCGTGATGATGCTCTTCCTCTTCGTGCTCATGCTCGTGGGCGTCGACGCGTCGGACTCGCTCGTCGAGACCATCAGCGGCCAGCGCTGGATCGGCGCGCTCCTCGGGCTCGGCCTCGCCGTCGTGCTCACGGGCGTCGTCCTCACGGCCGCCGACGTCGCGCCGGTCGGCCTCGCGGCGGCGAACGCCGACGGCAACCCCGTGGGCGTCGCGCGCGTGATCTTCGCGGACCACGTGTTCGCGCTCGAGGTCGTCGGCACGCTGCTCGTCATCGCGGCCCTCGGGGCGCTCGTGCTCACGCACCGGCAGCGCCTCACGCGCCACGTCGGCCAGCGCGAGCGCGCGGACGCCCGGGTCGCGTCCGGCGGCGTGCTCACGCCGCTGCCGTCGCCCGGCGTGTACGCGCGCAGCAACGCGATGGACGTCCCCGCGCTCGGCGCGGACGGCCGTCCGCTGGAGCACTCGGTCCCGCGCGTGCTGCGCATCCGCGGGCAGGAGCGCTCCGTCGCCGAGGTCCACGCCGAGGTCGGGGACGCGGGCGCGTCGCCCGCCGCCCAGCTGCCCGAGCGGTCCGTCACGGGTGAGGAGCAGGTCCGGTGAACCTGAGCAACTACCTGGTGCTCGCCACCATCCTGTTCTCGATCGGCGCGACGACGGTGCTGCTGCGCCGCAACGCGATCGTCGTGTTCCTCGGGGTCGAGCTCATGCTCAACGCGACGAACCTCGCGTTCGTGACCTTCGCGCGCATGCACGGCGACCTCATGGGCCAGGTCGTGGCCTTCTTCGTCATGGTCGTCGCCGCGGCCGAGGTCGTCGTCGGCCTCGCGATCATCGTCGCGATCTTCCGCACCCGCCGGTCGGCCTCGGTCGACGACGTCAACCTTCTGAAGAGCTGAGGAGCGCCGGGTGTCGACACACGTCCTTGCCGGCCTGCCCGCAGGCCTGCACACCGGCCTGGCCGCCGCGGCCGACGAGCACGCCGTGAGCGCGGCCGAGGCGACCGGGACCTTCTCCCTCGCCTGGCTGCTCGTGGCCCTGCCGCTGCTGGGTGCGGCCGTCCTGCTGCTCGCGGGCCGCCGGGCCGACCGATGGGGCCACTGGCTGGGCGTCCTCGCCTCGGCCTCGGCCTTCGTGGTCGGGGCCGTCCTGTGGGTGGCCACGCTCGGCCTGCCCGCCGACGAGCGCGTCCAGGACCTGCACCTGTTCACATGGATCCCGGCGGGCGCCTTCAGCCTCGACGCGGGCCTGCGGATCGACCCGCTGTCGCTGACCTTCGTGCTCCTCGTGACCTTCGTCGGCACGCTCATCCACGTCTACTCCGTGGCCTACATGGAGCACGACGTCGACCGGCGCCGGTTCTTCGCGTACCTCAACCTCTTCGTCGCCTCGATGCTGCTGCTCGTCCTCGCGGACAGCTACCTGCTGCTCTTCGTCGGCTGGGAGGGCGTGGGCCTCGCGTCCTACCTGCTCATCGGGTTCTGGAACCACAACCTGCCCTACGCGGTCGCCGCGAAGAAGGCGTTCATCGCCAACCGCGTCGGCGACGTCGGCATGCTCGTCGCGATCTTCATCCTCTTCGCCGAGTTCGGCGGCACGGACTTCGAGACCGTGTTCGGCGAGGCGGGCGGCGCGTCCGAGGCCGTGCTCACGGCCGCCGGCCTCATGCTCCTGCTCGCCGCGTGCGGCAAGTCGGCGCAGTTCCCGCTCCAGTCGTGGCTCGGCGACGCGATGGCCGGCCCGACCCCGGTGTCCGCGCTCATCCACGCCGCCACCATGGTCACCGCGGGCGTCTACCTCGTCGTGCGGTCCGCGCCGGTCTACGAGGGCGCCCCGACGGCGCTGCTCGTCGTCGCGATCGTCGGCGCGATCACGCTGCTCTTCGGGGCGATCGTCGGCTGCGCGAAGGACGACATCAAGAAGACGCTCGCGGCGTCGACGATGTCCCAGATCGGCTACATGATGCTGGCCGCGGGCCTCGGCCCGATCGGCTACGCGTTCGCGATCTTCCACCTGCTGACGCACGGCTTCTTCAAGGCCGGGATGTTCCTCGGCGCCGGCTCGGTGATGCACGGCATGGGCGACTCCGTCGACATGCGGCGCTACGGCGCGCTCTCGAAGTACATGAAGGTCACCTGGCTGACGTTCGCCGCCGGCTGGCTCGCGATCATCGGGTTCCCGGGCCTCTCGGGCTTCTGGAGCAAGGACAAGATCATCGAGTCGGCGTTCGCGACCGCGGACGGCCAGGGCTGGCAGCCGTGGGTGTTCGGCGGGGTCGCGCTCGTCGGCGCGGGGATCACGGCCTTCTACATGTCCCGCCTGTTCTTCATGACGTTCCACGGCGAGCGCCGCTGGACCGACGGCCACGGCGGGGGAGCGGCCGACCCGGCCGCGCCCGTGCAGCACCCGCACGAGTCGCCCGCCCTCATGACCGTCCCCATGGTGGTGCTCGCGGTGGGCTCGGTCGCGCTCGGCGGCGTGCTCTACGCCGGCGGGTTCGTCGAGTGGCTCGAGCCCGTGACCGGCCACGCCGAGCACCACGAGCCCGTGCTCGCCGTCCCGCTCATCACGGGCCTGACGATCCTGCTCGTGGCGGTCGGCGCGTTCCTCGCGTGGCGCCAGTACCACGCGTCGCCCGTCGCGGTCGTCGCGCCGCGGGGCTCGGTGCTCACCCGCGCCGCGCGCAAGGACCTGTACCAGGACGACGTCAACGAGGCGCTGCTCATGCGGCCGGGCCAGTACCTGACGCGCTCGCTCGTCTACGCCGACCGCCAGGTGGTCGACGGCGGCGCGACCGGGCTCGCGCGCCTCGTCGCCGGGTCCGGCGAGGTGGTGCGGCGGTTCCAGAACGGCTACGTCCGGTCCTACGCGTCGACCATGGTCGCCGGCATCGTCGTGCTCGCCGCCGTCGTCCTGGCGTTCCGGATCTGAGGGAAGAGACACCATGACCGACACCTTCCCCTGGCTGACCACGCTCGTCGTGGTCCCGCTGCTCGGCGCCGCCGTGCTCTGGGCCCTGCCCGGAGCCGCGCGCCGGCACGCGCGGCCCATCGCGATCACCGTCTCGCTCGTCGTGCTCGCCCTCGGCGTCCTCACCGCGCTCCAGTTCGACGTCACGCGCGCGGGCGAGCACCAGCTCTCCGAGCAGGTCCCGTGGATCCCGGCCTTCGGCGTGAGCTACGCGCTCGGCGTCGACGGCGTCGGGCTCGCGCTCGTCCTGCTGTCGGTGCTGCTGGTGCCGCTCGTCATCCTGGCGGCGTGGCGCGAGCACCCGGACGCCGTCCCGGCCGGCGCCGTCGTCGGCGCCGCGGGCACCGACCCGGCCGCGCCCGGCGCGGTCGACGCCGTGGCGGCGGGCACGACCGGCGGCGACCGGATCCGCCACTACCTGGCGCTCGTGCTCGTCCTCGAGGCCTTCATGGTCGCCGTCTTCGCGGCGCGCGACCTGTTCCTCTTCTACGTGCTCTTCGAGGCGATGCTCATCCCGGTCTACTTCATGATCGGTGCCTTCGGGGGGCTGCGCCGCCGCTACGCCGCGGTGAAGTTCCTCCTGTTCTCGCTGGTCGGCGGGCTGATCATGCTCGCGGGCGTCATCGCGCTCTACCTCCAGGGGCCGCGCGGCACCGAGGGCTTCCTCGTCGAGAACCTCGTGGGCCTCGACCTGCCGGTCACGACCGAGCGGCTGCTCTTCCTCGCGCTCTTCGTCGCCTTCGCGATCAAGGCGCCGATGTGGCCGGTCCACACCTGGCTGCCCGACGCCGCCGAGCAGGCGCCCGCGGGGACGTCCGTGCTCCTCGTCGGCGTGCTCGACAAGGTCGGCACCTTCGGCATGCTCACGCTCTGCCTGCCGCTCTTCCCCGAGGCGTCGCGCTGGGCCGCGCCCGCGATCATCGTGCTCGCGGTCGTGTCGATCCTCTACGGCGCGCTCCTGGCCATCGGCCAGGAGGACCTCATGCGCCTCATCGCCTACACGTCGGTGAGCCACTTCGGCTTCATCGTGCTCGGCATCTTCGCCTTCACCGAGGTGAGCACCCAGGGCTCGTCGCTCTACATGGTCAACCACGGCCTCTCCACGGGCGGGCTCTTCCTGCTCGCGGGCTTCCTGGTCGCGCGCCGCGGGACGGCGCGGATCTCGGCCTTCGGCGGCCTGCAGAAGGTCGTCCCCGTGCTCGCCGGGACGTTCCTCGTCGTCGGGCTCTCCGCGCTCTCGCTCCCGGGCCTGTCCACGTTCGTCAGCGAGTTCCTCGTGCTCGTCGGGACCTTCGAGGCCAACCGTCCGGCTGCGGTCGTGGCGACGCTCGGCGTCGTGCTCGCCGCCCTGTACGTCCTGCTCACCTACCAGCGCGTCTTCACCGGCCCGGTCAGGGCCGACGCGTCGGTCGTGCCCGACCTCTCGGCGCGCGAGAAGTGGGTCGTGGGCCCGCTCATCGCCGCGATGCTCGTGCTCGGCTTCGTGCCCGGACCGGCGCTGGACCTCGTGCGCGAGCCGGCCGCGGTCACGGTCGCCGACGTGCTCGAGGGGGCCGACGCGGCACAGCCGTCCGCCGAGGCGTCCGACGACGCGTCCGGCAGCAGTTCCGATTCCTCCGACGACGGGAGCGACCAGTGACCCCCGCCTTCGTGGCACCCGAGGTCCCCTGGGGACAGCTGGCGCCCGTGGTGATCGTGCTCGTGGCCGCGGTGGTCGGGGTGCTCGTCGAGGCCTTCGTGCCGCAGCGCGCGCGCCGGGCGACCCAGCTCGCGCTCGCGGTCGTCGCCCTCGCGGGCGCCGTCGTCGCGGTCGCCGCGCTCTGGCGGGACGTCATGGCGTCGGGCGGGGAGGCGCTGCTCGGCGGCTCGGTGGTGCTCGACGGCCCGACCCTCGTCCTGTGGGGCGTGCTCGCGGTGCTCGGCCTCGTGTCGCTGCTCGTCGTCGCGGACCGCACCGAGTCGGGCGAGGACGCGTTCGCGCCCTCGGCCTCGGCCGTGCCCGGGTCGGAGTACGAGGAGCTCGCGCGCCGCAAGGGCCTCGCGCAGACCGAGGTCTACCCGCTGGTGCTCTTCGCGCTCGGCGGCATGATGATCTTCCCCGCCGCGGGCGACCTGCTGACGCTCTTCGTCGCGCTCGAGGTGCTCTCGCTGCCGCTGTACCTGCTGTCCGGGATGGCGCGTCGCCGCCGCCTGTTCAGCCAGGAGGCGTCGATGAAGTACTTCCTCCTCGGCGCGTTCGCCTCGGCGTTCATGCTCTTCGGCGCGGCGCTCCTCTACGGCTTCGCCGGCTCGGTGCGGCTCGCGGACATCGCCGCCGCGACGCGCACGGTCAACGGCCTCGACGGGCTGCTGCTCGCCGGTGTCGTCCTCGTCCTCGTCGGCCTCCTCTTCAAGGTCGGCGCGGTGCCGTTCCACTCGTGGACGCCCGACGTCTACCAGGGCGCGCCGACGCCGGTCACCGGCTTCATGGCCGCGTGCACCAAGATCGCCGCCTTCGGCGCGATCCTGCGCCTCGTCTACGTGGTGCTGCCCCCGCTCGAGTGGGACCTCATGCCGCTGCTGTGGGGCGTGGCGGTGATCACCATGGTGGTCGGCACCGTGGTCGCGATCGTGCAGACCGACGTCAAGCGCATGCTCGCCTACTCCTCGATCGCGCACGCGGGCTTCGTCCTCGTGGGCGTCGTCGCGCTCACGCAGTCGGGGATCTCGTCGGTGCTCTTCTACCTGCTCGCCTACGGCCTGGCGACGATCGGCGCGTTCGCGATCGTCTCGCTGGTGCGCGAGGTCACGGCCGGCCCCGGCTCGGCGGTCGTCGCCGAGGCGACGCACATCGCGCAGTGGTCCGGCCTCGGTCAGCGCCACCCGGTGCTCGCCGCGTCGTTCGCGCTCTTCCTGCTCTCCTTCGCGGGCATCCCCCTCACCGCGGGCTTCACCGGGAAGTTCGCCGTCTTCTCGGCCGCGGTCGAGGGCGGGCTCACCTGGCTCGTCGTGGTCGGCGTGCTGGTCTCGGCGGCGGCGGTCTTCTTCTACGTCCGCCTCATCGTGCTCATGTTCTTCACGGACCCGGCGGGCACGCCGGGCGAGGCGACGACGGTCGTGCGCTCCGAGGGCTTCACCGCGGTCGCGATCGGCCTGGGGGTCGTCGGCACCATCCTGCTCGGGGTGCTGCCGTCGCCGCTGCTGGACGTGCTCGCGGACGCCGCCCGGCTGGTCCCGTGAGCTCCACGACGCTGCCGCTGGCCGACCCCGCGCTGGCCGACCTGCTCACCGAGCGGCTCGGGCTCGTCGAGGAGCGGCTCCGCGGCGCCGTCGCCCACGCGGACGTCCTCGCCGACACGGCGTCGCGCCACCTCGTCAACGCGGGCGGCAAGCGCCTGCGCCCGCTGCTCACGCTGCTCGCCGCCCAGCTCGGCGAGGGCCAGCGCCCCGAGGTCATCGACGCGGCGGTCGTCGTCGAGCTCACCCACCTCGCGACGCTCTACCACGACGACGTCATGGACTCGGCGCCCGTGCGCCGCGGGGCGCCGTCGGCGCACGAGGTGTGGGGCAACCACGTCGCGATCCTCACGGGTGACCTGCTCTTCGCGCGGGCGTCCGGCATCGTCGCGGGCCTCGGCCCGGAGGCGGTGCGGATCCAGGCCGCGACCTTCGAGCGCCTGTGCCTCGGCCAGCTCCACGAGACGGTGGGCCCCGCGCCCGACGCGGACCCGGTCGCGCACTACCTCCAGGTGCTCTCGGACAAGACGGGGTCGCTCATCGCGACCTCCGCGCGGTTCGGCGCGATGTTCGCCGGCTGCCGGCCCGACGTGGTCCAGACGCTCGTGGAGTACGGCGAGAAGGTCGGCGTCGCGTTCCAGCTCGCCGACGACGTCATCGACCTCACGTCCGCGGGCGACCAGACCGGCAAGACGCCCGGGACCGACCTGCGCGAGAAGGTCCCGACCATGCCCGCGCTGCTGCTCCGCCGTCGCGCGGCCGGTCCGGACGCGACCCCCGCGGACCGCGACCTCGTGGCGCTGCTGGACTCGGACCTCACGGACGACGCCGACCTCGACGCCGCCGTGCGGGGCCTGCGCGCGCACCCCGTCGTGGGGGAGACCCGCGACCGCGCGGTGGGCCTCGCCGACGAGGCCGTCGCGTCGCTGGGTACCCTGCCCGCGGGTCCGGTGAAGGACGCGCTCGTGTCCTTCACCCAGGCGCTGGTGGACCGCGCGTCCTGATCCACGGGTGCCCCGGACCGCCTCCGCGCGGTGCCGGCGGCGCACGCGTGGGTCCGGCGGATCTGGTTCACCCGAACGGCTCAACTCGGGCCGCGGACGAGCCGATGGTCCAGGAGCATGGTGTCCGTGCGGGTCCGAGCCCGCCGAGGGGTGACGGGGAGGGTTGTGCGCACGTCCTGGGGGTCCGCGACCGATCGCGGCAGAGTGCGCAGCCTCAACGAGGACTCGCTACTCGCGTACCCGCCCGTCTTCATGGTCGCCGACGGCATGGGCGGCCACGCCGCGGGTGACGTCGCGAGCCGCCTGGCCGTCGAGGAGTTCTCGCAGCTCGCGGGCCGCACGTCCGCCACGCCCGACGACGTCCACGAGTGCTTCCACCGCACGGCGACGCGCCTGCGGGAGACCGTCGCGGCCGGCAGCACCGCCGGCACCACCATCGCGGGCGTCGCGATCGCCGCGCACGACGGCGGGTCCTACTGGCTCGTCTTCAACATCGGCGACTCGCGCGTCTACCGGCTCTCGGGCGGCGAGCTCGAGCAGATCAGCGTCGACCACTCGGTGGTCCAGGAGATGATCGACGCCGGCGAGCTCGCGCCCCACGAGGCCGTGGGCCACCCCGAGCGCCACGTCATCACCCGCGCCGTCGGCACGGGCGCCGACCCGGACCCGGACTACTGGCTCATCCCGGCCGGCACGGCCGACCGCCTGCTCATCTGCTCCGACGGCCTGACCTCGGAGCTCGACGACGACGCGCTGCAGGCCGTGCTCCAGAGCGTGGCCGACCCGCAGGAGGCCGCGCAGCAGCTCGTCGCCGCGGCGCTCGAGGCCGGTGGCAAGGACAACGTCAGCGCCGTCGTGGTCGACGTGGCCATGGCCAACGACAGCCCCGACGTGGAGACCACCGTGCGCGCCCCCGACCGGGCCGGCGCGGAGCCGGGCCCGGAAGAGGCCTGGGACGACGAGATCGACGGGGCGACCATCCCGCGCCCCACCAGCCAGCGCCCGGAGGTCCAGTCATGATCGTCCCCCTCTACGCCCCGGGCGAGTGGTTCGCCGTGGTCGCCGACGGTCGGATCGCGCTGCTCCCGCCGAGCGTCGAGCCCGCGCTGGTCGCCGACGTCTGGTCCGCGGTGCGCGACGGCGACGGCATCACCGCGCCGCTCCAGGTGCTGCTCCGCGCGGGCCTCGCGGACCTGCCGCCGTTCGCGCTCGTCTCCGTCCAGGGCGGTCGCGCCCACACGATCGTGCGCGGCGACGTCGAGGTCGAGATGACCGGGCCGCGCGGCGGCACGGCCACCGGGGCCGAGGTCTCGACCTGGGCCGAGGAGATCCGCACCGACGTGCACGCCGTGACGGTGCGCACGCCCGGCCTCGCCGGCGCCCCCACGGCCGGCGCCCTGCCCGTGCTCGCGGCCGTCGTGCGCGCCGCGGGTGTGCGCGTCCAGCTCCTCGAGGCCGACGTCGACGGCGCCGACGTGCCGGCCGCGTCAGCCCCCGCGGACAGCGCCCTGGTGACGGCGGTACCCGCCGCCGTGCTCGCCCCCGAGGAGGAGGCGACGCCCGCGCCCGCCGCGCCCGCCGTCCCCCAGCCGGAGCCCGAGCCGGAGCCGGAGCCGGAGCCGGAGCCGGAGCCGGAGCCCGAGCCGGAGCCGGAGCCGGAGCCGGAGCCGGAGCCCGAGCCGGAGCCGGAGCCGGAGCCCGAGCCCGAGCCCGAGCCGGAGCCGGAGCCGGAGCCGGAGCCCGAGGCCCTCGCGGACGAGGCGCTGCCCGACACGCGCGCGGCGCGGCGCCACGCCCTGCCCGTCCCGCGCCCGCCGATGGGCGAGCAGACGGACCTCGGCGAGCTCGAGCACACGCTGCTGCAGCCCTCGGGCGCCCTGGCGCCGCGATCGGGCGGCGCGACGGGCGCGGCCGACGTCGGCCCGCTCGCGGGGGCCCCTGCGCCGGCCCCCGCGCCCGCACCCGCACCCGCACCCGCACCCGCACCCGCACCCGCACCCGCACCCGCGCCGGTCGCCGCGGCGCCCGCCCCGGCCCCCGTCACGACCGCGGCCGAGCCGGTGGTCGAGGCGGCCCCCGCCGAGACGGGGGAGGACCACGACGGGCTCACGGTGCTCAGCTCGGACGTCGTCGCGCTGCGCCGCCAGCTGCCCGACTGGGCCGGCGACGCCGTCCCGGCGCTGGCCGTGCCCGCGCCCCAGACGCCGCCGCCCGCCAAGATCCACCTGTCCTCGGGGCTCGTCGTCTCGCTCAACCGGCCCGTGCTGCTCGGCCGCGCGCCGCAGGTCTCGCGCGTCTCCAACAGCGAGCTCCCGCGCCTGGTCACGGTCGCGAGCCCCAACCAGGACATCTCCCGCACGCACTGCGAGATCCGGATGGACGGCGAGGACGTGCTCGTCACCGACCTGCGCTCGACCAACGGCGTTCTGCTGCTGCGCCAGGGCCAGGGCCCGCAGCGCCTGCACCCGGGCGAGCCGACCGTCGTCGAGGGCGGCGTCGTCGTCGACCTCGGCGAGGGCGTGACCTTCATCGTGGAGCGCGGCACGTGACAGCTCGGCGCGAGCCGTCGACACCACCCGTCATCCCGGGCTACGAGCCCGTCCGGCTCCTGGGGATGGGCGGCTTCGCCGACGTCTTCCTCTACCAGCAGCTGATGCCGCGCCGCTCGGTCGCGGTCAAGGTGCTGCTGGCGAGCCACCTCGGCGACGACGTGCGCGCGCGGTTCCGCACCGAGGCCGACCTCATGGCCACGCTGTCGCACCACCCCTCGATCGTCACGATCTACCAGGCCGACGTCGCCGCCGACGGGCGCCCCTTCCTGGTCATGGAGTACTGCTCGCGCCCCGGCCTCGGCCAGCGCTACCGCTCCGAGCGGATGGGCGTCGCCGAGGTGCTCCGCATCGGCATCCGCCTCGCGTCCGCGGTCGAGACGGCTCACCGCGCGGGCATCCTGCACCGCGACATCAAGCCCGCGAACGTGCTCATCACGGACTTCGGCTGGCCCGCGCTCACCGACTTCGGGATCGCGGCGACGACCGGCTGGAGCCAGGGCAGCGCCGTCGGCATGTCGATCCCGTGGTCGCCCCCCGAGCTGCTCGCCGAGGAGCCGCACGGCGACGTCCGGGCCGACGTCTACTCCCTCGCGGCCACGATCTACTCGCTCCTCGCGCGCCGGTCGCCCTTCGAGGTCGCCGACGGCACCAACACGGCGGCCGACCTCATCGCGCGCATCGAGCGCGGCGTCCTGGCGCCCACGGGCCGCGGCGACGTCCCCGAGAGCCTCCACGCCGTCCTCGCCCGCGGCATGGACCGCACGCCCGAGCGCCGTCACCACAGCGCGCTGGCGTTCGCGCGCGCCCTGCAGCAGGTCGAGGCGGAGCTCATGCTGCCGCTCACCCCGCTCGACCTGCCCGAGGAGGTCGCGCCCCCGACGGCCGACGCCGAGGACCCCGCCGACGCGCAGGCCACGCGCCTGCGGCCGGTGCAGAGCGTCTCCCCGGACGGCCCCGCGAGCCCCCAGCCCACGTCCGGCGCGCCCGTGGTGGCGGGGATCCCCGGCCCCGCTCCCCAGTTCCCCCGGCAGGCCCCGCCGGGCCCGCTCGGCGCCACGGCCCCCGGCCCGGACGAGCCCTGGCGGCCCGACCCCGCCGCGGCGGCGGGCCCGCCGCAGGGACCGACCGGCGGGACCGGCGTCCCCGAGCACTGGCAGGCACCCGCGGCGCCCGAGCCCGAGCCCGAGCCGGCGCCGCGCCGCGCCGGACGCGTCGTCGCCGGTTCCCTGGGCGCCGTCGTCGTCGTCGGCGCGCTCGTGGCCGGCGGGCTGCTCGCCTTCCGGCCCGACGCCGAACCCGAGCCCACCGCGACGCCGACGCCGTCGATGCCCGCCATCCGCGCCGTCCCGGCGCCCGCGGAGCTCGAGGGCGCCCTGCGGGACGGGGCGGCCGTCTTCACCTGGGAGAATCCGGACCCGGAGGAGGGCGACAGCTACCTGTGGGGGCTGTCGCTCGCCGGCACCGAGCCGCAGCTCGAGCTCGTGGACACCGAGACGGTCACCGTCACGGAGGTCGTCCCGGGCGAGCAGCTGTGCATCGAGGTGTCGATCGTGCGCACGGACGGCCGCTTCTCGACCAACCCGGCGGTCGCGTGCGTGCAGGGATGAGCAGCGTGGGCCGGGCGATCCGGGAGAGCGGGGGACGGCCGGGTGCCGGCGGGACGACCAGCAGGGGGACAGGGGTGAGCGGCAGGTGAGCGGGACGGTCCGCAGCGCGGCGCGCACGTCGGTGCGCTCGCCCCGGCGACGGTGGCTGACCACCGTCGCCGCCTCCGCCGTGCCCGTCACCGTGGCCGTGCTCGCGATCGTGCACCCCGGCGTGCCCGTCGCCCAGGTCGACCTCAACGACGGCTCGGTCTGGCTCACCAACACCTCCGAGCGCAAGCTCGGCCGCTACAACGCCCAGATCGAGGAGCTCAACGCGGGGCTCGTCACGCAGGCGCTCGAGTTCGACGTCCTCCAGGACGAGGGCGACGTCCTGCTCACCGAGAACGGCAAGGCGTCCCTCGTGGACGCGGCCAGCGTCACGCTCACGGCCCAGGTCACGGTGCCCTTCGGCTCGGGCGTGACCATGGCGGACGGGACCGTCGCGGTGAACGCCGACGGCGACGTCTGGGCGCGCACTATGCCCACGCTCGGCACGCTGAGCACCGAGTCGCAGGACCCGGACCTCGAGCTCGGGGGCGGCGGCGTGGCCGTCGTCGCCCGGGGCGGGGACGTGCTCGCGGCCGAGGGGGACGGCACGCTGCACCGCGCCACCGTGACCGACACCGAGGTCACGAGCGCCGAGGCCGGCCGGCTCCAGGGCGAGCCCTCGGGCGGGTTCCAGCAGGTCACCGCCGTCGGCGACGTGCTCGTCGCGCTCTCGGGCCGCACCGTGCACACGCCGTCGGGCTCGACCGACCTCGGCGAGCTCGGCTCCGAGCTCGTGCTGCAGCAGCCCGGCCCCCGGTCCGACGTCGTCCTCGTGGCCACGCCGACAGCGCTGCTCGAGGTGCCGCTCGACGGCGGCGACGTGCGCGAGCACGAGTCGGGCGGCACGGGCCGCCCGGCCGCGCCCGTCCGCGTCGGCGCGTGCGCCCACGGCGCGTGGGCGAGCGGCACGGGCAGCTACGTCCAGGTGTGCGACGGCGAGGTGGGCCGCCTCGACCTCGAGGGCATGACGACGACCGACCGGCTCGTGTTCCGGGTGAACCGCGACGTGGTCGTCCTCAACGACACGCTCAACGGCCGGCTGTGGGTCCCGCTCGAGGACCCCGAGCTGCGCGAGCCGAACTGGCAGGACATCGAGCCGCAGGAGGAGACGCAGCAGGACGACGAGCAGTCGGAGAGCCGGGACAGCACGCAGAACCTCCAGGCCGAGTGCACCGCGCAGTCGTCCGCGCCCACCGCGGAGGACGACGAGTACGGCGTGCGCCCGGGGCGCACGACGATCCTGTCCGTCATCGACAACGACTCCTCGTCCGACTGCGGGATCCTCGCGGTGAGCGAGTTCGACCCGCTGCCCGAGGACTTCGGCGTCGTCGTGCCGATCTACGGCGGCCGCTCGTTCCAGCTCACGACCCTGCCCGAGGCGACCGGGACGGCGGAGTTCACGTACACGATCGACGACGGCCGCGGCACGGCGGCGCCGTCGACCGCGACGGTGCGCCTCGTGGTGCGCGACCCGGGCGAGAACGGCGCCCCCGAGCAGGTGCGCGTCAGCTCCGTCACCGTCGAGCAGGGCGGCTCGATCACCTACGACGTGCTGCCCGACTTCCGCGACCCGGACGGCGACCCCCTCATCCTCGCGTGGGGTGCGGCCGACGGCGGCGGCCAGGTGCGCACGCGCCAGGACGGCGAGCTGACGTTCCAGTCCGACGGCGGCTCCCTCGGCCGCCAGACGGTCGCGGTGCAGGTGTCCGACGGGACCGAGACGGTCGAGGGCACCCTCTTCGTCGACGTGCGGCCCACGGGCGCCGTCGCGCCCACCATCGACCCGGTGCACGCCGTGACGTACGTGGACCAGCCGGTCGTCGTCCGGCCGCTCGACAGCGTGCGCAGCTCGTCGCGCGAGCCCGTGCGCCTCGCGGGCGTCGAGGAGCTCCAGGGGGCGACCCTCGCGAGCGACCTCGAGGCCGGCACCTTCACGTTCACCGCGCCCAACGCGGGCGTCTACTACGTGACCTTCCTCGTGGCCGCGTCGCCGCAGCAGGTCGAGGGCGTCGCGCGGATCGACGTCCGCGAGCGCCCCGAGGTCACGCCCCCGCCGGTCGCGGTGCTCGACCGCGCGCTCCTGCCGCCCGGCGGCGAGGTGACGATCGACCCGCTCGCCAACGACGTCGACCCCGGCGGAGGCGTGCTCGTCGTGCAGTCCGTCGAGGTCCCGGAGGCCACGGGCCTGCGCGTGGCGGTGCTCGAGCACCGCCTCCTGCGCATCGACTCGACGCGCGTGCTCGAGGGCCCGGCGACGGTGCGGTACACGATCCACAACGGCACCGCGCAGGCCACGGGCGAGGTGCTCGTGCTCCCCGTGCCGGCCTCCGTGACGCAGCAGCCGCCGGTGGTGCCGAACGTCAGCGTGTCGGTGCGCACGGGCGGGGTCGTGACCATCCCGGCGCTCGAGGGCGCCTACGACCCCGACGGCGACGCCCTCGAGCTCCTGCCCGACCTGCCCGAGCCGCTCGGCGAGGGCGAGGGCCTCCTGTTCGTCTCGGGCGACACCCTGCGCTACCGCGCCCCGGACCGGCCGCTCGAGGC
This sequence comes from Actinotalea solisilvae, assembly GCF_016464425.1. GTDB lineage: Bacteria > Actinomycetota > Actinomycetes > Actinomycetales > Cellulomonadaceae > Actinotalea > Actinotalea solisilvae. The sequence goes on from NZ_JADDKQ010000024.1 coordinate 68,005, forward strand.
GCACGCGACGTTCAACGTGCGCGACGCGGTGGACAACGTCACGGCCGCGACCGTCACGGTCACCGTCCACGCGTCCGACGCGGCGTCGAAGGCCCCGCCGCGCCCGCAGCCGCTCACGGCCCGCGTGTTCGCGGCGGAGACGGTCCGCATCGACGTGCCGCTCACGGGCATCGACCCCGACGGCGACGGTGTCCTGCTCCTGGGCGTCGACCGCGCGCCCACCAAGGGCCGGATCGTCGACCAGGGCGCCGACTGGCTCGAGTACGAGGCGCTCCCGGGCGAGTCCGGCACCGACACGTTCACCTACGCCGTCGAGGACTGGGTCGGCCAGCGCGCGGTCGCCACGGTCCAGGTCGGCATCGCGCCCCGGCCGACGACGTCGGCCGACGTCGTCAGCCGCAACGACGACGTGACCGTGCGCCCCGGGCAGACGGTCGAGGTCCGCGTGCTCGCCAACGACGTCGACACGGGCGGCGGCGAGCTCGTGCTCGACCCCGAGCTCGTCATGGCCGACGACGTCGACGCCGAGGTGCAGGGCCGGCGCGTCGTCGTGCGCACGCCCGACCAGGTCGGCGTCCTGCAGATCTCCTACACCGCGCGCAACGCGCGCGGCGGCGCCGGCACCGCGGTGCTCACCGTCGACGTGCGCGACGACGCGGCGATCCTGCCGCCCAAGGCGCGCGACGTCGTCGTGCCCGCGACCGACACCATCAACAAGACCGAGGTCCGCGTCGACGTCATGGCCGAGGCGGAGAACCCGTCGGGACCGCTGACGGACCTCGAGGTCTCGGTGCACCCGAGCGCCGCGGACGTCGCGACCGTCGTCGACGGCGAGGTCGTCGTCACGCTCGGCGAGACGGCGCAGACGCTGCCCTACGTGCTCACCAACACCAACCCGCAGGCCGGTGGCGTCCACGCCTTCGCCTTCATCACGGTGCCTGCGCTCGGCGACTTCCCGCCGATCCCGCGGCCGGGCGCACCCGAGCTGCGCGTCGTCGCCGGCGAGCCGCTGCGGATCGTGCTGGACGAGCAGATCCAGGTGGCGCCCGGGCGCTCGCCGCGGATCGAGGACGTCGCGACGGTCACGGCGACGAAGTCCGACGGCACCCCGCTCGTCGTCGACGAGCGCACGCTCACCTACACCGCGCAGCGCGACTACGCGGGTCCGGCGTCGATCTCGTTCGAGGTCACCGACGGCACGTCGAGCGACCTCGACGTGCGGCGCAAGGTCATGACGCTGCCCATCACGGTGCTCGCGGCGGAGGACTACCCGCCGACGTTCGCGCCGTCGGTGCTCGAGGTGGCCCCGGGCGAGTCGACGCGTGTGGACCTCACCGCGTTCACGTCGACCGTCGGCACGGCGGCTGGCGCCGTCACGTACACGTACACGACGACGTCCGAGCCGCCGCTCGGCGTGACGGCGACCGTCTCGGGCACCGTCCTGACGCTGAGCGCCGCGCCGACCGTGCCCAAGGGCACCATCGGCGGCGTCGGCCTGCAGATCGGCTACGGCGTCGACGCGTCCGTGGCGGGTCAGGTGGACTTCCGGGTCACGGCCTCGTCGCGACCCCTCGCGCGCGTCGTCGACCGCCTCGTGCCCGACGGCGTCGAGGGCGGCGCCTCCACGGTCTCGGTGCTCGACGGCGCGTTCAACCCGTTCCCCGACCAGCTCCTCACGGTCGTCGACGCGGTCGTCGAGACGCCCGGCGCCGGCACGGCGTCGGTCTCGGGCTCGCAGGTCACCGTGCGGCCGGCCGCCGGCTTCATCGGCCAGATGGTCACGCGCTACCGCGTCCGGGACGCCACGGGCGACCCGGACCGGGAGGTCGAGGGACGGATCACGGTCGTCGTCCGCGGCCGCCCGTCGCAGCCCGTGGCGCCGCGCACCGTCGAGGTGCGCGACCGCACCGTCGTGCTCGCGTGGGACGCGCCCGCCAACAACGGCGAGCCCATCACCGGCTACCGCCTCACGGCGCAGCCCGGCAACGTCGTCACCGAGTGCGCGAGCACGACGTGCACCGTGGGCAACCTCACGAACAACGTCGAGTACACGTTCACGGTCATGGCGAAGAACGCGGTCAACTGGTCCGACCCCAGCCCGCCGTCGCCCCCGGCACGCCCGGACGCGAAGCCGTTCGCGCCCGCGGTGCCGCAGGCGCAGTGGGGCAACGCGTCCCTCACGGTCGCCTGGACCGCGCCGCAGAACCCGGGCTCGCCGATCGTCAAGTACGACCTCGAGATCAGCCCCGCCCCGCCCTCGGGCGTGGCGACCGTCTCGACGCCGGCGACGTCGTACACGTTCCAGGGCCTGGCGAACGGGACCGCGTACACGGTGCGCGTGCGCGCCGTGAACCTCGCGCCCGAGCCGGGTGACTGGAGCGCGCCGTCGGCGGCCCAGGTGCCGGCGGCCCCGCCGGACGCGCCCGTGCTCCGCGCGCAGCGGTTCGGCCAGACGATCTTCGGCGGCGGGCGCCTCGAGGTGTACTGGGACGACCCGGCGAGCAACGGCGACGCGATCGCGCAGTACGAGATCCGGGTCAACCGGGGCGAGGTCCGGGCGCCGACGGGGCGCAACGTCCACGTCGTCGACCCGGCCGGGCCCGGCACGTACTACTTCCAGGTGCGCGCCCGGAACAAGGCCGACTGGGGGCCGTGGTCCGGCGAGCTCGAGGTGCCGTACGCGACGGTCCCCTCCGCCCCGGGCACGCTCAGCGCCGCGCCCGACGGCGACGGCGCCGTGCGCCTGCAGTTCGCCGACCCGGACTGGGCCGGCGGCAACGACGGCAGGTTCGAGCTCCAGGTGGACGGCGCCGCCTGGCGCAGCCACGTCGGCTACCGGGTCGACGGGCTGAGCGCCGGCTCGCACGCGTTCGCCGTCCGGGCCTGCAACTCCGAGGGCTGCGGCCAGCCGACGAACACCGCCTGGTCGGAGGTCTACACCCCGCCGACCGAGCCCCGGCAGGCCGGCATCGGCTTCGACCAGGACGCGGCGCCGACGCGGTTCTCGGTGTCGTGGCAGGCGCCCAGCAGCACGGGCAACCGGACGGTCTGCTACCAGGTGTCCTACCGCACCGGGTACGCCGACCCGCGTCCCCAGAACCCCGACCGGATCGAGTACGGGGACTGGACCGGCTGGGGCGACTGCGCCGAGGCCCTCAACGCCGGCGCGTTCACGATCCCGGACACCGTCCAGCAGCGCGGCGGCCGCGTCCAGGTGCTGCTCCGCGCCGTCAACGAGATCGGCGTGAGCGGCGAGGTGACCGTCGAGCGCAACGTCCCGGTGCCACCCCCGCCCCCGCCGCCCGCCGGCGGCGGCTGACGCCGGCTGACGCCGGCTGACGTCGGCACAGCGCCCGGCGCACCACCGCCCGACCCCGGCCCGCCCCGCAGCGGCCCACCGACCCGCACCACCCCGAGGAGGAGACGCACGTGACGATGAGCCCCGAGCAGAGCGCCTGGTTCGCCGAGACCTTCGACGCCCTGGTCGCCAACGTGGGCCAGGCGGTCCTGGGCAAGGACCACGCGGTCCGCCTCGCCCTGACCTGCATGCTCGCCGAGGGCCACCTGCTCCTCGAGGACGCGCCCGGCACGGGCAAGACGATGCTCGCCAAGGCGCTCGCGGCGACCGTCCAGGGCACGCACAGCCGGATCCAGTTCACCCCGGACCTGCTGCCCTCGGACGTCACGGGCGTGACGATCTACGACCAGAACACGCACCGGTTCGAGTTCCACCAGGGCCCCGTGTTCGCCTCGGTCGTGCTCGCCGACGAGATCAACCGGGCGTCGCCCAAGACGCAGTCGGCGCTGCTCGAGGTCATGGAGGAGTCGCGCGTCACGGTGGACAAGGTGTCGCACTCGGTCGGGCGCCCGTTCATGGTCATCGCGACGCAGAACCCGATCGAGCAGGCGGGCACCTACCGGCTGCCCGAGGCGCAGCTCGACCGCTTCCTCATGAAGACGTCGCTCGGCTACCCCGACCACGACTCGACCGTCGAGATCCTCGCCGGCTCGGCCGAGCGCGACCGCACGGCGCACCTCACCGCCAAGATCACCACGAGTGCCGTGGGCGAGATGGCCCAGCTCGCCTCGACCGTGCACACGGACGCGGCCGTGCTCGACTACGTCGCGCGCCTCACGCAGGCCACGCGGGACGACGCCCAGACCGCGCTGGGCGCGAGCATGCGCGGGTCCCTCGCGCTCGTCCGGTGCGGCAAGGTGTGGGCCGCGTCGCAGGGCCGGACCTACGTCATCCCCGACGACGTCAAGCTCCTCGCGGAGCCGGTCCTCGCCCACCGCGTCATCCTCGACACCGAGGCGGAGTTCGCGGGCGTGACCTCGACGCAGGTCGTCGGCCGGATCCTCGCCGAGACGCCCCCGCCGGCGGCCCGGGTCTGACGTGCGCCTGCTCCGACCCGTCGGGCGCCTCGTCGCCCGCGCCCTGCACCCCGTCTCGCCGCTCGGCTGGGCGGCGCTCGCGTGCGCCGTCGTGCTGGGCGTCGGCGGCTGGTGGCTGGGCTGGGTCGAGCTCACCGTGGTCGCGACGGCGCTCGCCGCGGCCGTCGCGGTCTCGATCCTCCTCACGCTCGGCCGGTCCACCTACGCCGTCGAGCTCGAGCTCTCGGACAACCGCGTGACCGTGGGCAAGCGCGCCGTCGGGCGGCTCGTCGTGCGCAACACGTCCCGACGCCGGCTGCTGCCGGCCCAGATCGAGCTGCCGGTCGGCCGGGGCGCGGCCGACTTCCACCTGCCCTCGCTGGGACCGGACGCCGTCCACGAGGACGTGTTCGCGATCCCGACGACGCGGCGCGCCGTCGTCGTCGTCGGGCCGGTGCGGTCCGTGCGCGGCGACCCGCTCGGGCTCATGCGGCGCCGCGTGCGCTGGACCGACCCGGTCGACCTGTACGTCCACCCCGAGCTCGTCTCGCTCGCGGGCGCGGCGTCCGGCGTGCTGCGCGACCTCGAGGGCCAGGCGACGCGCGTGGTCTCGGACTCGGACATGTCCTTCCACGCCCTGCGCGACTACGTCCCGGGCGACGACCGCCGCCACATCCACTGGAAGACGTCGGCGCGCATCGGCACGCTCATGGTCCGCCAGTTCGAGGACACGCGGCGGACCCACACCGCGATCGCGCTCTCGACGTCGACCGCCGACTACGCGAGCGCCGAGGAGTTCGAGCTCGCGGTCGCGGCCGCGGCCTCCATCGGCGTGCAGGCCCTGCGCGACGAGCGTGACCTCACGGTGCTCGCCGGCGTGGGCGCCCTGCGCACCGAGAACCCGCCCCGCCTGCTCGACGACTGCTCGGGCCTCGAGGCGTCGGGCGAGGGCCGCGGCAGCGACCGGCTCGCGCAGTGGGTCGCGCGCGAGGCCGCCGACGCCTCGGTCGCCATCCTCGTGACCGGCTCGGTGCCCACCCGCGGCGAGCTGCGGGCCTCCGCGGTCCACATCCCCGTGGGCGTGCGGACGCTCGTGCTGTCGTGCGCGCGCGGCGGCGACGTCGAGGTGCTCTCGCACGGCGCGCTGTCCCTCGCGCAGGTGGGGTCGCTCGCCGAGCTGCCGCGCGTGCTCCGCCGGGTGGTGGCCGGATGACCGCGACCCTCGAGGCCCCCGCGCCGCGCCGCGAGCGCTCGCGCCCGGCCGAGCCGCGCGCGCGGGCGCTGCGGCGGCAGGGCACCCACCCCCTCGTCGACGCCGCGGTGATCGCGCTCACGACGGCGCTCGCGCTGCTGCCGCTCGTCCCCGTCTACGGGCTGCGCGCGGCGCTGCCGCCCATCGTGGGCGGCGTCCTGCTCGGCTCCGGCACCGCGCTCGTCGCGGCCGGCCGCCGCTGGGGCGTGCTGGTCACGGCCGGGGTCGCCATCACCGTCTACCTGCTCGCGGGCGGCGCGCTCGCCGCCCCGACGACGACCGTCCTCGGGGTCGTGCCGTCGGTCGACTCGCTGGTCCTGCTGCTCAGCGGCGCGGTCACGGTCTGGAAGCAGGTGCTCACGCTCGACCCGTCGCTCGGCGGCAGCGGCAACCTGCTCGTCGCGCCCTACCTGCTCGGCTTCGCCGCGACCGCGCTCGGCGTGGGCGTCGCGCGCCGGACGAGCCCTCGGCAGGGCGCGTGGGCCGCCCTCGCGCCGCTCCTCGTGCTCGGCCTCGCCGTCCTGCTCGGCACCAAGCAGACGGTGGCGCCCGTGGCGGCCGGCGTCGCCCTGGTGCTGCTGCTCGCGCCGTGGGTCGCCCACCGTCGCGGCACGCTCGCGCCGCGCCGCCTCGTCTCGCTCGCCGTCATGGCCGCGGTGGTCGTCGCGAGCGGCGCGCTCGCCGGCCCGCTCCTGGGGCAGGACCGCCCGCGGTTCGTGCTGCGCGACGAGCTCGTCCCGCCGTTCGACCCCGAGGACCACCCGAGCCCGCTGTCGGGCTTCCGGGAGTTCGTCAAGGAGTGGGAGGACACCGACCTCGTCACGGTCACGGGCCTGCCCGCGGGCACGCCCGTGCGGCTGGCGACCATGGACGCGTTCGACGGCGTCGTGTGGAACGTCGCGGGGTCCGAGTCGGCCGAGGGCTCGGGCCAGTTCCGCCGCGTCGGCGAGACGATCACGACGTCGGTGCGCGGCGAGCGGACCGAGGTCGAGGTCGAGGTGCACCAGCTCCCGTCGGTGTGGCTGCCGACCGTCGGGTACAGCGAGCGGTTCGACTTCCAGGGGCCCGACGCGCTCGAGCTGTCCGGCGACCTGCGCTACAACGACGCGACCGGCACGGCGGTGCTCGCCGACGGCATCCCGGCCGGGACGCGGTGGACGGCCGAGGTGGTCGTGCCCTCCGTGCCCGAGGACGAGGAGATCGGCTCGGCGTCCGTCGGCTCCGTGCGGCTGCCCGAGCCGCAGGCGGTCCCCGAGGCGGTCCCGCTCTTCGCGGGCGAGCTCGCCGGCACGGCGTCGTCCCCGGTCCTCATCGCGCGCACGCTCGAGCAGGGCCTCGTCGAGCGCGGCTGGTTCAGCCACGGGATCACGGAGTCCGGCGACTACCCGTCGCTCTCCGGGCACGGCGCGGACCGCGTCACCACCCTCCTCACCGACGACCTCATGGTCGGCGACGGCGAGCAGTACGCCTCGGCGATGGCCCTCATGGCGCGCCAGATGGGGCTCCCCGCGCGCGTCGTGCTGGGCTTCGTGCCGGGCGGCGGCGACGCGGACGGCGAGGACGGCGCGGGGGACGGGGCGTCCGCGGACGAGGGCGCGCCCGCCGCCGGGGAGCCCGTGACGATCACGGGCGCCGACATCCAGGCCTGGGTCGAGATCAGCTTCGCGGGCCACGGCTGGGTGCCGTTCTTCCCGACGCCCGACGAGTCCAAGACCCCGCGCGAGGACACGCCGCAGGAGCAGTCGGAGCCGCAGCCCCAGGTCGTCCAGCCGCCGCCCCCGCCGCAGGACCCGGTGACGCCGCCCGACGACGACACCGAGCAGCCGCGCACCGACTCGCCGCTCGACGTCCCGCCGCCGCCGAACCTGTGGCTGCCCGTGCTCGTCCTCGCCGGCTCGGTCCTCGTCCCGACCCTGCTCCTGCTCGCGCCCTTCGTCGTCATCGCCGTCGCCAAGGGGCGGCGCCGGTCGCGCCGGCGCACGGAGGGCCCGCCGGTGGGCCGCGTCGTCGGGGGCTGGGAGGAGGTCCTCGACGAGGCGAGGGACCTGCGCCGGCCGCCGCCGGACCTCGCGACGCGGCGCGAGACCGCGGTGCACCTGGCGACCGCCTTCGCCGCCACCGGCAAGGACGCGGCGCCCGCCGACCTGCGCGGCCGCCGCGCGGCGGGCGTCGGCGGCCCGGTCGCGGGCCTCGCCGCGGGCGCGGACGCGATCGTCTTCGGGCCGGGCGAGCCGACCCCGCAGCAGGTCGAGGCCTACTGGGCGCAGGTGGACGCGACGGTGCGCGCGATGCAGGCAGCCGTCCCGGGGGGCCAGCGCCTGCGCGCGCGCTACTCGACGCGCTCGCTGCGTGCGCGGCGCCGGGCCGAGCGCGAGGCGCGTCGCGCGGCGAGGGCCGCGTCGCGGCCGAAGCCCACGCGGCAGGGTGTGGTCGAGTGAGCGCAGGCGCCGTCCGGTGAGCGGGCGCGCCGGCTGAGGCGCGACCCCAACCGCGACGGCCCCCGCCGACGTTGTCTGTGCAGGACGACGGAGGAGGACCGGTGCCACGACCGTGGGAGACGCTCCTGGAGCAGGTGGTGCGTGAGCGCTACCCGCGCCTGGTGGCGCACGCGATGCTCGTCGCGCGCTCGCGCGCCGACGCCCAGGACCTGGTCCAGGAGGCGCTGATCTCGTCCTTCTCAGGACGCGCGCGCTTCGGGTCGGTCCAGCAGGCCGAGGCGTACGTGCGGCGCGCGATCGTCTCCCGCGCGGTCGACGCGTCGCGCCGCTCGGTGCGCGAGGAGCGCGCGGCGGGACGGGTGGGGGCGCTGCCCACGCCGGTCGTCGTCGTCGAGGAGCGCGGGCCGGGCGCCGACGTGCTCCGGGCGCTCGCGACCCTGAGCCCGCGCGAGCGCGCCTGCGTCGTGCTGAGGCAGATGGACGACCTGTCCGTCCAGGAGACGGCGTCCCTGCTCGGCCTGAGCACGGGGGCCGTCAAGCGGTACACCGCGGACGGCATCGCGCGGCTGGCCGCCGCGCTCGGGGCGTCGGCCGGGGCGCCCGACGACCCGGCCGGCGCACCGGCCACGACCGTCGAGCACATGTGGGTGGAGGAGGTGCACGGTGAGCGCTGACCTGACGACGCTGCTGACGCAGGCCGAGGACGAGCTCGAGGGGACCGTGCCGGCCGCGGGCGACGCGCTCGCCGGACGACTGCACGCGGGCACGCGGCGACGGCGCACGGTGCGCCACCTGCGCGAGGCCGCGGGCGGGCTCGCCGTCGTGGTCGTCGTGTGTGCCGCGTCGTGGGCGGTCGCCGCCCAGGACCCGCCGCCCGCGCCGACCGTGTCGACGCCGACCCCGGTCGAGACGACGCAGCCCTCCCCGACGCCGACGCCGGACCCGTCGCCCAGCGCGACCGTGCCCCCGCCCGTCGTGGACCCGGGACCCGTGGTGCGCGACGACCCCGACGACGCGACGGTGCTGGCGCGCCAGGCGGTGCCCCGGACGGGCGAGGTGTGGCAGACGCCCGAGCGCGCGCCCGAGATGGAGGCGGTGCTGTCGCCCGACCCCTGGTCGAGCGCGTGGCGGGTGGGGAGCCGCGGCGACGCGACGATCGTCCTGGTCGTCGACGACGCCGAGGCGGCGCAGGACTTCGTGGGCATCATGGGCGTCCCGGGGGTGCTCTACGAGGTCGACGCCGCGGGCCCGCGCGCGATCGTCTGCCCGAGCGCGCGCACCTCGGACCCGTGCATCGGGGACAACCTGCGGCGCGACGGCTTCGTGCGCGACGACGCGACGTTCTACGACACGCTGACGCTGCCGCGCGCGATCGAGCTGGCCGAGGGGTGGGTCCTGACCACCACGGCCACCACCTCGGGGAGCTTCTACCCCCACGAGCTGTTCGGCGACGCGCGCGGGTACTACGGCCTGGGCGGGACCAGCCAGGTCGTCGCCGACCTCGGGGCCGCCGAGGTCGTCCGGCTCACCGCGGACGGCGAGGTGCCGGGGCTGTCGGACGTCCGGTACGCGATCCGGACGCCCTTCGGCACGACGATCGAGATCTCGCCGGACGACGCGCCGAGCGGCGAGTTCGAGCACATCCGCTGGGACGACGGCGTCGACCGCCCCCTCGCCGGCGAGGCGTGGGTGCAGAGCGTCGCGCCGAGCGGCGGCGCGTGCTTCGCCGGCTCGTTCTCGGTCGAGGAGCGGCACGTCGACGCCGACTGGCGTGCGGCCGGGACCACGCCGGGCGGGCACCGCGTGCACGTCCCCGTCGCCGGCGGGAACGCGGTGTCCCGGGCGGTGCGCGCGTGGCAGGAGCAGACGTCGTTCGGGATGCCGGAGGGCGCGCCCGACATGCTCTACGGCGCGGACGTCTACCCCTACCCGACCGACGAGGAGTTCCTCGCGGCGCACGCGCTCTACGCGATCCAGGGCCCGGACGGGGAGTGGCAGCTGCGCCTCCGCGCCGACGCGGTGCAGGTCGTCTACGAGTGCGCGTGAGCGCACGGCGCCGGGTCGCTCAGGGGCCGGCCCGTCGCCGGACGCCAGGGCGCGGCTCCGGGCCGCGCGTCAGAGCGTCGGCTCGGTGAAGGCGAGCTGGACGACCTGCCGGCCGTCGTCGCGCGTGACGAGCTGGCCGCGCCCGGGCGGGCCGGGGACGGGCTTGGCGCCGCCGATGAGCGCGCCCTCGTCCGGGCTGCCCGAGAGGACGAGCCCCGGCGCGGCGAGGTCGCGCAGCGACTGGAGGACGGGCTCGTACATCGACCGGCTCGCGCCACCCGTGCGCCGCGTGAGGACGAGGTGCAGGCCGACGTCTCCCGCCTGGGCGAGCAGCGGGACGAGAGGCGTCAGCGGGTTGCCCGTCGAGGTCGACACGAGGTCGTAGTCGTCGACGAGGACGAAGACCTCGGCACCCGACCACCACGACCGCGCGCGCAGCTGCTCGGGCGTGACGTCCGGCCCGGGCAGGCGCCCCTTGAGGTAGTCCGCGAGGCCGGCGATCTCGCCCGTCGCCTGGTCCTGCGTCGTGAGGTAGCCGGCGAGGTACTCGTCGGGGATCTCGCCGAGCAGCGAGCGCCGGAAGTCGATCGCGAAGATCTGGGCCTGCGCCGGCGTCCACAGGCGCTGCACCTCGGACGCCACGCCGCGCAGCAGCGCGGACTTGCCCGAGCCGCCGTCGCCGAACGCGTAGAGGTGCGACTCCTCGCGCGGGTCGATGCCGACGGGGGCGAGCGCGGCCTCGTCGATGCCCAGCAGGATGTGGCGGTCGTCCGCGCCGCGGCCCGACGCCGACGAGGCGCGGACCTCGGCGAGGGCGACGCGCTCGGGCAGCAGGCGCAGCTTCGGCCCGGTCGGGCCGGTCCAGGCGGCGTTGACCGTCTCGACGAGGTGGTCGACGCCCGTGCCGAGGGTGCTCGCGTCGCCGTCGCCGTCGAGGCGGGGGAGCGCGGTGAGCACGTGGTGGCGCGTGGTCGTGATGCCGCGGCCCGGGCGGTCCTTCGGCACGTTGACCGCGACGCGGCGGTCGATGTCGGAGTCCATGGGGTCGCCGAGGCGCAGCTCGAGCTTGGTCCCGAAGACGTCCTTGACCTGCGTCCGGAAGTCCATCCAGCGGTTCGCGGTCGCCACGAGGTGCAGGCCGAACGTCAGGCCGCGGCCCGCGAGGGTCTGGATCTCGGCCTCGAGCTCGTCGAACTCCGCCCGGATCGTCGACCACCCGTCGACGACGAGGAAGATGTCGCCGTAGCCGTCGTCGGCCCGGCCCTGCGCGCGGCGCTGCCGGTAGGTCTCGATCGAGTCGATGCCGTTCTGGCGGAAGTACAGCTCGCGTGCGTCGACGATGCCGTCGATCTCGGCGACGATGCGCCGCACGACGTCGGGCTCGGCGCGGCTCGCGACGCCCGCGACGTGGGCGAGCCGCGTCAGCGGGCTGAACGTGCCGCCGCCGAAGTCGAGGACGTAGAACTGCACCTCGAGCGGCGTGCGGGTGAGCGCGAGCGCGGTGACGACCGAGCGCGCGGCCGTGCTCTTGCCCGTGCGCGGGCCGCCGACGATCGCCATGTGGCCCGCGGCGCCGCCGAGCGAGAGCGTGAGGTTCTCGCGGCGCTGCTCGAGCGGCCGGTCGACGATGCCGAGCGGCACGACGAGGTCGCCCGCGCCGCGCCAGCCCGCCGAGACCAGGCCGAGCTCGGGGTCCGGTGCGAGGTCGGGCATGAGCTGGTCGAACGTGTGCGGCACGACGAGCGGCTCGAGCCACACCCGGTGCGCGGGGCGCCCCTTGCCCGCCATGCGCTGGACGGCGATGTCGAAGGTCGCGCGCGTCTCGGCGGGCTCCCCGAGGTCGACGACGGGCGCCTCCTCGAGCTGCGGCGCGTCGCTGCGCACGGGCGCCGCGGTGAAGAGCTCGATGCGCTCGTCGCCCGTGCGGCCGGACGCGCCCGGGCGGGCCGCGCGGCGCCGGCTGCCCTTCGGCGGCCCGGACACGTAGGACGCGCGGAACTGGATCATCGTCGTCGTGTCGGGCTTGAGGTAGCCCATGCCGGGCACGGGCGGGAGCGTGTACGCGTCCGGCACGCCGAGCACGGTGCGCGACTCGGCGGCCGAGAACGTGCGCAGGCCGATCCGGTAGGACAGGTGCGACTCGAGGCCGCGCAGGCGCCCCTCCTCGAGGCGCTGCGACGAGAGCAGCAGGTGCATCTGCAGCGAGCGGCCCAGGCGGCCGATCGCGACGAAGAGGTCGACGAACTCGGGCTTGGCCGAGAGCAGCTCGGAGAACTCGTCCGCGACGATGAGCAGCGCGGGCAGCGGTTCCAGGTCCGTGCGACCGTTCGCCCGGGCCTTCTCGTAGTCCGTGACGTTGGCGAAGTTGCCCGACGCGCGCAGCAGCTCCTGGCGGCGCGTCATCTCGCCCTGGAGCGCGTCCTGCATGCGGTCGACGAGCGTGAGCTCCTCGCCGAGGTTGGTGATGATCGCCGAGACGTGCGGCATGTCGGCCATGCCCGCGAACGTCGCGCCGCCCTTGAAGTCCACGAGGACGAAGTTGAGGTCCTCCGAGGAGTGGGTGAGCGCGAGCGCGAGCACGAGGGTGCGCAGCACCTCGGACTTGCCCGAGCCGGTCGCGCCGATGATGAGGCCGTGGGGCCCCATGCCCTGCTGCGCGGACTCCTTGATGTCGAGGGCGATCGGCTGGCCCTGCGTGGTGAGGCCGATCGGCACGCGCAGGCGGTCGCGCTGCAGCCGGGGACGCCAGTGCACGGCGGGGTCGAAGTCCCGGACGTCGCCGATGCCCAGGAGGTCGACGAGCTCGGCCGACACGGCCGGACCCTCCTCCTGCCGCGGGCCGGACTCGAGGAACAGCGGCGTGAGGCGGCGGGCGGCGGCCTCGGCGTCGGCGGGGGACATCTGGTCGGCGGCCGCCGCGAGCGGCACGCGCCCGAGGTGCAGCACCTCGAGCGGGAGGCGCGCCCGCGAGCCCGCCCGGCGCGTGCCGAGCATGAGCCGTAGCGTGCGGGGGTCGCTGAGGTCGTCCCAGCGCTCGGGCAGGTCGAGCAGGGTGACGCCCATGACGCCGTCGGACGTGAGCACCGCGTTGCCCGCCGGGACGTCGCCGCCGTCGACCACGACGAGCAGGTGGGGCAGGAGCGGCTGCTCGTTCTGGCCGAAGCGAGGGCGGTCCGGCAGACCCTCGGGGAGCAGGTCCTCGATCTCGCCCAGCGACGCGCCGATCATGCGCGCGGGGCCGACGGCGTCGCGCACGCGGGTGCTGTGGGTGTGCGGCAGCCACTTGGCCCAGTCCCAGTCGGGGAGCGCCGACGGCGCCGCGATCACCGCGATCCGCAGGTGCTCGGGCGAGTGGAAGGCCGCCAGGTGGCTGACCAGCGCGCGCGCGAGCCCGCGGACGTCGTCCTCGTCGCCGGTGATCTCCACGCGCGCGACCGAGCGCACGTCGACGGCCACGGGCACGTCGTGCTGGGTCTGGTGGGTGACCATGAAGCGGTGCGCGGCCGACGCGGCGACCGGGTCGAGCTGGGCGAGGGGCGCCGTCTCGGGCGCGTCGAGCGTGAGGCACAGCGGCTGGTCCGCGAGCCCGACGCGGGCGCGCAGGAAGTCCTCGTGGTCGGGCTGGCGCTCCCACACGCGCGAGCGCTCCTCGGCCACGACGGCGAGCGCCGTCGGGTCGGGGTTGTCCCAGTGGGCCCGGCGGCGCTGGGCGCGCGCGGCCTGGCGGACGGTGTCGCGCAGCTCGCCGAGGTAGGCGAGGTACTCGCGCCGCGCGCCGACGACGGTGGCCTGGTGCTGCGAGCGCTGGCGCCACCCGTTGACGCCGACGAAGCCGAGCGAGGCGACGAGGAACATGCCCGCCGCGATCATGCCCCGGGGGCCCGGGCTGGACAGGGCGACGAAGACGATGCTGCCGGCCGACCCGAGCATGGGGATGAGGGTCGTCAGCATGCCGCTGATGCCGTCGTTCGGCGTGATCTCCGGCGGGGGGAGGACCTGGATGCGACCGCTGGGCACGGCGGGCGGCGCGATGCGGGTGCTGCTCGGACCGCCGACGGGCGCTGCTGTCATCTCGTCGGGCTCTCCCTCGTGCTGCCAGGTGGGTGGCTGCGGGGCCGCGGCGCCCGGCGCACACCCTAATATGAGCGCGTCCGGACGTGCGCCGACCGCTCAAGGGGAGACCGAGTGAGATCACCCGCCCGGTCCTACGTGGGCCTGCGCCTGGGTGACCGCTCCCTCGACGTCGCCATGCCCCCCGGCGCGACGGTCTACGACCTGCTGCGCGCCGCGGGCGCCGACCTCGCGGACCCCACGCTCACCGTCGTCGACTCGGCAGGGCAGCAGCTCGACCCCTACGCGACGACGGGCGACCAGCTCGCCGACGGCGCGGTGCTCCACGTCCTCACGCGCCCCCGCGTGGTGCGCGTCGCGCGCGGCGGTCACGAGGTGAGCGACCCGGCGGTCTCGCGGCCGACGGCGTCGCCCTGGTGGCTCGGCGCGGCGGGCGCCGGGGCGGTCGTCGTGGTCGCGACGGTCGCGCTCGGCACGCAGGGCGGGTCGGCGCCGCTGGCGGCTGTCGACCGGTGGACCCTCGCGGGCGTGCTCGCGCTCGCGGGCCTCGCGCTCGCCGTGCTGCGACGGCGTCCGGGCGCGGACGGGTCGCTGTGGCCCACCGCCGTCGTCGCCCTCACCGGTGCCGCGGCCGGTGCGGTGACCGTCGACCCCGGCCTCGCGGCCGCGGGCCAGCTCCTCGTGGTCGCCGCGCTCGTCGGCGCGACCGTGCTCACGGCGGCGCGGTGGGCCGCGACGCGCCGCGCGCGCGACGACGCCGCGGACCACGCCGGCATCCTGCTCGTGCTCCTCGGCGGGGCGGCAGCGGTCTGCGCGACCGTGCTGCTGCTGGGCCTGCCCTCGGTCCTCGCGGCCGCGACCGCGCTCGGCGCCGTACCCCTCCTGCTGCGCGCGCTGCCCGCGCTCGCCGTCGACGTGCCCGACGAGCAGCTCATCGACGTGGCGCAGGTCGCGAGCACCGCGGGGACCGTGCGGGCCCCCGTCCCGGAGCCGCTCGGGCCCGTGAACCCGCGCGCCGTCGGGCGGACCGTGCGCAGCGCCGAGCGACGGCGCGACGCCGGCACGGTGCTCGTCTCGCTGGTCCCGCCGGTCACGGCGCCGATGGTGCTCGCCGCGGCCGAGCCCGGCGGCCTCACCGGCTGGGCGGCGCTGGTGGCCCTCCTGCTCGTCGTCCTCTCCCTCGACCTCCAGCCGCGCACGACGCGGGGCGCGCTCGTGCGGTGGGCGCCGCGCGTCTCGGCGGCCGTGCTCCTGCTCGAGCTCGGCGTGCTCGGCGCCGCGAGCGGCGGTCCGGTCGCGACCGCCGCGACGGGCGCCGCGATCGGCCTGGGCCTCGGGGTCGCGGCGCTGAGCGTCGCGATCGGACGCGGGTGGCGGTCGGTCGGCTTCTCCCGGCTCGCCGACGCCCTCGAGGGCCTCTCGACGGCCTTCGCGCTCCCCGCCGCCCTGACCGCGGCGGGGGTCGTCGAGGTGCTGCGGCTCGTCACGTCGGCCTGAGGGTCCGTTGCTACGCTGTCGGCGCCGCGCGGCTGGACCGCGGCGCCCCGACGTGCGGAGGTGGACGTGAGCTCGCCCGTGGGGACCTTCTGCCCGACCTGCCACGCCCCGGTCACGCCCGGCAGCTCGTTCTGCATCCGCTGCGGCGGGGTGCTCCAGGTGCGCGAGATCGCGCCCGACCTCGGCGGCGGGCAGCAGTGGGGCGGACGTCCGGCCAAGGACCGGCGCTCCCGGCAGGCGGGCGTCGGCGCGCCGCCCCCGCCGCCCGCGGCGCTCCAGGTCGTCGAGGCCGACGACCGCTGGCGCGCCGTGAGCGCGGCGCCGACCGCCGCCCCGGTGGGCGGGGCCCTCGGCCCGGCGTTCGACGGCGTCGAGCCCGCGGGGACCGGTCGCCGGGTGGCCGCCTACGCGATCGACGCGGCGGCCACCGCGCTCGTCGCGGGCGCGGTCTGGTGGTTCACCGGCGGTCTCGTCTACGCCGGCCTCGTCGCGCTCGAGATCGCCGCGGGCCTCGTCGTCTGGGAGGCGCGCAGCGGTCGCACGCTGGGCGGGTCGCTGCTCGGCCTCCGGTCGGCGCAGGACGACCTCCCGTACGCGCCCGGCCTCGCGCGCTCGATCGCCCGCGCCGCCGTCCTGGGTGCCGGGCACCTCGTCGGGGGCGTGGGGCAGTGGCTCGTCCTCGCGTCCTCGGCCTTCGACGCGTCCGGCCGCCGGCAGGGGTGGCACGACAAGCTCGCGGGCACCGTGGTCGTCGACGTCCGCGCGCTGCAGCGCGAGGTGGCACCCGTGGCGTTCCAGGGCCCCGTCGTCACGGGTGCCGACGTGCCGGCGCCGCCCCCGCCGCCCGACGCGGGAGTCGCGCCCGACCGTCCGTCCGGCCCGCCGTCCGCGCCCTTCGCGCCGCCGGCCCCGCCCGTGCCCTCGGGGTCGTCGCCCGCGGCGAGCTCCACGCCCCCGCCGCCGCCCGTGCCCGCGGTGCCGGCCCCGCCGACCCCCGCGGCGACGACGACGCCCCCGCCGCCGCCCGTCCCCGCCGTCCCGGCGCCTCCGGCCGCCGAGCGGTCGACGCGGGACGTCCGCACGGCTGCGAGCGCTGCCCCTGCGGCTGCGGGCGTCGCCCCCGCGGCCCCGTCGGTGCCCCCGCCGCCGTCTGCGCCCGACGCGGCATCGGCCCCGGACGCGGTGCGGGTCCCGGACGTGGCGCCGACCTCGGATGCGGCCGCGAGCCCTCCGCCGCCCCCGGCCTCGGCGGCGCCCACCGCGGAGCCCCCGCGCGAGACGCCCCCGCCGCCCGCCGCGGCGTCGTCGTACGTCGTCACGCTCGACGACGGCCGGGCCATGTCGGTGTCGGGTCCCGGCTACGTGGGCCGGCGCCCGCAGGCGCCCGCCGGTGAGCGCTGCGACCACGTCATAGAGATCGAGGACCCGGGTCGCTCGCTGAGCCGGACGCACGCCGCGTTCGGCATCGACGACCAGGGCTTCTGGATCGCCGACAACGGCTCCGCGAACGGCACCTGGGTCGTGGGCGCCGACGGCACCGCCGTCCAGGGCGGCACGGGGGAGCGCCTGCGCGTCCCGGCGGGCGCCATCGTCCGCCTCGGCGACCGGACGCTCACGGTCCACCCGTACGGCTGACGCACGACGGCGCGCGCCCC
>NZ_JADDKQ010000025.1 GCF_016464425.1 Actinotalea solisilvae
TACTACGCCCGCCCGGGCGCACCCAACCCCAGCTGACGCGTCGCCGCCGGGCCGGGGCCCGCCGGCACACGCCGGCGGGTCCGGGCCCTAGGGCCCGAGTTCTCACGTCGAGCGCCGGGAAAACTCGTCACGGCGGTCTCGACCGCCCTCACCACCCACCACCTCGGGAGCAACGCACCATGACCGCCAGGGCCCTCGGCCGGATCGTCGTCGTCGGAGCCGGCATGGTCGCGCACCGCCTCACCGACCAGCTCACCACCCGCTCGCCCGACGGCGCGTGGCAGCTCACCGTCCTGGGGGACGAGCCCGGCCTGCCCTACGACCGCGTCCACCTCTCCGAGTTCTTCTCGGGCCGCGACGCGCAGGCGCTGGCCATGGAGCCGGCCGTCTGGGACGACCCGCGGGTGCAGCTGGTGACCGGGGACCGCGTCGAGCGCCTCGACCGCGACGCCCAGACCGTCACGACCCGCTCCGGCCGCGTCGAGCCGTACGACACCCTGGTCCTGGCCACCGGCTCGTGGGCGTGGACCCCGCGGACGGAGGGGACCGACCTGCCCGGCGTCTTCAGCTACCGGACGATGGCCGACGTCACGGCGATCCAGGACTGGGTCGGCCGGCGCCGCGAGCAGCTCGGGCGGCCCCTGTGC
This sequence comes from Actinotalea solisilvae, assembly GCF_016464425.1. GTDB lineage: Bacteria > Actinomycetota > Actinomycetes > Actinomycetales > Cellulomonadaceae > Actinotalea > Actinotalea solisilvae. The sequence continues at coordinate 648 of NZ_JADDKQ010000025.1, forward strand.
GGTGCCGTCGTGGGCGGCGGCGTCCTCGGGCTGGAGGCGGCGGCCGCGCTGCAGACGCTCGGTGCGGCCCCGACCGTCGTGGAGTTCGCCGACCGGCTCATGAACGTCCAGCTCGACGACGGCGGCGGCGAGGCCCTGCGCGTCCTCGTCACGGGCCTCGGCATGGAGGTGCGTACCGGGACGGCGGCGACCCGCCTCGGGGCCGGTCCCGACGGGTCGGTGGCCACGCTCGACCTGTCGTCCGGCGAGAGCCTGGCTGCGGACGTCGTCATCTTCTCGACCGGCATCCGCCCCCGGGACCGCCTCGCCCGCGAGAGCGGCCTGGCGATCGGCGAGCGTGGCGGCGTCGTCGTCGGTCCGACGTGCCGCACGTCGGACCCCGCGGTCTGGGCCATCGGGGAGTGCGCGTCCTTCGAGGGCGAGTGCGTGGGTCTGGTCGCTCCCGGCAACCTCATGGCCGACGTCGTCGCCGACCAGCTGCTCGGCGGCACCCGCACCTACCGGCCGGCGCCCGAGGGCACCAAGCTCAAGGGCGTCGACGCCGAGGCCGCGAGCTTCGGCGACGTCTTCGCGCTCACCCCCGGGGCGCTCGAGGTCACGCTCGCGGACCCCGTCGCGCGGACCTACCGCAAGATCGTCGTCTCCGACGACGCGCGCACGCTCCTGGGCGGCGTCTTCGTCGGCGACGCGAGCCTGTACGCGTCGCTGCGCCCGCTGCTCGGCCGCCCTCTCGGCGCGGACCCGTCGGCGTTCCTGGCGACCGAGGGAGCCGCGCCGGCGCCGGGCGGCGACGTGCCCGACGACGTCGTCGTCTGCTCGTGCGCGAACGTCTCGGCCGGGACCGTCCGCGCGGCAGTGACCGACCACGGCTGCACGACCGTCGGCGCGGTGAAGGCGTGCACGAAGGCCGGCACCGTGTGCGGGTCGTGCGTCCCCCTCCTGACGAAGATCGTCAACGGGACCCTCGAGAAGGCCGGCATCACCGTCTCGCGCGCCATGTGCGAGCACTTCGCGATGCCGCGCGCGGACCTGTACGCGCTCGTGCGCGACGGCGGCCTGCGGACGTTCACCGAGATCGTCGCCGCCCACGGCACCGGGCGCGGGTGCGCGATCTGCAAGCCGGTCGTCGCCTCGATCCTGTCCTCGGTCGGCGCCGGGCACGTGCTGGAGCGCGAGCTCTCCGCCCTGCAGGACACCAACGACCACCTCCTCGCGAACATGCAGAAGGACGGGACGTACTCGGTCGTCCCGCGGGTACCCGGCGGGGAGATCACCCCCGAGAAGCTCGTCGTCATCGGGCAGGTCGCGGCGGAGTTCGGGCTCTACACGCGCATCACCGGCGCCCAGCGCATCGGCATGTTCGGCGCCCGGATGGACCAGCTGCCGGCGATCTGGCGCCGCCTCGTCGACGCCGGGTTCGAGTCCGGGCAGGCGTACGGCAAGTCGCTGCGCGCGGTGAAGTCGTGCGTCGGGCAGGCGTGGTGCCGGTTCGGCGTCCAGGACTCCGTCGGCATGGGCGTGCGGCTCGAGCTGCGCTACCGCGGCCTGCGCACGCCGCACAAGTTCAAGGTCGGCGTCTCCGGGTGCGCCCGCGAGTGCGCGGAGGCGCGCGGCAAGGACGTCGGCGTCATCGCGACGGAGAAGGGCTGGAACGTCTACGTCGGAGGCAACGGGGGCTTCACCCCGCGTCACGCCGAGCTCCTCGCCGAGGACCTCGACGACGACCGGCTCGTCCAGGTCATCGACCGCTTCCTCGCCCACTACATCCAGACCGGCGACCGGCTCCAGCGCACCGCGCCGTGGGTGGCGGACTACCCGGGCGGCATCGAGGAGCTGCGGCGCGTCGTCGTCGAGGACTCGCTCGGCATCGGCGCCGAGCTCGACGCGATCGTCGTCGAGCACGTCGAGGGCTACGCCGACGAGTGGCGCGCGACCCTCGAGGACCCCGAGAAGCTGCGTCGCTTCGAGGCCTTCGTCAACGCGCCCGGCGAGCACGACCCCGACCTCCGCTACGCCCCCGAGCGCGGCCAGGCACGCCCGGCCCGTCCCGGCGAGGCCGGCCACCACGACCCCGTCATCGCCCGCACGCTGGAGGTGCCGAAGTGAGCTGGACCCCCGTCTGCGGCCTCGCCGACCTCGTCCCGGAGCGCGGTGTCGCCGCGCTCGTCGACGGTGACCAGGTCGCCGTGTTCCGCCTCGCCGACGACCGTGTGATGGCCGTCCAGCAGAAGGACCCCTTCTCCGGTGCGAACGTCCTCGCGCGCGGCATCGTCGGCAGCGCCGGCGAGGAGCCCACGGTCACCTCGCCCATGTACAAGCAGGTGTGGTCGCTCGTGACCGGGGAGTGCCTGGACGCGGCCGGCAAGGCGCCCCAGGCGCTGCGCACCTACGCCGTGCGGGTCGTCGGCGGCACGGTCGAGGTGTCGCCGTGACCACGCTCGTGGGCCTGGACCTGACCGGGCGCCGGGTGCTGGTCGTCGGCGGCGGGCAGGTGGCCGCCCGTCGGCTCCCTGCGCTCGTCGCCGCGTCCGCGAGGGTCGTCGTGGTGACGGAGGTGGCGACCACCGAGGTCGCCGCACTCGCCGCGACCGGGCGGGTGGAGCTGGTGGAGCGGCGCGTCGTCGAGGCCGACGTCGACGGCGCGTGGCTCGTGCACACGTGCACCGGCGACGCGGTCGTCGACGCGCAGGTCGCCCGGTGGGCCGAGCAGCGCCGGACGTTCTGCGTCGTCGCCTCCCGGTCCGAGGCCGGCAGCGCCCGCTTCCCGGCGACGACCACGACGGGCGACGTCGTCGTCGGCGTCACCTCCGCCGGCGCGCCCGACCCCAGACGCGCGGCGGGTCTCCGGGACGCGATCGCCGACCTCCTCCTCACCGGTGCGCTCAGCGCCCGTCGGCACCGGGCCGGCGGGACCCTCGCGCCCGGGTCCGTGGCGCTCGTCGGCGGGGGACCGGGTGACCCGGACCTCATGACGGTGCGCGCCCGGTCGCTGCTCGCCCAGGCCGACGTCGTCGTCGCGGACCGGCTCGGCCCGACGTCGGTCCTGTCCGAGCTCGGGGACGAGGTGGAGGTCGTCCACGTCGGGAAGAGCCCGGGGGCCCACCAGGTGCCCCAGGGCGAGATCGAGGAGATCCTCGTCCGCCACGCCCGCGCCGGCCGGCGCGTCGTGCGCCTCAAGGGCGGCGACCCGTTCCTGTTCGGTCGCGGCGGCGAGGAGGTCCTCGCGTGCCGGCGCGCCGGTGTCCCGGTCACCGTGGTCCCCGGCGTCACGACCGCGGTCGCGGCACCCGCACTGGGCGGCATCCCCGTCACCCACCGCGGGACGGCCGACCGCGTCCACGTCGTCAACGGGCACGGGGACCTGCGGCCTGCGGACCTGGCCGCCCTCGCCAGCACCGACACCACGGTGGTGGTCCTCATGGGTGTCGCCGGCCTCGCGCGGCTGTCCGCCCAGGCGACGGCGGCGGGCGTCGACCCGGCCACCCCCGCGGCGGTCGTCTCCCACGCCGGGCTCCCCCAGCAGCGCACCGTCCGGGCCCGCCTGGACCAGATCGCGCGGGTCTGCGCGGAGGAGGGCGTGCGCTCGCCGGGCGTCGTCGTCGTCGGCGGCGTGGCCCGCGAGGACCTGCTCGTCCCGGATCTCGCCGCCGGCCCGCCCGACGGGCCGGTCGAGGCGCACCGGACGCGCGAGCTCGTCGGCGCCCCCGCATGACGGCGCCGGTCCTCGTCGCGTGCTCGCACGGGACGCGCAGCCCTGCCGGGCGTGCGGCGATCCGTCGGATCGTCGACGACATCCGTGCCCTGCGCCCCGAGCTCGACGTGCGGCCCGCCCACGTCGACGTCGAGGCGCCGGCGGTCGCCGACGTCGTCAGCGCCGCCCTGACCGGCCCGGGGGGCGGCGCCGGACCGGTTCCCGGCGTGGTCGTCGTGCCGCTCCTCCTGTCGACCGGGGTCCACGTGCGCCACGACATCGGCGCGGCCGTCCGCGCACCGCGGGCCGCGGCCGCGCGCCACCTGGGGCCCGACGAGCGCCTCGTCGACGTCCTCCACGAACGTCTGACGGAGGTGGACGTCGGGCCCGGCGACGCGGTCGTGCTGGCCGCCGCCGGGTCGAGCGACCCCAGCGCCCGGCACGACGTCGAGCAGGTGCACGCGTGGCTGGCGCAGCGGCACAGCGGCCCGGTCACCGTCGGCTACTGCGCCGCGAGCGGCCCGTCGGTCCCGGAGGCGGTCGCGCAGGCGCGCGCCGGGGGAGCGACGCGCGTCGTCCTCGCGAGCTACCTGCTCGCGCCCGGCTTCTTCCACTCCCTGCTCTCCGGGGCCGGCGCGGACGCCGTCACGGCACCGCTCGCGCCGCACCCGCTCCTCGCGCACATCGCCCTGGACCGGTACGAGGAGCGCGCCCGACGTCCCCAGCCCTGACGGTCGCCCCTGACGGTCGCCGCTGCGGCGGTCGTGGCCGGCTCGGGCGTCCCGCGCGACCCGACCGCGGCCGGCCTGGGCCCCTGGTCCCGTCGGCCGCGGTGCGCGGGCGGTCGACCCGCGGGCTTCATGCGTTCTTCATCGTTCCTCAGCACGACCTCGACCTGCGCCGTCGACGGTGAGGTGGCGCCGGACAGCCCGGCGCGCACGACGGAGGACTCCCATGGTCGCCACCGCACCCACCGCACCCAGCACGGCCGGCACGGCCGGCACGCCCCTGGCCCCGACGAGCAGGCGCGGCAGCCGCATCGCCGTCGTGACGGCCGTCCTCCTGGCCATCGCCGTCGTCGCGCTGCTGCTGCCGGCCTGGCCGGCCGGGGAGGACATGGGATCGACGCACTACATGGGCCTGCTCGCGGCGAACCAGCCGTGGAACCTGCTGCTGTTCATGGCGGTGCCCGTGGTCCTGGCCGAGACGATCGCCGTGACCGAGCTGGCGATCCTCTTCCGCCGCACCGTGCCGCCGGTCGTCGCGGGCCTCAACCGGTACGCCGGCCTGGTCTCCGGCTTCTACTTCCTCGGCGTCGTCGTCTACCTCACCAAGAACGCGGTCGTCCCGCTGACGACGGGCGGCGGCTGGCGTGGGTGGGTCGACGTCGTCGCCGTCGGGTTCTACCTGCTCGGCATCGTCCCGCTGCTCGGCATGAGCCTGCTCGAGACGCGCGTCGTGGGCGCGGCGTGGGACGACCAGCGCCGCCTCAAGGTCCACGCCACCCTGGTGGGCCTGTTCCTCGTGGTCGCCCACGTCGCGATGATCGCCGGCATGCTCGACCCGGCCGTCGCCGGGTGGGACCCCACGCACGTCATGGAGGACGGCGCGCGCATGGACGGCATGACGCACTGAGCCCGGGTCGCGCCCCGGCTGACGCGGGGCGGTCCGGCGGTCGTCACCGCGGAGTTGCGCACGGCGCGCGCGTGCGTCGCGGAGGATGGGCGGGTGCTCCCGGACCTGACGCGCCGCGCGGCCGCGGCGACGACCGCCGTCGTGCTCGCCGGGCTCGTCGCGTGCGCCGGACCGGTGCCCGGGGGGCCGTCGCCCGCGCCGGCCCCGCCGAGCACGTCCGTCGCCCCGGACGATCCGTCGCCGGGCGCCCCGCCGTCGGCGCCGGCCGAACGGGCCCTCGACCTACGTGAGCTCGAGGCGCAGTTCGGTGCGCGCGTCGGTGTCCACGTCGTCGACACGGGCACGGGCGCGACCGTGACCTGGCGCGCCGACGAGCGCTTCGCGTACGCGTCGACGATCAAGGCGCTCGCGGCCGGGGCGGTGCTCGACCTCGTCGGGGTCGCCGGCCTCGAGCAGCAGGTGCGCGTCGAGACCGCCGCCCTCGTCCCGTCCTCGCCGGTGACCGAGGCCCACGTGGGCGGCACCCTCAGCCTGCGGGAGGTGGCGGAGGCGGCCGTCACGCGCAGCGACAACACGGCCGGGAACCTCCTGCTCGAGGTCCTGGGCGGTCCGGCGGGGCTCGACGCCGCGCTGACCGCCCTGGGCGACGACGTCACCGTGGTGTCGCGCGTCGAGCCGGACCTCAACGAGGCGGTGCCCGGCGACGACCGCGACACGACGACGCCGCGCGCCCTCGCCGGCGACCTCCGTGCCTACGTCCTCGGAGACGTGCTGGACGAGGCGGAGCGGGGCGTGCTGCGGGACTGGCTCGTGGGGTCGCAGACGGGCGCGACGCTCGTCCGCGCCGGCCTGCCCGCCGGCTGGGTGGTGGGGGACAAGTCCGGGACCGGCGGCTACGGCACCCGCAACGACGTCGCGGTGGCCTGGCCTCCCGGTGGGTCGCCCGTGGTCGTCGCCGTCATGTCGGACCGCGGCGTACCCGACGCCGAGCGGGGACGACCGGCTCGTCGCCGAGGCCGCGGCCCAGGCGGTGCAGGCGCTGACCGCGGGCTGACGCGCCGCCGCCGGCCGCCCGCCGCCCGCCGCCCGCCGCCCGCCCGCTGCGCGACGCCCCCCGCCGGGCCCGCTACGCGGTGCGCCGGGCGAGGAGCGTGGAGTCGTCGACGTCGTGCGTGACGCCGTCGCGCGTGACGGTCCGCGGTCGCTGCTCGACGACGAGCACCTCGAACCCCTCGGGCAGGCCCGGCAGGAGGTCCTCGGCGAGGAACATCGCGCGGCGGTGCGCGCTCGTGAGCTGCGTGTGCCCGTCAGACGGTGCGTGGCCGACGACGAGCAGGTGCCCGCCCGGGGCGACCGCCGTCGCGAGGCGCCGCGTCGTGGCGACCATGCCGCCGTCCGGCGGGTGCAGGAAGTGGGTCGTCACGAGGTCCCACGTCCTGCCGGCGGCGTCGAAGGCGCGGGCGTCGACCTGCCACCAGTCGACGCGGTCCGCGACACCGGCCGCCGCGGCGTGGCGCGCCGCGCGCGCCAGGCCGTTGGCGGAGAAGTCGGCCCCGGTGACGCGCCAGCCCTGCTGCGCGAGCCAGACGACGTCGGCCCCCTCGCCGCAGCCGACGTCGAGCGCCGTGCCCGGCGCGAGCGGCGTCACCTCGGCGACGAGCTGGGCGTTGGGGCGCCCGGACCACACGGGCGCGTCCCCGGAGTACCGCTCCTCCCAGCCGTGCGGCTCGAACAGGGCCGCGGCCTCGTCCTCGGTCGGGCGGTGCTCGTGCGCGGTCATCGGGCGGCTCGTCTCGGTCCCATGCCGGGAGCGTGCGCGCCGCGGCGCCCCGGTGACAAGTCCCGTTGCCGGAACGGCAAGCGCACGACGGGCCCCGGGCTCACCCCTGGGAGGACGGCGCCGGCGGCGCGGTCGCCGCGTCGACCCGGGCGACGAACTCCAGGACGGCCGCCGCGAGCCGGTCGGGCGCCTCGAGCGCGGCGTAGTGCCCGACGCCGTCGAGCTGGGCCTGCGCGACCTCGCCGCGCGTCACCTGGGCGAGGGTCGCCGCCGTGAACGGGCCGCCCCCCGCCCCGACCGCCAGCACCGGCATCGTCAGCGGCCGGGTCGCCGCCAGGTCACGGAGCTCGTCGCCCTCGGTGAGCATCGACCGGTAGAGGCCGGACGCGCCGCGCCAGCCGCCCGGGACCGCGTAGGCGCGCGCGAGCTCGGCGACGTCGTCGGGACCGACGGCGTCGGGCGTGGCGGTCAGCGGCCCGAACGCCCAGCGGCGGAGCAGCTCCTCCTCGCGCCCGGGGAAGAGCAGGTCCGCGACGCCCGGGGTCGCGAGCGCGCCGATGTGCCACGAGCCGCCGGCCCGGACGTCGGCGAAGGCCTCGAGCCCGAACCCGGCGAGCCCCATCTCGACCGCGGTGAGGCTCCGGACGTCCTCCGGGTGGGTCGCGGCGAGGCGGAAGGCCGTGCCGCCGCTGATGTCCTGCGCGAGCAGGTGCACGGGCCCGGCACCGAGGTGCGCGACGAGCTCGTGGAGGTCCTGGGCCGACGTCGCGCTGTCGTACGGGCCGTCGCCGTGCGACGAGTCGCCGAAGCCCCGCAGGTCGACCGCGACCACCCGGTGGCGCGTCGCGAGGCGCGGGACGACCTCGTGGAACGCCCACCACGTCTCCGGGAACCCGTGGACCAGCAGGACCGGCGAGCCCGTCGACCCCGCCGAGACGTAGTGCAGCTCGGTGCCGTTGACTGCGGCCCGGTGGTGGGTGAGCCCCTCGACGTGGGACTGCTGCTGGACGACCATGACGACCTCCTTGAAGACAACCTGGTTGACCATTATAGACAACCTGGTTGACGGATGTCGATCGGGCGGCGGCCGTAGCCTGAGCCTCATGTCCCGATCCGGCGCCGAGCTGGCGCTGCTCCTGCTCGGCAGCTACCGCACCCTCGTGGACGCCGTGGTCCGTGAGCTCGCCGACCGGGGGTACGACGACGTCCGGCCGGTCCACGACTTCGCGATGCGCGCGATCGTCGCGGGCGCGGACAGCGCGTCGGCGCTCGGCCGGAGCCTGTCGGTCTCCAAGCAGGCCGCCGCGAAGACGATCGCCGTGCTCGTGGACCGCGGCTACGTCGCGACCGCCCCCGACCCCCGCGACGCCCGCCGCAAGCGGCTCGAGGTGACGCCGCTGGGGCACGAGGTCATGCGCGAGGGCGAGGCGGTCTTCGACCGGCTCCACCGCGAGCTCGCCGCGACCCTGGGCGCGGACGCGCTCGCCCTCCTCGAGGAGCAGCTCCGTGTCGTCGTCGGGGACACGCCCGTCCGGCTCGAGGCCCCGGGATGGGTCGCGCAGGACCTCTGACGAGCCGCCGCGGGCACGCTCAGGCCGCGACGGCGCCGAGCCGGTCGAGGACCGCGCGCGCGGCGACGCGGCCGGCGCGGTTCGCGCCGATCGTGCTCGCCGACGGCCCGTAGCCGACGAGCTGCACGCGCGGGTCGCGGACCGCCGTCGTGCCGTCGAGGCGGATGCCGCCGGCGGCCGCGCGCAGGCGCAGCGGCGCGAGGTGGCCGACGTCCGGCCGGAAGCCCGTCGCCCAGAGGATCGCGTCGGCGCGCTGCCGGCTGCCGTCCGGCCAGACGACGCCGTCGGGCTCGATCGAGGAGATCATCGGCCGCCGGTCGGCGTACACGCCGCGTGCGGCAGCCGCGCGCTCCTGCGCGCGGAGCATGAGTCCCGTGACGCTCACGACGCTCTGCGGCGGCAGACCCTGCCGCACCCGCTCCTCGACGAGCGCGACGGCGGCGCGTCCCTCGTCGGGCGTGAAGGGCGTGGTGCGCCACACGGGCTCGCGGCGCGTGACCCAGGTCGTCGACGCGACCTCGCTCAGCTCGGCGAGGAGCTGGACCGCGGAGAGCCCGCCGCCGACGACGACCACGTGGAGGCCGGCGAGCTCGTCCGGCCCGCGGTAGTCGCGGGTGTGCAGCTGCCGTCCGGCGAACGTGCCGGCGCCCGGGACCGCGGGGACGAACGGCCGCTCCCACGTGCCCGTCGCGTTGACGAGCGTCCGCGTGGTCCACGTGCGCCCGGACCCCGTGACGCGCAGCAGCCCGGCGCCGTCGTCCTCGACGCGGTCGACGCGGACCGGGCGCACCACGGGGAGGCCCTGGCGCCGCTCGTAGTCGCCGAAGACCGCGGGCACGACGGCGTTCGCGCGCTCGCGCGAGGTCGGCGGTGGGGCGTCGTCGGGCAGCGCGGCGACGCCGTGGACGTCGGCCATGGTGAGCGTGTCCCAGCGGTGCTGCCACGCGCCGCCGGGTGCGGGGTTCGCGTCGAGGACGACGACGTCGGTCCACGGGCGCAGGCCCAGGCGGAGCAGGTGGTGCGCCGCGGAGAGGCCGGCCTGCCCGGCCCCGACGACGACGGACTGCAGCACGGGCTCCACGTCGGGGCAACGCCGGTGCGCGGGGAACTCTTCCGCGGCATCAGCGCACCGGAGGCGCGGCGACGACGGAGGCGGCGTCAGCCCTCGGCGATCCGGCCGAGCCACTCGGCCAGCAGTGCGCGCTCGGGCTCGGTGAGGCGTGTCAGCCCCGGCAGGGCGGCCGTCAGCGTGCGGGCGGCGACGGCGACGGGCTCGGCGCCGGCGCCCGGTGCCGCGTCCGTGGTGATCGCGGCGACGACCGCCTCGCGCGTGACCTCGGCGACGTGCAGGTCGCGCTCGTCGGGCGGCTGCGTGAGGAGCAGCAGCGTGGTGCCGCGGCCGGCGGCCTGCACGACGCGGGCGGCGGTCGCCTCGTCGACCCGGAGCCTGCCGGCCGCGGCGATGCGGCGCACGATGCCCAGGAGGATCTCGTCCGAGCGCCGGACGGCCGGCGACGGCTCGCCGGGTCGCGGGACGCCGTAGATCGCGGTGTAGACGGCGGGGTGGGTCAGGCCGAACTCGAGGTGGAGGTCCCAGCCACGGCGCAGGTCGTCGACCGGGTCCTCGGCGCGCTCGCGGGTGGTCTTCGCGACCACGTACTGCTCGAAGCCCCGCTCGGTGACGGCGTCGAGCAGGCCCTGCTTGTCGCGGAAGAGCCGGTAGATCGCGGGCGCCTGGACGCGGGCCGCCGCGCTCACGGCGCGCGTGGACATCGCGTCCGGCCCTCCCTCGTCGAGCAGGCGCGTCGCCGCCTCGAGGATGCGGTCGCGCGTCGTCGTCGGCATGCGCCGCACGGTAGCACCGTTGGCTCCCCCTGATATTGCCAACGCTAACTCTTGACAGGTATCGGCGATTCGGTAACGTTGATGTTATCGCCGATACCAAGGAGCCACGATGACCGCCACGACCACCGCCCGACCCTCGTCCGCAGCCCTCCTCGCGCTCGTCACCGGCGGCAGCCGCGGGCTGGGCCGCAGCAGCGTCCGCCACCTCGCGCAGGCCGGGGTCGACGTCGTGCTCACCTACCGCAGCAACGAGGCGGAGGCGCGCGCCGCCGTCAGCGAGGTCGAGGACGCGGGTCGCCGCGCCGTCGCGCTGCCGCTCGACACGTCGACCACCGCGGGCATCCCCGCGTTCGTCGACGAGCTGGCGCACGTCCTTCCCGAGCGCTTCGGCCGCGACACCGTCGACCACCTGGTCAACAACGCGGGCACCGGGCTGCACCGGCCGCTCGCCGAGACCACCGAGGCCGAGCTCGACGAGCTGCTCGCGATCCACGTCCGCGGACCCCTGTTCCTCACCCAGGCGCTCCTGCCGACGATCCGCGACGGCGGCCGCATCCTGTTCACGTCCACCGGGCTCACGCGGTTCACGCTGCCGGGCGGGTACGGGGCGTACGCGGCGGCGAAGGCGGCGGTCGAGGCGCTCGCGCGCTACTTCGCGCTCGAGCTCGGCCCGCGCGGCATCGCCGTCAACACCATCGCGCCGGGCGCCGTGCAGACCGACTTCGCGGGCGGCGTCGTGCGCGACGACCCGGCCGTCAACCAGGCGGTCGCCTCGATGACCGCGATGGGGCGCCCCGGCCTGCCCGACGACGTCGGTGCCGCCGTCGCGGCGCTGCTCACCGGAGGGACGGGCTGGATCACCGGGCAGCGGATCGAGATCTCCGGCGGGCAGCGGCTGTGAGCGGCGTGGACGGGCGCCGCCCCGCCGGACGTGCGCGACCCGGCCGGGTCGCCGGTGTCGCGCTCGCGGTCGTGGTCGGCGGCGGGCTCGCCGGGTGCACGCCGCCGCCGACGCCGGCCGAGGGGCCGACGCCGGTCCCGAGCGCGTCCGCCGCGCCCGCGTCCGCGGCGGGCGCCCGAGTCGTCCCCGGCGCCGTGGCCGAGGTCGCGAGCGGGCTCGTCATGCCGTGGGGCCTGGCCTTCCTGCCCGACGGGACGGCTCTCGTCTCGAGCCGGTCCACGGGGGAGGTGCTCCACGTGCGGGGCGACGGGACCCCCGCCCGGGTCGTCGGCACGGTGCCCGGGGTCGAGGTCAGCGCCGAGGGAGGGCTGCTCGGCATCGCGGTCTCGCCCGGCTTCGCCGACGACCGGACGCTCTACGCCTACGTCTCCTCGGCGCCGACCAACCGGGTCGTCGCGCTGCGGGTCGGCGAGGACCTGCGCTCGCTCAGCCTGGAGCGCGTCGTGCTCGACGGCATCCAGACGGCCGACCGCCACCACGGCGGCCGCGTCGTCGTCGGGCCCGACGGTCACCTGTGGATCGGCACGGGCGACGCCTTCGAGCCCGAGAACGCGGCGACGCCCGACTCGCTCAACGGCAAGGTGCTGCGGATCGCGACCGACGGCTCGGTGCCCGCGGACAACCCCTCGGGCACGCCCGTCTACTCGACGGGCCACCGCAACGTCCAGGGCATCGCGTTCGGTCCCGACGGCACCGCGTACGCGTCCGAGCTGGGGCACCGCACGTGGGACGAGGTCAACGTCCTGCGGCCCGGCGTCGACTACGGGTGGCCCGCGTCGGAGGGCACGGTCGGCGGCCACGGCGAGCTTCCCCTCGTCACGCTGCACCCGGACGACGCGTCCCCGTCGGGCGTCGCCTACGCGCGCGGCTCCCTGTGGACGGCGGCCCTGGGAGGGCAGCGCCTGTGGCAGGTCCCCGTCGACGGGCCCCGCGTGACGGGGGACCCCGTCGCCTGGCTCGCCGGTGAGCACGGCCGCCTCCGCACGGTCGAGGTCGCGCCCGACGGCTCGCTCTGGGTCGTCACGTCCAACACGGACGGGGCGACGTGGGGCGGCACGGAGCCCCGACCCGGGGACGACCGCATCCTGCGTGTCGAGCTCGTCGAGAGCTGAGCAGCCCGGCCCGGCGCCCGGTGGGCCCCTCGCGCGGACGCCATCGACGGCCCGTAGTGTTGCCGCGTGACGGCGCCGGCGACGACCGGCCGGCGGCCCCCGCCGCCCGTCACCTGACACGTGAGCTCATGAGGGAGATCTGATGCCCGGCGGTCTTGCTGCGCTCCTGGACGACGTCGCCGCGCTCGTGAAGCTCGCCGCGGCCTCGGTGGACGACGTCGGCGCCGCAGCCGGTCGCGCGAGCGCGAAGGCGGCGGGCGTCGTCATCGACGACACGGCCGTGACGCCGCGCTACGTGCACGGGTTCACCCCCGATCGCGAGCTGCCCATCGTCCGGCGGATCGCCGTCGGCTCGCTGCGCAACAAGCTGCTGTTCATCCTCCCCGCGGCGCTGCTGCTCAGCCAGTTCCTGCCCTGGCTGCTCACACCGATCCTCATGATCGGCGGCACCTATCTCGCCTTCGAGGGCGCGGAGAAGATCTGGGAGCTCGTCAGCGGGCACTCCAAGCACGCGAAGGCCGTCCCGGCCGCGGCCGTCGGCCCCGACACCGAGAAGACGATGGTCTCGGGCGCGATCCGCACCGACTTCATCCTCTCGGCCGAGATCATGGTCATCGCGCTCAACGAGGTGGCGGACGAGCCGCTCGTCTCGCGCGCCGTGATCCTCGCGGTCGTGGCCCTCGGCATCACCGTGCTCGTCTACGGCGTCGTCGCCCTCATCGTGAAGATGGACGACATCGGCCTGCGGCTCGCGCGCACCCGCCACGGCGGCGTCGCGACCGCCGGCCGGCTGCTCGTCCGCGCCATGCCCAAGGTCCTCAGCGTGCTCTCGACCGTCGGCATCGTCGCGATGCTGTGGGTCGGCGGCCACATCCTCCTCGTCGGCGTCGACGAGCTGGGCTGGCACGCGCCCTACGAGCTCGTGCACCACCTCGAGGAGGCCGTGCACGACGTCGGCGGCATCGGCGGCTTCCTCGCGTGGCTCGTCAACACGCTCGCCTCCGCGGTCATCGGCCTGCTCGTCGGCGCGGTCGTCGTCGCCGTCATGCACGTCATCCCGCGCCGCGGGGGCCACGGCGACGCCGCCGCCCACGGCGCTGCGGCCCACGACGAGGCCGCAGGCCACGGCGCCGCGGCCGACGACGACATCGCAGGCCACGGCGCCGCGAGCCGCAGCGACACCGAGGCGCCGGGGCCCGGCCCCGCGCACTAGCGCCGTCCGGGGCGCGGGACCCGGGGGTCAGCCCGACGCCTCGAGGGTGTCGACGTGCTCGCCGACCGTGTCGGTGCGCAGCGCCTCCATGAGCGCGGCGAACGGGGCGGGGTCCGGCAGGACGACGTCCTCGCCGCCGGCCGCCTCGCTCGTGGGCGCCGCGACGACGTCGACGTCGTCGGGCCGCAGCTGACGCAGGCTCGCGAGCAGCCCGACCATCGTCGCGCGGTCGAGGCCCTCGTCGACGGCGACCGAGCCGGACACGACGTCGAGCAGCAGCGGCCAGCTCGTGGGGTTGCCGCGCACGTCGTCGTCGGCGACGCGGTCGAGGATCGCCTCGAGCCAGGCGAGCGCGCGCAGCGGGCGCGAGCCCTGGTCGGCCGAGCCGTGGACCAGGAGCAGCGCCTGCTCCCCGGAGAGCCGGTGCTCGCCCGCGGGCACGACGACGCGTCCGCCCGCCACGACGGCCTCGGGCACCGCCAGGTCGACGCCGCCGAGCGCGTCGGTGAGCCGCGCGAACGTCGCGGCGTCCGTGAGCGCCACGTGGTCCACGCGCACGTCGGTCACCTGCTCGACGGCCTGGACGGCGCCGGCCGGCCCGCCCTCGGCGAACGCCGACCGCAGCGTGGCGTCGTCGCCCGCGGCAGGGTCGCCCGCCGCGAGGTCCGGCGGCAGCGCCACGACCTGCGCGCTCTCCCGGTCCGCGGCCACGCGCGCGAGCAGGACGACGTCGGTGACCTCGGCGGCCTCCGCCCAGGCCTCGGGACCGGAGCCGACGTCGTCCGCGGAGCCGAGCACGAGGATCGTCACGGGCTCGGCGACCGGCTCGCCGGCGGGCACCTCGGGCTCGGCCGGCGCGGGCCGGGACGGCAGCCCCGCGAACGGGTCGGGGAAGCGCTCGATGCGGTCGTCCAGGCGGTCCAGCGCGACGAGCGAGGCGGTCGTGACGGCGACGACCAGGACGACGAGCGACGCGAGGACGACGAGCGCGACGTCGCGCCGCCGGCGGCGGCGGCGCACGGCCGGTCGCGGCGGGACGACCACGGGCGGCTCGTCCGACTCGGGCCCGGGCACGGGACGCACGGTGGCGACGACCGCTCCGACGGCGGCCGTGAGCTCGGCGAACGTCTCGTCGTAGGCGCGGCGGTCGTGACCGAAGGGGTCGGGGACGTCGTCCTCGACGGGGTCGAGCGGCGCCGTCCGCCCGCGCTGCGGCCCCGCCGCCCCGACGAGCGCGCGCAGACGCTCGAGCGCGTCGCCGTCGGGCAGCGCCTCGGGCCCGAGCGACCGCGCGACGCGCGCGAGCTCGGGGAGGGTGAACGTGCGCCGCAGCGCCGCCGGCACGCGGCGGACCACCTCGGCGCGCTCCTCGCGGCTCGCGGTGAGGACGAGGTCGGCGTCCTGGACGAGCTCGATGGTCAGCTCGCGGGGCGTGTGCCCGTCCGCCGGAGCACCCGTCGCCGCGAGGAGCTCGACGAGCGGCTCGGGCACCGGCTGCTCGAGCGCCGCGTGCGTCCCCGCGCTCGCGACGTCGATCGCGTCGGCGCCCGGCGCCCCCTCCAGACCGGCGCGCAGGAGCCGCTCGGCGGCGGCGGAGCGGCACAGGTTCATCCCGCCCACGACCAGCACGCCGAACCGGCCCGACGTGGCGTCGGGCGCGTCCCCGGGGGGCGGCCTCATCGCCCCATTGTGGGACGAACCGGACACCGTGGATACGGCATGTCCGCGGGGAGGGCCGCGGGGGCGGTCGACGCCCTCGGGCCGGGCCTGCCCGTGAGCCTGTCCGAGGGCCCGGGCGGCGCGGTAGGAAGGGGCATGGCTCCCGACGCCGCGGCCGTCGCCGCACCCGTCCTCGTCGTCGGCGCCGGGCCCGCGGGCCTCGCGGCCGCCGCGGCCCTCGGCCGCCGGGGCGTCCCGGCCGTCGTGCTCGAGCGGGCCGACGTCGTCGCGTCGTCGTGGCGCGGCCACTACGACCGGCTGCACCTGCACACGACGCGCCGCATGTCCGCGCTGCCCGGGCTGGCGATCCCCCGGTCGGCGGGACGCTGGGTGAGCCGCGACGACGTCGTCGCCTACCTCGAGCGCTACGCGGCCCACCACCGGCTCGACGTGCGTACCGGCGTGGAGGTCACCGCCGTCGTGCGCGACGGCGACCGGTGGCTGCTCGAGGGCACCGAGGCGGCCGGCGACGGCGAGCCGCTCGCGTCGCCCCACGTGGTCGTCGCCACCGGCTACAACCACGTCCCGGCGGTGCCGGCGTGGCCCGGCGTCGAGGCGTGGCCGGGGACGCTGCTGCACGCACGCGACTACCGGGCGCCCGCCGCGTTCCGCGGCCGGGACGTGCTCGTCGTGGGCTCGGGCAACACGGGGGCCGAGATCGCGGTCGACCTGGCCGAGGGTGGCGCGGCGCGCGTGCGGCTCTCGTTCCGGACGGCGCCCAACATCGTGCGGCGCAGCACGGCCGGGTGGCCCGCCCAGGCGACGGGCGTGCTCGTGCGCCACCTCCCCGTGCCGCTCGTGGACCGGATGGGGGTGGTCGTGACCCGGCTCGGCGTGCCGGACCTCACCGCGTACGGCCTGCCGCGCTCGACGGTCGGCGTCGCGACCCGCGTGCGTCAGGGCACGGTGCCGTTGCAGGACGTCGGCCTGGTGGCCGCGGTGCGCGCGCGCCGCGTCGAGCCGGTGCCTGCCGTCGTCGGCTTCGAGCCCGATGCCGTGGTCCTCGCCGACGGCGCCCGCGTGACGCCCGACGTCGTCGTCGCGGCCACGGGCTACCGGCCGGGTCTCGAGTCGCTGCTCGGCGGGCTCGGCGTCCTGGACGCGCGCGGGCTGCCCCGCGCGCGCGGCGCCCGGACGGCGCCCGGAGCGCCGGGGCTGTACGTCACGGGCTTCACGAACCCGATCAGCGGGATGCTCCGGGAGATGCGGATCGACGCGGTGCGGATCGCGCGCGCCATCGCGCGCGAGCGGGCCGGGGCCGGGGCTCCGTCCGTCGGGGTGGCGCAGCGCTGACCGCGGCCGCGGGCGGCGGGACGGCGTGCGGCGTCGCGAGCGACGGCCGCGGGGCCGATGATGGGACGCATGGTGCGGCAGGCCTTCTCCCCGGGCGACCTCCTCGTCGCCGTGCCGCACCTCGAGGACCCGAACTTCCGCCGGTCGGTCGTCCTGCTGCTGCACCACGACCGCGAGGGCGCGCTCGGCGTCGTGCTCAACCGTCCGCTCGGCGTGGACCTCGGCGCCGTGCTGCCCTCGTGGCAGGACGTCGTCAGCGAACCGGCGACGCTCTTCCAGGGCGGTCCCGTGGGCCTCGACGGCGCGCTCGGCGTCGCGACGCTGCGCGCGGGCACGGAGCCGCCCGCGCCGGTCACCCGGATCTCGCCTGCCTTCGGCCTCGTGGACCTCGACGGCGACCCCGACGTCCTCGGCGGCCTGCTCGGGCTGCGGGTGTTCGCCGGCCACGCCGGCTGGGGCTCGGGGCAGCTCGACGCCGAGGTGGCCGCGGGGGACTGGTACGTCGTGCCCGCGCTCCCGTCGGACGCGATCGCGCCCGACCCCGCGGTGCTCTGGCGCCAGGTGCTGCGTCGCCAGGGCGGCGCCATGGCGATCGTCTCGACCTTCCCGGACGACCCGCGCCTCAACTGACGGCCACCCGGGGCGGCCGCCTGGGCGCGGGGCCCGAGGTCCCGGATATCTCACCCACAGGTCCCGGACGGGACGGTGGCGCCGGTGGAACGCTGGTGGTGCGGACCGGTCACCCGGCCCGCCGGCCCCACGGGGCGCAACCCGTCCCGGGGGCCGATGGCGGCCACCACCCGCCTGCCCGACGACGCGCAGGAGATCCCCGTGCACCCCGACCTGTACCTCACGATCTACCGCCAGCAGATGCGCCGGCTCGAGCAGCGCCTCGAGATCCAGTGCGCGACGGACGCCCGCGGCGCCGGCACCCGCCGGCAGGAGCGTCGGCACACGCCGCACCTGCCGCACCTGCCCCTGCACCGGCGGTCCGCGCAGCACCGCTGAGCCCGCCCGGTCGCGAGGCCGGGGACGCACGGCCTCGCCGGCCGGGGGACGAGACGTCCCGGACATGAGCCGGACACCCGGCCGGACGGCCCGTGGCCCTACCGTGTGACCATGGTGACTGCTGCGCGCATCGAGGCCACGGCCTCCACCGCGGCCGACAGGGTCCTCGGCGGCTTCGCCCGGGCGTTCGCGTGGTTCACCGCGCGCCCCTGGTGGCAGCAGGTGGGCATCGTGTGGGCGCTCGGCCGGGTCTTCTCGGTGCTCGTCGTGCTCACGGTCGCGCGCATGCAGGCCGAGAACCCGTGGTCGCCCGTGCGGCCCGGGTACTTCGAGTACATCGACGGCTGGGACGCCGGCTGGTACCACAAGATCTACGACGAGGGCTATCCGTCCCCGCTGCCGCGGGACGCCGAGGGGCACGTCGAGACGAACCAGTGGGCGTTCTACCCGATGCTCCCGGGGCTGTCCCGCCTGGTGCACGCCGTGACCGGCGTGGACTTCCGGTACAGCGCGCCCATCATCGCGACGATCGCGAGCCTCGCGCTGTGCCTGGTGCTGTTCCGGCTGTTCTCGACGCGCGCCACGGCGCCGGTCGCGCTCACCGCGGTCGCGCTGTTCTCCTTCCAGCCGGCCGCGCCGATCCTGCAGTTCGGCTACGGCGAGTCCCTCGGGATGCTCCTGCTCGTGGGGATCTTCCTGCTCGTGCTCCAGCACCGGTACTACGCGGCGGTCCCGCTCGTGCTCGTCATGAGCGTCACGCGGCCGATGGCGGCCCCGCTCGCGCTCACCCTGCTGCTGCTGGGCATCGGCTGGTTCATGCGGCGCGACCGCGAGCCGGTCGACGCGCGGCGGTGGTGGGGCCTCGGCGTGCTCACCGCGGTCTCGGGCCTCGCGACGTTCGTGTGGCCGGCGGTCGCCGCCGTGACGACCGGCGAGCTCACGGCGTACTTCCAGACCGAGGGCGCGTGGCGCGGCGACGAGCACCCGCTGCCGGGCCAGCTGTGGTTCAACATCGGGATCCGGCTGTTCGGGCGGCCCTTCGGGCTGCTCGCGCCGATCCTCTTCGGGCTCGGGCTGGTCGTCGTCATGGCGACCAGGACCGTCCGTCGGCTCGGCGCGCTGATGTACCTCTGGACCGCCGTCTACCTCTTCTACCTGCTGGGCACGATCGCGCCCAACGGGTCGCTGTTCCGGCTCATGATGCCGACGTTCCCGCTGTTCCTGGCGGCGTCGATGGCGTCGAGCTCCAAGGCCTACCGGACCGCGCTGATCATCGGCTCGATGGTCGCCCAGATCGTCTGGGTCGCCTGGCTGTGGCACTGGTCGGGCGTCGGGCTCCACGGTGCGCGAGAGTCGAACCCCTAGGGACGGCACGAGCAGCGGCACGGGGGTGGCCGGGTGGCGAGGAAGCGCGACGCGCGCACGGGCGAGCTCGAGACCTACCGGTCGATGCGCGACTTCAGCCGCACGGCCGAGCCGGCCGGCGGGCCGCCCGAGCCGGAGCCCGACGGCGCCCTGAGGTTCGTCGTCCAGCGCCACCGCGCGCGCCGGCTGCACTACGACCTGCGGTTCGAGATGGGCGGCGTGCTCGCCAGCTGGGCCGTGCCACGCGGCCCGACGCTCGACCCGGCGGCGCGGCGGATGGCCGTCCACGTCGAGGACCACCCGCTCGAGTACGCCGACTTCGAGGGCGTCATCCCCTCCGGCGAGTACGGCGGCGGCGACGTCATCGTGTGGGACCGGGGCACGTGGGAGCCCCACGGCACCGACGACCCGGTGGCCGCGGTCGCTGCGGGCGAGCTGCACGCCGAGATGCACGGCGAGCGCCTGCGCGGGCGCCTCGTGCTCGTGCGCCGCGGCGAGGCCGACGAGCACGGCAAGGAGCAGTGGCTCCTGCTCCACAAGCGCGACGAGCACGCGGTCGAGGGCTGGGACGCCGAGGACCACCCGACGTCCGTCGTCTCGGGCCGCACCAACGACGAGGTGAAGGCCGACCCCGACCGGCTGTGGCGCTCGGACCTGCCCGCCGCCGAGGCGTCGATCGAGCTCCACCCGCCGGTGCCCGCGGGCCCGACGGACGACGAGCTCGCGGCGCTCGACGACCTCGGCGCGGGCGGCACGTGGGAGGTCCTGGGCCGCAGCCTGCGCCTGACCAACCTCGACAAGGTGCTCTTCCCCGGTCGCGACGGCGAGCCGGACGTCACCAAGCGCGAGCTCGTGCGCTACGCGGCGCGCATCGCACCCGTCGTCCTGCCGTACCTGCGCGGTCGGCCGCTCAACATGCACCGCTACCCCGACGGCGCGGCCAAGAAGGGGTTCTGGCACAAGCAGCTCCCCTCGCACGCGCCCGCGTGGGTGCCGCGCTGGGACAACCCCGAGGCCGACGACGGCGAGAGCACGACCTACCTCGTCGTCGACGAGCCCGCGGCGCTGGTCTGGGCGGCGAACTTCGGGGCCCTCGAGTGGCACGCGTGGACGTCCCGAGCGGCCGACCCGCACCACCCGACCTACGCGCTCGTCGACATCGACCCGGGCCCGTCGACCGCGTGGGACGACGTGGTCCTGCTCGCGCGCCTGCACCGCGACGCCTTCGCCCACCTCGGCGTGCGGGCGTACCCCAAGCTCACGGGGCGGCGGGGCATCCAGGTGTGGGTGCCGATCGCCGTCAGGCCGGGCTTCGACGAGGCGCGCGCGTGGGTCGAGCGGCTCTCGAAGACCGTGGGCGCCGTGGTGCCCGACCTCGTGAGCTGGCGGTGGGAGGTGCGCGACCGTGGCGGCCAGGCGCGGCTCGACTACACGCAGAACGCGATCAACAAGACGCTCGTCGCCCCGTACAGCCCGCGCGCGGCGGCCGGGGCGCCGGTGTCGGCGCCGATCACCTGGGACGAGCTCGACGAGGAGTGGCTCCGCCCCGACGCGTTCACGATCCGCACGGTCCTCGACCGCCTCGCCGACCGCGGCGACCCCTTCCGCGGGGTGCTCGAACCCGGCCAGACCCTCCCGCCCCTCACCTGACCCGTCGGCCCCACCGCCCCCGCCCTTCTCGCCGAGGTCGCTGGTTCACGTCGAGGTCGCTGGTTGCAACCAGCGACCTCGACGGCAACCAGCGACCTCGGCGTGGGTGGGTGGTGCTGTCGGCGTCAGGGGGTGGCGAGGGCGCGGACCGTGTCGATCGTGTCCGCCTCCGACGCCGGCTTGTCGTCGCGGTAGCGCAGCACGCGTGCGAAGCGCAGGGCGACGCCGCCGGGGTAGCGGGTCGAGCGCTGGAGGCCGTCGAACGCGATCTCGACGACCTGCTCGGGGCGGAGGGTGACGGTCCAGCCGTCGTCGGCGACCTCGAGCTCGCGGAAGCGCTCCGTCTGCCACGCGAGCATCGCGTCGGTCATGCCCTTGAACGTCTTGCCGAGCATGACGAAGCCGCCGGCGCCGTCGCGCGCGCCGAGGTGGATGTTGGAGAGCATCCCGGCGCGGCGGCCGGACCCGCGCTCGACGGCGAGCACCACGAGGTCGAGCGTGTGCCGTGGCTTGACCTTGACCCACGCCGCGCCGCGGCGGCCCGCCTCGTACGGCGCGGCGGCGTCCTTGACGATGACGCCCTCCTGGCCCGCGGCGACCCAGCGGGCGAACGCCTCCTGCGCGACGTCGGCGTCGCCGGTGGTCACGCGCTCGACGACGTGCCCCGCCGCGACCGCGTCGAGCACCGCGAGGCGCTCGGCGAGCGGCACGCCCATGAGGTCGCGCCCGTCCACGTGCAGCACGTCGAAGAAGAACGGGCTCAGGGCCATCGCGGAGGCGACGTCGGCGTCGCGCGTCGCGCTGCGGGACGCCGTCTCCTGGAACGGGCGCGGGCGGCCGGACGCGTCGAGCGCGAGCGCCTCGCCGTCGAGCACCGCCGCGCGCACGGGCAGCGAGCGCGCGACCTCGACCACCTCCGGCACGCGCGCGGTGATGTCGTCGAGGCTGCGCGTGACCACGAGGACGTCGTCCCCGTCGCGGTGCACCTGGATCCGGATGCCGTCGAGCTTCGCGTCGACGACGACGGGCCGGCCGGCGAAACCCGCCACCGCGGCGGCGACGTCGGGCGCCGAGGCCGCGAGCATGGGCCGGACCGGCCGCCCGACCGTGAGCGTGAAGGCGGCCAGCGCCGCGAGGGCGTCGTCGGGCGACGCGGCCCCGAGCGCCGCGGACGCCACGGGCTCGGTCGCGCCCGCGAGCATCGCCGCGCGCCGGACGGCGTCGGCCGGGACGCCGGCGGCCTCGGCGACGGCGTCGAGCAGCAGCGCGTCGAGCGCGCCCTGGCGCAGGTCCCCGGACACGAGCCCCGCGAGGAGCCGCTGCTCGTCGGCGGTCGCGGCGCCGAAGAGGTCGGCCGCGAGGGCCGCGCGCGTGGTCGCCGACCCCGACCCGGACAGCCCCGCCATGGTCTCGAAGGCGGCGTCGACCGCGAGCACCTCGAGCGACGGCTCGGCGGCGGGCGCCGGCATCGACGCGAGGGACCGGTAGCCGAGGCCCGTGCGCCGCTGGCGCAGCTCGCCGCCGAGGTAGCGCGCGACCACGGGCAGCTCCTCGGGCTCCGCGCGGCGCAGCACCTCGACGAGCAGCGCGCGCTTGGCGAGCCGGGACCGCGTGGCGGCGAGCGCGGACGAGGTGGCGGCGACGTCGGCGAGCAGCATGGGCGTCACGCTACGCACGCCCACCCACGTCGTCGCGTCGTCGCGCGGTCAGGCCGGGTGGACCGGGAGGTGCTCGGACCACCAGCGCAGGACGTGCTCGAACCTGGCGATGCGGTGCCGGGGCCTGCCCGACCGGGTCAGCTCGTGGCCCTCGCCCGGGAACAGCAGCAGCTCGGCGTGGACGCCGCGGCGCTTGAGCTCGACGAACCACCGCTGCCCCTGCTCGACAGGGCAGCGCCAGTCCTGCTCCGAGTGGATCACCAGGGTCGGCGTCCGCACGCGGTCGACGTGCGCCATCGGCGACTGCGCGGCGAGCGCGGCGGCGGCCTCGGGCGACGTCGCGTCGCCGAGGTACCCGAGCCCGAAGAACCAGCCGATGTCGCTCGACCCGACGAAGCTCACGGGGTCGAGGAACCCGCGCTCGACGATCGCGGCCGCGAAGCGCTCGGTCCGCGTCGTGAGCCAGGCGGTCATGTACCCGCCGTAGGAGCCGCCCATGACGCCGACGCGCTCGCGGTCGAGCGGCAGCCCCGGGTCGGCGAGCGCGCCGTCGAGCAGGGCGAGCACGTCGTCGGCGTCGACCGTGCCGAAGCCGCGGTGGATGGCCCGGCCGTGCGCGCGGCCGTACCCCGCGGAGCCGCGCGGGTTGCCGAGCACGACGGCGTACCCCGCCTCGGTGAGCGTCTGGACCTCGTCGAACAGCGCGTGCGTGTACTGGGCGAACGGGCCGCCGTGGATCATGAGGATCGTGGCGTGCGGCCCGGGGCCGTGCCGGTCCGCGTCAGGCAGCGCGACCCAGCCGTGCACGGGGTAGCCGTCCGGCGCGGTCGCGGTGAGCTCGCGGGCCTCGCGCACGCGCCCGGTCGCGCGCAGCGCCGCCGAGAGGTCGGTCAGCGCTGTGCTCGCCCCGGCCGGGTCGACCGCGTGCACGTCGCCCGCGGAGAGCGGTCCGGCCGCGGCGACGACGACGGCGCCGGCCGCCGCGTCGACGGCCGTCACCACTGCGGGCGCGTCGACGAGGACGCGCGGGGCGGCGCCCTCGGCCGCCGCGGCGAGCGCGAGGAGCACGACGGCGCCGCGCCGCTGGTCCGCCACGAGGACGTCGTCGGACGTCACGGCGAGCACGCCGGGGACGAGGTCGGTCGTCTCGACGTCCGTGTGGCGCCGCGGGGCGACGGGCGGGGCCTCGCCGGCGTCGCCGGCGTCGCCGGAGGCGTCGGCCAGGAGCGCGCGGGCCGCGCCGAGGTCGAGCGAGAACAGCCCGGTCTGCGCCGCGACGAAGTCGAGGCGCGACGGCCCCTGGTCGCCCGCGAGGAACCACAGCGTGCGCCCGTCCGGCGAGGGCTGGACTGTCTCGACGGAGAGGGTCGAGCCGCGCGCGGCGTCCGTGAGTGGCCGGGGGAGCGGCGGCTCGCCGGACCCGGGCCCCCGCCGGGCGTCCACGAGCACCGCGTCGCGCAGGAGGTCCTCCTCGCGGCCGGGGTGCGTCGCGGTGACGGCGACGAGCGCGTCGCCGTCGGGCAGCCACCGGTGGCCGGCGACGTCCTGGTCACCCGCCGTGAGCTGCACGGGCTCGGGGACGTCGCCGGAGGGCGCGGTCCCCGGCTCCGGGTCGCCGGGCACGTCGACGACGAAGACCTGCTGCGGGCGGTCGCGGACGAACCCGACGCCGTCGCCCCGGTAGCGGAAGGTCGTGATGTGCCGCGGCGGCTCGCCGCCGGCGTCCTCGCCCTCGACGTAGCGACCGGCCTCCGGCACGCGCGCGAGGTAGGCGATGCGGGCGCCGTCGGGCGAGAAGCGCGGCTCGGACGCACCGAGCGGGGCGTCGGTGACCCGCACCGGCTCGCCGCCGTGCGCGTCGACGACGTGGACCTGCGGCGTGCCCTTCGGCTCCGCGCGCACGAACGCGACGCGCCGGCCGTCGGGCGACCACGCGGGCGCGGTGTCGCGGTGCCCGCGCGTCAGGGGGCGCGGCGCGCGCGAGCCGTCGACGGGCACCGTCCAGAGGCCCCCGACGTACTCGTCGGTGCCCGGGTCGGGCGCGGTGACGGACACGACGACGGTCGTGCCGTCGGGGCTGAGCGCCGGGGCGCCGGGGACACGCAGGAGCGGGAGGTCGGAGGGGAGCACGCACCGAACCTACGGCGCGCGCACGACGCCGCGCACGTCGCCCCGGGGCACGCCCGCGGGCTCAGGACCGGCTGTGCTTCTCCAGGAAGGCGAAGACCTCGGACTCCTCGACGCCCGGGAACGTGCCGCTCGGCAGCGGGGCGAGGATCTGGGCGTGCACGGCGGCGCTCGGCCACGCCTGCGCCGACCATCGCGCAGCCAGCTCCGGGTCGGCCTGGCGGCAGCACGTCGGGTCCGGGCACGTCGAGCGCGTGCGCGTCGTCGTCTCGCGCCCCCGGAACCACCGGGCGGCCGCGAACGGCACACCGACGCTGATCGAGAACCCGCCCGACGCCGAGTAGCCCGTCTGCGTCGAGGCCCAGTACGTGCCCGCGGGGGTGTCCGTGTACTGGTGGTACTCGGTGGTGCGGTCGCGCCGCGTGAACGCCCGGCGCGCGGGCCACTGCCGGCACACGAGCTGGCCCTCGACGGCGCCGGTGCCGTCGACGGGGAACGGCATCCCGTCGTTCTCGTAGCCCTTGTAGAGCGCGCCGTCGTCGCCGACGCGCAGGAAGTGCAGGCGCAGGTCGAGGTGGCTCGTCAGCAGGTTGGTCATGCGCTGGGCCGCCGTCTCGTGCGTGACGCCGAACGCGTCCCGGAAGTCCTCGACCGCGAGGTCTTTCGCCTTCTTCGCGTCGGCGAGGAACGCGACGGCGGCCGTGCGGGGGAGCAGGCACGCGGCCGCGAAGTAGTTGATCTCGATGCGCTGGCGCAGGAAGTCGGCGTAGTCGGCGGGCCGCTCGTGGCCCAGCACGCGGTGCGCGATCGCCTGGAGCGCGAGCGAGCGCAGGCCGTGCCCGCCGGGGATCGACGCGGGCGGCAGGTAGATCCGCCCGCCCGCCAGGTCGGTCACGGTGCGGGTCGAGTGCGGCAGGTCGTCGACGTGGATGAGCGTGAAGCCGAGGTGCTCGGCCATGCGCGCGACGCTGCGGTGGGTCAGCGCGCCGGACGTGTACCCGCCCGTGCGCAGCGCCTCCTCGGCGGCCTCCTCGATCTCGGGCAGGTAGTTGTCGCGCTCGCGCATCCAGCGCCGCAGCGCGGTGTTGGCCCGGCGCGCCTCCTCGGGCGTGGCGATGGAGGCGTCCGCCCGGCGCGTGAGCTCGGCGTGCAGGCCGACGAGTGCCTCGAGCGCCTCGGTCGGCAGGCTCTTGCCGGGCCGGACGGCCGGCAGGCCCAGGCCCGCGTAGAGCGGGCTGCGCTGCGCCTGGTCGAGCGCGATCTCGAGCGCCGCACGGCGCGACGGCGGCTCGCTCGACAGCAGGTCCTCGACCCGCACGCCCAGCGCGCCGGCGAGGGCCGTGAGCAGCGAGAGGCGCGGCTCACGGTGCCCGTTCTCGACGAGCGACAGCTGGCTCGCCGTCGTGCCGGTGGCGGCCGCGAGCCGGTCGAGCGTCAGCCCGTGCTCGGTGCGGAAGTGGCGGATGCGCCGGCCGAGCGTGAGGAGGTCGGCGGCGGCGCGCGGCGGCGCGTCCGGGGGTGCGTCGAGGCGGATCGCGGGCGACCGGCCGCCGTCGGGAGCGGGCATGGCGTGACGGTAGCGCAAGAATCACCAATCTTGACGGCTGGCGCGGTTGTAAGCGGCCCGTCGGAGGGTCAGTGTGGAAAGGAGCCGCAGGAACCGGCCTGCGGCCTCGGCCTGACGGAGGACGGCAATGACGATGCTCGACGAGCCCCTGACGCGGACGACCTCGACGGGTCCGGGGGGGACGAGCACGGGATCCGCCGGACGCGAGCCGGCGGCCGGGCACCGGCCGGGTCAGCGCCACCGTCGCCTGCACGCGTGGGTCGCGTCGGTCGCCGAGCTGACCCAGCCCGACGCCGTGGTGTGGTGCGACGGCAGCCGCGAGGAGTACGACCGCCTGTGCGAGCTCCTCGTCGCGAACGGCACGTTCGTGCGGCTGAACCCCGAGCTGCGCCCGCGCAGCTTCCTCGCGCGCTCGACACCCGACGACGTCGCGCGCGTCGAGAGCCGCACCTTCATCTGCTCCGAGCACGAGGCCGACGCCGGCCCCACGAACAACTGGCGCGCCCCGGGCGCCATGCGCGCCCAGCTCCAGGACGTCTTCGCGGGCGCGATGCGCGGCCGCACCATGTACGTCGTCCCGTTCTCCATGGGCCCCGTCGACTCGCCGTTCGCCCGGTACGGCGTCGAGATCACCGACTCCCCGTACGTCGTCGTGAGCATGCACCTCATGACGCGCGTGGGCACCGCGGTGCTCGACCGCCTCGGGGCCGACGGCGGCTTCGTCGAGGCCGTGCACAGCGTCGGGCACCCGCTCGTCGACTCCTCCGGCCGGCGCCGCGCGGACGTCCCGTGGCCGTGCAGCCCGACCAAGTACATCTGCCACTTCCCCGAGTCGCGCGAGATCTGGTCGTACGGCTCGGGCTACGGCGGCAACGCGCTGCTCGGCAAGAAGTGCTTCGCGCTGCGCATCGCGTCCGTCCTGGGGCGCGACGAGGGCTGGCTCGCCGAGCACATGCTCGTGCTCGAGCTCACGTCGCCCGAGGGCCGCACGCACCACGTCGCCGCGGCGTTCCCGTCGGCGTGCGGCAAGACCAACCTCGCGATGCTGCAGCCGACCGTCCCCGGCTGGACGGCACGGACCGTGGGCGACGACATCGCGTGGATGCACCCCGTCGGGGAGGGCGACGACGCCGAGCTGCGCGCCATCAACCCCGAGGCGGGCTTCTTCGGCGTCGCGCCCGGCACGGGTGAGAAGACGAACCCGACGGCCGTCGCGATGGTCGCGAGCGACACGATCTTCACCAACGTCGCGCTGACCGACGACGGGGACGTCTGGTGGGAGGGCCTCACCGAGGACGTGCCCGCGCACCTCGTCGACTGGCAGGGCCAGGACTGGACGCCCGACGCCGGCCGCCCCGCCGCGCACCCCAACTCGCGCTTCACGGTGTCCGCGGAGCGCTGCCCCTCGATCGCGTCGACGTGGGACGCGCCCGAGGGCGTGCGGATCGACGCGATCCTCTTCGGCGGGCGCCGCGCGACGAACGTGCCGCTCGTCGTCGAGGCGCGCGACTGGGCGCACGGCGTCTACCTCGGCGCGACGATCTCGTCCGAGCAGACGGCCGCGGCCGAGGGCACGGTGGGCGAGCTGCGCCGCGACCCGTTCGCGATGCTCCCGTTCTGCGGCTACGCGATGCCCGACTACTGGGCCCACTGGCTGCGCGTGGGCGAGCGGCTCGGCGACCGCGCGCCGCGCATCTTCCAGGTCAACTGGTTCCGCAAGGGCCCCGACGGCGCCTACCTGTGGCCCGGCTTCGGCGAGAACTCGCGCGTCCTCGCGTGGGCGCTGGGCCGCGTCGAGGGGACGGCCGACGCCGAGGAGACGCCGCTCGGCCGCGTGCCCGCGCGCGACGACGCCGGCCTGCTCGGCCTCGCGCTGCCCGACGACGTCGTCGACCGGCTGCGGCACGCCGACCCGGCCGCGCTCGCGGAGGAGTACGACCTCACCGCCGCGTGGCTCGCCACGCTGGGCGACCGGGTGCCGCCCGAGGTCACGGCCGAGCTCACCCGGGCCCGGGAGCTCCTGGCGGCGGCCCCGCGCGGCTGACGCGGGCGGGCGCCCGGGCCGCGGATGTGCGGCGCGCCCCTGGACCGCGGGTGTCCAGGGGCTGAGGTCCGGGTTCCCGCACGGCCCGGCACCCCGTACCCTGGACTCACCAGACCCTCCGTCCCGGGCTTGGTGGGAGAGTCACATGGCCACCGCCCGCTCGGGTCAGTCCCGGTACCTCCCCTCGAAGCCGCGGTACCTCGCGACCAGCCCGTTCAACGCCGCGCGCGAGGCTGCCGCCGCGAAGATCGAGCCCGTGGCCATCGGCGACCGGGTCTCGCACGACAAGCACGGCCTCGGCCGCGCGGTCGGGCTCGACGGCGACCGCGCCGTCATCGTCGACTTCGGCGGCGACCTCCGCCGCGTGGAGCTCGACAGCCCGCGCCTCGTCCGTCTCTGACGGAGCCCGCCCGCTGACCCCGGCCTGGCCGGCGGTCGCACCCTCGCACGTCCACGCCTGTCGTCGCCGCGTGGATTCCTTGCGCGGGCGAATTCCCTCGGGAAGTGGCGTGGAAAAGGCCACGGCGTGGGTCGGGAAATGCGGGACCTAGGGCCTTGTCGGACGATTCCGGCACGCGCGTACCTTGCCCCCTGAGGGGCATTCTGTGTAGATCCTGTGCATTTCGCCCCGGTCTCCGCGAGCCGCCCTTCGAGCCCGCGGCGTGCCCACGCCCCGGGTGGCGACCAGGAGGTGCGCGATGTCATCGGTGCGGCCTGTCAGCACGTCCCCCAGCAAGGCCCGTCGCCGGACGCCCCGGGGTAGACGCGGCGCCGTGCTGGCCGTCGCGGTGACCGCGCTGGTCGCGGCGTCGTCCACGGCCGCCCTCGGCGGTCCCCGGCCGAAGGCGCCGGAACCCCTCGCCGCGGCAGAGGTGGTCCAGCCGGCCGCCCTGCCCACCGGGCCGACCGACGAGTCGACGGTCCCGCACTACTTCGGGCCGTGGCCGAACTGGGCGAACAGCCCGTTCACGCTGTCCGACGCCGCCGTCACCGTCACCGGGGACGGCTCGGGCGCCGAGGCCCGCGCGGTCGTCGACCCCGTCACGGGCGGGATCGCGTCGCTCGAGGTCGCGGCGCCGGGCTCCGGCTACACGACGCCGCCCACGGTGACCATCACCGGCGGCGACGGGACCGCGCAGGCCGCCGCGACCGTCTCGGCCACGGGCGTGGTCACGGGCGTCACCGTCGACACCCCGGGGTCGGGCTACGGCGGCTTCGTCGTCGAGCTCAGCGGCGGCGGCGGCACCGGCGCCACGGCGACCGCCTCGGGCGGCGTCGACGCCGTCGAGATCACCGACGGCGGTGCCGGCTACACGATGCCGACCGTCGAGTTCGACCTCCCGGCGCTCCCCGACGGGACGCAGGCCAAGGCCCACGTGCCGATGATCGCCAACGGCGACGCGGTCGACGGGATGGACGAGAACGGCACCATCACCGCCGTCGTCGTCGACGACCCGGGCTCGGGCTACACCACGGCCCCTGGGGTCGCCGTGCACGACGGCACGCTGTACGACCCGATCGCGGGCGCGACGCCGGCGACCGCGACCACGACGCTCGCGCTCAGCGCGGTCGCCGTCGACGCGTTCGGCTCCGGCTACACGAGCGCCCCCGCCGTCACGGTGAGCGACCCGGCCGGCGTGGGGACGGGTGCCTCGGCGACGTCGCACACGGACGTCGGCGCCGTGACCTCGTTCCAGGTCCTCACGCCCGGCGCGGGCTACCTCACGCCCGGCATGCGCAAGTTCCAGACCGAGCTGCCGCTGCCGTGCGACCCTGCTGGCGCCGGGTGCCCGACCGACCCGGCCGCCAAGTTCCTCCCCGTCGCGGTGCCGGAGGCGAAGACGTACGACGGCGTCGAGGCGGACGAGTACGTCATCGGCCTGGTCCAGTACCGCACGAGCTTCTCGGTGGACCTGCCGCCCACGCTCGTGCGGGGGTACGTGCAGCTCGAGACCGCGGACAACGCGGACGTGAGCCAGCACGTGCCGCTCGCCAACGAGCTCCTCGACGGCACCCGGGTACCCCTGGTGGACCCGACCGGGACCCCGTACCTCGGCGTCACGAGCCCGCAGTTCCTCGGCCCGATCATCGGGGCGACCAAGGACCGCCCGGTCCGCATCGTCTTCCGCAACCTGCTGCCGACGGGTGCCGACGGCGACCTCTTCCTGCCGACCGACAGCAGCCTCATGGGCTCGGGCATGGGCCCGATGGACATGGCGCCGCCGGTGGACCAGGGGTCGGTGACCGACGCGGTCCGCAACCCGGACTGCTCGCAGGACCCCAAGCCCGAGGGCTGCTTCGCGGACAACCGCGCCACGCTGCACCTGCACGGCGGGATCACGCCGTGGATCAGCGACGGCACGCCGCACCAGTGGATCACCCCCGCGGGTGAGGGCACGCCGTGGCCCCAGGGCGTGAGCGTGTCGGAGGTGCCGGACATGGGCGACGCGCAGTGCGCGGCGGCGGACGACGGCTGCCAGACGTTCTACTACACGAACCAGCAGAGCGCGCGGATGATGTTCTACCACGACCACTCGTGGGGTATCACGCGCCTCAACGTGTACGCGGGCGAGGCCGCCGGCTACACCATCACCGACCCGACCGAGCAGGCGCTCGTCGCCGCGGGGACGATCCCCGGTGCGGCCGAGACGATCCCGCTCATCGTGCAGGACCGCACGTTCGTGCCGGACGCCGCGCAGCTGGCGGCGCAGGACCCGACGTGGGACACCGGTCGGTGGGGCACCAAGGGCAGCTTCTGGTACCACCACGTGTACATGCCCGCGCAGAACCCTGGCGACCCGTCCGGCATGAGCTCGTACGGGCGCTGGATGTACGGCCCGTGGTTCTGGCCACCGGCCGCCGACACCGTGTACGGGCCGATCGCGAACCCGTACTACGACCCGACCTGCGACCTCGACGACCCGTCGACGTGGCAGTACCAGACCGACCCGTTCTGCGAACCGCAGGAGATCCCCGGCACGCCGAACATCTCGGTCGGCATGGAGCAGTTCAACGACACGCCGGTCGTCAACGGGGTCGCGTACCCGACCCTCACGCTCGAGCCGAAGGCCTACCGCCTGCGGGTGCTCAACGCCGCGAACGACAGGTTCTTCAACTTCCAGTGGTACACCGCGGACCCGACGCAGGGTGACGGGACGACCGAGGTCGCGCTCGACCCGGCCGAGCTCGCCGCGGCCCAGCAGGACCCGACCGTGTTCCCGACGCCCGTCCAGGCGAACGACAGCTCGGCCGGCCCGGACTGGGTGCAGATCGCGAGCGAGGGCGGCTTCCTGCCGGCACCCGCCGTCATCGACGGCCAGCAGCCGACGACCTGGATCACCGACCCGACGCGGTTCGACGTCGGCAACGTGGACCAGCACTCCCTGCTCCTGGCGCCGGCGGAGCGCGCCGACGTCGTCGTCGACTTCTCGCGGTTCGCCGGGCAGACGCTCATCCTCTACAACGACGCGCCGGCGGCGTTCCCGGCACGCGTCCCCTCGTACGACTACTACACCGGCGGGCCGGACCTCAGCCCCGTCGGTGCACCGGAGATCCTGCCCGGGTACGGACCGAACACCCGGACCGTCATGCAGGTCACCATCGCCGACGTCGCGCCCGCTCCGGCGTTCGACCTCGCCCGCCTGCAGGCGGCCTTCCGGCACAACGCCCAGGGCACCGGCGTCTTCGAGTCCGGTCAGCACCCGATCATCGTCGGGCAGTCCCCGTACAACTCGGCCTACGGCAGCACCTTCGCCGCGTCGGGCAACTGCAACGCCAAGGGCTCGACGCTGCAGCGCTGCGACGGCCTCGTGCGCGTCAACGACACGGCGTCGTTCGCGTTCAACACCCTGCGCGGCCAGTCCAGCCGGATGACGATGCCGCTCCAGCCGAAGGCGATCCACGACGAGATGAACGCGGTCACCTTCGACGAGTTCGGCCGGATGTCGGCCAACCTCGGCGTCGAGGCCTCACCGCCCACACCCGGGGCGCAGAACGTGACCCTCTACCCGTACGTCAACCCGGCGACGGAGATCATCGACGGGACGGGCCTGCCGGAGGCCGACGTGAAGGTCACGCCCATCTCGACGGCGAGCGACGGCACGCAGATCTGGCGGTTCACCCACAACGGGGTCGACACGCACCCCATCCACTTCCACCTCTACGACGTCCAGGTCCTCAACCGCGTGACGTGGGACAACATCGTCATGCGCCCGGACGCCAACGAGCTGGGGTGGAAGGACACGGTGCGGATCGCGCCCCTGCAGGACACCATCGTCGCCCTGCGGCCGATCGTGCCGACGGTGCCCTTCGAGGTGCCGAACTCCGTCCGGCTCCTCAACCCGATGATGCCCACCGGCTCGACGGCGATGTTCAACAGCGTCGACGTCCAGGGCAACCCGATCGGGGCGATCTCCAACCGCCTCGTCAACTTCGGGTGGGAGTACGTCTACCACTGCCACATCCTGTCCCACGAGGAGATGGACATGATGCGGCCGGTCAGCCTCGCGCTGCCGCCGCGGACGGCCGACGGGCTGACGTTCAGCACGTCGGGCACCGGGAACAACCGGCGGATCGTCGTCGGCTGGGCGGACAACTCGATCACGGAGACGGACTTCCAGGTCCAGCGCACGAGCGACGGGACGACCTGGACGACCGTCGGCACCCTCACCCAGCCCCTCGCCGGCAACACGCACGGCACCCGGACGTTCCGTGACCCGACGTCGAACGCGAGCACCGCGTACCTGTACCGCGTGGTGTCCCGCAACACCGTGGGCTACGGCTCCGGGCTGCCGAGCACGACGGTGCAGTCCGTCTCCGGGGCGGTCGGCGTCAACGCGCCGGCCACGCCCACCGGGCTGGCTGCGACGGCCCAGGCGGGCCCGCGGGTCGCCCTGGCGTGGTCGGACCGGGCGGGGAACGAGACGGGCTACGTCGTCCAGCGCTCGACGGACGGCGTCACGTGGTCGACGCTCGCGACGCTCGCCCGCAACACGACGTCGTACTCCGACACCACGGTGGCGCTCGGCGCGTCGTACTCCTACCGGGTCGGTGCGACCAACGTCGCCGGCACGGCCTTCGGCGCCCCGGCCGTGGTGAGCGTCGCAGCGCCGGTCGCGCCGGTGCTCAGCTCGGCGACCGCCGTCCGGCAGGGCGCGTCCGAGCGGATCACGGTCCGCTGGGGCGACGTGGCCGGCGAGACCGGCTACCAGGTCCAGTGGAGCCGCGACGGGGTGACCCCGACCGGCACGGTCACGCTCGGCGCGGGCAGCACGGCCTGGACGAGCGGCAACCTCGCCGTGGTCCCGTGGTCCGTGCGGGTGGGTGCGCGGAACGCCCTCGGCACGACGTGGTCGCCGTGGACGGTGGTGCCCGCCGCCTGACGTCGTCGCACGGGGCGCGGGGTCCTCCCTGCAGGAGGGCCCCGCGCTCGCGCGTCCGCGCCGTCCACGCCGGCCCGCGCCGTCGTGGCCGGCACACCCGAGTCGTCACAAGCGCGCGCCCGCCCGCTCCTGAGAGTGCGAGGGCGCCACCGCGACGACGGACCCGGCGTCCTCCCGCCGGCTCGCCGGCGGACCTCGCACGGACGGGCCCTCCGGGGCACGCGGGACGGGACGCACCATGGACATCAGCGAGCTCCTCCGCTCGGACCTCGAGGTCGAGCGGTTCCTCCCCGAGCACTACCACTCGATCTTCGGCCTCTGGTTCGCCGGGATCGAGGTCACGCAGGCGGTCCAGTGGTACGACGCGCCTCAGCACCTCACCGACGCGGGCGACCGCGGGCCCGACAACGGCGTCCGCCTCGTCGCGTACAAGCCCGCCTGGGTGCGGGTGTACGTCAACAGCCTCGTCGGCGCCGGCGGCGTCACCGCGACGCTCGAGGTCCAGCGGCGTCGCTGGGGCTTCCGGTGGGACACGATCGCGACGCTCAGCCCGGACCCCTCCTCGATGACGTCGGTCCCGCCGTCCCGCTCGACGAGCTACGCGGCCCGCCGCGGGAGCGCGAGCGGGTCGATCAACTTCGTCCTGCCGGCCGACGAGGTCATCGGCACCCTGCGCCTCGTCGCGCGGGTCGACGCGGGCGGTCGCTCGACGAGCGGGCAGGTCGAGGTCGCGGCGACGCTGCGGCAGACCCTGCGGCTCGCGGGCGTGATGATCGCGTACGACGGGCCCGCGAGCATGGCCGCGGGTGCACCCGACCTCACCATCGCCGCGCCCGGGCTGGCGGCCCTCCAGGCGATGTCCGGCACGGCGCTGACGCTCTTCCCCGTCGAGTCGACCGCCGAGTTCCGCACCGCCGGCACGCTCACCCTCACCACCCACCTCCAGCAGGCGGTCTTCCCGACGAGCGGCTGCGGCCCGAACTGGGACGCGCTGCACGGCCGGGTCGCGAACGCGCGCACCGCCGACGGCAACCGGCCGGGCTGGATCTACTACGGCCTGCTGCCCGCGGGCGTCCCGATGGGGCCGGTCGGCGGCTGCGGCGGCGGCGGTGTCGCCGTCGGGCCGGTCGACCAGCCCGGCATCCTCGCGCACGAGGCCGGCCACGCGGCCGGGCTGCCGCACGCCCCGGCGGGCGGCGCGCCGAACGCGGACCCGGCGTACCCCGCGTACGAGCCGTACGACACCCCGGCGGCGCGACGCGCCTCGACCGGCGAGTACGGGCTCGACGTCAACACCGGGACGATCGCGTCGCCCGCGACGTTCCGGGACTTCATGGCGTACGGCGGCCCCGCGTGGATCGGGCTGCACCACTACGGCAGGCTGCTGGACAACGACCGCTTCACGCCCCGGACCGTCGGCATCGACCACTTCTGGTGGAAGGACCTCGTCTGGGAGGAGATGCGCACGTGGCCGCCGTTCCCCGAGGAGCCGCCGCCCTTCGACCGTCCACCGTTCGAGCTGGAGCTGCCCGTGTTCCCGCCGTCGCGCGCCGAGGACGTCCTGTCACTCATCGTCAAGGTCGAGCGGGGCAAGGTCGTCGAGGTCATGCACGTCGCGCGCGTCACGGCGCACACCGCGCTGCGCGGCGCGGTCGAGACGGCGTTCACCGCGAACCTGCGCGACGAGGCCGGCGAGGTCCTGGCGAGCGGCGCGCTCCTCCGCCTCGACACCGACGCGTGCGGCTGCGGCGGGGGCGGCGGGACGGGCCGGGCGTTCGCGCCGACGAGCTACCTCGCGCAGGCCTTCGTTCCCGACGTCGCGCCGGGTGCGTCGATCGACATCACGAAGGGCGACGACGTCGTCTGGCGGCGGGGCGCTCCCGCCGAGCCGCCGCGCGTGGGCGACGGCCGGGCGGACGCCGACGAGGAGTCGGTCCGCGTCGAGTGGGAGGCGTCGGGCGACGTCGTCGAGTACTGGCTGCGCTGGTCGCGCGACGGCGAGGAGTGGCAGTCGGTCGCGACGGGCCTCACCGAGCGGGGCGCGCGGATCCCGCTCGCCGACGTGCCGGGCGGCGACGGCGTGCTCCAGGTCGTCGCGCACGACGGCTTCCACTCGGCCTACTCGAAGCCGTTCCGCGTCCGCCTGCCCGAGCGCGCCCCGTCCGTCGTCGTGCTCCACCCGGTCGACCGGCGCACGTACGTCGCGGGCCGGACGGTCCGGCTGTGGGCCTCGGTGACGGGAGCCGACGTCGAGCGCGACGAGGCCGTGTGGACCGTGGACGGGCAGGACGTCGCGCGCGGCCTGGACGCCTGGACGAGCTTCGAGCCGGGCGAGCACCGGGTCGCCGTCCACGTCCGCGACGCCGAGGCGACGGTCACGATCACGGTGGAACCCACCCCGGAGGCGTGACCAGCCCACGCCGAGGTCGACGGTCCCCGGCTGTCGACCTCGGCGCCGGGTGTCGACCTCGGCGGCTCGCGGGGTGGGGGTGACGGGGGCGGCGATCGTCGGCACGATGGCGAGGGTGAGCGTCCTCGACTGGCTGCTGGACTCCGACCCCGCGATCCGCTGGCAGGTGCTGCAGGACCTGCTCGACGCCCCGCCCGAGGAGGTCGCCGCCGAGCGCGCCCGCGTCGCGACCGAGGGGTGGGGGGCCCAGCTGCTCGCGGCGCAGCAGCCGGACGGCCGCTGGAGCGGCGGCACCTTCTTCCCCGAGTGGGTCTCGACCGAGGCGACGCTGCGTCTCCTGCGGACGTTCGGGCTCGACCCGGCGAGCGAGCAGGCGCGGCGCGCGCTCGCGCCCGTGCACGACGCCGCCCGCTGGGAGTACGACCCTGACCTGCGCTTCTTCGAGGGCGAGGTCGAGCCGTGCATCAACGGCCGCGTCGTCGCGATCGGCGCGTACTTCGGCCAGGACGTGCGCGGCGTCGTCGACCGCCTGCTCGGCGAGCAGATGGCCGACGGCGGCTGGAACTGCGAGCAGGAGAACGGCTCGGTGCGCGGCTCGTTCGACACGACGATCAACGTGCTCGAGGGCCTGCTCGAGCACGAGCGCTCGGTCGGGCCCGACCCGGCCGTCGCGGCCGCGCGCGAGCGCGGCGAGGAGTACCTGCTCGAGCGGCGCCTCCTGCACCGCCTGTCCGACGGCGGCGTCGGGCAGGAGCGCTGGCTCGAGCTCGCCTTCCCGAGCGGCTTGTACTACGACGTCGCGCGCGCGCTCGACCACCTGCGCCTCGCGCGGCCGGCCCCGGACGCGCGGGCCGACGAGGCGCTGGACCTGCTCGAGGCGAAGCGCGGGCCGGACGGCCGCTGGCCGCTCGAGAAGGCCCGCCACGCGCGGCTCCTCGTCGACCTCGGCGAGGTCGAGGGCGGGCCGAGCCGATGGCTCACGCTCCGTGCCCTGCGCGTCCTGCGTTGGGCGGGCCGCTGACGGACCCCGGCGGCACGGCCGGCCGGGTCAGCCGAGGGGTGCGGTCGAGGCCCGCGTCACGAGACGGCAGGGGAGCACCTCGGTGCCCGACGCGGCGTGCCCGTCGATCGCCGCGACGAGGCGCTGGGCCGCGACCCGGCCCAGGTGCTCGAGGTTGATGTCGACGCTCGTCAGGGGCGGCCGCGCGTTGGCGGCGAGCACCTCCCAGTTGTCGAAGCCGATGACGGCCACGTCCTCGGGGACGCGCTTGCCCGCCTCGTGCAGGGCGTCCACGACGCCCCGCGCGATCTGGTCGGAGCCCGCGAAGATCGCGTCGACCTCGGGCTCCTGCTGGAGCAGCAGGCGGGTCGCCCCGCGCCCCCACGCCTCGGACCACGTGCCGTAGTACACGGTGCCGCCCGCGAGCGTGAGGCCCGCGCGCTCGAGCGCGGCGATGGCGCCGGTCGACCGGTCCTGCGCAGCGCCGTAGGTCGGGTCCCCCGTGAGGTGCGCGATGCGCCGCCGGCCGCACGCGAGCAGGTGCTCGATCGCCATGCGCCCCCCGCCGACGTTGTCGCTCACGAGCGAGACGTCGTCCGGGTCCTGCGACGGCGCGTACGCGTACACGACGGGCACCGGGACGCCGGGCGAGAGCGGGGGACGGGGGTCCGGGCGCGCGCCGACGACGATGAGGCCGTCCACGCGCCGCGACAGCAGCGCGCGCACGTGGTGCTGCTCGCGGATGGCGTCGCCGCGCGCGTCGCACAGGAACACCGAGGTGCGACCCGACCCGAACGCGTCCTCGGCGCCCATGAGGATGGGGATGGAGAAGCGGCCGTCGAGGTCGGACGTGATGAGGCCCACGGTGCCCGTGCGGCCCGCGAGCAGCCCCTGGGCCAGCGCGTTGGGCGAGAACGCCAGGCGCTCCGCCGCGTCGAGCACGCGGGCCCGGGTCTCGGCCCGCACCTGCTCGCGCCCGTTGAGCGCCTTGGAGGCGGTGGAGATCGACACGCCGGCGAGGCGGGCCACGTCGCTGAGCGTCGTCGCGCGGGTCGACGCACCGCTCGTCCTCGACACCGCGTCTCCTCCCGGGCGCACGGCCGGGTCGGCCGCCGTGCCTGAACTGTAACCGCAAAGTCCCTTGACGCGGGTCCCTCGCCTGAATACTTTGTGAAAACCTTTTCGGCACGAGGACGTGTGTTCGCGCGCGTCGACCGGGATGCATCGTTGCAGGCAGCGACGGTTTCCCGCGTCGACGGAGCCGCGGTGCGGCGGTCTGGTGTCGTGGGCGGAAACACAGAACTGCATCGTTGCCCACGTCCCTCGCCCACCGGGGGCCGTGGACCCCCACCCAGGTGAGCGCTCACACGCTCGCCACGAGCCAGGAGACACACCATGAGGAGCTTCGTCAGGCCAGGCGCGCGTCGCGCCGTCGTCGGCATCGCGGCCGCCGCCCTCCTCGCGGGCGGCCTCGCCGCCTGCGGCGGCGACGACGGCGGCACGGCGGACGGTGGCGACACGGGTGACGGCGGCGCCGCCGCGTCGCCCGAGGGCGTCGACGACGGCACGACCCTCACCCTCTGGACCCGGGCGCCGCTCGAGGCCCAGGCCAACCTCCTCGTCGAGGCGTACAACGCCAGCCACGAGAACCAGGTCGAGCTGACCATCACGCCCAACGACGACTACGTCGCGCGCGTCGGCGCCGCCGCCGGCAGCGGGGACCTGCCCGACCTGTTCGCCGCCGACATCGTGTACGTGCCGAACTGGACCGAGCAGGGCCTGTTCGCGGACATCACGGACCGCATCGCCTCGCTCGAGTTCGCCGACGACATCAACCAGGGCCACGTCGAGGCGGGGACCTACGACGGCAGCCAGTACGTCCTGCCGTTCGTCCTCGACCTGTCGGTGATGTTCTACAACAAGGACCTCTACCGCGAGGCCGGCCTCGACCCCGAGCAGGGCCCGACGACGATCGAGGAGTTCAAGGAGCACGCGCTCGCGGTCCAGGCGCTCGACAAGCCCGGCGTGTACGGCTCGTTCTTCGGCGGCAACTGCGGCGGCTGCGGCGTCTTCACGTGGTTCCCGATGATCTGGGCCTCGGGCGAGGAGGTCATGAACGAGGACGGCACGGAGGCGTACCTCGACAGCGAGCCGGCCCGGGAGGTCTACTCCACCTGGCGCGAGCTCGACGAGGCGGGTGCGCTGTACCCGGGCGCGTCCGAGGAGACGGGCGCGACGTGGGTCGCGGGCTTCCAGGAGGGCAACATCGGCGTGATGCCCTACCCGGCCACGCTGCTCGCGACCGCGAGCGAGACGGTCGACGTCGGCGTGAGCGGCCTGCCGGGCGTCGACGGCGGCGTCTCGACCTTCATCGGCGGCGACGGCATCGGCATCTCCAAGGACTCCGAGGTCACCGACCAGGCGTGGAACTTCCTCGCGTGGCTCATGTCCGAGGACGCCCAGGTCGAGGTCCTCGCGAAGAACGGCGACGTCACGGCGCGCACGGACCTCGCGGACAACGAGTACTCGCAGGCGGACCCGCGCGTCGTGACCATCAACGAGGTCGCGGCCGACCCGAACAGCCGCACGCCGTTCGCCCGCAACTTCCAGCAGGCGTACAACGCGACCGACTCGCCGTGGCTGACCCTCTTCCGCAACGCGATCTTCGGCGACGGGGACTCCGTCGAGGAGGACAACGCGGCGATCACCGAGGTCCTCAGCCAGTAGTCCGGACGCCCGCGGCGGTCGGCGGGGGCGCACGCGCTCCCGCCGGCCGGCCCGGCCGCCACCGTCCGCGCAAGGAGACCCACCGTGACCCCCACCACCCCCACCATCCCGCCCGTGCCCGGGCTGGCCGGCCCGACCGACCGTCCGGGCGGCACGCGCCGGTCCGTCCTCACGGCCCGCCTCGGCCGCGGACGCCTGCCCCGCTCGCTCCAGGGCTGGGCCTACGCCGCCCCGACGGCGGCCATGGTCCTCGTGTTCTTCGTCGTGCCCATCCTGCTCGTGCTGCAGATGTCGGTCTCGGACTGGAGCCTCTTCGCGGGCAACCGCGGGCTCAACGCGCCCGACAACTTCGTCGACGCCGCGCAGCACCGGCTGCTGTGGCCGGCGATCGGCTTCACGCTCAAGTACACGGTCATCACGACCGTGCTGCTGCTCGGCGTGGCCCTCGGCCTCGCGCTCGTGGTGCAGGAGAGCACGCGCTGGAAGAACCTCCTGCGGACGGCGATCCTCGTGCCGAGCGCGCTCGGACTCGCGTCGGCGTCGCTGCTGTTCTACGCGCTGTACTCGCCGCAGAGCAGCCCGATCAACCCCGTGCTGGCCGCGCTCGGCGTCGTCGACCGACCCGTGTCGTTCCTCGGGACCCCCGACTCGGCGCTGTGGTCGACCGTCTTCCTCATCGTCTGGCGGTTCGCGGGCTTCTACATGCTCCTGCTCATGGTCGGCCTGCAGGGCATCTCGGGCGACGTCTACGAGGCCGCGCGGATCGACGGCGCGAGCCGGTGGCAGATCTTCGCGCGCATCACGCTGCCGCTCCTGCGACCGTCCCTCGCGCTCTGCACGATCCTCTGCGTCACCGGCTCGCTGCTGGCCTTCGACCAGTTCTTCATCCTCACCAAGGGCGGGCCGGACAACAGCACCGTGACCATCGTCCAGCTCGTCTACAACATGGCCTTCGCCGGTCAGAACCACCTCGGGCTGGCCGCCGCGCTGTCCGTCATGGTCCTCGTCGGCCTCCTGGCCCTCAACGCCCTGCAGTTCCGCGGCCTGCGCGGCAAGGAGGACTGACCCATGACCCTGACGACGACGCGTCCGGCTCGGGGCGGTGCGCCGGAGCGCCCCCCCGCCCTCCAGGCCCTCGTCCGCACGCCCTACTACGTGCTCACCGGCGGGCTGGCGATCCTCTTCCTCTTCCCGCTCGTCTGGGCGACCGTCGCCTCGGTCTCGCCCCAGGGCGGCACCGCGCAGACGGACGGCTGGGGCTTCGGCAACTACGCGACGCTCTCGACGTTCCAGGCGGGCATCGTGCAGTACCTGCTCAACTCGACGGCGGTCTCGCTCATGACCGTGCTGTTCACGGTGAGCATCTCGATGCTCGGCGGCTACGCGTTCGCGCGGTTCCAGTTCCCGGGCAAGAACGTGCTCTTCATGGTCACGCTCGCGATCCTCATGGTCCCGTACGCGACCCTGCTCATCCCGCTCTACGTGCTGCTCAACGCCCTCGGCCTGCAGAACTCGCTGCTCGGGCTCGCGCTGGTGCTCACGATGTTCCAGCTCCCGTTCGCGACGTTCATGATGCGGATCTCGTTCGAGGCCGTCCCGCGCGAGCTCGAGGAGGCGGCGCTCGTCGACGGGTGCGGCAGCTTCCGGGCACTGGTCCAGGTGCTCGTCCCGGCGGTCAAGCCCGGGCTTACCACGGTGGGCCTGTTCGCCTTCCTCGCGGCGTGGAACGACTTCATCGCGCCGCTCATCCTCATCAGCGACGCCTCGAAGGTGCCGCTCCCGCTCGCGATCGCCAACCTGCGCGGCCAGGTCATGGGGATCGTCGACTACGGCGCCACGGAGGCCGGCGTCGTCGTCCTCGCCCTGCCGTGCGTCGTCCTCTTCCTCCTGCTCCAACGCCACTACGTCCGCGGCTTCATGTCCGGCGCTCTCAAGGGTTGATCCATGACTCACGACACCACCGCCCCGCCCCGCCCCGCGACCGTGCCGGACGGCGGGGGACGCCCGGTCGCCCCGTCCTCGGGGCGCCTGCGCCCGCTCGGACTGGGTGAGGTCCGGATCACCGGCGGCTTCTGGGGCCGGCGCCAGGAGGTCAACGCCACCGCGACCCTCGCGCACATCGAGCGCTGGCTCGAGCGCGAGGGCTGGCTCGGCAACTTCGACGCCGCCGCGGAGGGGCGGCTCCCCGAGGACCGCCGCGGCCGCGAGTTCGCCGACTCCGAGACCTACAAGCTGCTCGAGGCGATGGCCTGGGAGCTCGGGCGCGCGCCCGACGCCGACCTCGAGCGCCGCTACCGGGCGATCGTCGCGCGGGTCGCGGCCGCGCAGGAGCCGGACGGCTACCTGCACACCCACTTCGGCCGACCCGGCCAGGCGCCGCGGTACTCCGACCTCGAGTGGGGCCACGAGCTGTACTGCTTCGGGCACCTCGTCCAGGCCGCGGTCGCCCGGGCGCGGACGGCGGGCGAGGACGAGCTCGTCGGCGTCGCGCGCCGGGTCGCCGACCACGTCTGCGCGACCTTCGGCGACGACGGCATCCGCTCGGTGTGCGGCCACGCGGAGATCGAGCCGGCGCTCGTCGAGCTATACCGCGTCACGGGCGAGCGGCGGTACCTCGAGCAGGCGCGGCTGTTCCTCGAGCGGCGCGGCACCCAGGTGCTCGACGACGTCGAGTTCGGGCGGTCCTACTTCCAGGACGACGTCCCGCTGCGCGACGCGACCGTGCTGCGCGGACACGCCGTGCGCGCCACCTACCT
The DNA here is from genome assembly GCF_016464425.1 of Actinotalea solisilvae. GTDB lineage: Bacteria > Actinomycetota > Actinomycetes > Actinomycetales > Cellulomonadaceae > Actinotalea > Actinotalea solisilvae. The sequence goes on from NZ_JADDKQ010000025.1 coordinate 43,161, forward strand.
CGCGTCGGGCGGCGTCGACCTCGCCGTCGAGACGGCGGACGACGCGCTGCTCGCCGCGATCGCGGCCCAGACGGCGCGCGCGGTCGCCCGGCGCACGTACGTCACGGGCGGGATCGGGTCGCGGCACCAGGACGAGGCCTTCGGGGACGACTTCGTGCTGCCGCCCGACCGCGCGTACTCCGAGACCTGCGCGGGCGTCGGGTCGGTCATGCTCCACTGGCGACTCCTGCTCGCGCAGGGCGGTGCGCACCACGCCGACCTCGTCGAGCGGACGCTCTACAACGTGGTCGCGACCTCGCCGTCGCCGCAGGGCACGTCGTTCTACTACACGAACACGCTGCACCAGCGGGTCCCCACGACCGTGCCCGACGCCGACCGCGCGGTCCCGCGCGCCGCGTCGTCCATGCGCGCGCCCTGGTTCGCGGTCTCGTGCTGCCCGACCAACGTCGCGCGCACGTTCGCCAGCCTCGCCGCGTACGCCGCGACCGCCGACGACGACGGCGTGCAGCTCCACCAGTACGCGCCCGCGGAGATCCGCACGACGCTGCCGGACGGCCGCGCCGTCGCGCTCGACGTCGCGACGCGGTACCCCGAGGACGGCGTCGTGGTGGTGACCGTCGCGGGGGAGGCGACGGCGACCTGGACCCTCTCCCTGCGGGTGCCCGCCTGGGCGCACGGGGCCGTCCTCGTGGCCGACGGCGAGCGGAGCGAGGTCGCGCCCGGCACGGTCGAGGTCCGGCGGGAGTTCGCGCCCGGGGACGAGGTGCGGCTCGAGCTGCCGGTGGAGCCGCGGTTCGTGGTGGCGGACCCGCGCGTCGACGCCGTCCGGGGGTGCGTCGCGGTCCAGCGCGGTCCCGAGGTGCTGTGCGCCGAGTCCGTCGACCTGCCCGGCGGTGCGCACGTCGACGGCCTGCGGGTCGACACGAGCGCCGCCCCCGTCGAGCGGGACGGCCGGACGTCCGTGCGCGGCACCGTCGTGCCCGCGCCCGACGACGACTGGCCGTACCACGACGCGTCGGCGCCGCCCGGGGCGCCGGCGCCCGCGACCGTGGAGATCCCGCTGGTGCCGTACCACGACTGGGCGACGCGCGGTCCGTCGACGATGCGGGTGTGGCTCCCGGCGCTGTGAGCGGCCGGCCGCGGCCCGCCGTCAGGGCCGGCGGGCCACCGCCCAGCGGAAGGCGTTGCGGAGCAGGTAGCCGCCGTCGGGCGTGCGGAAGCGCACGGCCGCCGCGACGACGACCGGGCCCGTCCGGGCGAGCGTCCCGGGGTCCTCGCCGAGCAGCGCGCCGCGGACGAGCGCGGCGTCGTCCGCCGCCGACCACGGGACCCCGACGACGCCGGACGCCTCCACGGCCAGCCCGGCGGCGGTGAGCACGGCCTCGAGCCCGCCCTCGCGGGCGAGCGGGCCGTCCGGCGGCGGCTCGTCGTCGTCGGCGAGCGCGACCGCCGCGCCGACCACGTCGAGGTCGTTGAGCGCGGCCTCGGCCCAGCCCGCCACCGCGAGCAGGCCGCCGGGAACGAGGACGCGGACGGCCTCGGCGAGCGCCGCGTCGAGGTCCTCGACGAGGTGGAGCGTCGCGACGGCCGTGACGACGTCGACGCTCGCGTCCGGCCAGGGAAGGTGCGCGGCGTCGGCGACCCGGACGTCCGCGGCGGGTGCGCGGGCCGCCGCGAGCGCGACCATGCCCGGCGCGGCGTCCGCGCCCCGCGCGTCCGCGCCGCGCTCCGCGGCGAGCGCGAGCAGCTCGCCGCTCCCGCAGCCGACGTCGAGCAGGCGCGTGCCCGGTCCCGTGCGCGTGGCGTCGAGGAGCACGCGCCGGACCGGGTCCGCGAAGGACCCCCAGGCCGCGGCCCAGCCCGGCGCGAGGGCCGACCAGCCGTCGTCCTCGGGGGCGTCCACGGGCAGAGCCTCGCACGGGTGGGCCGCGGACGGCACTGCGCTCGCCCCCGTGCCCACGCCGGGCGCCCGGGGTTACGCTCGCCGCATGCGCGGGCCCACGGCGCAGCGGATCGCCGCGCCCCCGGGCCAGGTCGAGGTGGAGATCGTCGACGACGACGCCGCCCCCCTGACCCAGGGGGCGACCGGGCGCGCCCGTCGCCGACCCGGCGGCCTCTCCCGGCGGCTGCGCCGCCGCGGTGCGGTGCTCCTCGTCGCGGTGCTCGCGGTGGCCGCCGTCAACGTCGTCGAGCAGCGGCGCGAGGCCGAGCGCGTCGCTGCGGTCGCCGCGCTGCCGGGGGTCCTCGACGGGGTCGACGGCCCGCTGGTCCCCGCGTGGACGGTCGAGGGGTCGCAGCTCACCGGGCTCACCGCGCACCTGGTCGTCGTCTGGACGCGCGAGGCGACGCTCGCCGTCGAGCCCGTGACCGGCGAGGTGGCGTGGCGGTGGCCGGCCGAGACGGGCGTGCCGGGCGACGCGGAGACGTGCGAGCCGCTGCGCACCCCGGACCCGCCCGAGCTGCCCGCGCGTCCGCTCGCGGGCCCGGTGCTCACGGGGCCCCCCGGCGACCCGCCCGGGGCGCTGGTCGCGTGCGTGCGGGAGACCCCCGCCGTGCGGGACGACGGGCGCGTCGTGACCCAGCAGGTGCGCGTCTCGCTGCTCGACGCCGACGACGGGACGCCCCAGCACGGCTGGACCACGCGCGGCCGGACGGTCGTCGTGCACCACCTCGAGGCCGACGACGTCGTCGCCGCCGTGCGCATGCCGGACGGGCGTCTCGAGGCGAGGCGCTGGGACGTGCGCACGGGAGTGCAGCGGTGGCGCACCGTGACGGAGCGCGAGGTCGAGGGGCCCGTGCACGGCGTCTGGAGCGCGACGATCGAGGGCGCCGTGCTCACCGTCGAGCAGCCCGAGCCGCTGCGGCTCGACGTCGGCTCCGGGGCCGTGCTGGGGCCGGCCGTCGCCTCGGGCGCGCTGGGCGCGCAGGCCGGCGCCGACGACGCGGGCGGGGGCGCGCCGACCGACCCGCGGCCCGCACCCGTGACCGACACGACCGGTCCTCCGCTGCTGCTCCGGTCCGGCGCCGACGTCGTCGGCGTGGACCCGCTGACCGGCGAGGAGCGGTGGCGCCGCGCCACCGCCGGGACGCCGCTCGCCCAGGTCGACGGTCTCGTCGTGCTGCGCGAGGACGGCGCGACGGTCGCGGTGGACGCCGCGTCGGGCGACCTCGTGTGGTCCGTGCCGACCGCGGCGCACGTCCGGTTCGGGCCGATGCTCGACGGGCACGTGCTGCTGCTCCCCGTGCGCGGCGCGAGCGCCCTCTCCGCGCTGCCCGGCGCGCGCCCCCGGCCCGTGCTCGACCTCGTCGCCGTCGACCCGTCGGACGGCCTCGAGCGCTGGCGCGCCGCGCTGCCCCCGGGGACGTTCGCGATCTCGGCCACGCCCGACGGGCACGTCGTCGTGGAGACGACGGGCGGCGTCGTGGGCCTCCGTTAGCCCGAACGGGTGAATGTGCGACGAGGTCCTCAAGGTGGGCCGCCGACCGGCCGATGAGAGGTCATACCCCCTCTCCACCCGATCTCGGGTCGCGTCGTCGTGCCCGCTCCAGGTCGTCCGTACCGCCCGTGCCACCCGTGCCCCACGCGCACGGCCGCGCGACACTGGTCCCCGGACTCCGGACGGGGGAGGGCGATGGGCGAGGACGACGCGACGAGGTCTGCGGCGCGCTACCGCGTGGACCGTCTCGCCGCCGAGGACGCGGCGGCCGGGGTCTCGTTCTCGAGCGAGGACGCGCCGGAGGACGAGGCCGCCGCGCGCCCCCGCACGCAGCTCGACGGGCGCGGCCGCATGGACCGGCGCGGCGCGTGGGTCGACGAGCTCGTGCAGCAGGCGATCGCGCGCGGCGAGTTCGACGACAACCCGTTCGCGGGCAAGCCGCTGCCCGGGATCGACGGCCGGCACGACCCGGACTGGTGGCTCAAGGGTCTCGTCGAGCGCGAGCGGATCACGGGCGTCCTGCCCGAGGCGCTCCAGCTGCGCACCGACGACGCGGCGCTCGACGACCGGCTGGACCGCCTCCGCGGCGAGGACCAGGTGCGCCGCGCCGTCGAGGAGTTCAACGGGCGCGTCGTCGCGGCGCGGCGCCAGCTCCTCGGCGGCCCGCCCGTCGTCACGCCGCTGCGCGACGTCGAGGCCGAGGTCCGGCGGTGGGCCGAGCGCGCCGAGCAGCGACGCGCCGACGCGGCGGCCGCCGCCGCCGAGGCCGACGGCACGGACCGCGACGCCGCGTCCGCCGGGCGGCGTCGCCGCCGCTGGTGGCGCTGACCGGTGGTGATCGACTTGCGCGCCCGCCGTGGTGCACCAGCATGGGCGCGAGGAGGTGGCGAAGCGATGACGCTCGAAGAAGCAGATGCAGCGATCGACCGGCTGGTGCTCGACCTGGCTCGCGCGACAGGCCGCCCCGAGGCCCTGGTCCGACTGGGGTACGGGCTGGAGCGCGCGACGTCCGACGTGACGGAGGCGTCCGGCCGGGGAGGCGCGACGCCCCGCGGGGGCGGCCTGGCGGCCTGAGGTCGTCGCGTCCGGCGGAGGCGGGCGCGCGGAACCGTGACGGCGCGTCGTGTGACGATGGTGCGGTGGAGCGGCACACGACGGTCACCCTCCCGGGACCCGTGGACCTGCACCGCACCCTCGCGCCGCTGCGCCGTGGCGCGGGGGACCCCGCCTACCGGCGGACGCCCGACGGCGCGCTGTGGCGTGCGTCCCTGCTCGCGAGCGGGCCGGTGACGACGCACCTGCGCCAGGTCGGGCCGTGCTCGGTCGACGTCACCGCGTGGGGCCCGGGCGCGGGCGAGGCCGTCGCGACCGCGCCCGCGCTGCTCGGCGCCCACGACGACGCCTCGACCTTCGACCCGCCGCCGGGTCCCGTGCGCGACGCCTTCCGACGCGCGGCCGCGGTGCGGGTCACGCGCACGGGACGGGTCCTCGAGTCCCTGGTGCCCGCGATCCTCGAGCAGCGCGTCATCACGCGCACCGCGCACGACGCGTGGCGGTACCTCCTGCGCACGCACGGCACCCCCGCGCCCGGTCCCGCGCCCGAGGGGATGCGCGTGCCGCCGTCGGCCGCGGGCTGGGCGGACGTGCCCGTCTGGGACTTCCACCGCGCGGGCGTCGACCCGCGACGGGCGCGCGCCGTCGTCGCCGCGGCGCGGCTCGCGCACCGGATCGAGGAGACCACCGCGATGGCGCCCCTCGACGCCCTCGCCCGGCTGACGTACGTGCCCGGCGTCGGCGCGTGGACGGCGGCCGAGACCGCGCAGCGGGCCCTGGGCGACGCCGACGCGGTGTCCGTCGGCGACTACCACCTCGCGGGCCAGGTCGGCTGGGCGCTCACCGGCGCGAAGGTCGACGACGCGGGCATGCTCGAGCTGCTCGAGCCGTACCGGCCGCACCGCTACCGCGCCGTGCGCCTCCTGCTGCTCAGCGGGCAGGCGCGCGTGCCACGACGCGGCCCCCGGCTCACGATCGAGGACCACCGGTCCCGCTGAGCACCCGACCGCGGGCCCGCGGCGCGGGTCGTGCGGCGGGGCGTGCTCGCGCGTCGTGCGCTCAGCCGTGCCGCGGCTTGAGCACCCCCTGGTCGCCCTGCGCGTCGTCCGTGCCGGCGACCTCGAGCCGGACGCCGTAGAGCGCGCCGACGACGGCGAGCACCTGGTCGAGCGGCTCGGTGGAGTCGATGGTCAGCTGCATGGTGGGAGCCCTTCGTGCCGCCGGCCGAGGGGGACGGCCGTGATCACTCGGAGGCTAGGCGTGCGCGCCGCCGCTGCCTAGACCCCCGTCCGGGCGGTTCCCTGGCCCGTCGCGCTGGTGTTGGATCGGGGCAGGCGCGGCGCGGGCTGGAGGTGCGATGAGCGATCTCCCCACGGGGACCCTCACGCTCCTGTTCACCGACATCGAGGGCTCGACGGGTGTCCTGGCCCGCCTCGGCCCGCGCTACGCGGACGTCGTCTCGACCTACCGCGGGGTGCTGCGCGCCGCCTTCCAGCGCTGGTCCGGCCACGAGATGGGCACGGAGGGCGACAGCTTCTTCGTCGTCTTCCGGTCGGTGGGGGACGCGGTGCGCGCGGTGCGCGACGCGCAGACCGGGCTCGCGGCGACCGCCTGGCCCGACGACGAGGCGGTGCGGGTCCGCATGGGCCTGCACACGGGCGAGCCGACCCCGCACGAGGACGGGTACGTCGGCATGGACGTCCACCGGGCCGCGCGCGTCGCCGCGGCCGCGCACGGCGGCCAGGTGCTGCTCACCGAGGCGACGTACCGGATCGCGTCCGGCGAGGTCCCGGACGTCGGGTTCGCCGACCTCGGGCTGCACCGCCTCAAGGACCTGCCGCAGCCCGAGCGCCTGCACCAGCTCGTGCTGCCAGGGCTGCCGTCCGCGTTCCCGCGGCCCCGCAGCCTCGGGTCGGCGTCGACGCTGCCCGTGCCCGGCACGTCGCTCGTCGGCCGGGACGACGACGTCGCACGGCTCACCGCGACGCTGGGGGGCTCACGCCTCGTGACGCTCACCGGGCCGGGCGGTGCGGGCAAGACGCGGCTCGCGCTCGCCGCCGCCGCGGCCGTCGAGGACGCCTTCCCGGACGGCGTCTTCCTCGTCCCGCTCGCACCCGTGCGCGCCACGGAGGTCATGTGGACGACGATCGCCGACGTCGTCGGCGCGCCCGGCGAGTCGAAGGCACCGCCGACCGTCGCGGCCCACCTCGCGCCGCGGCGCGTGCTCCTCGTGCTCGACAACCTCGAGCAGATCGCGGAGGCGTCGTCCGTCGTCGTCGCGCTCCTCGAGGCGGGCCCGGGCGTGACCGTCCTGGCGACGTCGCGCCGCCCGCTGCGCGTCTCGGCCGAGCAGGAGGTGCCCGTCGACCCGCTCCCGGTGCCCGACGCGGCGGGCCTCGCGGGGACCGACGGGAGCGGCGCCGTCGAGCTGTTCGTCCGCCGCGCGCGGCTCGTCCGGCCGGCCTTCGTGCTCACGCGTGACAACGTCGCCGACGTCGTCGAGATCTGCCGTCGGCTCGACGGGCTGCCGCTCGCGATCGAGCTCGTCGCCGCGCGGTCCCGGCTCCTCACACCGCGCGCGCTCCTCGGGCGCCTCGGCGACGGCCTCGACGTGGCGCGCGCCGCCGTCGACGTCCCGGCGCGGCAGCAGACGCTGCACGCGGCCCTGACCTGGTCCTACGACCTGCTCACACCGGAGCTCCGGGGTGCGTTCCGCGCGCTCGGCGCGTGCGGCGGCGACGTCGACCTCGCGGCGGCCGCGGCGGTCCTCGGGCCCACCGAGGCGGCGGTGGCGGCACACGGCGCCCGCGACGGGCACCCGGGCGCCGCGCTCGCCGTGGACCCGGTCGACGTCGTCGCCGAGCTCGTCGACGCGAGCCTGCTCGTCGTCGTCGACGCCGAGGAGGAGCCGCGCGTGCGGATGCTGCGGACCGTCGCGTCGTTCGCGCGCGCCGCCCTGCGCGCCTCGGGGGAGCGCGACGTCATCGGGCTGCGGCACGCGGGCCACTTCGCGGAGGTCGCACGGACGGCGGCCGAGCAGCTGCGCGGGCCGCACCACCTCGCGGCGCGCGACCGCCTCGAGCGCGAGCTGCCCAACCTGCGCGCCGCGCTCGCGTGGTCGCTCGGGGACGGGACCCCGCGCGAGCGGCCCGCGGGCGTCGACGAGGACGAGCGGCTCGCGGTGGGCCTGCGGCTGTGCGAGCACCTGTCGTGGTTCTGGTACGCGTGCGGCTACCAGGCCGAGGGCCGGCGCTGGCTCGGCGTCGCCGTCGAGGCGGCGGGGGCGCGCACGTCGCGCGCCGAGGTCGTCACCGCGCTCTACGGGCTCGCCGTGCTCGTGCTGCAGCAGGGCCAGGCCGACCGCGCGCGCGAGATGCTCACGCGCTGCCTCGAGGTGTGGCGCGCCGCGGGCGACCTCGGCGGGTCGTCCCGCGCGCTCAACAGCCTCGCGGTCGCGCACCGCGCCCTCGGCGAGCCCGACGCCGCGCGCCGGCTCGGGGACGAGGCCGTCGCGCTCGCCCGGGCGGCCGGGGACCTCGGGCGCGAGGTGAACGCGGTCTCCAACCTCGCGCTGCTGGCGGTCGACGTCGGGGACACCGACCGCGCGATCGCGCTGCTGCGCCGCTGCCTCGAGCTCGACGTCGAGCTCGAGGACGCGTGGGGCCAGGGCGCGGACCACGTCAACCTCGCGGGCGCGCTCCTGCGCGCCGGCCGGGTCGACGAGGCCGAGGAGCACCTGCGCGCCAACGCGGAGGCGGCGGTCGCCCTCAACGACGTCGAGATCGTCATCGACGTCGTCTCCCTGTTCGCGGCGATCACCGCGCACCGCGGTCGCGCCGCGACGACCGCGCGGCTGCTCGGCGCGTCCGCCCGGCTCCGGGAGCAGGCCGACGTGCCGATGACCGCGACGGACGCGGCGTGGTTCGACGTCGCGATCGCGCTGGTCGAGGGCCGGCCGGACCCCGCGGCGTGGGCGGCCGAGGTCGCAGCGGGCCGCGAGCTCGACGCCGCGGCGGCCGTCGCCCTCGCCCTCCGTTGACCCCCCGCGGCTCCGCCGCCCTCGCGCTGCGCTGCCCCGCCGTGTCTCCACCGCCCCTCCGCTCCGCTCCGCCACCCCGCTCCGCCCCTGTCCAGATGCTCGAACGCGAGCGTGTCAGCGTTCTGGGCCGTCGAGTACGGGGCGATCCGTCACTGACGCTCGGATCCGAGCATCTGGACGCGGGGGGACAGGGACGGAGGCGGGGCGGGGGCCGGGCGGGGGCGGGACGGGGCGCGACGGGGAACGGCCTCGGGCGTCGGCGGCGGCGGTCGGGCGGCTCACGCGGCGAGGCGCGTGCGGCGGCGTCGGGCCGGGGCCTGCGCGGGTCCCGGGGCGGCGGCCGGCGCGGCCGTGGTCGCCTGCAGGCGCTCGGCGAGGCGGACGGCGCTCGTGAGCAGGTCGGTCAGGAGGGCGTCGGCGTCGTCCCGGCCGCACCCGGCGACGGCGAGCACCGCGAACTCCACGACGGCGGAGGCGTCGACGACCGGACGGCGCGTGAGCCCGCGCGTGTACGCCGCAGCCCAGCGGGACGCGTCGGGCGCCGTCGCGAGCGCCGCGCGGCTCTCGGGTCGCAGCGCGCCGGGTCCGCCGAGGACCGCGTCGCACCGCAGCACGGCGGCGGCCAGCGGGCGCTGGTCCCACGGGGCGGCGACCCGCAGCGCCGACGTCGCCGCGAGGAGCGCGATCTCCGCATCCCACGCCCGCGTCCCGCGCAGCCCGGCGAGCGTCGGGGCGAGGAGCGACAGGGGCGGCCGGGCCGCGTCGGAGACGGCGTCGTTGACGAGGCGCGCGAGTCTGGCCAGCAGCGGGTGGGTGCAGCGCGGGGCGTCCGTCCAGCGCTCGCCCGCGAGCACGCTCACCAGCTCCATGAGGCACGCGCCCTGGCGCGGCCGGCGGTGGCGGCCCGCGGCGAGGAGGGGGAGTCCGTCCGGGGTGCGGTCCATCGGATCACCTGCTCAGTGGTGGGTCCCTCGAGTCTGCGTCACGTCGCGGCGAAGGGCAACGGCTCGTCAGCCGCCGACGCGCAGCACCTCGCCGAGCCGCTCGCGCCGCCGCAGCGACGACTCGACCGCGACGACGACCACCACCGTGACCCCGGCGACGAGCACCGGCGCCGCGCTCCACCACGGCACCACGGCCGACGGCTCGGCCGCCTGCCCGGTGAGGAGGCGCAGGCCGAGCGGCGCGGTGCACACGGCCGCGACGAGCGCGCCGACGCCGACGGCGGTGGCGCACGCCAGGAGGGCGGGCGGCGCGAGCTCCCCGGCCGTGACGGCGTGGACCTCGCGCCGGGTGAGGCCGAGCGTCCGCAGCCGGGCGAGCGTCGCGCCGCGCGCGGGCGCACCCGTGGCGGCCGCGACGACGACGACGAGCGCGACGAGCGCGAGCAGGACGACCCCGGTCGCCGTCGTGAGCGCGGCGAGGGCCTGCGTGAGCGGCGCCGCGCGCCGCTCGGCGAGCACCGCGGCCCGCTCGACGACGTCGGCGTCGGCCAGCCCGGGTGTCGCGGCCACGGCAGCACGCGCCCCGGCTCCGACCACCCACACCGTGTCGGGCACGGCCACGTCGGCGAGGGCCGGGTCGCTCGCGTCCACGAGCACGGTCCCGGGTGCGAGGTTCGCCGTGCCGACGACCACGACGGACCGCGAGCCGTCGTCGAACGTCGCGCTGAGCCGCGACCCGACGGCGCCGGCGAGGTCCGGTGCGACGAGCGCGCGTGCCCCGCCGGACGAGCCGGACCCGGCGTCCGTCAGCGGCGCCTCGGGCAGCCCGAGCGCGGGCGCCGCGGCGGCGAGCCGCGCGAGGTCGGCCGGGTCGGCGACGACGACCCGGACCCGGCGACCGAAGTCCTCGCCGCGCGCCTGGACGGCGTCGTGCACGGCCACGGCGGCCGCCGCCGTGACCCCCGGCGCGTCCGCGAGGTCGCGCGCGAGGCCGTCCAGGCCCTCGTCCGGGACGCTCGTGGCGGTGACGTCGGCGCCGACGTCGGCCCACGATGCCGACTCCTGGCCGTGGTGCACGGTCGCGCCCACGGTCCACGCGAGCGTCGCGACCGCGCCGGCGACGGCGAGCGCCACGAAGGGCAGGGCGTCGCGCGCGGTCGCGTGCGCGCGGGCGCCCGCCAGCACGGGCACGAGCCCTCGGCCGCGCACGCCCCGGGCGAGCGACCACGCGGTGAGCGGCGGCACGACGCGCAGGAGGAGGACCGCGCCGGCGAGGGCGGCGAGCGTCGGTGCCGCCGCGGTGAGCAGGTCCGCATCGCCCTCGACCGCCCCCCGCGCACGCAGCGCGGCGACCGCGCCCGCGGCCGCCGCGACCACCGCGACCTCGGCGGCCAGGCGACGCACGGTGCGGGCGCGCCCGAGGGCCCGCCGCTGGTGCAGGTTCGCCGGGCGGCGCCGCCCGCCCGTGGCGCGCGCCGACGCGACGACGGCGAGCACCGGCCCCGCCGCGGCCGTCACGAGGAGCACAGGTGCCACCCAGGGCCACGGCACGGGCCCGGGCACGGCGAGCGCCGCGAGCGTCAGGCCGAGCGCGCCGCCCGCCGCGGCGACGGCGGCGGACTCCGCGAGCAGCTCGACCGCGATGCCCGCGAGCGTGCCGCCCCGCGCGCGCCGGTGGGCGAGCACCGCGGCGCGCCGGCGGACCACGAGGCGCGCGACGAGGACGAGCGCGAGCGCGGCCGCCGCGACCACGCCCGTGAGGAGCACGGCGGCCTGCGCGCGTGCCGCCCGGATGCTCCCGTCCACCTCCTCGAGCAGGTCGCCGAGGTGGGACTCGACCGTCACGCGCGCCCCCGGCACCGCGATGCCGAGCGGCGTCGCCTGGAGCCCTGCGAGCGCGCGCACGACGTCGTCGGCCGATCCCGCCGAGAGCGCGGCCGGGTCGGGTGCGAACGTGTACGTGCGCGACGTGCGGGCGCGCCGGTCCGCCTCGACGACGAGTCGCGCGACCGGCAGGGCCTCGTCCGAGACCAGGCCGGCGACGACCGTCTCGGTCGTGAGGCCCGTGCCGCGCACGCGCGGCTCGAGCAGCCCGGGTGCCGAGGCCCAGGCGGGGTCGTCCCGCTCGACGGGCCGGAAGATCCCGCTCACCGTCACCGCGACCGCGTCGCTGTCCGCCTCGAGCACGGTGAGCGGGTCGCCGGGGCCGACCTGGAGGAGCGCGGCGGCGGGCTCCGACAGGGCGACCTCGACGACGGGCGGCGGCGCGTCGTCGGGGGCCGCCGCGAGCTTCGCCGGCGTGATCGTCGCCTGCGCGGCGCGGCCCGCGACGAAGCGGACCTCGGGCGGGCCGTCGCTGCGCACGGACGTGAAGGTCAGGGCGGTCGACCCGCGCTCGCCCTCGGGCAGCAGGAGGGTGAGGCGGGCGGTCGAGACCGTCGCGACCGGGGGCCCGAGCACGTCGCGCAGCTCCGCCGGGAGCGCGTTCTCGAGCCGCACGGCGACGTCCTCGACGTCGGCGACCGTCTCCGTGCGCAGACGCGTGGGCCCCTCGTCCTCGACGAACGGGACGGCGGCGACGACCTGGGCGTCCGGCCCGGCGTCGGTCACCGCGGTGCGCACAGCGGTGTCCGCCGTCCGCTCGACGAGCCGGGGCGTCACCGCGGACAGCAGCACGGTGGCGCTCACGACGACGACGGCCAGCAGCAGGGGTCCGGCGTCGGCGCGCGCCCGGCCGAGCACGCTCGCGACGTGCACGTCGACCCGGCGCCGGGTGGGCCCGCCCGAGCGGTGGCGCCCGGTCACGCGGGGCCGTCCACGCGCAGGTGCGCCGCGGTGGCGAGGCGCACGAGCCGCACCACGACGGGCACGACGACGGCCACCGGAGCCAGCAGGAGCGCGGCGAGGAGCGGGCCCTGCGCGGCCCACGGCCAGACGGGGGACGCGGCCGGCACGGGCGGCGCGCCCGTCTCCGAAGCGGCGAGGGCGGGCGCCACGGTCCATGCGGTCGCCGCGCCGACGAGCGCGCCGAGAGTGACGACGAGCGCCACGAGGACGGCGTGCTCGAGCACGAGCGCGCCGATCAGGGACCGGCGCGGGACGCCGACGCCCTGCAGCCGCGCGACCTCGAGCGCCCGGGCCTCGACCGAGGCGGCCGTGTGCAGCGCCGTCCCGGCGAGGGCGAGCACGACGGCGGCGACCACGAGCAGCGCGAGCGCGGTCGGCACGCCGACCCGCAGCGGCCCGTCGCGCAGCGCGCCCGCGAGCTCGGCACGCGAGCCGGTGACCTCGAGGCCCGCGGCCTGCGCGCGGCCGGCGGCGGCCGCCGGGTCCTCGTCGGCGAGCCACCAGCGGTCGCCCAGCGGGCTGACGTCGCCCACGGCGAGCAGGGCGCGGCCCAGCACGTCGAGGTCGGCGAGGACGCCGGGTGTGCCGGGCGCGGACGGCAGGTACGGCGTGACCCCCGCGACCTCGGCACGCACCTCGGTGTCGCCGACGGCCAGGCTGAGCATCGACCCGTCGCGCAGCCCGGTCGCGTCGGCGACGTCGGCCGTGACGAGCACGGGCACGGCGGTCGGCGCGTCGAAGGCCGTGGCCGAGAGCGCGGTCGGCACGCCGCCGAGCGCCCCGAGCATGACGGTCGCGGACGTGGTGAGCGACCGTGCGTCCCCGGTCGCCCCCAGCGACCAGACGCTGAACTCGTGCTCCTCGGGCGTGGACCACGCCGTCGCCCCGTCCGCGGCCGTGTCTGCCGCGAGCGTGACCTCCACCCGGGCCGAGGCCGCCGACTCGGGCGGCACGAAGGCCTCGGGGCCGAGCGTCACGCGCAGCGACACCGCGACGAGCTCGAGCTCGCCGCCGACCGGTTGCGGCGGCAGGACCACGGGCCGCGTCGTGCCGTCGAGCGGCTGGGCCTCGCCCGTGAGCGGCGTCCGCGTGCCCCACGCGTCCTCGAGGACGAGCGTCGGCGTGAGCACGAGCGGGACGCCGTCGCCCTCGCCCGTGCCCGTGAGCGTGAGGTCGGTGCCGCCGTCGCGGGCGAGGCTCACGGGCAGGCCCGTGACGCGATCGGCGGCGCCGAGGTCGGCGGTCAGCTCACCCCAGCCCGCGCCCGCGGGCAGCCGTCCGCGCAGCAGGGCCCCGGCCCGCGACGTGTCGAGCGCGACGAGGTGCGGCACCTCGTCGCCGCGCCACCGCCCGACGGCGACGGGCCGGTCGGTGACCGGGGCGGCCGTCCCAGCGACCGCAGCGACGGCGGGGCCCTGCGCGAGCGGGGCGAGCGACGTGGCGTCGAGCGCCACGTCGGTCCCGGTGCGCGCGTCCGCCTGGTCCTGCTGGGACGCCGACCACGTGGCCCCCGCCGCCACGGCGAACGTCGCCACCCCGGTCGCCAGCACGAGGAGGAACGCGAGGCCCGCGGACTGGGGGCGGCGCGCGAGGTCCCACGCGGCGAGCGCGCGCACGAGTCCCGTCGAGCGCCGGGCGCGGCGGTCGGCGCCGTGCAGCACGGCGGGCACGACGCGCAGGACGAGCGTCGCGCCCGCGAGGAGGCAGAGGACCGGGGCGGCGACGAGCACCGGGTCGGTGCCGCCGAGGCGTCCGGGACCCGCGACGACCGTGTGGTCCTGGGCCTGGAGCGCGGCGACGACGGCGAGCGCTACGAGCACCACGTCGGCGCCGGACCGGGCCAGGTCGCCGCCGTGGGCGCGCCGGCCCCGCGTCGCGCGGGCGCGCGCCCCGATGCCGGTGAGGCCCGTGAGCACGGCGGCGAGCGCGAGCGCACCGGCGACCACCGCGAGGACGAGGGCGGGGGTCACGCCGGCGCCCGTCCCGAGACCCGCGGCGGCGAGCCGGGGCGACGTGCCGAGCGCGCGGTAGGCGGCGAGCGCGAGCGGGACGGCCGCGACCGCCGCGAGTGCCGCGACGGCGAGGCTCTCGAGCGCCGCCTGGAGCACGAGCTGGGAGCGTCCCGCCCCCCGCGCGGCGAGGAGCGCCGTCTCCGCTTCGCGCCGGCCCGCGACGAGGCGCCCGGCGAGCGCGAGCGCCGCCGCCGTGAGCGCGAGGCCCACGAGCGCCGCGACCTGGACGCCCGCGCGCGTGACGGTCTGCTGCGTCGCCGCGGCGCGCACGGTGCCGGGCAGAGCGGTCGCGACGCGCACGTCGGTGACGTCCTCGCCGAGCTCGAGCGCGAGCACGCGGCGGGTGCCGTCGAGCGCCGCCGCGGCGTCCGCGAGCGCGCGGGGCGTGGCACCCACGAGGTCGGGGCGCGTGAGGAGGCCGAGGTGCGCGACGCCGGCGTCCCCGCCGAGGAGCGCGGTGCCGTCGACGAGGAAGGGCCCGTACGCGGGCAGCTCGACGCGCCCGGAGGTGCCGGGCTTCCCGACGGCGTCGGCGCCGGTGCCCCCGAGCAGGTCGAGCTCCCAGCCCGCGCCCGGCAGCGTCGCGACCGTGCCCACGACGCGCACCACGACCTCGTCGGCCGGCGCGCCGCCCAGCGGCTGCGCGACCGTCGTCGTGAAGGTGGTCAGCGGGACCTCGTCGCCGACGGCGAGGCCGAGCGCCGACGCCGTCGGGTCGAGCACGACCGCCTCGAGCGGGCCGCCCGCCGTCGGGGCGGAGGCCCCCGGCCAGCGCCCGGACGTCAGCGTCGCGTGGTCGGCGAGGTCGGTCGTGACGCCCGCGAGGTACGCCATGCGCGTCGCCGCGCCGGGCAGCGCGCGCAGCCCGGACGTCACCCAGGTGGTGGTCGTCGTGGGCACCGCGTCGAGCCGCCCCTCGACGAGGTCGGCGGCGCGATCGGCGATCGCCCCGGGGTCGCCCCCGACGACGGTGAGCTCGGCGCGCACGACGACGTCGTCCGGGCTCGTCGCGCGCAGGGCGGCGTCGAGCGTCGCTCGCTCGCCTGCGGTGAGCAGGAGCACGCACAGCCCCAGCACCGTCGTCCCGGCGACGACGACGGCGAGCACGGCGGCGAGGAGCGCGAGCTGGGTGGGCGCGCGGTGCACGACGACGGTGACGCGGTCGGCGAGGGCGCCGGCCCGCCCGACGCGTCGGCGGGCGGTCATGCGTCGTGCAGGCGGCCGTCGACCAGGTGCACCGCGCGGTCCGCGAGCGCGATCATCACGGGGTCGTGCGTCGACACGATCGCGGTCATGCCCTCGGCCTCGACGACGGCGCGCAGGAGGGCCATGACCGCGAGGCCGGTCTCGGTGTCGAGCTGCCCGGTGGGCTCGTCGGCGACCAGGAGGCGCGGCGACCCGGCGAGGGCGCGCGCGATGGCGACGCGCTGCTGCTGCCCGCCCGAGAGCTCGTCGGGCCGCTGGTCGGCGTGGTCGGCCAGGCCGACGAGGTCGAGGAGCAGCGCCACGCGTCGCTCGCGGTCGGCGACGGGCAGGTGGCGCATCCGCAGCGGCACGCCGACGTTCTCGGCGGCGGACAGCACGGGCACGAGGCCGAACGTCTGGAACACGAAGGCGAGGACGTCCCGGCGCAGGCGCACGAGCCCCGCGTCGTCGAGCCGGGTCACGTCGGTGCCGTCGACGACGACGCTGCCCTCGTCCGGGCGGTCGAGGCCGCCGACGACGTTGAGCAGGGTGGTCTTGCCCGAGCCGGAGCGCCCGACGAGCGCGACGAGCTCGCCCGGGGCGACGTCGAACGAGACGTCCTGCAGGGCGTGGACGGCGGTGCGGCCCGAGCCGTAGGTGCGGTGGACCCCGCGCACGGACACGAGCGCGGGCGCCGCCGCGACCGGGGCGCTCACGAGCGCTCGCCCGACCGGTCGCGGTCGGGCCGGATCGTGACCTGCTCGCTCTCGAGCGCGAGGCGCACGCGTCGCGTGAGCTCGAGCGCCTCGCGGTACTCGCGCGGCACCTGGACCCGGCCCGCCCGGTCCATGACGGCGTACTCCTCCGCGACGACGGCCGAGCCGCCCTCGCCGTCGTGCTCGGTCCGGCGCAGCACCTCGCTGCTCGTCCGGCCGTCGCGGATCGCGACCGTGCGCTCGACCTGGCCGCTCACGGCGGCGTCGTGCGTGACGACGACGACGGTGGTGGCGAGCGTGCGGTTGACCGTGCGCAGCGCGTCGAACACCTCCTGCGACGTCGCCGTGTCGAGCTCGCCGGTCGGCTCGTCGGCGAGGAGGAGGCGCGGCGCGTTGGCGAGCGCGACGGCGATCGCGACGCGCTGCTGCTCGCCGCCCGACATCTCGCGCGGGCGCCGCGCCGCGCAGTGGCCGACGCCGACGAGGTCGAGCAGCTCGGTGGCACGCGTGCGGCGGCGGCGGCGCGGGTGGCCGGCGAGGTTGAGGGGGAGCGTGACGTTCTGCGCGGCCGTGAGGTAGGGCACGAGGTTGCGCGCGGTCTGCTGCCACACGAAGCCGACCATCGACCGCCGGTACGCGACGCGCTCCGCCGCGGTCATGGCGGCGAGGTCCCACGGGCCGACCCGCACGCGCCCGGCGGTGGGGGCGTCGATGCCCGAGAGCACGGCGAGGAGCGTCGACTTGCCCGAGCCCGACGCGCCGACGACCGCGACCATCTCGCCCGCGTCGACGAGCAGGTCGAGCCCCTGGAGCGCCTGCACCTCGACGGCGCCGGGGCCGGTGCCGGTCTGGTAGATCCGCACGAGGTTGTCGCACACGACGAGGGCGTCGCGGCCGAACTCGACCCGGCGGGGCGCGCGCGCCTCGAGCCCGCGGAGGGTGGTCTCCGACACTGGCCCCTCCTCCGCGCGGACGTCCGTCGCGGATGCTAGCGGGCCGGGCCGACGCGAGGGCTCAGGCGCGCGACGTCGCCCGACGCAGGAGCAGGTACATCTCGCAGCCGAGGCAGAAGCCGAACGCGGCGTTGAGGAACGCCGCGACGAGCGCGACGGCGGCTGCGACGGGTACCGCGGAGGCGACCCCGGCGACGCCGAGCACGAGCCCGAGCCCCGTGACGACGAGGCCGACCGCCTGGGCGAAGCGCGGCGGGCGCGGGTCCTCGAGCTCGGCGGGCGGCGCGAGGCGCGGTCGCACGAACCGCCGGAAGACGACGCCCTGCACCGAGCCCTGGACGCCGCGCGCGACGCCGACGACGAACAGCAGCGCGACCACGGCGAGCAGCGCGGTCGCCCCCGGCCCGGTCCCCAGCAGCACGACCGCGGCGAGCAGCACGGCGGTCACGCCGGCGCCGAACCGGGGACCGCGCGGGTCGATGCCCGCCGGCGGGACGGACGACCCGGCCGTCGCCGGCGTCGTGGCGGCGGCGGGCGGGGTGGGGGCGGAGGTCATCGGGCGCTCCTGGTGGTGGTCGGGACGGCGGTGGTCGGGACGGCGGTGGTCGGGACGGCGGTGGTCGGGACGGCGGTGTCGAGGACCTCGGCGAGCGCGGCCCCGGCCCGCGTCGCGGCCAGCGGCCCGGACGCACGCCCGCGGACGACGCCCTCGGCGTCCAGCAGCAGGACGGTGGGCGTGCGGCGCACGTCGAGCCGGCGCACGAGGTCCATCCGCTCCTCGGCGTCCACGTCGACGTGCCGGACGCCGTCGTGCTCCTCGGCGAGCGCGCCCAGCGCCCGTCGCACGCCCGGGCACGTCGCGCAGGTCGCCGTCGAGAGCTGGACGAGCGTCGCCCGCGGGCCGAGCGGGACGCGCAGGTCGTCCGCGGTGAGGCGGGCGGCGCCGTCGTCGGCGGGCGCCGGCACGGGCCGGAGGCGCCCCGCCCGGCGCCGCGCGAGCCACCAGCCGGCGCTCGCGACGACGAGCAGGGCGAGGAGCAGCAGCGCGCGGGCGGGCAGGCCCGGGGCGCTGCCGGCGAGCGACGCGGCGGCGGTGGCGCTGAGGGGCACGGGTCCTCGTTCGGGGCGGCGGGGCTCAGAAGGGGTGGAGCAGGCGGTGGACGAACTGCCGCGTGCGCTCGTGCTGCGGGTCGCGCAGCACGCGCTCGGCGTCGCCGTGCTCGACGATCCGGCCGCCGTCGACGAAGGCGACCTCGTGGGCGACCTCGCGGGCGAACTGGAGCTCGTGCGTGACGATGACCATCGTCCAGCCCTCGAGCGCGAGCTCGCGGATGAGGCCGAGGACGTCGCCGACGAGCTCGGGGTCGAGCGCCGACGTCGGCTCGTCGAAGAGCAGGAGCTGGGGCCGCAGCGCGAGGGCGCGCACGATGCCGACGCGCTGCTGCTGGCCGCCCGAGAGCTGGAACGGGTAGGCGTCCGCCTTCTCGGCGAGGCCGACGCGCTCGAGCAGCGCGAGCGCCTCGGCGCGCACCTCGGCGGCCGGGCGCCGTTGGACGACGCGCGGGCCCTCGGTGACGTTCTCGAGCACCGTCTTGTGCGGGAAGAGGTTGTAGTGCTGGAACACCATCGCGGACCGGTCGCGCAGCGCGGCGAGCGCGCGCCGCGAGGGGCGCGCCGCGAAGTCGAGCGCGACGTCGTCGCCCGTGCTGCCGATCGCGATCGTGCCGCCGTCGGGCACCTCGAGACCGTTGAGGCAGCGCAGGACGGTGGTCTTGCCCGAGCCCGAGGGGCCGATGAGGGCGAGCACCCGCCCGCGGTCGACCGTGAGGTCGACGGACCGCAGCACCTCGGTCGCGCCGAAGCTCTTGCGCAGGCCGCGGACGGTGAGCAGCACGTCCTCGCCGTCCAGCGGCGGCGGGCCCGCGGCGGGCGGCGGCGCGATCGGCCCGACGGGCACGTCGTCGGCCGGCGCCGGGAGGTCAGTGGGCGACATAGCGGTCCAGCCTCGTCTCGAGCGCGTTCTGCACGGCGGACAGGCCGAGGCAGATCACCCAGTACACGAGCGCCGCCTCGAGGTACAGGAGCATGAACTCCTGGCTGAAGGCGGCGACCTCCTGGGCCTGGCGGAACAGCTCGGTCACGAGGATGAGCGACGCGAGGGACGTGTCCTTGACCAGGCTGATGAACGTGTTGGAGAGCGGCGGCACGCTCACGCGCGCGGCCTGCGGCAGGACGATCCGCCGCAGCGCGAGCCGGTGCGACATGCCGATCATGTACGCCGCCTCCCACTGCCCCTTGGGGACCGAGAGGATCGCCGCGCGGATCACCTCGGCCGCGTACCCGCCCACGTTGATCGAGAACGCGACGACGGCGCTCGGCCAGGGGTCGATGACCACACCGATCGAGGGCAGCCCGTAGAAGATCACGAAGAGCTGGACGAGCAGGGGAGTCCCCCGGACCACCGAGATGTACGCGCGCGCGACGCCCGACAGCCACCACCGCTTCGACAGGCGCATGAGGGCCAGGACGAGCGCGAGGACCAGCCCGAGGGCGAACGACACCAGGGCCAGCGGGATCGTCCCGCGGACCGCCCCGAGGGCGATCGGCCCGAGCGAGCTCCAGAAGAGCTCGGCCGCCGTCTGCTGGTCCATGCGCGCGTCCTGACCCCCGTCGCCTCAGCCGGCGGTCAGCCGGCCGCGGGGACGGTGACGTCGGCGCCGAAGTACTTCTCGGAGATCTCGGCGAGCGTGCCGTCCGCGGCGAGGGTCGCGAGGGCCTCGTCGATCGCCGCGGCGAGCGCGTCGCTGCCCTGGCGCAGCGCGAACGCGCTCTGCGACTCGTCCTCGGTCTCGGCGGCGATCTTCAGCGCGTCGGAGCCGGTCTGCTTCTGGTGGTCCAGGAACGTCAGCTTGTCGTTGATCGTCGCGTCGACGCGGGCCTGCTCGACGAGCGCGACGGACTGCGCCCAGCCCTCGACGGCCTCGATGGTCGCGCCCGACTCCTCGGCGAGGGCGTACCAGTTGCTCGTGAGCGACTGCGCCGTGCGCTTGCCGGCGAGGTCCTCGAACGAGGAGATCGTGTCGTCGTCGGCGGGGACGACCACGACGCCGGTCGAGTAGGTGTACGGCTGGGAGAACGTGTAGTCCTGCTCACGCTCGGGGGTGATCGAGACCTGGTTGGCGATGGCGTCGAAGCGGCCCGCCTCGAGGCCCGCGAAGATCGCGTCCCACTGGGTCTCCTCGAACTCGACCTCGACGCCGAGCTCCTCCCCGACCGCCTGGGCGATCTCGACGTCGAAGCCCGTGAGGTCGCCCGAGCCGTCCTCGTGGAAGCTGAAGGGCCGGTAGGTGCCCTCGGTGCCGACGGTGAGGACGCCGGCCTCCTGGACGTCCGTGAGCGAGGTGTCCTCGCCGGTCGCGGCGGCCGGCGCGGAGGCCGACCCGGACGCCGACGGCGTCGAGGTGTCGCTACCGGTGCCGCCCGAGCAGGCGGCGAGCGCGAGGCCGGCGACGGCGACGAGCGCGGCGGTGCGGGCGGTGGTGGTGCGGGGGCTCATGGTTCTCCTCGGGCTGGCCTCGTGGGCCGGGTGACGGGTCGTGCGGGGCGGGGTGGGGCACCGCCTGCACCCAGGCTGGGTTCCGGAGGGCGAACGCGCGACCGGGGCCGGTGATTCCGGCGCCGGCCCGTGGACCGCTCCGCAGCCTCGGCGCGGGCGGTCGGGTGACGCGGGTGCGTCAGGGACCGGGCTCAGCAGGCCGGGCAGGTGCCGCGGCGACAACACAGCCCGCGCAGCGACGCGTCGCGCGTCGTGGGGGTGGAGGGTCGTCCGGTCACGGGCCGATCGAACCACACACGGGCAACCACCTGCGCCACGGGTCCGCATGGCGGCGCGCGGCGGGGGCGTCAGCGGATCCGGACCGACAGGCAGGTCACGCAGCCCTCGAGCTTCTCGAACTCGCTCACGGGCGTCGTGACCACGTCGAGCCCTCGGTCCCGCAGGAGGGCCGCGGTCCGCGGCGCCGACGGCGACAGCAGGACCGTCCTCTCGTCGAGCACGACGACCGCCGTGCCCTCCCGCTCGGGCACCTCGAGGTAGGCGTCGAACATCGCCGGGTCGTCGACGAGGTCCCGGTGGCCGATGACGGTCCCGTCCGGCAGCGCCGTCACGGCGGTCTTGAGGTGCAGCGCGCGCGTCACGGGCACGACGACGACCCGCCGCCCCTCGCGCTCGGCGACCGCGGCGAGCTGTGCGACGCCGTCGTCGTCCGTGCGCGTGCCACGCCCGACGTAGACCGTGTCCCCGACCTCGAGCACGTCGCCGCCCTCGAGGGTCCCCGGCGCGGCGACGCGCTCGAGCGCGAGGCCGAGCCCGTCGAGGGCACGCTCCGTGCCCGCGGCCTCGCCTCGGCGGCTGGCGACCCCGGGCGCGGTGAGCAGCGCGGTCGAGCCGAGCACGACGACCGTGTCCTCGACGAAGACGCCGTCGGGGTGCTCGTCGGAGGCGTCGACCTCGCGGACGTCCCACCCGCGCGCGGCGAAGACGTCCACGTAGTCCTGCCACTGGCGGCGCGCCAGGTCGACGTCGACCGGCCGGCGGTCGAGGTGGGTGAGCTCGCCGTCGGCGAGGCGCGGCGAGGGGCGCCGGACGAGCAGCACGGGACGGTCGGCGGACGGCGGCATGCGGCCAGTGAACCAGCGCCCGACCGCGGACGGCGAGGGTCCGGCCGTCTCGGGCCGGAGCCGGGCGCTTCCCGAGGTCGCCCCCGCGACCACGAGCGGCACGTCGCGCCGCAGCGCCGGGAGCACCCGGCGCGGCACCGTCAGGCCCGGTCGGCGGCGTCCGCGCGGCGCAGGAGGTCGGGCACGTCGTCGGCGAGCGCGGGCCGCGCGAACAGGTAGCCCTGGCCGAAGCGGCAGCCGAGGTCGACGAGGGCCTGCTGCTGGGTCGCGGTCTCGACCCCCTCGGCGACGACGTCGATGTCCAGCCCGCGCGCCATGAGCAGGATGGTCGCGACCAGCTCACGGCTGCGGTGGTCCGAGTCGAGGCGCGCGACGAAGCTGCGGTCGATCTTCAGGGCGTCGATGGGGAAGCGGTGCAGGGCCTCGAGCGACGAGTACCCCGTCCCGAAGTCGTCGACGTGCAGGCTGATCCCCGCCTCGTGCAGGGCCTGGAGCTTGACCCGCGCCTCGTCGACGTCCGCCATGAGCACGCCCTCGGTGATCTCGACGCGCAGGCAGTCGGGGCTCAGGCCGTGACGCTCGAGGCAGCCGACGACGTGCTCCACGAGGCCCGGGTCCCAGAACTCGCGGTGCGACACGTTGAGGCTCACGGGGACGAGCGCCGGGAGGCCCGCCGCGGCCCAGGCCGCGAGCTGTGCGCACGCCTGCGCGACCACCCAGCGACCGACCGCCACGACCAGACCCGTCTCCTCCGCGACGGGCAGGAAGTCGCACGGCGGCACCTCGTGCCCGTCGGGGTGGTTCCACCGCACGAGCGCCTCGAGGCCCGTCGTCTCGCCCGTCCTCAGGTCGACGATCGGCTGGTAGCGCAGGGCGAGCTCGCCCTCGGCGAGCGCGCGCCGCAGCTCGGACTCGGTCTTGAGCCGGCTCACCGCGACCTCGTGCATCGCGCGCTCGAACACCTCCGACGAGCCCCGCGCCCGCGACTTCGCGCGGTACATCGCGATGTCGGCGTCGCGGAGCACGTCCTCGGCGTCCTGGTAGCCGAAGGTGCTCGTCGTGACGCCGACGGACGCGCTCACCACGAGCGTCGTGCCCTCGAGGTCGTAGGGCCGCGCGAGGCGCTCCTGGAGCGACGTCGTGAGGGTGCGCACGACGTCGAGGTCCGGCACGTCCTCGAGGAGCACGGTGAACTCGTCGCCCGCGAGCCGCGCGGCGGTGTCGGTCGCGCGCAGGCCGCTGCGCAGGCGCTCGGCGACCTGGCGCAGGAGCGCGTCGCCCGCGGCGTGCCCGAGGCTGTCGTTGACGACCTTGAACCGGTCGAGGTCGAGGAACAGGACGGCGAACCGCTCCTCCGGGTGGCGTGCGGTCCGGGCGATCGCGTGGTCGAGCCGGTCGAGGAAGAGCGCGCGGTTCGGCAGGCCGGTGAGCGGGTCGTAGAGGGCCTGGCGGCGCAGCTGGTCCTCGAGCGCTCGCCGGTCGGTGATGTCGGTCATCGACCCGACGAGGCGCGTGGCCGTGCCCGGCGGGCCCGGCACGGAGAGCCCGCGGCACAGGGCCCAGCGGTAGGTGCCGTCGGCGGCGCGGATGCGGTGCTCGTGCTCGAAGCCCGGCGTCGTGCCCGTCCGGCACGCGGTGAGCGCGGCGATGAGGCCGCCGACGTCGTGCCGGTGCACGCGGCCGAGCCACTCCTCGGGGTCGGGCGAGATGGTCGCCGGGTCGTGGCCCAGCGTCGCGGCCCAGCGCGGTGAGTAGTAGATGCGGTCGGTGACGAGGTCCCAGTCCCACAGCGCGTCGCTCGCGGCGGCCGCGGCGAGGGCGTACCGCTCCTCGCTCGAGCGGATCGTCTCCGAGAGCTCGCGCTCGCGGACCACGGCCTCGGCCAGGCCCTCGCGCTGCTCGCGCAGCGAGTCGACCATCGCCTCGATGTCGAGGGCGACGCCCAGCATCGCCGCCCACTGGAAGTACGTCTCGCGCCCGGTCGGCGTGCGGTGCTCGGGCGCGCCGACGAGCGCGAGCAGGCCCCAGTCGCGCTGCTCGGTGCGGACGGGCAGCACGACGACCTGGGTCCCGGGATGGTCGTCCACGACGCCGACGAGGGCCAGCGGCGGGAACTCCTCGGGCCGCACGCGGCCGGCGGTCGCGCCCGTGAGCGCGTCGCCGTACGTGCTCACGACGTCGAGGTCGCTCGCCGGGTCGTCCGGGTCGCGCCAGAGCGCGAGCGCGCCCGCCGCGACGGGGGAGTGGCGCAGCCAGCTGAGCGACGCGGGGTCGTGCTCCTGCCCGCGCAGCAGGTCCATGCTGATGTTGAACTCGTGCTGCAGGGCCTCCTGCAGGTGCAGCGTCGTCTCCGCCTGCGCGGCCGCCCGCGCGTCGCTCAGCGCGCGCACGACGCGTCGCGCGACGTCGTCGAGCCGCCGTCGTACGACGGCGTCCTCGGCGCGTGCCTCGCGCTGGACGACGGGGACGCCCGGCTCGGGTGCGACGCGCGGCAGGAGGACCGTGAGCTCCTGCACGGCCGCGAGGACCGCCGTGACCGTCTCCCCGCGGGGCCGGCGGCGGTAGAGCGCCTCGGCGGACGTGGCGAGCGCGATGCCGTCCACGTCCCCCTCGGCGGCGGCGAGCACGGCGTCGGCGAGCGCGGCGCAGTCGCGCACGACGCCGGCCGACGCGTCGACCGCGGACGGGTCCACCGCGTCGACGAGGCGCCGCGCGAGCCACGCCCGCGGCGTGAGGTCGAGCGCGTCCTCCAGGACGACCTCGCGCGGGAGGGTCCCGGGGCCGCAGCCGCAGGACTCGCGCTGCACGAGCGCCGTCGGGACGCGGTGGACGCCGGGGTCGACGTGCGCCCCGGACAGGAGCCGGGACAGGAGCAGGGTCGCGTGCGTACCGACCGCAGCCACGTCCTGGTGCACGCTCGTGAGGCCCGGCCGCCGGTGCTCGGCCGCGGGCGTGTCGTCGAAGCCGACGACCGCCAGGTCCTCGGGGACGCGGCGCCCCGCGGCGTGGAGCGCCTGCGCGACGCCGACGGCGTTGAGGTCGGTGCCCGTGACGACGGCCGTGACGGGCAGGCCCTCGGCCACGATCGCGCGGCCGGCGCGGACGCCGCCCCCGACCATGCTGTCGCCCGTCTCGTAGACCCGCGCGTGCTCGGCGAGGCCGTGCGCCGCCATCGCGTCGGCGTAGGCGTCGAGCCGTTCGCGGAGGTCCGGCTGCGCGGGGTGACCGGCGAAGGCGATCCGGCGGTGACCGTGCTCGACGAGGTGGTCCACGGCCGCGCGCACGCCCGCGTGGTTGTCCGGGGCGACGGTCGGGGCGGCGATGCCGTCGAGGGTGTGGCTGAGGAGCACGAGCGGGACCCCGGCGCGGTGCAGGTCGGCGAGGTGGGCCGACGGGGCCGCGTCGGTGACCACGACGAGGCCGTCCACCCGGTCCCGCGCCAGGTGGGCCCGCAGCTCCGGCACGTCGGGGTGGGTGTCGCCGACCTGGGGGTCGAGGGTCTGGACGACGACGGTGCGCATGCCCGCGGCCGCCGCCGTCTCGTTGATCCCCGCGAGCAGCGCGCCGTAGTACGGACCCGAGACCAAGGGCGTGAGGACGCCGATGATCCTGCCGTCGGTCACGGGTCTCCTCGTCGTGGTGCCTCGCACCGTCGGTGGCGGCGGCGTCCTGCGTGCCGTGCTGCGTCGTCGCTGCGTGTCTGCGTGCCTGGGTGCCGGGTGGTGCGCCGACACCGCCCCACCGTCGTCATCGGCACGTCGGCGGAGGACCTGAGGCGGGGTCACCTCCGGGGTCAGGTCGATCATCCTGGATGTCCGGTGCGGCGACATCCGGGACGACGGTCCTGTGGACCGTCCGGGTGACGAGAGATCACCCTGTCGACATCGCCCGACGTGTGCGAACCTGGACATCCACACACGAATCCCCGGGTCCGTGCGGGCGACGCTGCTCGCGCGGGTGCGGTTCGAGGAACAGCCATGGCAGCAGCGCGCACGGTCGACCGGGACCTCCCGGACCGCGCGCCCGCGCGGGCCCGTCGCGCCCACGCCCCCCTCGTCGCGCTGCGCCGGCTGTGCGTCGCGACGGTCGTGACGGCGATGGCCGTCACGGGCGGGAGCATCGCCGGCCCCGACGGCGCCGCGGTGGAGGTCGCGCTCGCGGTCCACGCGCAGCAGCTCAGCGCGTACGACCCCTCGGTCGACGCGGCGGCCGCCCAGACGGCGCGGCTCGCGGGTCAGGCCCACGCCTGGGGCCTCGCGGAGCGCGCCGAGTCCCTCGCCGTCGCGCGCGCGGCGATCGAGGCCGCAGACGGCGCGTCCGAGGTGGTCACGACCGCCGCCGGCCGACCGGTGGTCCCCGCCGCGCCCGACCCCGAGCGCGGCCCCGCGCCGGCCGCCCTGGCATGGACCGAGGAGGTGCGGGGCCTCGACGGCCTGCGCCTGCCGGACCCGCTCGACGCCGAGGGTCCGGCCGCCGGCGACGACGTGGCCGACGACGTCGCGTGGATGGACGAGGACGAGCCCGCGGACGTCGGCCGGCTCGGCGTGGACGACGAGCGGTCCGAGCAGGACGACGACCTCGACGCGCCGGGCGACGGGTCCGACGGCGCTGCGTGGTCGGACGAGGACGCGGCCGCACCGGGCGTCGTCGCGCGCACCACCGACCCGGTCGACCCGGCCGAGCTCGACGCCGCGCGGGAGGGTCTGGCGGCGCTCGTCGCTCGCGCCGAGGCCGTCGAGCGCGGGGGACCGGGGCTCGGCGGACCCGGAGTGCCCGCCGCAGACGTCGAGCCCGCGAGCGTCATGGGCGACCTGCTCCTGGCGCGTGAGCTCGCGACCACCGCGGCGGACGTCTTCGCGCTCGCGATGCGCGCCGAGCGTGCCGTCGAGGAGGCGCTCGAGCCCGTGTCCTCGCTCACCGAGCTCGAGGACGCCGTCGCGCTCACGGCGATCGGTGAGTCCTTGGCGTCCGCGTCCGCCGCCGCGGGCGCCGTCGGCGGCCTCGCCGAGGCGGCCGCGGAGGCGGACCGCTGGCCCAACGGCCGGATCCCGCTGAGCGCGCTCTGCCAGCCCGCCGCGGCGCCGGGCATGTACCTGCGGTGCGACGCCGCCGACGCGTTCGACCGGCTGGCGGCGGCGTACCGCGCCGACACCGGGCGCGACCTGCGGATCACGAGCGCCTACCGCACCTACGAGCGCCAGGTCACGATCAAGGCCCTGCGCGGCGGGCTCGCGGCGGCACCGGGCCGGTCCAACCACGGACGCGGCATCGCCGTCGACCTCGCCGACATGGGCGCGCTGGGCCGCTTCGACGCGCCGGGCTACCTCTGGATGAAGGCGCACGCGGGCGAGTTCGGCTGGGCGCACCCGCGGGTCATGGAGCCGGGCGGCGGCGGGCCGCTCGAGCCCTGGCACTGGGAGTTCGGCGACGCTGCGGGCTACGACGACCGCGCGGACGCGGGCGGCGGGCGCCCCGGGGTCGCCGGCCCGTGGGCCGGACTGCGGCCGGTCCTCCCGCCCGAGCCCGAGCGCTCGCCCGCGCCGTCGCCCGCGGTCCCGCCGGTCCCCGCCCCGTCGGTTCCCGTCCCGACGGTGCCGGAGCCGACGCCGCCTGCGCCCACCGGCCCGCCGCCCACGCCGACGCCCGCCCCGGCGCCGTCCGACGAGCCGCCGGCGGTGGCCGATCCTGGGGCCGAGCAGGCACCCACGCCGGCACCGGAGCCAGCACCGGAGCCGGACCCCTCGCCGACCGCCGAGCCGGCGCCGCCCGGCGAGCCGACGGCGACCCCGTCGACGGACGACTGAGGGGACGTCCGGCGCCGAGGAGTCCGGGGCCGGGCGATGACTTCCGTCCGCGCCGCCGGTCTGCCCTGCCGCCGGCGTCCGCCGGCAGCCGGCGGCACCCACGGAGGCACCCATGTCCACGACGTCCCCCCGCCGTACCCACGCACGCCCGCCCGTCGTCGACCTCGCGACGTGGGAGGCGGCGCGCGAAGACCTGCTGACCCGCGAGAAGGCGCACACGCGCGCGGGCGACGCGCTGGCCGCCGAGCGACGCCGCCTGCCCATGGTCGAGCTCGACCCCGGCGTCGAGGTCGTGGGCGCCGACGGCCCCGTGCCCTT
Source organism: Actinotalea solisilvae (assembly GCF_016464425.1). Lineage (GTDB taxonomy): Bacteria > Actinomycetota > Actinomycetes > Actinomycetales > Cellulomonadaceae > Actinotalea > Actinotalea solisilvae. The sequence goes on from NZ_JADDKQ010000025.1 coordinate 71,149, forward strand.
CCTCGACCTCTTCCAGGGCCGCGACGAGCTGCTCGTCTACAAGCACATGTGGCATGACGGCGCGCCGCACCAGGGCCAGTGCGAGGGCTGCACGGTGACGGCCTGGCACCTGCGGGACGCCGTCTACCTCGAGGCGCGCGGCGTCTCCTTCGCGATCCTCACCACGGGGCCGTGGGACGAGGTCGCCCCCTTCGTCGGCTTCATGGGCTACACCCAGCCGTGGTACTCGGTCCGCGGGCTCGACGCGCCGATCGGTGACGACATGGGCTCGCTCGCCGTCTTCCTGCGCGACGGCGACCGCGTGTTCCTCACGTACGCCACGACGGGACGCGGCGTCGAGGCGGCGGACAGCGCGTTCGCGCTGCTCGACATGACGCCCTACGGCCGCGGCGAGGCGTGGCAGGACGTCCCGGACGGCTGGCCCGAGGGGCGCGGCGCGTGCTGGTACTGGCGCACCGACGCCGACGGCAGCCCGAGCTGGGAGGGCACGAGCCGCCCGACGCCGCAGTGGATGCGGCCGGGGGTGACGGTCGAGCACACGCTCGGCCGGTCCGGCCACCACCACTGACGTCGGCGCGGGACCTCCTCCGTACCACCGTCCGGACCACCCGTCCGGATGGTCGTCGAGCTCACCGCCGAGGGTCGACGTGCACCTTGGGGCCGACGCCCGCGCCGGGGGGACGCGCGCCGGCGAGCGCGTCGGCCACGCCGTCGAGACCCACCGTGACCGCGACGAGAGGGCGCGGGTCGACCGCGCCCGTCGCGTAGTGCTCGATCGCGCCCGCGAGCCCGGGTGAGCCGCTGAGGATCCCGACGGCGGTGACGTCGCGCAGCAGCAGGTCGCGCGTGTCGATGACGCTGGGCGTCGTCGACAGCCCGATGAGGACCACGCGCCGCCCGGGCTCCACGAGCCCGGCGGCGAGCGCGGGCATCGCGGGGTGGTTCGTCGCGTCGACGACGCCGTCCCACGGGCCGGGCGGGAGGCCGGCGCGGTCCGACGCCTCGAAGCCCAGGGACCGTGCGACCTCGAGCGACCCGGCCGACCGGCCGAGCAGGTGCACGTGGGCGCCGGCAGCGCGCGCGAGCATCGCCACGAGCAGCCCGATCGTCCCCGGTCCGAGCACGAGGAGGCGCTCACCGGGCGCCAGGTCGGCCGCGCGCACCGCGCGCAGCGCGTTGCCGCCGGGCTCGACGAGCGCGCCGGCAGCGTCGTCGACGGCCTCGGGCACCGCGTGGAGCGACGACGCGGGCACCGCCATGCGCTCGGCGAGCGCACCCGGGAAGCCGCCGCGGATGCCCACCTCGTAGCGGTCCTCGCACACGTGCCGGCGCCCCGCGCGGCAGCGCGCGCACCGGCCGCAGCCGAGCATGGTGTCGCCCGTGACGCGGCGCCCGAGCCACGCGGGGTCGACGTCGCCGCCGACCTCGCGGACCGTCCCGCACCACTCGTGGCCCAGCCGCATGGGGTAGGCCGCGTGCCCCGAGTGCAGGTAGGCCATGTCGCCCGTGAAGAACTCCACGTCGGTGCCGCACAGCCCCACACGTGCCACGTCGACGACGACGTCGCCCGGCCCGGCCACGGGCTCGGGCACGTCCTCGACCCCCGCGTCCCGCGGGCCGCGCACGACGAACGCGCGCATCAGGCGTCCCCGCCCGCGACGGCGGCACGGATCGCGGGCGCCGCGGCGACGAGCCGCTCGAGCGGCGTGCGGTAGAGCACGGCGCTCACGGACACCGCGCCGCTCGGCGCGTGCGGCCCGGTGAGGAACGCCGGGACCGCGACGCACCCGATGCCGGGCTCGTTCTCCTCGTCGTCGACCGCGAAGCCCTGCGCCCGGACGCGCGCGAGCTCCTGGACGAGCTCCGCCGCCGTCGTGCGCGTGCGGGGCGTGCGGCGCTCGAGCGTGCGCGTGCCGACCCACGCGCGCACGGCGTCGTCGTCGGGGAGCGCGAAGGCGAGGAGGAGCTTGCCGACGCCCGTCGCGTGCGCCGGGTTGCGCCCGCCCACGGTCGAGGTGAGCCGGACGGCGCCCGACGGGGGGTCGACCTTCGAGCGGTAGACGACGTCGCCGCCGTCGAGCACGGCGTAGTGCGTGCTCTCGCCGTGCTCGGCGGCGAGGCGCTGCAGCACCGGGGCGATCCGCACGTGGTCGGGGCGCGCGGCATGGTGGGCGAACGCCAGGCGCAGGAACTCGTCGCCCAGCACGTAGTGGCCGGGCGCGTCCTGGTCGGCCAGCCCGGCCCGCCGCAGCGCCGCGAGCGCGCGGTGCACGGTGGGCTTGGGGCTCGCGACCGCGCGGCTGAGGTCGTCGAGCCCCGCGCCCTCCGGCCGGGCGGCGAGGTCGCGCAGGACGGCGAGCACGCGGTCGGCGCCCACGAGCCGCTCGCCCAGGGCGTCCTCGACCGGGGACGCGGGGGCCGTCGCGCGCGGGTCGGCCGGTCGGGTAGTGTCCATGGCGTTCCGGATAGTAGCGGGTCGTTCCACCAGACGGAAAGAGCGCACGCATGGCACACGGTCGTGTCGGGGAGCAGGGCGGGACGTCGGGGCCGGTCGCCCCTCGGGAGCAGCGCAGCGCGCGCTGGTACGGCGGCGACGACCGCGACGGCTACATCCACCGTGCCTGGATGCGTCGCGGCCTGCCGAACCACGCGTTCGACGGGCGGCCGCACATCGCGATCGCCAACACCGCCTCGGACCTCACGCCGTGCAACCTCCACCTCGACGGGGTCGCCGCGGCGGTCAAGCAGGGCGTCTGGGAGGCCGGCGGCGTGCCGCTCAACCTCCCCGTGGTCTCGCTCGGGGAGACGCAGGTGCGGCCCACGGCGATGCTGTGGCGCAACATGGCCGCGATGGCGACCGAGGAGATGCTGCGCGCCAACCCGATCGACGGCGTCGTGCTCCTGGGCGGGTGCGACAAGACGATCCCGTCCCTGCTCATGGCCGCGGCCTCGGTCGACCTGCCCGCCGTCGTCGTGCCCGGCGGGCCCATGCTCACGGGCCACTTCCGTGGCACGCCGCTCGGCTGCGGCACGTCGACGTGGCAGCTGAGCGAGGAGGTCCGCGCGGGCACGCTGAGCCCCGAGGCGTTCCTGCGCTCGGAGTCGGCGATGGTCCGCTCGGCCGGCCACTGCAACACCATGGGGACCGCGTCGACCATGGGCCTGCTCGCGGAGGCGCTCGGCACCACGATCCCGGGCGTCGCGGGCACGCCCGCACCGGACGCGCGCCTGCTCGAGTCGGCGCACGAGGCCGGGCGGCTCGCGGTGGAGCTCGTCGCCGAGGGCCGCCGGCCGAGCGAGGTCCTCACGCGCGGCTCCTTCCTCAACGCGATCGTCGCGCTCGCGGCGATCGGCGGGTCGACGAACGCCGTCGTCCACCTCCTCGCGATCGCCGGGCGCGCGGGTGTCGGCCTCACCCTCGACGACGTCGACCGCACGGGCTCGGGCGTGCCCCTGCTGGTCGACCTCCAGCCGGCCGGCCGCTTCCTCATGGACGACCTGTACCGCGCGGGCGGCCTGCTCGCGGTGCTCTCGCAGGTCCGCGACCTGCTGGACCCGACGGCGATCACCGTGACGGGCAGGCCCCTGGTGGAGTACCTCGACGACGTGCCGATCTGGGACCGCGAGGTGATCCGGGTCCGCGAGGAGCCGCTGCTCGCCGAGGGCGGCATCGCGGTCCTGCGCGGCAACCTCGCGCCGCTCGGCGCGGTGATCAAGCCGGCGGCCGCGTCGCCGCACCTGCTCCGCCACCGCGGGCGCGCGCTCGTCTTCGACTCGATCGAGGACTTCCACGCGCGCGTCGACGACCCGGACCTCGACGTCGACGCGGACACGGTGCTCGTGCTGCGCGGCTGCGGCCCGCGGGGCTACCCCGGCATGCCCGAGGTGTCCAACATGCCGCTGCCCGCCAAGCTCCTCGAGCAGGGCGTGCGCGACATGGTGCGCGTGTGCGACGGCCGCATGAGCGGCACGGCGTACGGCACGGTCGTGCTGCACGTCGCCCCCGAGGCCGCGGCGGGCGGACCGCTCGCACGGATCCGCACGGGCGACGTGGTCGTGCTCGACGTGCCGGCCCGCCGCCTCGACGTGGAGCTCACCGACGACGAGCTCGCGGCGCGCGAGCCCGCGCCCGCGGCCGTCGCGGCCTACGCCGCGCCGACGCGCGGCTGGGAGCGCCTCTACGTCGACCACGTGCAGCAGGCCGACACGGGCGCCGACCTCGACTTCCTCGTCGGCTCGAGCGGCGACGCCGTCGGCCGCGAGTCGCACTGACCGGCGCCGCGCGCCGTCCCACGTCCGTCCCAGCCCCGCCCGGAGGAGCCATGACCACGACCGACGGCCTCGTCGCCCGCAGCTCGGACCGCCTGCGCGCCCTGTGGCGCGAGGACCGGCCGGCGTACGCGCTGTGGAGCTGCCTCGCCGACCCCGTGGTCGCCGAGCTGCTCGCCGCCGGGCCGTTCGACACGGTCGTCGTCGACCTGCAGCACGGCCTCGCGACCGCGAGCGAGCTGCCCGGGATGCTCCAGGCGATGCGCGCCGCGGGCCTCGCGCCCGCGGTGCGCGTCGGGTGGAAGGACCCGGCGACGATCATGCGCGCGGTCGACACGGGCGCGAGCGTCGTCATCGTGCCGATGGTCGACTCCGCCGCCGACGCCGCGCTCGCCGCGGCCGCGTGCCGCTTCCCTCCGAGCGGCGCCCGCTCGTGGGGACCGATGTGGGGGGACGTGCGCGCGGACGGCGCGCTCCCGCCGGCCACGCAGGACGCGGGCGTCCTGTGCCTCGTCATGGTCGAGACCCGCGCGGGCGTCGAGGCGCTCGACGAGATCGTCGCCACCCCCGGGGTCGACGGCGTCTTCGTCGGGCCCAACGACCTCGCCCTCGGCTGCGGCTACGGCCGGTCGACCTACCGCGACGAGCCCGAGGTCGACGCGCTGCTGCAGCGGGTCGTCGATGCGTGCCGCGACGCGGGCAAGGTCGCGGGGCTCTTCTGCTCCGACGTCGAGATGGCGCGGCACTGGGCGGGCCGCGGCGCGCGCCTACTCAGCGCGGCGGTGGACACCTCGCTGCTCCGGCGCGGGATGGCTGAGGCGTGGGCCGCGGCGAGCGCCCCGATTGCGGGCGCCGCGGGCGCGTGATCGAGTCGGCGAGGACCGGCGCGCGACCGCGCCGGCGGGCACCGACCGCAGGAGGCGCACCATGAGCGAGGACGTCAGCACCCCCATCCCCGACGAGCCCGGCCAGGACCCGGACGCGCCCCTCGCCGAGCCTGTGACCGACGGCTACGGGCTCTCGGGCACCCCGGACTCGGGCTACGACCTCGGCTCCGAGGCGCCCGCCGAGGGCAGCTCCCGGGAGACGGTCGCGCCGGGCGAGCGCCAGGGCGACGCGCGCACCGAGCCCGACGCCGGCGCGACGTCGGGCGCGGTCGGCCCCGACGGCGAGCCCGCCGAGGGCGGGCCGGTCGAGTAGGGCGCGCGCGACGCGGCGGCGGCACCGCCCGGGTGCCGCCGCCGTCAGCCGGCGTCGGCCGGCGTCGACGCCGTCAGGCGGTGTACCGCATGGCGCCCGGCCAGAGGCCCGGCTCGGCCGAACCGTAGTCGACGGTCTCGATGACGCGGCCGTCGACGTCGTGCACCGCGTGCCGGCACGCGAGGTCGATCGCGATGTGGCGCCCCTCGGCGACGGCGGTCGTGCGGTTCGGGCACGCGGTGCCCTGCTGGAGCCCGTCGACCTTGTTCCGCCAGGCCGAGCTCTCGTAGACGGTGTGTACCTGGACCACGGCTACCTCCCGGTGCTACGAGTCCCGCCGCCCCCGGATCTGGAGAGCGCCGTCACTCACCCGGCCATGATGACAAGGCCCGTGCCCGTCGGCCACCGGGACGAAGGTCCTGACCTGGGCCGATGGTCATGGTGTGAGCGGTTGCACGAAGATCGTCCGCGTCCCTGGGCGCGTGCTACCGGCGCCGGCCACGCCTCGACGACCCGCCGCGGGCTCGGGCGCTGCCGCGACGCGCGGAGGGCTGCGGCGCTCCCGAGCGGCCCTGGGCCGCGCCACCCGCCGCCGGCCCCCGGGGCGTCCGGCCGGCGTCCCGCGCACTCTCGTCGGGCGTCGCGGCGCCGCCCACCCCTCCTCGCGAGCTGTGGGCCGTCCGGCCGCGCACGACGCCGACCCACTCCTCGACGAGCGAGGTCGTGCGGTCCGCGGGCCACACGAGCGCGATCTGCGTGTGGTCGACGTCGACCACCGGTCGGTGCGTGACGTCCTTGCGGTGGTGCAGCCGCGCGACCGACATCGGCACGACCAGCACGCCGAGCCCCGCCGCGACGAGCTCGACGGCGTCCGCGGCCGTCGCCGCGGGAGGCGGCGGGCGCAGGGGAGCGGTCCGCGCGGCCGCGGCGGCGTCGCGCCACTGCGGGACGTCGTCGGGGTCCTGCACCAGGTCCTCGTCGACGAGGTCGGCCACCGTGACCTCGTCGAAGAGCGCGACCGGGTGGTCGCGCGGCACGACGACGACGGCCACCTCGGTCCACAGCGGGATGACGTGCAGGCCCTCGGTGTCGACGGGCAGCCGGACGAACGCGACGTCGGCGGTGCCCGCGCGGAGCGCCTCGACGTGGCCGCCGTCGCGCGGCACCACCTCGAGCGGGACGTCCTGGCGCTCGGCCCACACCCGCGACCACGAGCCGACGTTGACGCCCGGCGCGATCGCGACGCGGAACGAGCTCCGGCCGGGCACCGGCTCGGGTGCGAGCGGGTCGGGGGAGACCGGCTCGGGGGAGACCGGCTCGGGGGACGCCGGTACCGAGGACACCGCGTCAGGCTAGCCCCCCGCGCCGGGTTAGCCTCTCCGGCGTGACGACCGACCCCCGCCGCCGCCCCGCGCTCACCGCGTGCAGCCTGTGCGCGGGCGAGACGCTCGAGGGCGTGGACCGGCTCGAGGGCGGCCAGGCGGCGCGCCTGCGCCGGCTCGAGGCGCGCGGCGTCGCGCCGGTGACGTGGGTCGAGTGCCTCGACGAGTGCGAGCGGGGCGACGTCGTCGTCGCCCGGCCGAGCCGCGCCGCGCGCGCCGCGGGGCACGGGCCCGTGTGGTTCGAGCGCCTCGCGGGCGACGACCCCACGGCGCGGCTCGAGGAGTGGCTCGTGGACGGCGGCCCGGGCGCCGACCTCCCGGACGCGCTGGGGGCCCTGCGGCTCGAGCGCGGCGGGACGCCGGTCCCGGGCGACCCGGACTGACGGCGCCGCCCCAGCCCGTCCCCTGGCGCGCGAATCGATTCGCGTTACGGTGCCTGCATGAGTGCACCCCGCGTCCTGTTCATCGGCGGCAGCGGCATCATCAGCTCCGCGAGCACCCGCCTGGCCGTCGAGCGCGGCCTCGACCTGCACGTGCTCAACCGCGGCGAGAGCACCACCCGCCCGCTGCCCGACGGCGTGACCCGCCTGCGCGCGGACATCCGCCGCCCGGAGACCGTGCGCGAGGCGCTCGGCGACCTCGAGTTCGACGCCGTCGTGGACTGGGTCGCCTTCACGCCCGAGCACGTGCAGACGGACATCGACCTCTTCACGGGCCGGACGGGCCAGTACGTCTTCATCTCGTCAGCCTCGGCGTACCAGACGCCGCCGTCGCGCCTGCCGGTCGTCGAGTCGACGCCGCTGCGCAACCCGCACTGGGAGTACTCGCGCAACAAGATCGCGTGCGAGGACCTCCTGGTGCGCGCCTACCGCGACGACGCCTTCCCGGCCACCGTCGTTCGGCCGTCGCACACCTACGACAAGACGCTCATCCCGCTCGACGGCGGCTGGACCGCCCTCGAGCGCATGCGCCAGGGCAAGGAGGTCGTCGTCCACGGCGACGGCTCGTCGCTCTGGACGCTCACGCACCACGCCGACTTCGCCACCGGCCTCGTGCCGCTGCTCGGCCACCCGCGGACCCTCGGCGAGGCCTTCCACATCACGTCCGACGACGTCCTCACGTGGGACCAGATCACCCACACGCTGGCGCGCGCCGCGGGCACGACGGCCCGCATCGTCCACGTCCCGTCGGACGCGATCGCCGCCGAGGACCCGGAGTGGGGCGCGGGCCTGCTCGGCGACAAGACGCACTCCATGGTGTTCGACACGAGCAAGCTGCGCTCGGTCGTGCCGGACTTCCGCCCGACGATCACGTTCGAGCAGGGCGCGCGCGAGATCGTCGGCTGGTACGACGAGGACCCCGCGCGGCGCGTCGTCGACGCGCGCCTCGACGCGCTCATGGACCGTCTCGTCGAGCGCTTCCGCGTGGGCTGACCGCGTGAGCCTCACGCCGCCCGCCGTGACGGGCGGGGCGTACGCCCACCTGGGCCGGTTCAGCGACTGGGTCGCCGCGTCGCCCGCACCCGTGGCGCGCGCGCAGCGGCGCGAGCCGTCGGCGCTCCGCCCGCTCGTGCACGGGGCGCTCGCCGTCCCGGCCGACCCGGGCGAGGAGCAGCCGGCCGACGTGCGGTCCGGCCGGCGGTGGACGCGGGACGGCGTCGCGGGCGAGGAGCTCTCGTGGTCCGTGGGCCACGGCCCGCGCACGCACGCCTGGCTCCTGCGGCCGGCGGGCGTCGAGGGCGCGCTCCCCGGGGTGCTCGCGCTCCACGGCCACGACGGCTACAAGCACGCCGGCAAGGAGAAGGTCGCGGACGGCCCCCACGGCCCGACCCCCGTCCTCGCCGCGCTGCGCGCGGGCCTCTACGGCGGCCGCGCGCTCGCCGACGACCTCGCGCGCGCGGGCCTCGCGGTGCTCGTGCACGACGCGTTCACGTGGGGGAGCCGCCGGTTCGAGCTCGAGGAGATGCCCGAGCGCCTCGTCGCGGCCGGCCGCGCGACGTCGTCCGCGCCCTCGCCCGACGACGTCCCCGGCGAGGTCCCCGCCGACGTCGCGCTCTACAACGCCGCCGCGTGGCACCACGAGCACCTCGTCGAGAAGTACTGCCGGCTGCTCGGGACGACGTTCGCCGCCCAGGTCGCGCGCGAGGACCGCGTCGCGCTCGCGGTGCTGCGGGGGCGGCCGGACGTCGCCGACGCCGTCGGGTGCGTCGGGCTGTCGGGCGGCGGGGCACGCTCGGTCCTCCTGCGGGCGACCGCGCGGGTGGAGGCGGCCGTCGTCGTCGGGATGATGAGCACCTACGCCGCGCTCCTGGACCACAGCGTCGTCGACCACACGTGGATGCTGTTCCCGGACCGGCTGGCGCCCGCGGTGGACTGGCCGGACGTCGCGGCGAGCGGCGCCCCCGCGCCGCTCCTCGTCCAGTGGACGACGGACGACGCGCTGTTCCCCGTCGAGGGTGCGCGCGCGGCGGACCGGCGCCTGCGCGAGGTCTACGCCGGGGCCGGTGCCCCGGACGCCTACGTCGGCCGCGAGCACCCCGGCCCGCACTGGTTCGGCCCCGCCATGCAGGACGAGGCGACCGCCTGGCTGCGGGAGCGGCTCGCGCCCTGACGCGGCGGGGTGGTGGTCAGCCGTTCGCGCCCGCGTGCTCCTCGCCGCGGTCGGGGAGGCGCAGCATGCCGCGCTGCGGGACGAGCTCGTGCTGGAGCGCCATCGCGGCCGCACCGATCGCGGCCGCCGTCGTCGCGACGGGCGAGATCCGCACGGTCACGGAGTGGGTCGAGCGGGAGAAGAACGAGCGGTCGAGCTCGTCCTGGATCGCGGGCAGGTAGACCGACCCGGCGATCGCGAAGCTCGGGCCCGTGAGCACGACGAGGTCGAGGTCCATGACGTTCGCGAGCGTCCGCGTCGCGACCGCGACGTAGCGCGCGGAGCGGTCGAGGAGCGCCCGCGCGCCGTCGTGCCCGCGCAGCGCCGCGCGGGCCACCGCGGCGAACTGCGCCGCGGCCGTCGAGCGCGCCGGGGTGCGGCGCCGGTCGAGGCCGGCGGCCGACGCGACCGCGGGGTCGGCGCGCGCCGCGGCGACGACGGCCGCGGGTCCGGCGAGCGCCTCGGTGCAGCCGCGGCTGCCGCACCAGCACTCGGGCCCGTCGAGGTCGAGGCAGATGTGGCCGATCTCGCCGGCGTTGCCGCTCACGCCCTCGTAGGCGCCGCCGTTGACGATGAGGCCCGCGCCGAGGCCGGTGCCCATGTAGACGGTCGCGAACGTCGCGCGCGCCCCCGCGCGCCCCGACCAGTGCTCGCCGAGCGCGGCCGCCGTCGCGTCGTTGTCGAGCAGCACCGGCACGCCGACGGCCTCCTCGAGGGCGCGGTCGAGCGGGAAGTCCTCCCACTGCCGCATCGACGGCGGCGTGACGCGCATGCCGCTCGCGGGCGCGAGCGGCCCGGGGGCGACGAGGCCGAGGCCGCTGACGCGTGCCGGGTCGACGCCCGCGCTCGCGAGCAGCGCGGCGACCTCGCGTGCCATGCGGTCGACGACGTCGGGCGGGTCCTGGACGCCCGCGCCCGCGCGGGACATCTGCGCGACGACGCCGCCGCCCAGCGTGGTGAGGACGTAGACGATGCCGCCGTGGTCGAGGTGGACGCCGACGGCGTAGCGCGCGGTGTGGTTGAGCTCGAGCAGGACCCGCGGCTTGCCGCCGGTGGACTCGGCGCGGCCGGTCTCGACCACGAGGCCGTCGTCGATGAGCCGGCGCACGAGGGTCGAGATCGTCGCGCCCGTGAGCCCCGTCTCCTCGATGAGGCCGGCGCGGCTGATCGTCCCCGCCGCGCGGATGACGTCGATGACCGCCGCCTGGGTGCTCACGTGCGGCAGGGCGCGCGCCGCACCCATGATGCGCGCCACGGCCCCTCCGTCCCGGCGGGTCCGCCGGGGCCGCGCCGCGACCAGGGTAGTGGGCGTCTACCCTTCCTCCGTGGCATCCGGAGCGATCGGCCTCGTCCTGGCCCGGCCGACCCGCCTGCTCGCGGTCGAGCCGTTCTTCATGGAGCTCATCGCGGGGCTCGAGGAGACCTTCGTCGAGCGCGACCTCTCGATCCTGCTCCACGTCGTGCCCGACGCCGAGCAGGAGCTCGCGACCTACCGGCGGTGGGCCGCGGGCGCCGTCGTCGACGCCGTGGTCGTGATGAACCTCGTCGTGGACGACCCGAGACCCGCGCTGCTCGAGGGGCTCGGCGTGCCGACCGTCGTCGTCGGCGCGCTCGACGCGCCCGGCGCCGGTCGAGCCCCCGTGGTGCGCACCGACCACGAGGCGCCGGTGCGCGAGGTCGTGCAGCGGCTCGCGGCGCTCGGCCACCGGCGCGTCGCGCGCGTGACGGGCCCCGCCGCGCTGCTGCACACGGTCCACCGCACGCGCACGCTGCACGAGGCCGCGGAGGCGCTCGGGGTCACCGCGACGGTCGCCGAGGGTGACTACACCGAGCGCTCGGGCGCGGACGTCACCCGGCGGCTGCTCCAGGGCGTCCACCCGCCCACGGCGATCGTCTACGACAACGACGTCATGGCGCTCGGCGGGCTCGCGGCGGCCGCCGAGCTCGGCGTCGACGTCCCGGAGGACCTCAGCGTGGTCGCGTGGGACGACTCGACGCTCTGCCGGCTCGCCACGCCGCCGCTCACGGTCATGGCGGTGGACGTGCACCGGTACGGCTGCATCGTCGCGGCCGCCGTGCTCGAGCTGCTCGACGGACGCCCGGCGACGCCGCGCTCCTCCCCGCCCGCCCGGTGGCTCGAGCGCGCGAGCACGGGACCTGCGCCGCGCGCCTGACGCGGCGCCCGGGTGCGTCCGGCCCGCGGGGCCCGGACGATGGCCACGGAGGAATAGCCCGCGACGCCTTGCGGTTCAGCCGGTGAATGGTTGAAGATTGAACAACCCAGGCAGGCAGGAGCGCACGATGTCGACCCAGAGCACGACACCCGCAGCCGCACCGCAGATGCAGTTCGGCATCTTCTCGGTCAGCGACATCACGACGGACCCCACCACGGGCCGCACCCCGAGCGAGGCCGAGCGGCTCCAGGCCGTCGTCGCCATCGCGAAGAAGGCGGAGGAGGTCGGTCTCGACGTCTTCGCGCTCGGCGAGCACCACAACCCGCCGTTCTTCTCGTCGTCCCCCACGACGACGCTCGCCTTCGTCGCGGCGCAGACCGAGCGCCTGCTGCTGTCCACGGCCACGACGCTCATCACCACGAACGACCCGGTGAAGATCGCCGAGGACTACGCGATGCTCCAGCACCTCGCCGGCGGCCGCGTCGACCTCATGATGGGTCGCGGCAACACCGGCCCGGTCTACCCGTGGTTCGGCCAGGACATCCGCAACGGCATCGCGCTCGCGGTCGAGAACTACGCGCTGCTGCACCGCCTGTGGCGGGAGGACGTCGTCGACTGGGAGGGCCGCTTCCGGACCCCGCTCCAGTCGTTCACGTCGACGCCCCGCCCGCTCGACGGCGTGCCGCCCTTCGTGTGGCACGGCTCGATCCGCTCGCCGCAGATCGCCGAGCAGGCCGCCTACTACGGCGACGGCTTCTTCCACAACAACATCTTCTGGCCCATGTCCCACACGAAGCAGATGGTCGCCCTCTACCGGCAGCGCTTCGAGCACTACGGCCACGGTGCCGCGGACCAGGCGATCGTCGGGCTCGGCGGCCAGGTGTTCATGCGCGCCAGCAGCCAGGACGCCAAGCGCGAGTTCCGGCCGTACTTCGACAACGCCCCCGTCTACGGGCACGGCCCGTCGATGGAGGAGTTCACGGCGGAGACGCCGCTCACGGTGGGCAGCCCGCAGGAGGTCATCGACCGCTACGCCGCGATGCGCGACCACGTCGGCGACTACCAGCGCCAGCTCTTCCTCGTCGACCACGCGGGCCTGCCGCTCGGGACGGTCCTCGACCAGCTCGAGCTGCTCGGCGGCGAGGTCGTGCCGGTCCTGCGCAAGGAGCTCGCCGTCGGGCGACCGGCGCACGTGCCCGACGCGCCCACCCACGCGGCGCGGGTCGCGGCCGCGGGCGGCTCGCGCGACGCCACGGTGCACGCCCCGGGCGACGACGTCACGGGCGCCTCGCCCGAGCCGGTGGAGGTGACCCGATGACGCGCCGGATCGCGGTCGTCTCGGGCGGCCTCGGCCAGCCGTCGACGACGCGTCTGCTCGCGGACCGCATGTCCGCGGCGGTCGAGCGCGCGCTGCGCGCCGAGGGCCAGGACGTCACGGTCGACGTCGTCGACCTGCGCGAGCACGCGCAGGACCTCACGACGATGCTGCTCACGGGCTTCCCGTCCGCGGCGCTCAAGGCCGCGCTCGACACCGTGGCCACCGCCGACGGTCTGATCGCCGTGACGCCGATCTTCTCGGGCTCGTACTCGGGCCTGTTCAAGACCTTCTTCGACGTGCTGGACGACGGCGCGCTCGACGGGATGCCCGTCCTCGCGGGCGCGACGGCGGGCACGGCCCGGCACTCGCTCGCCATCGACCACGCCATCCGCCCGCTGCTCACCTACCTGCACGCCTTCGTCGTCCCGACGGGCGTGTTCGGCGCGACGGAGGACTTCGGCCGTTCCGCCGGCTCGACGAGCGAGGACGCCGTGCCCCTGGGGGCGCGGATCGACCGCGGTGCCCGCGAGCTGGCGGGCCTCGTCGCCGCGCGTCCCCCGCGCGGCGCGGCCCCGGCGGACCCGTTCGCCCTCACGGTCGACTTCGAGGACCTCCTGCGCGGCTGACAGCCGCCCCGACCCGCCGCCCCCCGCCGAGGTCGCTGGTTCGCGCCGAGGTCGCTGGTAGGAACCAGCGACACGGGCGCGAACCA
>NZ_JADDKQ010000026.1 GCF_016464425.1 Actinotalea solisilvae
CCTCGACGACGGGCGGGCGGGACGGGGCGGCCCGGCGTCGGGGCGGGCGCGGAGGGGCGTCAGTCGCCCGTGCGGCGCAGGACCTCGGTGAGGCGGTTGGCGGCCGCGACGACGGCGCCCGCGTGCAGGCGTCCGGGCTGGCGGCTGAGCCGCTCGACGGGGCCCGAGATCGACACGGCGGCGACCACGCGGCCCGAGGGCCCGCGCACCGGCGCGGACACCGAGGCGACGCCGGCCTCGCGCTCCGAGACGGACTGCGCCCAGCCGCGGCGTCGCACGCCCGAGAGGATCGTGGCGGTGAACTTGGCGCCCTGGAGCCCCCGGTGCAGGCGGTCCGGCTCCTCCCACGCGAGGAGGATCTGGGCGGCCGAGCCGGCCTGCATCGTCAGGGTCGCGCCGACGGGGATCGAGTCCCGCAGGCCGATGGGCCGCTCGGCGGCCGCGACGCAGATGCGCTGGTCGCCCTGGCGGCGGTAGAGCTGGGCGCTCTCGCCGCAGTGGTCGCGCAGCGCGGCGAGCACGGGGTTGGCGGCGGCGAGCAGACGGTCCTCGCCGGCCGCGGTGCTGAGCTCCGACAGGCGGGGGCCGAGCACGAAGCGGCCCTGCATGTCCCGCGCGACGAGGCGGTGGTGCTCGAGCGCGACCGCCAGTCGGTGGGCCGTCGGTCGGGCAAGATGGGTCGCAGCGACCAGCTGGGCGAGGGTCGCCGGCCCCGCCTCCAGTGCGCTGAGGACCGAGGCGGCCTTGTCCAGCACGCCGACTCCGCTAGAGTTGTCCATAGGTCGATATTGGCGTCTCGGACACTGAGACGCAAGTAGGCGGGCCGAAATGGGTCCCGGACCCCTCGTCCGGGGGACAGCTGAGAGGAACGCGACATGGCCGGCACGCTGGCGGAGAAGGTCTGGGACGCGCACATCGTGCGCCGTGGCACCGACGGGGCCCCCGACCTCCTCTACATCGACCTGCACCTGGTGCACGAGGTCACCAGCCCGCAGGCCTTCGAGGGTCTCCGGCTCGCGGGGCGGCCCGTGCGCCGCCCGGACCTCACGATCGCGACCGAGGACCACAACACGCCGACGCTCGACATCGACCGGCCCATCGCGGACCTCACGAGCCGCACGCAGATCCAGACGCTGCGCAACAACGCCGTCGAGTTCGGGGTCCGGCTGCACTCCCTCGGGGACGCGGACCAGGGGATCGTGCACCAGGTCGGCCCCCAGCTCGGCCTGACGATGCCCGGCCTCACGGTCGTGTGCGGCGACTCGCACACCTCGACGCACGGTGCGTTCGGCGCCCTCGCGTTCGGCATCGGCACGAGCGAGGTCGAGCACGTGCTCGCGACGCAGACGCTGCCGCTGGCGCCCTTCAAGACGATGGCGATCACCGTGGACGGCACGCTGCCGCCCGGGACGACGTCGAAGGACATCATCCTCGCGATCATCGCCAAGATCGGGACCGGCGGCGGCCAGGGCTACGTCCTGGAGTACCGCGGCGAGGCGATCCGCGCGCTCTCCATGGAGGCGCGCATGACGATCTGCAACATGTCGATCGAGGCCGGCGCGCGCGCCGGGATGATCGCGCCGGACGAGATCACGTTCGAGTACCTCCGGGGCCGCCCGCACGCGCCCGAGGGCGCCGACTGGGACGCCGCGGTGGACTACTGGCGCACCCTGCGCACGGACGACGACGCCGTCTTCGACGCCGAGGTGGTCCTCGAGGCGTCCGACCTCGAGCCGTTCGTCACCTGGGGCACCAACCCGGGCCAGGGCCTGCCGCTCTCCGCGCGGGTGCCCGTGCCGGCGGAGATCGCCGACGAGAACGAGCGCGTCGCGGCCGAGCGTGCGCTCGAGTACATGGGCCTCGTGCCCGGCACGCCGCTGCGCGACATCCCGGTCGACACGGTCTTCATCGGCTCGTGCACGAACGGCCGGATCGAGGACCTGCGGTCCGTGGCCAAGGTCGTCCGCGGCAAGAAGAAGGCCGACTCGGTCCGCGTGCTCGTCGTGCCGTCGTCGGCCCGGGTGCGGCTGCAGGCCGAGGCCGAGGGGCTGGACCAGATCTTCCTCGACTTCGGGGCCGAGTGGCGCAACGCCGGCTGCTCGATGTGCCTCGGCATGAACCCCGACCAGCTCGCGCCGGGGGAGCGCAGCGCGTCGACGTCGAACCGCAACTTCGAGGGGCGCCAGGGCAAGGGCGGCCGGACGCACCTCGTCTCGCCGCTGGTCGCGGCGGCGACGGCGATCCGCGGCACGCTCTCGTCGATCGCGGACCTGGGCGACGACGTCGTCCCGCCGGACGGCAGCCCGCTGACCGACGCCGACCTGCAGCACGCCTGAGACACCCCGGACAGGAGAACGACCATGGAGAAGTTCAGCCAGCACACCGGGGTGGGCGTGCCGCTGCGCCGCAGCAACGTCGACACGGACCAGATCATCCCGGCCGTCTACCTCAAGCGCGTCACGCGGACCGGCTTCGAGGACGCCCTGTTCGCGGCCTGGCGTGGGGACCCCGAGTTCGTGCTCAACCAGGACGCGTACCGCGCGGGGTCCGTGCTCGTCGCGGGCCCGGACTTCGGCACGGGCTCCTCGCGCGAGCACGCCGTGTGGGCCCTCAAGGACTACGGCTTCCGCGCCGTCCTCTCTGCGCGCTTCGCCGACATCTTCCGCGGCAACTCGGGCAAGCAGGGGCTTCTCGCCGCGCAGCTCGCGCAGGAGGACGTCGAGCTCATCTGGAAGGTGCTCGAGACGGTGCCGGGCACCGAGGTGACGGTCGACCTCGCGGCGAAGCTCGTGCACTGCGCGGACGTCACCGTGCCGTTCCAGGTCGACGACTACACGCGCTGGCGCCTCATGGAGGGCCTGGACGACATCGGCCTCACGCTCCAGCACGAGGCGGAGATCACGGCGTTCGAGGCGACCCGCGAGCCGTGGCGCCCGCGCACGCTCCCCGCCAAGCACCTCCCGCCCGTCGAGATCGTGGCCGCGCGCCCGGTGCTCCCGACGGGGGACGACGCGCTCGTCTGAGCCGCGCGACGCCGCTCAGCGCGGCGGCCCCTGGCGGATCGCTGCGAGCAGCGCCTCGGGGGTCGCCGTCGCGGCGTCCCAGCGGGACTCGACCCACCAGGTCGCCCCGGCCTCCTCGAGCTCGGCGACGTGCGCCCGCGCCGCTCCCGGGTCGGTCGGGAGGACGCCGTGCTGGACGACGTCGAACGTCCCGGGGACGGCCTCGCCCTGCGCCCGCAGCTCGTCCCTGCGGTGCCGGAGCCACGCAGCGGCCCGGGCGACCTCGGCGGCCGCCGGCTCGTCCTCGGTGCCGGACAGCTGCAGCACGGCGCCGTCCCAGCGGGCCGCCCGGCCCATCGACCGGGGGTACCCCACGGCCGCGACGGGCCAGACGGGGATGCGCGGCTGCTGCACCGGTCGAGGTGCGATCACGAGGTCCTCGACCTGGTAGTGCGTGCCGTGGTGCGAGAACGGCTCGCCGGTCGCCGCGTGCTCGAGGATCGCGAGCGCCTCGTCGAGCCGCTCGGCGCGCTCGCGGTTGGTCTGCGCCTCGCCGTTGACCTTGCCGAACCCGCCGTCGAGCGAGACGCCGAGGCCGACCGGGAGCACGAGGCGCCCGCCCGACAGGTGGTCGACGGTGAGCGCCTCGCGCGCCACCTTCCACGGCCGGCGCCGCGCCAGCGGGAAGATCATGGCGCCGAGCCGGATCGTGCTCGTCCGCGTCGCGACCGCACCGAGCAGCGTCCACGGGTCCCACGTGTCGACCGGCCCGATGCTGATGCCGTCCCAGGTGAAGAAGCCGTCCCAGCCGTGCGCCTCCGCCTCCTGCGCCATCCGCACCACCTCGTGCACGGTCCCGTAGCTGCCCACGAACCCGAACCTCATCGCGCCCACCTGCCCCCGTCGCTCGACCCGCGCGCCGCGCTGCGCCCTGAGCGGAACGGTAGGCGTGACCTCCGACACCCCGTGGACCGCTGGCGTGACGTACCCCCGCGGGTAGGCGACCATAGGCGCATGTCTGACGTCCTCCACATCCACGGCGGCACCCCGCTCGCCGGCGAGATCACCGTCCGCGGCGCGAAGAACTTCGTCTCGAAGGCCATGGTCGCCGCGCTCCTGGGCGAGGGCCCGAGCGAGCTGCGCAACGTCCCGGTGATCCGTGACGTCGGCGTCGTCACGGGCCTGCTCGAGCTCCACGGCGTCTCGGTGACGTCGGACGCGCAGGCGGGCGTCCTCACGCTCGACCCGAGCAACGTCGAGTCGGCGCACGTGGCCGACATCGACGCGCACGCGGGCTCGAGCCGGATCCCGATCCTCTTCTGCGGACCGCTCCTGCACCGCCTGGGCGAGGCGTTCATCCCCGACCTCGGTGGCTGCCGGATCGGCGACCGGCCGATCAACTACCACCTCGACATCCTGCGCCAGTTCGGCGCGGTGGTGGAGAAGCGCGAGCAGGGCATCCACATCCGGGCGCCGCGCGGCCTGCACGGCACCAAGGTCGCCCTGCCGTACCCGAGCGTGGGCGCCACCGAGCAGCTGCTCCTCACGGCCGTCCGGGCGGAGGGCCTCACCGAGCTGTCCAACGCGGCGATCGAGCCCGAGATCCTCGACCTCATCAACGTGCTCCAGAAGATGGGCGCGATCATCTCGGTCGACACCGACCGCGTCATCCGCATCGAGGGCGTCCCGCGCCTGTCGGGCTACCGGCACACCGCGCTCTCGGACCGCATCGAGGCGGCGTCGTGGGCCTCGGCCGCGCTCGCGACCACGGGGGACATCACGGTCCGCGGCGCGACGCAGCCCGAGATGACGACCTTCCTCAACACCTTCCGGAAGGTCGGCGGCGAGTTCGAGGTGCAGGACGACGGCATCCGGTTCTTCCACCCGGGCGGCGACCTGCGCTCGATCGTGCTCGAGACCGACGTCCACCCGGGCTTCATGACGGACTGGCAGCAGCCGCTCGTCGTCGCGCTCACGCAGGCCAAGGGCCTGTCGATCGTCCACGAGACGGTCTACGAGAACCGCTTCGGCTTCACCGACGCGCTCGTCGGCATGGGCGCGACGATCCAGGTGTACCGCGAGTGCCTCGGCGGGCACCCGTGCCGCTTCGGGCAGCGGAACTTCTACCACTCGGCCGTCATCTCGGGCCCGACGCCGCTCGCGGCCGCGGACATCGAGGTGCCGGACCTGCGCGGCGGCTTCAGCCACCTCATCGCGGCCCTCACCGCCAAGGGCGTCTCGGCCGTGCGCGGGATCGACCTCATCGACCGCGGGTACGAGCACTTCACCGACAAGCTCACGGCGCTGGGCGCGGAGTTCGACCGCAGCTGACGCCGCCGGTCCGGGCCGGCCGGACGCGGGGGAGCCGGGCGCGCCGGCGCGGGTAGCATCGGCTCCCGTGCCGGCACCCGAGCGTTCCAACCGCGCGTACCGCAACATCGCGCGCGTCGTCCGTCCGCTCCTGCTCGCGATCACGGCGCGCGACTGGCGCGGCACCGAGAACCTGCGGCACGAGGGCGGCTTCATCGCGGCCGCGAACCACATGACCAACGTGGACCCGCTGACCTTCGCGCACTTCCTCTACGACAACGGCATCGCGCCGAAGATCCTCGCCAAGGCGTCGCTCTTCTCGGTGCCCGTCGTCGGCAGCCTGTTGCGCGCGAGCGGCCAGATCCCGGTCCACCGCAACACGGTCGACGCCGGGCGGTCGCTCGCCGCGGCGATCGAGGCGCTCGCGGACGGCGAGTGCGTCGCCGTCTTCCCCGAGGGGACGCTCACGCGCGAGCCCGACCTGTGGCCCATGGCGGGCAAGACCGGCGTCGCGCGCCTCGCGCTCACCACGCGGGCGCCCGTCGTGCCGATCGCGCAGTGGGGTCCGCAGGACCTCCTGGGTCGGTACTCGAAGGTCCTCAAGCCCTTCCCGCGCAAGAGGATCACGGTGGTCGCGGGGCCGCCCGTGGACCTCTCCGACCTCTACGGCCGCCCGCAGGACTCGGCCGTGCTCCGCGAGGCGACCGAGCGCGTCATGGCCGCCATCACGGCCCTGCTCGAGGAGGTCCGCGGCGAGAGTGCCCCGGCGGAGCGGTTCGTCTGGCGCCGCCCGCCGGGGGAGTCGCGGTGAGCGGCGCCGCCGTCGCCCCGACGCGCGCCGCGGTCCTCGGCACCGGCAGCTGGGGCACGACGTTCGCGGCCGTGCTCGCCGACGCCGGGTGCGACGTCACGCTCTGGGGCCGCCGCGCCGAGGTCTGCGCGGAGATCGCGGCACGGCACACCAACGAGGCCTACCTGCCGGGGATCCGCCTGCCCGACGGCGTCCGCGCGACGACCGACGCGGCACTCGCGCTGCGCGGGGCCGACGTCGTCGCGGTGGCCGTCCCCGCCCAGACCGCGGGACGCACCCTTCAGCCGTTCGCCGACCTCGTCGAGCCGGACGCCGTCGTGGTCTCGCTCATGAAGGGCGTCGAGCTGAGCTCGGACCGCCGCATGAGCGAGGTGGTCGCGCACGCGCTGCGCCTGCCCGACGAGCGGGTCGCGGTGGTCTCGGGGCCCAACCTCGCGCGCGAGATCGCCGCGCGCCAGCCCACGGCGACCGTGGTCGCGTCCACGAGCGAGGCGACGGCGCAGCGCGTCGCCCAGGCCTGCGCGTCGGCCTACTTCCGGCCCTACACGAACACGGACGTCGTCGGCGTCGAGCTGTGCGGCGCCGTGAAGAACGTCATCGCCGTCGCGGTGGGCATCGCCCAGGGTCGCGGCTTCGGGCACAACACCATGGCCACCGTGATCACGCGGGGCCTGGTCGAGATCACCCGCCTCGGGCTCGCGCTCGGTGCCGACGCCGAGACGTTCGCCGGGCTCGCGGGCATGGGCGACCTCGTGGCCACGTGCGCGTCCCCGCTCTCGCGCAACCACACGCTGGGCGTGCACATCGGGCAGGGCATGAGCCTCGCCGAGGCGGTCGCGGCGACGGGCGGCACCGCCGAGGGCGTGAAGTCCTCGACGTCGGTGCTCGAGCTCGCGGGCACCGTGGGCGTGGAGATGCCGATCACGGCCGCCGTCGTCGCCGTGCTGCACGACGGCCTGCCCGTCGACCGCATGGCCCAGCTGCTCCTCGCGCGCCCGCACAAGGCCGAGGGCCTCTGAGGCAGGCGCCGCGTGCCGGCCCGCGCCTACCGCGGGTCGGTGCCCGCGGCCGCCCGGTCGAGCGCCTGCGCGAGGTCGGCCCACAGGTCCTCGACGTCCTCGATGCCGACGGACAGCCGCAGCAGGTCCTCGGGGACCGTCACGGACTCGGTCGGGAACCGGCGTCGCCGCTCGAGGCTCGACTCGACGCCGCCGAGGCTCGTCGCGGGCAGCCACAGCCGCACGGCGTCGACCACCGCGTCGGCGGCGGCGGCCCCTCCGCGCGGGCGGACGCCGAGGATCGAGCCGTACCCGTCGAGCAGGCGCGTCGCCCGCTCGTGGCCCGGGTCGCTCGCCAGGCTCGGGTGCCGGACCTCCGCGACGGCGAGGTGCGTCGCGAGGCGCTCGGCGAGGACGGCGGCGTTGTGCTGGGACCGCTCGACGCGCAGCGCGAGCGTGCGCAGGCCGCGCAGGGCGAGCCACACCTCCCACGGACCCGCGATCGCGCCGTGCAGGGTCCGGTGGGCCGCGAGGCGCTCGCGCAGCACCGGGTCGGACGTCACCGCGGCCCCGAGCACGACGTCGGAGTGCCCCGCGAGGTACTTCGTCACCGAGTGCACGACGACGTCCGCGCCCCGCTCGAGGGGCCGCTGGGCCAGCGGCGTCGCGAACGTGTTGTCGACGACGACGAGCGCCCCCGCGGCGTGCGCGCCCGCGACGAGGGCCGGGAGGTCGGCCACCTCGAGCATGGGGTTGGTCGGGGACTCGACCCACAGCAGGGCCGCGGGCTCGCCTTGGGCGTCCGCGCCGTCGCCGCCGTCGCTGCCGCCGTCGCCCCGCACCGCGGCCAGCACGGCGTCGGTGTCGGCGATGTCGACCGTCGTGACCCGCAGCCCGCTGCGCTTCGACAGCTCGTCGGCGAGCGCGAGGCTGATCTGGTAGGCGTGCCGCGGCAGGACGACGCGCGCGCCGGGCTCGACGAGCGCGAACGCGGCCGCGATCGCGGCCATGCCGGAGCCGTAGACGAGCGCCGGCAGCGCCGCGCGCTCGAGCACCGCGAGCGCGTCCTCGAACGGGCCCCAGGTCTCGGTGCCGTTGCGCGTGTACAGCAGCTCGCCCGGGCCCGGCGTGCCCGTCGAGACGTAGGTCGAGGAGAGCACCACCGGGGCGTTCACGGGACCGCCCTGGACGCGCGGGGGCCGGCCGGCCGTGACGGCGAGTGTCGCGGGCGCGGCGCCCGGGTGGCCGGAGGGGGACGGACGGTCGTCGCGCAGGTCGCTCACGAGTCGAGGGTAGCCGCGTGCCGGACGCCGTCCCGGGGGCGTCCGCGGCCGCCGACGGGGGCCGGCCCGCGTCGGCGCGAACGCCCGCACCTGCGGTGCTAGCCTCGTCCGCGTGCTGACGGTCTTGGCGGGGGACGTGCTCGCCGACCGGGTCGGCGGGTCTCCCGCGCGCGTCCTCGCGCTGCACGGCTGGGGCCGGTCCGGCGCCGACTTCGCGCGCGTCCTCGACGGCACCGACGGCCTCGCGGTCCACCTGCCCGGCTTCGGACCGACGGCCCCGCCGCCCGAGGCGTGGGGGAGCGTCGAGTACGCCGAGCACCTCGCCGCGGCGCTCGACGGTCTCGGCGACACCCGGCCCGCCGTCGTCGTGGCCCACTCCTTCGGGGGGCGCGTCGCCGTGCGGCTCGCCGCCCGCCGCCCCGACCTCGTCGCCGCGCTCGTCCTCACGGGTGTCCCGCTCGTCCGCGCCACGCCGCCGCCACGCCCGCGCCTCGCGCTGCGCGTGGCCAAGCGGCTCCACGCCGCCCACGTCCTGCCGTCTGTTGTCGTCGACCGGCTGCGCCGCAGCGGCGGGTCCGCCGACTACCAGGCGGCGCAGGGCGTCCTGCGGGGCGTGCTCGTCCGCGTCGTCGGGGAGGACTACCGCGAGGACCTGGCACGCGTGGCCGCCTCAGGCGTGCCGGTCGACCTCGTCTGGGGCGAGCTCGACGACGCCGCCCCGCTCGCGGGCGCCCGCCTCGCCGCGGAGCTCCTGCCGGGAGCGAGCCTCACCGTGGTGCCGGGCGCCGGTCACCTGCTCGAGGGCGCGCTCGAGGGCGCGGTCCGGGACGCCGTGCACGCTCGCCTCGCCGGCGGCGCCGCATGAGGGACCAGACCGTGCTCACCCCGGTCCTCGCGCTCCTCGCCCTCGCCGCGCTCGCGCCCGTCGGGCTGCGCTGGCTGCGCGTGGGCCAGCGCGAGCACTACATCGGCGGCCGCGTCGGCACGATCGCGGCCCTGTGGCTCTCGCGGTCGCGCACCGACCTCGTGCTCGCCGCGCTCGCGGCGCTGCTCGCCGTCGTCGCGTGCGTCCCCGGCCTCGAGCTCGCCGCGGTGCCCGCACTCGCCCTCGCGGTCCTCCTGCCGCGCGGGTTGGGCATCCGGGGCCGCACGTCGTCGCTGAGCTGGACGGCCCGCCTGCGCCGCCTCGCGATCGGCTGGCTCGCGCTCGAGCTCGTCGTGGGCGCATTGCTCGTCCTGCTCCTGGGGCCTGGCGCCGCGGCGCTCGCGGTCGTCGGCGCGCCCCTGCTGCTCGACGTCGCCATGGCCGTCATGGAGCGCGTCGAGCGCCGTCTCTCGGCGCCGTTCGTCGCCCAGGCCCAGCGCCGCCTCGCCCGGATCCGGCCGCAGGTCGTGGCCATCACGGGCTCCTACGGCAAGACGTCCACCAAGGGCTACATCGCCCACCTGCTCAGCGCGACGACGGCCGTGGTCGCCTCGCCCGCGAGCTTCAACAACCGGCTCGGGCTCTCGCGCGCCGTCAACGACGCGCTCGTCGAGGGCACCGAGGTCTTCGTCGCCGAGATGGGCACGTACGGCCCCGGCGAGATCCGCGAGCTGTGCGAGCTGTTCCCGCCCGACGTCGCGGTCATCACGACCATCGGCGAGGCGCACCTCGAGCGCATGCGCACGCACGAGACGATCCTGCGGGCGAAGTCCGAGATCACGGAGCGCGCGCGCGCCGTCGTCCTGCCCGTCGACACCCCCGAGCTCGCCGCGCTCGCCGAGCGCTGCCGGGCGGCCGGCAAGCAGGTCGTGACCGTCTCCGTCGAGGGACGGGACGCCGACGTCGTCGTCGACCTCGCGGGCGGGACCGTGCTCGCGCGCACGCCCGAGGGTCCCGTCACGCTCCACGTCGGCCCGGGCGTCGCGCACGGCGTCAACCTGGGCGTCGCCGTGGGGGTCGCGCTCGCGGTGGGTGCCGACGTCACGAAGACGGAGCCGCGTCTGCGGTCGCTCCCGCGCGCGGCCCACCGGGCCGAGGTGCAGGACACGGGCTCGGGTCTCGTCGTCGTCGACGACACCTACAACGCCAACCCGATCGGCGCCCGCGCCGCGCTCGACGAGGCCGCCGCGCTCGCGCGCGGGCGGGGAGGCCGCCTGGTCGTGGTCACGCCCGGGATCGTCGAGCTGGGGCACGTGCAGCGCACGCGCAACGCCGACTTCGCGCAGGCCGCCGCCGAGGCGGGCGCGCACCTCGTCGTCGTCGGCCGGACCAACCGGGCGGCGCTCGTCGAGGGTGCGGCGCGGGCGCAGGGGACGGTCGACGTCGTCGACGCGCGGCCTGCGGCGGTGCCGCTCGCGACGTCCGCGGCGGGCGCGAACGGCGTCGTACTCTACGAGAACGACCTGCCGGACCACTACCCGTGACCTGCGCGCCCTGACGGGGCGGCAGCGAGCACGGCCGGCGACGAGCCGGCGAGCGGGACCGCACGCGTCCCCCCGACGACGAGATGAGGATGCATGACCTGGGCTGTGGTGTTCGGAGGTCCGTCCCCGGAGCACGAGATCTCCATCCTGACCGGGCTCCAGGCCGAGCGGGTGCTCACGCGGGCCGGTGAGCAGGTCGTCTCGCTGTACTGGGGTCCGACCGGCGCCTGGTCCGTGGTCCCGCAGGGCACCGAGGCCAAGGACTACCTCGAGGGCGCTCCGGCGGGCTCGCGGCCCGTCGAGATCCGCCTCGGCGCCGACCCGGGCCTCTTCGTCAAGGGGCGCCTGCGCTCGGAGCGGCTCGAGCTCGAGGCGGCCCTCAGCTGCCTCCACGGCGGCCTGGGCGAGGGGGGCGGCTTCGCGGCGCTGGCGGCGCTCGTGGGCCTGCCCGCGACGGGTTCGTCGCTCTACGCGTCGGCGCTCGGCATGGACAAGCTCGCGTTCGGCGGCGTCATGGCTGCGGCGGGAGTCCCGACGCTCCCGCGTGCCGCGCTCGACGCCGACGTCGACCCCGGCTTCGACGGCCCCTACATCGTCAAGCCGCGCTACGGCGGCTCGTCCATCGGCATCGAGATCGTCGACGACCTCGCGGCCGCGCGCGTGCTCGCGCGCACGAGCGCGCACCTGCGCCAGGGCGCCGTCGTCGAGCCCTTCCGGTCCGACCTCGTGGACCTCAACGTCTCGTTCCGGACGGCCCCGACGCTCGAGGTCACGCCCCTCGAGCGGCCCCTGCGCGGCGGCGACGGCGTCTACTCCTACGCGGAGAAGTACCTGGCCGGGGCGGGCGGCGAGGACGCGGGCCTCACGAGCGCCCCGCGCGAGTTCCCCGCCCAGGTGCCCGACGAGGTCACCGCCCGGGCCCAGGAGCTCGCCCGACGGGTGGCCGTCGCGACGCGCCTCACGGGCGTCGTGCGCGTCGACTTCCTCTACCAGCCGCAGACCCACGAGCTCGTCGTGAACGAGGTCAACTCCGTGCCGGGTGCGCTCTCGCTCTACCTGTGGGCGGGCACGCGACCGGCGGCCGACGTGCTGCGCGACGCGCTCCTCGAGGCGCGCGACGCGGGCGTCCCGGCCGTCGCGAGCGGCTTCGGCTCGGGCGCGGCCCTGCGTGCCGCGGGTGGGATCAGCGGCAAGCTGGTCGGGCTGGACGGCCCGCGCGCCTGACGCGCGGCCCCGTCCGGACGCGTCGACCGGCCCTGCGGGCACGCCCGCGGGGCCGGCGCTGGGTCAGCCCGTCGTGACGCCGGCCCGCTGGTGCGCCTTGCGCAGCAGGTCGAGCAGCAGGTGGCCGAGCGGCCGGCCGACCTCGGCCGCCGCGAGCGGCAGCACCGACGTCTCGGTGAGGCCGGGCGAGATGGCCGCCTCGAGGAACCACGGCGTGCCCTCGTCGTCGACGATCGCGTCGGTGCGCGAGAGGTCGCGCAGACCGAGGACGCGGTGGGTCAGCTCGGCGGCCCGCGCGGCCGCGGCGAGCGCCTCGTCGGGCAGCGGGGCCGGGAGCGCGACCGTGATGAGGTCGGCGCTGTAGCGCGCCTCGAAGGAGAACGGCGACACGTCGGGGTTCTGGAACGCGGCGGGGGGCAGGGCGGTCGGCGTCTCGTCCTCCACGACGACCGTCTCGATCGTCTGGCCCGCGACGTACCGCTCGATGAGGGCGACGTCGCCGAAGGTGAAGCACCGCACGAGCGCGGCGGGCAGGTCCGCGGCCTCCTCGACCAGGCTCATGCCCAGGGTCGACCCGCTGGTCGCGGGCTTGACGACGACGGGAAGGCCGAGGCGGTCGGTCACGGAGCGGACGAGCTGGGCGGGCGAGAGCTCGCGGAACGAGCGCGCGGAGATCGCGACCCACGGCGGCGTCGCGAGGCCCGCACGCGACATGAGCACCTTCGCGACGACCTTGTCCCACGCGAGGTGGCACGACGCGGCCGGCGAGCCGACGTAGGGCACGCCCGCGAGCTCGAGCGCGGTCTGCAGGGAGCCGTCCTCGCCGCTCGCGCCGTGGACGGCGATGTACGCGGCGTCGATCCGGTCGTTCGCGAGCCGGTCGAGCAGCGTCTCGTCGGCGTCGTAGAGCACCGCGTCGATCCCGGCCTCCGAGAGCGCGTAGAGCGCTCGGCGGCCCGAGCGCATCGACACCTCGCGCTCGTTCGAGAGCCCTCCGGCGATCACCGCCACACGGTCGAAGTCGGTCGTCACGCCAGGTCCCTTCGTCGAGGTGCTCGCGGCCGATCCTAGCCAGCCGCGAGGTGCGGGCAGGCGGCGGCTCAGAGGCACTCGCGCGTCTGCTCCACGAGGCTCACGGCCGCGCCGAGGTCGAGCAGGAACGACGTCGAGCGGGACGAGGTGACCTCCGCGGGGACGCGGACCTCGACGGCGGGGTCCCGGCCGTAGGTGACGAACGTCCACGGTGCCGCGCCGGTGGCGTCCTCGGGCCCGGCGACGGCGACCCAGTCCACCTGCGTCGTGCCGTCGTCGGCGTCGACGCACGGGTCCGTCGTCG
This sequence comes from Actinotalea solisilvae, assembly GCF_016464425.1. GTDB lineage: Bacteria > Actinomycetota > Actinomycetes > Actinomycetales > Cellulomonadaceae > Actinotalea > Actinotalea solisilvae. The sequence goes on from NZ_JADDKQ010000026.1 coordinate 13,374, forward strand.
GGGCGGGCGGCTCGACCCCGCAGCGCAGGACGACGGGCGCGGCGCGGTCGCCCCACGCGGTCGTGGCCTGGCTGCTCGTGTCGAGCCGCGGCATGCCCGCGAGCTCGTCCGGCACGGCGAGGACGACGCTGGCGCACAGCGGGTCGGCCGCGTCGGGGCCGGCCGGCACGACCACCGGCGAGGAGCACGCGCCGAGCGCGGCCACCACGGCGAGCGACGCGACCGCGGTGGCGCCGCGCCGGACGCGTGCGGAGGTCGGGGTCACCGGCCCACCGTAACGGCCGGGCGCGGCCCTCCCGACCGGCCGTGGGGCCCCGCCCGCCGGACCGCCGGGCGTCCGGTCGGTACCGTGACCGCGTGCAGACCCCCGCCCCGACCGTGGCCGACCTCGGCGAGGACGGGCTCCTCGCGCTCGTGTTCCCCCTCCTCCCGCCGGGCGCGGCGACGCTGCTCGGTCCGGGCGACGACGCCGCCGTCGTCGCGAGCCCGGACGGGCGCGTCGTCGTCTCGACCGACCTCCTCGTCGAGCACCGCCACTTCCGTCGCGACTGGTCGACCGGGGACGACGTCGGCCACCGCGCGGCCGTGCAGAACCTCGCCGACGTCGCGGCCATGGGGGCACGTCCCACGGCGCTCGTGGTCGGGCTCGTCATGCCGGGCGACCTCCCGGTGGACTGGGTGCTCGGCCTCGCGCGCGGCCTCGCGGCCGCGTGCGGGCCGGAGGTCGGCGTCGTGGGGGGCGACCTGTCGGGCGGCGCCGAGGTCGTCGTCGCCGTGACGGTGCACGGAGACCTCGAGGGACGGGCGCCTGTGCGCCGGTCCGGTGCCCGCCCGGGCGACGTCGTCGCGCACGCGGGCGTGCGCGGGCGGTCGGCCGCCGGCCTCGCGCTGCTGCGCGCCGGCGCCGTGGGGCCGTCCGGCGCCGGCGGGACGGGCGCGGGGACCGGTGCGGGCGCGGACGCCGCTCTCGAGGCCCTCGTCGACGCCTACCGCCGGCCCACGTCCCCCCTCGCGGCCGGGCCGCTCGCCGCGCGCGCGGGTGCGACCGCGATGCTCGACGTGTCCGACGGCCTGCTGCGCGACGCAGGGCGGCTCGCGCGCGCGAGCGGCGTCGCGCTCGACCTCGACGTCCCGGGGTCGGCCTTCCCGGCGGACCTGGCGGCGCTCGAGCCCGCCGCGGCGCTGCTCGGTGCGGACGCCGCCGCCTGGGTGCTCGCGGGTGGCGAGGACCACGGGCTGCTCGCGACGTTCCCGCCCGGGGCCGCACTGCCGCCCCCGTTCCGCGCGTGCGGTCGCGTGCTCGACGCCCAGGGCGCGCCGGGGCGCGTCACGGTCGGGGGAGCCGAGCACACCGGCCCCACCGGGTGGGACCACTTCGCCGGCTGACGGTCAGCCGCGGCGGTACCGCACCTCGGTGAACTGCTGGCCGCCGATCTCCTCGATGCGTTCGACGCCGTCGCGCGTGAAGCCGTTGCGCCGGTAGAAGTGCGCGGCCCGCTGGTTGGCCTCGAGCACCCAGAGCGTCACGGTGACGCCGCCCGGGACGGCGCCGAGCACGGTGCGCATGAGCTCGCGCGCGATGCCCTGCCCCCAGGCGCGCGGCTCGAGGTAGATCGTGTAGATCTGGAGCGTGGTGCGCTCGGCGTCCTCGTCGAGGCTCGGGCCGAGCGAGGCGAACCCGACGACGGTGCCGTCCTCGACGGCGACCCAGATCGTCGTGTCCGGCGCGGGCGTGGTGAGCCGGTCGCGCCAGGTCGCGGCGCGGGCCCGGACGTCCAGCCCGCCGAGGTACTCGTCGGAGACGACCCCCTTGTACGCCTCGCGCAGGGAGGCCACGTGGACCTCCGCGATGCGGTCCGCGTCGGCGACGGTCGCGGGCCGGATGGCCACCTCGTGCAGGTCTTCCACCATGGCGGCCACCCTGCCATGACACCCGTCCGGGATGCCAGGCCATGGGTGGCTCTTTGGGCGTCCTTGGTGACGTCCGGCCGGTCCCGGTGGGGACGACGGCGCCCGCGGACCGAGAGGTCCGCGGGCGTCGGTGCGGCCGGTCGCGCGGCCGTGGTGCGCAGGGCTCAGGCGGTGCGCTGCACCTTGCCGGCCTTGAGGCACGACGTGCACACGTGCAGGCGCTTGGGCGCACCCGCCACGACGGCACGCACCCGCTGGATGTTCGGGTTCCAACGACGCTTGGTGCGGCGGTGGGAGTGCGAGATGCTGTGCCCGAAGCCCGGGCCCTTGCCGCAGACGTCGCAGTTGGCAGCCACGTTCTCTCTCCTGATTCGTCAGTGCACGCCGCGCGCTCACCGGACCGGTGGTGGCGACGAAGTCATGTGGTCCGAGCCCCGCCGTGGCCGACCTCGGGAGGCCGGCGGGACGCGCGCTCGGTGCCCGGGCGTGGCCGGGCAACCTCGATAGGGTAGCCGATCGCGGACCCCCGCCCAAACGCGCGAGGCGCGTCGCCGGCGTGACGGGCGCGACACGGGGGACGGGCTCGACGAGGGTACGGGCCCGGACCGGCACGCAGAGGCGGGAGGTGCGGTGGCGACGACGGTGACCGTCGACGCGGCGCTCCTGCGCGCCTGGTCCGCCGGTGCCGCCGCCGCGCTGCGGGGCGCGAGCGCCGAGCTCGACCTGCTCAACGTCTTCCCCGTGCCCGACGGCGACACGGGCACCAACCTCGCGCTCACCCTCGCGGAGGCTGCCGACGCGGTCGGCGCGCTGGGCCCGGACGTCGGCGTGCGCGAGGCCGCGCGCGTGATGCTGCGCGGGGCGCTCGTGGGGGCGCGCGGCAGCTCGGGCGTCATCGTCAGCGAGTACCTCAGGGGCCTGGTGGGGAGCCTGAGGGTGCCCGCCGACGCCGCCGCGGCGCACGTGGGCGCCGGGGCGGTGGCGCGCGCGCTCGACGACGCCTCCGGCGCCGCCTACCGCGCGGTCGGCGCACCGGTCGAGGGCACCGTCCTCACGGTCGCGCGCGCGGGCGCGCGCCGGGCCCCCCCCCCGGGCGCCCGGGGCCCCCGCGCCGCCGCCGCCCCCGTGGACGTGCTCGCGGCCGGGCTCGAGGCGGGCCGCGGCGCGCTCGCGCTCACCCCCACGCAGCTCCCCGCGCTGGAGCGGGCGGGCGTGCTGGACGCCGGGGGAGCGGGCCTCCTGGTGGTGCTGGGCGCCCTCCTCGCGTGCCTCGACCCCGCCCGCGCCGGCGGTCCCGGCGTCGGCGTGGACCTCGGGACCGCCCCGGCCACCGGGCCCCGCGCCGCGGGCGGGTCCGGCTGCGACGCCGCCGCCGGGCACACCCTCGTCGCCGAGCCGGGCGCCACCCCCGACGCGCTGCGCGAGCGGCACGGCGGCGAGTTCGAGGTCATGTACGTGGTCGAGGCGACCGACCAGGCCGACCGGACGGCCGGAGCCGCCGAGCCCGCCGCTACCCGCGCGGCGGCCGCCGACGTCCCCGGGGACGCCCTGCGCGAGGCCCTGGGGCGCACGGGCGACTCGGTCGCCGTCGTGGGCGGCGACGGGCTGTGGCAGGCGCACGTGCACACGGACGACCCCGTCGCCGCGGTCGCCGCGGCCGCGGTGGCCGGCACGGCCTCCGAGGTGCGCGTGCGCCACCTCGCGAGCCAGTCGGGCGTGCACGGCGCCCACCGGCCCGTCGTCGGCGTGGTCGCGGTCACCGCGGCGCCCGGGCTCGTCGCCGACCTGGCGCGGGCCGGCGCCGTCGTCGTGCTCGTCCTGCCCGGCTCGTCGGCGGGCGGGGCCGTGCGCCGCGCCGTCGCCGACACCGGCGCGCTCGACGTCGTCGTGCTCGCGGGCGCGGCCGGGGGAGCGGTGCACGGCGTCGACGACCGGCCGGACGCGCCCCGCACGGTGGTGCTCGACGCGCTGCTCGAGGTCCAGGTGGTCGTGGGCGCGGCGACGCTCGCCGCGTCGGCCGGCGCGGACGGGGCGGGCGCGCCCGGCCCGGCCGGCGAGGCCGTCGCGGACCTCGTGCGCGCGGTGCGAGGCGTGCGCACCGCGGTGGTCCCGCCGGGCGCTGTCGGTGGGGGCGGGCATGCTGGTGCCGTGCTCGCGGCGACCGACGACCTGCTCCGTGCCGGGGGCGGGCTGGTGACCGTCCTCACGGGCGCGGCCACGGCTCCCGGCGTCGCCGACGAGGTCGTGCGCGGGCTCGCGGCCGCCCACCCGGAGGTGGACGTCGTGGTGCTGCCGGCGGGCACGGCCGGCGCCGACGTCACGGTGGGCGTCGAGTGACCGGGCGGCTCGGCGACCCCCTCCAGCGGCTGCTCGGCCCGCGCACCGCGAACCCGCTCGCCAAGCTCGAGCTGCACACGGTCGGCGACCTCGTGCGGCACTACCCGCGGCGGTACGCCGCGCCGGGCCGCCTGACCGACCTGTCGTCGATGGTCGTGGGCGAGCACGTCACCGTCATGGCGCAGGTCCGCAGCGCGACCGTGCGCGAGATGCGGTCGCGGGGCGGCGCGATGCTGCAGGCGCGCGTCTCCGACGGGCACCGCGACCTCAGCCTGACCTTCTTCGCCAAGCGCTCGGGCGTGCTCCGCGCGCACGAGGCGCGGCTCGTGCCCGGCAAGGTCGGCCTCTTCACCGGGACCGTGGGCGCCTACCGCGGCGAGCTCCAGCTCACGCACCCGGACTACCAGATCGTCGGCGTCGACGCCGACGACGAGCTGGCCGCGCTCGTCGAGGCGAGCAAGCCCATCCCCATCTACCCGGCGTCGGCGGCCGTCCCGACCTGGCGCATCGCGCTCGCGGTCCGCACCGTGCTCGACCCGCTGCGGCCCGAGGACGTCCCCGACCCGCTGCCCGCGCCCGTGCGCGAGCGCCGCGGCCTGCGGACCCTCCACGAGACGCTCCACGACGTCCACCTGCCCGCGGACGACGAGGAGTGGCGCCGCGGCCGGCACCGCCTGCGCTACGAGGAGGCCTTCGTCCTGCAGGCCGCGCTCGCCCGACGGCGCGCGCTCGTCGCGAGCCAGGAGGCCGTCGCCCGGCCGGGGGCGCGCGGGGGCCAGGGCATCCTCGGCGCCTTCGACGCGCGGCTCCCGTTCGCGCTCACCGAGGGCCAGCGCGAGGTGGGCCGGCAGATCGCCGAGGACCTCGCGGCCCCCCGGCCGATGCAGCGGCTGCTCCAGGGCGAGGTCGGCTCGGGCAAGACGGTGGTCGCGCTGCGCGCGATGCTCCAGGTCGTCGACTCGGGCGGGCAGGCGGCGCTGCTCGCGCCCACGGAGGTGCTCGCGTCGCAGCACCTGCGCACGCTGCGCCTGCTGCTCGGCGAGCTCGCCGAGGAGGGCATGCTCGGCGCGGCCGAGCGGGCGACCCGCGTCGTCCTGCTCACGGGCTCGCAGTCCGCGTCGGCGCGGCGCGAGGCCCTGCTCGAGGCCGCATCGGGCGGCGCCGGGATCGTCGTCGGCACGCACGCGCTGCTCGGCGAGAAGGTGCAGTTCGCGGACCTCGGGCTCGTGGTGGTCGACGAGCAGCACCGGTTCGGCGTCGAGCAGCGCGACGCGCTGCGCGCCAAGGCGGGCACGACGCCGCACCTGCTCGTCATGACCGCGACGCCGATCCCGCGCACGGTCGCCATGACGGTGTTCGGCGACCTGGAGGTCTCGACCCTCACGCAGGTCCCGGCGGGGCGGGCGGGCGTGACGACGCACGTCGTGCCGGCGGGCAGGCCCGCCTGGCTCGAGCGGACCTGGCGGCGCGTGCGCGAGGAGGTCGACGCGGGCCACCGCGTGTACGTCGTCTGCCCGCGGATCAGCGCGGACGACGCCGGCCGCGCCGGGGACGACGACGCGGACCTCGTGGTCGACGCCCCGGCCTCCCGCGCGACGGCGCCCGACGACGACCTCCTGCTCCCCGCCGCGGGGGCGGGCGGGGGCGAGGAGCGGCGTCCGCTGCGCGCGGTGGAGGAGGTCGCCGCCGAGCTCGCCGCGATGCCTGCGCTCGCGGGCGTCACGGTCGGCGTGCTGCACGGGCGCCTCCACCCGGCCGAGAAGGAGGACGTCATGAACCGCTTCGCCGCGGGTCAGGTCCAGGTCCTCGTCTCGACCACCGTGATCGAGGTCGGCGTGGACGTCCCGGCCGCGACGGTGATGGTCGTGCTCGACGCCGACCGCTTCGGGCTCTCGCAGCTGCACCAGCTGCGGGGGCGCGTGGGCCGCGGGTCGGCCCCCGGGCTCTGCCTGCTCGTCTCGGACGCGCCCGAGGGCACGGACGCGGAGCTCCGGGTGCGCACGCTCGCCGAGACCACCGACGGGTTCCGCCTCGCGACGGTCGACCTCGAGCTGCGCCGCGAGGGCGACGTGCTCGGCGCCTCCCAGTCCGGCGCGGCGAGCTCCCTGCGCATGCTCCGCGTCGTGCGGGACGCCGACCTCATCGCGCAGGCGCGCGAGGACGCGGCCGCGCTCGTCGCCCAGGACCCGGACCTGGGCGCGTGGCCGCAGCTGCGCGACGCGATCGAGCTGTGGCTCGACCCGCGGCGCGAGGAGTTCCTCGACCGCACGTGAGCCGGGCCCGGCGGCCGGGCCACCTACCCTGGGGCCGTGACGCGGATCGTGGCGGGGACGGCGGGCGGCCGGGTGCTCCAGGTGCCGGGCCGCGGCACCCGCCCCACGAGCGACCGGGTGCGTGAGGCGCTGTTCTCGCGGCTCGAGCACCTCGACGTGCTCGACGGCGCGCGCGTCCTCGACCTCTACGCGGGCTCGGGCGCGCTCGGCCTCGAGGCCGCGAGCCGTGGTGCCGCGAGCGTCGTGCTCGTGGAGTCCGCGCGCGCCGCGGCCGACGTGTGCCGGCGCAACGTCGCCGCCGTCGGGCTGCCGGGCGTGCGCGTCGCGGCCGAGCGCGTGCTCGTCCACCTCGGCCGCGTGTCCGAGCCGGTCGACCTGGCCCTCGTCGACCCGCCCTACGAGCTCGGCGAGACGGACCTCGCCGCGGTGCTCGAGGCGCTCGCCCCGAGGCTCGACCCGCAGGGCGTCGTCGTCGTCGAGCGCTCGACGCGCTCGCCGGAGCCGACGTGGCCGCCCGGGCTCGTCCGCGCCGACGAGCGGCGGTACGGGGAGACGGTCCTGTGGTTCGCCGACGCCGCGCCGGCGGACACCGGGCCGACGACGGCGCCCACCACCGGGGCGACCACGGCGCCCACCACCGGGCCCACCACCGGGCCCACCACCGGGCCCACCACCGGGCCCTGACGCGCGCCGGGTCCTAGGGTGGCTTCGTGACCGTCGCCGTCTGCCCCGGCTCCTACGACCCCGTGACGCTCGGCCACCTCGACGTGGTGCGGCGCGGCGCCGCCCTCTTCGACGAGGTCGTGCTCGCGGTCGCCACCAACGCGACCAAGCGGCCCCTGCTCCCGCTCGACGAGCGCGTCTCGCTCGCGCGCGCCGCGGTCGCCGGGATCCCGGGGGCGCGCGTCGACGTGGTGCCGGGACTGCTCGTCGACTTCTGCCGCGACGTCGGGGCCACGGTCCTGCTCAAGGGCCTGCGCAACGGCGCGGACTACGACGCGGAGCTGCCCATGGCGCTCATGAACCGCCACCTCAGCGGCGTCGAGACCGTCTTCCTGCCGGCCGACCGCTCGGTCGCCCACATCGCGTCGTCGCTGGTCAAGGACGTGGCGCGCCACGGCGGGGCGATCGACGACCTCGTGCCGCCCGGCGTCGCCGACGCGGTCCGCGCGCGTCTGGCGGCCCGGCCGTGACGCGCCCGTGCCGGCGTCCGGCAGCCCGGCCCGCGACGACCCCGACGACCCGCCGCCCCAGGACGACCGCCCCGACGACGCAGGAGGCACGATGACGGACGCCCGGTACCCCGACGCGGACGAGCGCGACGGCCGCGGCCCGCACGACGCGGCGGGTGCCCTCGACGACCCGCACCGGCCCGAGGGGCTGACGGGCATCCTCGAGGCGCTCGAGCAGACCGTCACCTCGGCGCGCGCGATGCCGATGTCGTCCTCGGTGCTCGTCAACCGGGCCGAGCTGCTCGAGCTGCTCGACCAGGCCTACGCGGTGCTGCCGACGCAGCTCACCCAGGCCGACGAGGTGCTCGCGGGCGCCGACGAGGTGCTCGCCGACGCCCAGCGGCAGGCCGAGCAGGTCATCGCGACCGCGCGGGAGCGGGCCGAGGAGCTCGTGAGCTCCGAGCAGGTCGTCGTGGCCGCGCGCGTGCGTGCCGACGAGATCGTCGCCGAGGCCGAGCGCACGGCGGCGGCGATGCGTCGCGACGCGGACGACTACTGCGACCGGCGCCTCGCGGACTTCGAGATCGACCTCGGCAAGGTGCTCGCCCAGGTCCAGGCCGGACGCGCCAAGCTCGCCGACCGCCTGGGCGACGACGAGATGTGAGCGTGCGGCGCGGCGACGCGCGGGCCGGACGCGCGTTTGGGAGGCCCTCCGCGATGCCGTAGCATTGCCCGTTGGTCCTGCCGCTCGTGGCGTGGACCGAGACCCCTCGACCCAGGACGTGACGCTGTGGAGCGCCCGCTCACCCCCGATCCCCGATCGCCGTACGTGCTCGACACGCACGAGCTCGGTCGGCGTCCGGGGACCATGCGGCGCGAGCAGCGGACCGTCCCGGCGCCGGAGGATCTCGGTACCGCCGTGATCGGCGTCCCCGCCGGGTCCGACCTCCGCCTCGACCTGAGGCTCGAGGCGGTCATGGAGGGGATCCTGGTGTCCGGAAGCGTCAGCGGCCGGGCCGTCGGGGAGTGCGTGCGGTGCCTGACCGAGGTCGTCGAGGACGTCGACGCCGAGGTGCAGGAGCTGTACGTCTACCCTGAGCGCGCCCGCGTCGCGGTCGAGGACGGCGACGAGGACGAGGACGTGCGCGAGCTGGAGGGCGACCTCGTCGACCTCGAGCCCGCGCTGCGGGACACGGTGGTGCCGGCACTGCCGTTCCGGCCGGTCTGCACACCGGACTGCCCGGGTCTGTGCTCCGAGTGCGGGGCGCGCCTGGCGGACCCGGAGAACGCGGACCACACGCACGAGGTCCTGGACCCCCGGTGGGCTGAGCTCGACCGGGTGAAGAGCATGTTCGACGACACGAAAGAGAGCTAGCCGTGGCTGTTCCGAAGCGCAAGATGTCGCGCAGCAACACCCGTGCGCGTCGGTCGCAGTGGAAGACGACCGCCGCGACCCTCACGACGTGCCCGCGCTGCAAGGCGAACAAGCTGCCCCACGTGGCGTGCCCCGCGTGCGGCGCGTACAACGGCCGGCAGTACGCCGAGGCCGTGCGCACCGAGCACGAGGCGCACTGACGCCCGTGCGGCACCCGCAGGTGAGCGTCCGATGACCGCCACACCTGCCGCCCCGCTCGTCGAGAAGCGGGGGGGGCCCCAGGGCCCCCCCCGAGGGGGGCGGGGGGCGGCCCCCCCCCCCGGCGGGCCCCCGCGCCGCC
>NZ_JADDKQ010000027.1 GCF_016464425.1 Actinotalea solisilvae
GTGCGGGACCGTTGCCCGCCACCCCTGCCGCCCCGCTCGTCGAGAAGCTCGGGGTCCACCTGGACCCCGAGCTTCTCGTGCTGTCGCTGACCCACCGCTCGTTCGCGCACGAGGCCGGCGGCATCCCCACCAACGAGCGGCTCGAGTTCCTCGGCGACACCGTCCTCGGGCTCGTCGTCACCGAGGCGCTCTACCGGCGCCACCCCGACCTGTCCGAGGGCGAGCTCGCGAAGATGCGCGCCGCGACGGTCTCGCAGCGGGCGCTCGCCGCCATCGCGCGCGAGCTCGGGCTGGGGGCGTACCTGCTGCTGGGCAAGGGCGAGCTCGCGACGGGCGGTCAGGACAAGGACTCGATCCTCTCCGACACGCTCGAGGCGCTCATCGGGGCGGTGTACCTCACGCACGGCCTCGAGCCGGCGCGCGCCGTCGTCGAGCGGCTCGTCGAGGCGACGCTCAGCACGGCCGCGGGCCTCGGCGCGGGGCTCGACTGGAAGACGTCGCTCCAGGAGCTCGCCGCGCGGCTCGACCTCGGCGCACCCGAGTACCGGTGCGAGGGCGAGGGCCCCGACCACGCGCGCGTCTTCACGGCCCGCATCGTGCTCGGCGGCGAGGTCCGGGGCAGCGGCACGGGACCGTCCAAGAAGGTGGCCGAGCAGGAGGCCGCGGCCGCGGCGTACCGGGCGCTCGAGGGGCTCACGGGGGCCGCGAGCCGCACCGCGGGCACGACGGCGGGTGCCTGAGCTCCCCGAGGTCGAGACGGTGCGCGACGGGCTCGCGCGCCACGTGCTCGGCCGGACGGTCACCGCGGTCGAGGTCCGCCGCGACTCGAGCGTCCGCCGCCACGACGGCGGTGCGGCCGACTTCGCGGGCCGCCTGACCGGGCGCACGCTCAGCGCCGCGGTCCGCCGCGGCAAGTTCCTCTGGCTCCTGCTCGACGACGCGTCGTCCGGCGAGGCGATGCTCGCGCACCTGGGGATGAGCGGCCAGCTGCTCGTCCGGGCGGCCGGCACACCCGAGGCGGACGCCCACCCGCACCTGCGCACGCGCCTGCACCTCGCCGGGCCGGGCGGGGACCGGGTGCTCGACTTCGTCGACCAGCGGACGTTCGGCCACCTCATGGTCGCCGACCTCGTGCCGACGCCCGACGGCGCCCCCGCCGGCCAGGGCAGCGCGCTCGCCGCGCTGCCGGCGCCCGCGGTGCACATCGCGCGCGACCTGCTCGACCCGCACCTCGACCGGCGCGCCCTCGTCGCGGCGCTGCGGCGCCGTCGCACCGAGGTCAAGCGCGCGCTGCTGGACCAGACGCTCGTCTCGGGCGTCGGCAACATCTACGCGGACGAGGCGCTGTGGCGCGCCCGGCTCCACGGCCGCCGCCCCGCCGACGCGCTGCGGCCCGTCCAGGTCGGGCGACTCCTCGACGCGGCGGCCGAGGTCATGACGCAGGCGCTCCGCGTGGGCGGGACGAGCTTCGACGCGCTCTACGTCGACGTCAACGGCTCGTCCGGCTACTTCGACCGGTCTCTCGCGGTGTACGGCCAGGAGGGCCGCCCGTGCCCGCGCTGCGGCGCGGCGGTCGTGCGGGACGCGTTCATGAACCGGTCGTCCTTCACGTGCCCCCGCTGCCAGCCACGCCCACGCGTCCGCCTCGCTCGCGCCTCCGCCCCCCGACCCACCGGCACGCCTAGGATGCTCCCGTGACCAACGTCCCGCCCGCCGCCGGCCGCCCGGCGGACATCGCCGTCATGATCGTCGACGACCACGAGGTCGTCCGCCGGGGGATCGCCGAGGTGATCGACCGGTCCGAGGGCATGGGCGTCGTCGCCGAGGCCGGCTCGGTCGCCGAGGGCGTGCGGCGCGCGACGCTCGTCAAGCCCAAGGTCATGCTCGTCGACCTGCAGCTGCCCGACGGCACCGGGATCGACCTCATGACCGCGCTGCGCGACCAGCTGCCGGAGACGCGCGCCATCGTGCTGACGTCGTTCGACGACGACGACGCGCTCGCCGCCGCCCTCAAGGCCGGCGCGGCCGCGTACGTCCTCAAGAGCGTGCGGGGCGCCGAGATCGCGGACGTCATCCGCTCCGTCGCCGCGGGCCGCACGCTCCTCGACGAGCGCACCGTCACGCGCCGTCGCGCCGACCACGACGACCCGACGGCCGACCTCACGCCGAGCGAGCGCAAGGTCCTCGACCTCATCGGCGAGGGCATGTCGAACCGCGAGATCGCCGAGCGCCTGGGCGTCGCCGAGAAGACGGTCAAGAACCACATCACGTCGCTGCTCGCCAAGATGGGCCTGCAGCGCCGGACGCAGGTGGCCGCGTGGGTCGCGGGCCACAAGCACAGCGCGTGGCGCGGGGAGCACACGGACTGACCCCCGCCCCGCGCGCCGGAGGGCCGGTGCGGCGGGCGGAGGCGTGCGTCAGGCGAGGGCCGACGCGTGGGCCGTGGCCCGCGCGGGCGACAGCGGCGCACGCCAGCACAGGAGCGTGCCGCGCCCCTCGGCCGGGGTGCCCAGGCTGAACGACCCGCCGTGGCGGCGTGCCCGCGCGGCGAGGTTGTCGGTGCCCGAGCGTCGGTCGCGCTCGGGCGGCAGGCCCGCGCCGTCGTCCTCGACCTCGACCACGACCTCGCCGCCGGGCGGCACCGCCCCGCCGTCGGCCCGCGTCCCGTCCTCGACGACCTCGACGCGCACGGTCACCGCGGTCGCGCGCGCGTGCCGCGCCGCGTTCGCGAGCCCTTCGCGCACGACCGCGACGACGTCGTCGGCGAGGTCCTCGCCCGTGCGGTCGTCGATCGCCCCGGCGTCGCCCTCGAGCGCCTCGTCGGAGTCGAGCACGCGCCCGTCGACGGTGATGACGAGCCCGGGGGCGAACCCGAGCCCGGTCCGCGCGAGCGACGCCTCGCGGCGCAGGCGCTCGGCCAGCGGGGCGCGCGCGTCCGGGTCGCGCAGCGCGTGGACGATCGAGCGGATCTGACGGACGGTCGAGTCCACGTTGTCGAGCGCGTCCTCGACGATGCCCGTGAGCTCGGAGGGGTCGACGCCGCGTGCGGCGCGACGCCGCACGGTCTCGAGCTGCATGCCGGTCGCGAAGAGCTGCTGGATCGCGAGGTCGTGCAGGTCGCGCGCGATGCGCTCGCGCTCGTCGAGCAGGGCCGCGACGTCCTGGGCGTGGCGCGCCTCGGCGAGCACGAGCGCGAGCGCGGCCTGGGCGGCGTACGACTCGGCCGTCGCGAGGTCGCTCGGGGCGAAGGGCGCGCTGCCGCTGCGGCGCAGCAGCACGAGGACGCCGACGCCGCGGCCGTCCGCCTGCATGGGGGCGTACAGCGCGGGACCGAACTGGCGCATGGCGTCGACGCGCATGGCCCGAGCCCGGCTGAGGGAGTCGACGACGAGGCCGTTGCCGTCGCGCAGCACCGTCCGCGCGCGCCCGTCGGGCGGCATCACGGTGCCGATGAGCTGGTCGGCACCGAGGCCGTCGACGATCTCCATGACCCAGTCGTCGCCGACCCCGGGCAGCACGAGGGCGGCCGTGTCGGCGCCCGCGACCTGGCGCGACGAGGACGCGATGCGGGCGAGCACCTCCTCCTCCTCGGCGCCGGACAGCAGCATGGTGGTGATCTCCTGGCCCGCACGGAGCCAGTGCTCGCGCCGCTCGGACTCGGCGTACACCTGCGCGTTCTGGATCGCGACGGCGGCCGCGGCGGCGAGCGTGACGACGGCCTCGTCGTCCTCGTCGGAGAAGCCGCCCGGCTTCTCGGAGAGGTAGAGGTACCCGAAGACCCGGTCCCGCACGCGGACCGCCGCACCGAGGAACGAGCCCATGGGTGGGTGGTTCGGCGGGAAGCCCTTGAAGGTCGGGTGGTGCATGAGGTCGTCGAGCCGGAGCGTGCCGTGCGGCGGGATCGAGCCGAGGACGCCGATCGCGTGGGGCGGCCGGCCGAGCATCGCGGCCAGCCGGTCGTCGATGCCGGTGTGGACGAACGTCGTGGAGCGGCCGCGTGCGTCGAGCACGTTGATCGCGGCGTAGCGGGCGCCCGTGAGGTCGGCGCTCGCGCTGACGAAGCGCTGCAGCACGGTCGGCAGGTCGAGGTCCGAGGCGAGGCCGAGCGCCGCCTGGAGGAGGTCCGCGGCCGCGAGGCTGCTGTCGTGGTGGTCCGTGCCGCTCTTGCCTCCGTCGACCCGCGAAACCATGCCTGTGCTCCTGCGCTCGGTGCCGGTCACCGCTCAGCGAGCGGCTGCCCGCACGCTACCCCGCTCGCCGACGTGGATCACCTCGTCGGCCGCGGCGAGCGCGGCCGTGCGGTGGGTGACGACGACGACGCCGCGCCCGGGCGCCACGGTCCCGTCGAGCAGGCCGACGAGCAGGCGGTCGCCGTCGGCGTCCAGGTGCTCGGTGGGCTCGTCCAGCAGCAGCAGGGGAGCGGGGGACAGGAGAGCGCGCGCGACGAGGAGCCGACGGCGCTCGCCGCCCGACAGCCGCGCCGCACCGGAGCCGACCGTGGTGCCGAGGCCGTCGGGCAGCGCGGCGAGCCAGGGCCCGAGGCCGACGGCGTCGAGGGCGGCCCGTGCCTCGTCGGGGGTCACGTCGCCGCGCGCGACGCGCAGGTTCTCCAGGACCGTCGTGTCGAACACGTGCGCGTCCTCGGTGGTCACCGCGACCGCCGCCGCCGCGGCCCCGCGCGGGAGGTCGCCGACGTCGCGCCCGTCGAGGCGCGCCGATCCCGCGACGGGCGGCAGGAGGCCCGCGAGCGTGAGGAGGAGGGTCGTCTTGCCCGCGCCGCTCGGCCCGACGACGGCGATGCTCCGACCGCGGACGAGCTCGAGGTCCACGCCCGTCGCCGCCGTCGGCCGCCCCGGCCGCCCGGCCGTGAGGCCGGACGCGACGAGACGCGGGGAGGGGGCGGCGGGCTCGCGCATCTTCGCGGCGGCCGCCACGTCGTCCACCGCGTCGGCGTCGCCGGCGGCGTCGAGCAGGCCGACGAGGCGCGCCGCCGCGTCACGCGACCGGAGCACCTGCACCGCGGCGGCAGGCAGCAGGCCGCTCGCCTCGAACGCCGCGAGCGGGGTGAGGACGACGACGGCCAGCTCGACCGCGGCGAGGCGCCCGTCGACCGTGGCCGGCACCCCGAGCAGCAGGGCGGACAGCACGGCGAGGCCCGTCGCGGCGGGGCCGAGCGCGGCGGCGAGGGCGGCGGGGCGTGCGGCGGCGTCGGTGGCGCGCGCCACGTCGGCGTCGGCGGCACGCAGGCGCGCGAGCAGGTCAGGGACGCGCCCCGCGACGCGCAGCTCGTCGGCGCCGTCGAGCAGCGTCATGGTGAGCGCCGCGACCTGGGTCCGCGCACGAGCGGCCCGGTGCTCCGCAGCGCGCGCGGCCCGCGCGGCGACCCAGGGCGCGACGACGCCCGCGAGCACGAGGCACGCGGCGAGCGCGGCGCCGGCCGCGGGCAGGAAGGCGGCGACCAGCGCGACGCTCCCGAGCCCGACGCCGGCAGCGACCCCCGCGGGGACGAGCCCGCGCACGACGACGTCCCCGACCGCGTCGACGTCGGCGCCCACGCGCGCGAGCAGGTCGCCGCGCCGCAGGTCGACGACGCGGTCGACGCGCGCGGCCGCGAGCCGCTCGTAGACGCGCGCGCGCAGCGTGGCCATGCCGCGCAGCGCGACGTCGTGCGAGACGAGGCGCTCGACGTACCGGAGCAGGCCGCGGCCGATGCCCAGCGCGCGGACCGTGACCGCGGCGATGGTCAGGTGCATGACGGGCGGCATCTGCGACGCGCGGGCGATGAGCCACGCCGAGACCGCCGCGAGCGCGACGGCGCTGCCGAGGCTGCCGGTGCCGGCGACGACGGCCGCGAGGACGCGTCGCCGGTCGACGTCGAGCAGCCGCACGACGCGCACGAGCGGGTCCCGCGCCGGCCGGCTCACGCGTCGACCCCCACGGCCGCGCGCACGGCGACCACGTGGTCGGCGCACGCGAGCAGGTCGGGCCGGTGGGCCACGAGCAGCACGGTCCGCCCCGCGTCGCGCAGCGCGGCGACGGCGGCGAGCACGACGGCGGCGGCGTCGTCGTCGAGGTGGGCGGTGGGCTCGTCGAGCACGACGAGCTGTGCGTCGCCGACGAGCGCGCGGGCCAGGGCCACACGCTGGCGCTGGCCGAGGCTGAGGCCCGCGCCGCCCTGGCCGAGGGCGGTGGCCCAGCCGTCGGGGAGCGACGCGAGCACGGCGTCGAGGCCCGTGAGCCGCGCCGCCCGCGCGAGCGCGGCGTCGTCCGCCGGCGCGTCGCGCAGGACGGCCTCGCGCAGCGTGCCGGGCTCGAGCACGGGTCGCTGCGGCACCCACGCGACCTGGCGCCAGTACGACGCCGGCTCGACGTCGGGCAGCGCGACGGCGGGGCCCTGCGCCGGCACGAGGAGGACCTCGCCCTCGTCGGGCGGCAGGAGGCCCAGGGCGACCGCGACCGCCGTCGACTTGCCCGACCCGTTGGGGCCGGCGAGGGCGACCACGCTGCCGGGCGCGACGTCGACGTCGAGGCCGCAGGGCGCGGTCGCGGCACGATCGTCGCGGCGCACCCCCACGCCCGCGAGGCGCAGCGTCGTCCTTCGCAGGTCGGGCGCCGGCACGCGACCGGCCGGCGACGGTCCCGGGCCGGCGGCCTCGCCGGCCGGGCGCGTCTCGAGGACCGCGAACGCGCGGTCGGCCGCGGCGACGCCGTCGACCGACGCGTGGAAGTGCGCGCCCACCTGGCGCAGCGGGAGGTAGACCTCGGGCGCGAGCATGAGGACCGCGAGGCCCGTCTCGAGGTCGAGCCCGCCGTCGACGAGGCGGAAGCCGATCCCGACGGCCACGAGCGCGACCGAGAGGGTCGTGAGCAGCTCGAGCACCATCCCGGACAGGAAGGCGACCCGCAGCGTCCCGAGCGTCGCGCGCCGGTGCGCCTCGCCGAGCGCGCGCACCCGCGGGCCCGGACCGCGCTCGCGGCCGAGCGCCCGAAGGGTGGGCAGGCCCACGAGCAGGTCGAGCACCTGGTGCCCGAGGCGCTCCATGACCACCAGCCGGCGCTCGGCCGCACCCTGCGTCATGCGACCCACGAGGACCATGAAGACGGGCACGAGGGGCAGCGTCGCGGCGATCGTCGCGGCCGCGACCCAGTCCAGCCCGAGCACGACGACGAGGGCCGCCGGCGTCACGGTCGCCGCGAGGAGCAGCTGGGGCAGGTACCGCACGAAGTAGGGCTCGAGCGCGTCGAGGCCGCGCGTCGCGAGCGTCGCGACGGCTGCGGGCCGGCCGTGGGCGGGGCCGTGGGCCCCGAGCGTGACCGCGTGCTCGACGACGCCCGCGCGCAGCTCTGCCACGGCGCGGGTCGCCGCGCGGTGGGCGAACCGCTCCTGCACCGCGGTCACGGCGACCCGCGCGAGGACGACGGCGGCGAGCCCGGAGATCGTGGGCGCGACGTCGGGCAGCGCGGCCCGTCCGGCGACCACGGGCGCGAGGGCGCGCGCGAGCAGCAGCGCCTGCGCGACGACGAGCGCCGCGGTGAGGCCGCCGAGCGCCGCGGTGAGGACGACGTACCGGCGCGCCGCGCGCGCGTGGCGCAGCAGCCGGGGGTCGAGGGGCCTCACACGCGCGTGAGGGGCAGGCCCGTGTGGTCGGGGATCTGCTCGGCGGTCAGCCGCTTGCGGAACACCCAGTACGTCCAGCCCTGGTAGAGCAGGACGACGGGCGTGAGGATCGCCGCGACCCACGTCATGAGCCGCAGCGTGTAGTCGGACGACGCCGCCTCGGCCACGGACAGCGAGAGCGCGGGGTCGGTCGCGGGCATGACGTCGGGCCACATCGACCCGAAGATCAGGACGACCGCCGCGACGAGGGTCACCGCGGAGGCGCCGAACGCGAGCCCCTCCCGCCGGGCACGCGTCGCGGAGACGAGCGCGAGCAGCGCGACGGCGGCGAGACCGGTGGCCGCCCACGTCCACGTGACCGAGTAGGCGAGCTGCGCCCACACCGCCCAGGCCCCCGCGACGACGAGGCTCGCGACCGCGAGGCGCGCGGCGAGCGCGCCCGACCGGCGGCGCACGTCGCCGTCGGTCTTGAGCGCGAGGAACACCGCGCCGTGCGCGAGGAAGAGCAGCGCGGTCGTCGCGCCGCCCAGCAGGGCGAACGGGCTGAGCAGGTCGGCGAACGACCCGACGTACTGGTGGTCGGCGTCGAGCGGGACGCCCCGCACGAGGTTGGCGAACGCGACGCCCCACAGGACGGCCGGCACCCACGAGCCGACGACGAGCGCGCGGTCCGCCCACGCCCGCCAGCGGTCGTCGTGGATCTTGCCGCGCCACTCGAACGCGACCACGCGCACGATGAGTGCGAGCAGGATGAGCAGGAGCGCGACGTAGAAGCCCGAGAACATCGTGGCGTACCACTCGGGGAACGCCGCGAAGGTCGCGCCGCCCGCGGTGAGGAGCCAGACCTCGTTGCCGTCCCATACGGGCCCGATCGTGTTGATCATGACGCGCCGGTCGCGGTCGCGGCGGCCGAGCACGGGCAGCAGCATGCCGACCCCGAAGTCGAAGCCCTCGAGCACGAGGTAGCCGGTCCACAGGACCGCGATGAGCAGGAACCAGACCGTCGAGAGCTCCATGGCGGCCTCCTCAGTAGGCGAAGGACAGGGGGCGGTCGCCGTCGGCGTCGGACCGCGCGTCCGGGCTGACGTCGGGCTCGCTCGCGGACACGCCGTGCGCGGCGTAGCGCGCCATGAGGCGGAACCACAGCACGGCGAGCACGGCGTACAGGGCGGTGAAGGCGATCATCGACGTGAGCACCGCACCCGGGCCGACGACGCTCGAGACGCCGTTCGCGGTGAGCATCCACACGCCGTCGACGCCGCTCGGGTTGGGGTTGGGCACGACGACCCAGGGCTGGCGGCCCATCTCGGTGAAGATCCAGCCGAACGCCGACGCGAGGAACGGCGTCGGGATCGCGAGGAGCCCGAGCCGGCCGAACCAGCGGTGGCCGACGGTGCGACCGCGGCGCAGGAGCCAGAGGGTCGCGGCGGCCAGGGCCGCCGAGCCCGCGCCAAGACCGATCATGAGCCGGAACGACCAGTACGTCACCGCGAGGTTGGGCCGGTAGTCGACGCCCTCGCCGTAGAGCAGCTCGGAGCGCTCCTGGAGCTCGTCGACGCCCGGGAGGTAGGAGTCGAACTCGCCCGAGGCGAGGAACGACGTCACGCCCGGGATGGTGAGGACGTGGGTGACGCCCTCGCACGAGTTGGACAGGTCACCGATCGTGAGGAGCGAGAAGGCCGCGCCGTTCTCGCCCTCGCACAGCGCCTCGGCCGAGGCCATCTTCATGGGCTGCTGGTCGAACATCAGCTTGGCCTGCCAGTCGCCCGAGAGCGCGACGCCGACGCCGGACACGAGGACGGTCACCACGCCGAGCACCACGGCCGGGCGGTAGATCGTGCGGGCCGTCAGGGCGTCGCCCGCGCCGTGGCTGCGCACCATCCACCAGGCGCCGATGCCGGCGACGAACGTGCCCGCGGTGAGGAAGGCCGCGGCGATGGTGTGGGGGAACGCGGCCAGCAGCGTCGGGTTGCTCAGGACGGCGCCGATGTCGACCATCTCCGCGCGGCCCGTCTCCTCATTCAGCACCGCGCCGACGGGGTGCTGCATCCAGGAGTTGGCGGCGAGGATGAAGAAGGCCGAGAGGTTGGTCGCGATCGCGACCGCCCAGATGCAGGCGAGGTGGATGCGCTTCGGCAGCCGGTCCCAGCCGAAGATCCACAGGCCGAGGAACGTCGACTCGACGAAGAAGGCGGCGAGCGCCTCCATCGCGAGCGGTGCGCCGAAGACGTCGCCGACGAAGCGCGAGTACTCGCTCCAGTTCATCCCGAACTGGAACTCCTGCACGATGCCGGTCGCGACGCCGATCGCGAAGTTGATGAGCAGGAGCTTGCCGAAGAACTTCGTCAGCCGGAGCCAGCGCTCGTCGCCCGTCCGCACCCAGAACGTCTGCATGAGCGCGACGAGGGGCGAGAGGCCGATCGTCAGCGGGACGAAGATGAAGTGGTAGACGGTGGTGATCCCGAACTGCCAGCGGGCCAGGTCCAGGGCGTCCACGGGCGTCTCCTCGAGGCAGGACGGAGCGGGGGAGAGGGCGCCGCCGACGGGCTGCGTCCGTGGTCGACGCTAGGAAGAGGGCCCCGCTCGGCCGTGGGACCAAGGTCCCGGTTGATGACGGGACGTCAGTTTCCTCGCGACCCCTCGGGGCGTGGCATGTCGCGGGGCAGGACGGACGTCCTGTGCGATACTGACCGCGGCTCGGGGGGTCGCCACACCGTCCGCCCGGCCGACGAACGTCCCGCTGGACCCCGGTCCGCGGCCCGCCGTGCGCCGCCGTCTCCCGACGCGCAGGCGCCGGCGCCGCCGCCCGCCCAGCCGTGACGACACCGACGACTTCCGTCGCGCACCGACGAGGCGCACGCGACGACCGAACCGCCCGAGGACCGGCGAGTGTGGACAGCCCTCGGGCCTGGAGCACCCGTGACCGACGAGACCACGACCCCCGAAGCAGCAGCAGCGCCCGTGCGGCGCACGCGAGGACGCCGCGTCGCCACCGGCGTCGCGACGCCGCCCTCGAGCGAGGCGCTCGCGAGCGCACCCGCCGCCGCCCCGCCGGCCGCCGCACCCGTGGTCGACACCCCGGTGGCCGACACCGCCGGAGAGGCCCCGTCCGGCGCCCCGTCGGCCGCCTCCGACGGCGCGGGGCAGGCCGCCCCGAAGACCCGAGCGCGTCGCACGACCCGCCGCGCGACCGCGCCGACCGCCGCAGCGGACGCGGCACCGGCCGAGCAGGCCGCCGCCGCGCCGGCCGCGGACGAGCCCACGACGGCGTCCGCGGCGCCCGAGCCGACGCCGCAGCAGGCCCCCGAGCAGGCTCCGGAGCCGGCGCCGCGAGCGCGCCGCAGCCGCAGGGCGACGTCGGCGTCCGTCGCCGCGCCGTCCGACGAGGCACCGTCCGACCAGGCGCCCACCGACGAGACGGCGGCCCGGACGGACGAGACGGCCGCGTCCGCCGCGGTCCCGTCCGAGACCACGCCCGAGGAGCCGACGCCGGCCGCCGAGGAGCGTCCCGCCCGCGCGCGCCGCCGCCCGGCTCGTGGCGCCGCGGCCAAGGCCGAGGCCTCCGACGCACCGCCCGCGCTCGACGTGCTCGCGGAGCTGGGCATCGAGCGCCCCACGACCACCACGACGGCTGCGCCGGCTGCGACGGCCGAGCCGCCCGCCGCCCCGGCGGCCGGCTCCGCGCGCGGTCGGAGCGAGGCGCCGCGCCTCGCGACGACCGCCCTCCTCTTCCAGGCGCCCGACCCGACGGCGCGCCCGCGGCGCCGCCGCGCCCAGGCGCCGGCCGGTCCGCCGCGCCCCGAGGACGTCGTCGTCACCGCCGAGGAGGAGACGGACGAGGACGCGCTGGCGGTCGAGGCCGGCCTCGTGCCCGCCGAGGAGGACGCCGCTGCGATCGAGGCGACGACCGAGGACGCCGCCGAGACCACCGACGAGGTCGCGGGCGACGACGTGGCGGGCGACGAGGAGGACGGCGGCCCCCGCCGTCGTCGTCGCCGTGGTGGCCGTGGCCGCCGCAGCCGCTCGGGCGCCGACCGCGAGACGGACGAGCAGGACGGTGCGGACGACGCGTCCGCCGAGGTGACGGACGACGCGACCGACGCGGACGAGGTCCCGGGCGACGAGGAGCCCGCCGGGCGCCGTCGCCGGCGCTCGGGCCGGGGCCGGGGCGCGGCGACCGTCGAGGACCAGGACCAGGCCGAGCAGGCCGAGGACGAGGACGCCGACGACGACGAGCAGGGCGAGGGTGCCGACGCCGACGAGGCGGGCGGCTCGTCGAGCCGTCGTCGCCGTCGTCGCCGTCGCACGCGAGGCGAGGGCGACGACGTCGTCGCGCCCGTCCGGACGCGCACCCGCGCCGCGCGCGGGGTGTCCGACGAGGTCACGGCCCTCAAGGGCTCGACCCGCCTCGAGGCCAAGCGTCAGCGCCGCCGCGAGGGCCGCGACGCGGGTCGTCGCCGCACCATCGTCACCGAGTCCGAGTTCCTGGCCCGCCGCGAGGCGGTCGACCGCGCCATGGTCGTGCGCGAGTCCGACGGACGCGTGCAGATCGCCGTGCTCGAGGACGGCGTGCTCGTCGAGCACTTCGTGTCGCGCACGAGCAACGGCCAGAACCAGGCGTCGATGGCCGGCAACGTCTACCTGGGTCGGGTCCAGAACGTGCTGCCGAGCATGGAGGCCGCGTTCGTCGACGTCGGCAAGGGCCGCAACGCCGTGCTCTACGCGGGCGAGGTCAACTGGGACGCGGCCGGCCTCGAGGGGCAGCCGCGTCGCATCGAGCAGGCGCTCAAGTCGGGCGACTCCGTGCTCGTCCAGGTGACGAAGGACCCGATCGGCCACAAGGGCGCGCGCCTCACCTCGCAGATCACGCTCGCCGGCCGCTATCTCGTGTACGTGCCGTCCGGCGGCATGACGGGCATCTCGCGCAAGCTGCCCGAGAACGAGCGTGCGCGGCTCAAGAAGCTCCTCAAGGAGATCGTGCCGGACGCGGCGGGCGTCATCGTCCGCACCGCGGCCGAGGGCGCCTCCGAGGAGGAGCTGCGCAGCGACGTCCAGCGCCTGCAGGACCAGTGGGCCGCGATCGAGAAGAAGGCCAAGAGCGCGTCGGCGCCCGCGCTGCTCCAGGGCGAGCCGGACCTCGCGATCCGCGTCGTGCGCGACATCTTCAACGACGACTTCTCCTCGCTCGTCGTCCAGGGCGACGGCGCGTGGTCGATGATCTCGGAGTACGTGGAGGCCATGGCACCCGACCTCGTCGAGAAGGTCAGCCGCTGGACGGGGACCGGTGACGTGTTCGGGGCGCACCGCATCGACGAGCAGCTCGCCAAGGGCATGGACCGCAAGGTCTACCTGCCGTCGGGCGGCTCGCTCGTCATCGACCGCACCGAGGCGATGACGGTCGTCGACGTCAACACGGGCAAGTTCACGGGCTCGGGCGGCACGCTCGAGGAGACCGTGACGCGCAACAACCTCGAGGCCGCCGAGGAGATCGTCCGCCAGCTCCGCCTGCGCGACATCGGCGGCATCATCGTCATCGACTTCATCGACATGGTGCTCGAGTCCAACCGCGACCTCGTGCTGCGGCGGCTCGTCGAGTGCCTGGGCCGCGACCGGACCAAGCACCAGGTCGCCGAGGTGACGTCGCTCGGGCTCGTCCAGATGACGCGCAAGCGCGTCGGCCAGGGGCTCGTCGAGGCGTTCAGCGAGACGTGCCAGCACTGCAACGGCCGTGGCTTCATCGTGCACGCCGAGCCCGTCGAGGTGCGTGGCGCGGCGCCGGACGACGGTCGGCCCGCCGAGCCGAGCGAGTCCAAGCGCTCGCGGCGCAAGAAGGGTGCCGCGTCGGCGCCTGCCGCCCCGGCCGTCGCCGTCCCGGTGCTGCCCGAGGCGCGTGAGGCGGTCAAGGCGACGCTCGCGACGATCGCCGCCGCGGCGGCGCACGCGCACGAGCACCCGCACGAGCACTTCCACGAGGACGTCGCGGTCCACCCGCACGACGAGCAGGGGTCGGAGGACACCGTGACCGGAGCACCGACGACGGACGGGCAGCCGTCCGACGAGCAGCCGTCCGTCGAGGAGGCAGGGGAGCCCGCCGCGACCGACGCCGGCAGCGCCGAGCTCGGCGACGCGCTGTCGAGCATCCAGGCCGTCGAGGCGCCCGTAGCGCCCGTCGCCGACGGCGCGGACGGTCCCGACCGCGCGGACGGTGGGGACGGTGCCGACGGCGCGGACGGTGCGGACGGCGCGGACGAGGACTGAGCCGACCGACGGACGACCGGCGCCCGCCTGAGCGCGCCGGCCGTCCGTCGCCGGCGGCGGCTACCGTGACGCGCGTGGAGCGGATCGCGGTGGTCTCGGACGTGCACGGCAACATGACCGCGTACGACGCGGTGCTCGCCGACATCGACCGCCGGGGGATCACCACGGTCCTCAACCTCGGCGACGTCGCGGGCAAGGGGCCGCGCGGCTCGGCGGCCGTCGCACGCACGCGCGAGCGCTGCGCGGTCACGGTGCGAGGCAACTGGGACGACTTCCTGCCGCGCCCGGACCCGGACAAGAACCCGGCCTCGGTCTGGTGGTACGAGGAGCTGACGCCCGAGGACCGCGCGTGGCTCCTCGCGCTCCCGCTCGTCCACGACATGGTGATCAGCGGTCGCCGCGTGCGCTTCGTGCACGCCTCGGCGGACAGCGTCTACACGCGCGTGCGGCGCGTGCACACCGACGAGGAGTTCGACGGCATGTTCGCGGCGACCGAGCTCACGGGCCCCGGCCCGGCGCCGTCCGTGGTCGTCTACGGGGACGTGCACGACGCCTACGTGAAGACGGTCGACGGGCGCACGCTGGTCAACGCCGGCAGCGCGGGCAACCCGCTCGACGAGCCCGTGCCGTCCTACCTCGTCCTCGAGGGCGTCGTCGGCGGCACCGCCCGGGACCCGTTCGCGCTCCAGGTCGTGCGCGTCCCGTACGACGTCGAGGCCGAGATCGAGGTCGCCCGGGCGGCCGGGATGCCCGAGCTGGAGGCCTGGGCGATCGAGCTGCGGACCGCGGTCTTCCGGGGCCGGCACGCCGAGCTGGGGCTGGTCCCCGACCCGCCCGTCCGGTGACCGGGCCGGTTTGACCCTCGCGGGGCCGTTCCGTACTCTAGGACGTCGGCGCGTCTCGGATGCGCCGGGTTGTGCGTGCCCCCAGACCGGCGTCCCCGGACGCTGCGGCTGCGCGCGGCGCCTGACCAAGAACGAGCACGCGACTGACGTGCGACCGAAGAACGAGTAGAGATGAGCGGCAACGTGGTGTACGCGATCGTCAAGGCTGGTGGCCGCCAGGAGAAGGTTGCGGTCGGGGACGTCGTCGTCGTCGACCGTCTCAAGGGCGAGGCCGGCGGGACCGTGCAGCTGCCCGCGCTCCTGCTCGTGGACGGGGAGAAGGTGACCTCCGACGCCGCGACGCTGGCGGGCGTGACGGTCACCGCGGAGATCGTGCGGGACGAGAAGGGCCCGAAGATCGACATCCTCAAGTACAAGAACAAGACGGGCTACCGCAAGCGCATGGGTCACCGTCAGAAGCTGACCCGCCTGAAGGTCACCGCGATCAGTTGAGTCCGGACGGCCGCCCGCGCGACGCGGCGGCCGACCACCCTCCCACCCGTCTCACGTTCAGCACGAAAGCAGGTCAGTCATGGCACACAAGAAGGGCGCCAGCTCCTCGCGGAACGGCCGCGACTCCAACGCGCAGCGTCTCGGCGTCAAGCGCTTCGGCGGTCAGCTCGTCAACGCGGGCGAGATCATCGTGCGCCAGCGTGGCACCCACTTCCACCCCGGCAACAACGTGGGCCGTGGCGGCGACGACACGCTCTTCGCGCTGACCGCCGGTGCCGTGCAGTTCGGCGTGCGCCGTGGCCGCAAGGTCATCGACATCGTCACGGCCGACGCCTGACCCAGAGCACACCACGCGAAGGGGCGCACCGGAGAACGGTGCGCCCCTTCGTGCGTCACACCCCCGCACCACCCCGACCGAGAGGAGAGCGCCGTGGCATCGTTCGTCGACCGCGTCGTCCTGCACGCGACGGGAGGTGACGGCGGCCACGGGTGCGCCTCCATCCGCCGTGAGAAGTTCAAGCCCCTGGCGGGCCCCGACGGCGGCAACGGCGGTGACGGCGGCGACGTCGTCCTCGTCGTCGACCACCAGGTGACGACCCTCCTGGACTACCACCACTCGCCGCACCGGCACGCGCCGTCGGGCAGCCAGGGCATGGGCGACGACCGCCAGGGCGGCACGGGCCAGGACCTCGTCCTGCCGGTGCCCGACGGCACCGTCGTGAAGTCCACCGACGGCGAGGTCCTCGCGGACCTCGTCGGCGAGGGCGCCCGGTTCGTCGTCGCCGCGGGCGGCCGGGGCGGGCTCGGCAACGCCGCGCTGTCCTCGCCGCGCCGCAAGGCGCCCGGTTTCGCGCTGCTCGGCGAGCCGGGCGAGAGCCGTGACGTCGTGCTCGAGCTCAAGACCATCGCCGACGTCGCGCTCGTCGGGTACCCGAGCGCCGGCAAGTCGAGCCTCGTCGCCGCGATCTCGGCCGCGCGGCCCAAGATCGCCGACTACCCCTTCACGACGCTCGTGCCGAACCTCGGCGTCGTCCAGGCGGGGTCGGCGCGGTTCACCGTGGCGGACGTCCCCGGGCTCATCCCGGGCGCGAGCCAGGGCAAGGGCCTGGGCCTGGAGTTCCTGCGCCACATCGAGCGCTGCGCCGTCCTCGTGCACGTCCTCGACTGCGCGACGCTCGAGCCGGACCGCGACCCGATCAGCGACCTCGACGTCATCGAGGCCGAGCTCGCGGCGTACGCGAGCGACCTCGAGATCCGCGGCGGCGAGGTGCCGCTCACCGAGCGCCCGCGCGTCGTCGTCCTCAACAAGATCGACGTGCCCGAGGCGCGGGAGCTCGCCGAGCTCGTGCGCCCCGAGCTCGAGGCGCGCGGTCTCACCGTGCTCGAGATCTCGACCGCGAGCCACGAGGGCCTGCGGCCGCTGACGTTCGCGCTCGCCGAGCTCGTGAGCCGGGCGCGCGCGGCGGCCGCGGCGGTCGTGCCGGCGCGCGTCGTGCTGCGTCCCAAGGCCGTGGACGACGCCGGCTTCACCGTGACCCGCAAGGAGAGCGGCGGCCGCGTGTTCTTCCAGGTGCTCGGCACCAAGCCGCAGCGCTGGGTCCGGCAGACCGACTTCACGAACGACGAGGCCGTGGGCTACCTCGCGGACCGGCTCGCGCGCCTCGGCGTCGAGGAGCGGCTGTTCGCGGAGGGAGCGACGCCCGGCGCCGAGGTCGTCATCGGACCGGAGGACGGCGGGGTCGTCTTCGACTGGGAGCCGACGCTGCTGACGGGGTCCGAGCTGCTCGGCGGCCCGCGTGGCACGGACCTGCGGCTCGAGGACCACGCGCGGCCGACGCGCGCGGCGAAGCGCGAGCAGTACAAGGACCGGATGGACGCCAAGGCGGAGGCGCGCTCGGAGCTGTGGACCGAGCGCGAGGCCGGCCACTGGGCGGACCCGGGCTCGGACGCGTGAGCCGACGGTGAGCGGGTCCGCGCGCCACGAGCCCGGCGCCGACCGGGCGGCCGTCGCCTCGGCGGACCGGGTGGTCGTCAAGGTCGGCTCGTCGTCCCTCACGGGCGGCGACGGGCACCTCGACGTCGAGGCGCTGCGGGCGCTCGTCGCGGTGATCGCCGCGCGGCGCGCCGCGGGCGGTCAGGTCGTGCTCGTGACGTCCGGCGCCATCGCCGCGGGCCTCGCCCCGCTGGGCCTGGCGACGCGGCCCCGGGACCTCGCGACGGCCCAGGCGACGGCCTCGGTCGGCCAGGGCCTCCTGGTCGCGCGCTACACGGAGGCGTTCGCCGCGCACGGCCTGCGGGTCGGCCAGGTGCTCCTCACCGCGGAGGACACCGTCCGCCGCGGGCACTACCGCAACGCGCAGCGGGCGCTGGACCGGCTGCTCGGGCTCGGCGTCGTGCCCATCGTCAACGAGAACGACACGGTCGCGACCGACGAGATCCGCTTCGGCGACAACGACCGGCTCGCCGCGCTCGTGTCCCACCTCGTGCGGGCCGACGCGATGGTCCTGCTCACGGACGTCGACGCGCTCTACGACGGCCCGCCGTCGCGTCCCGGCGCGCGCCGGATCACGGAGGTGCGCAGCGCGGCCGACCTCGACGGCGTCGACGTCAGCGTGCGGGGGAGCGCCGTCGGCACCGGCGGCATGGTGACCAAGCTCGCCTCGGTCCGGATCGCGACCGGCTCGGGCGTGCCGGTCGTCCTCACGTCCGCCGCGCAGGCCGCGCAGGCGCTCGCCGGTGAGCCGGTCGGGACGTGGTTCGCGGCGACCGGCCGCCGCCGCTCCACGCGCATGCTCTGGCTCGAGCACGCCGCGAGCACGCAGGGCCGGCTCGTGCTGGACGACGGCGCGGTGCGCGCGGTCGTCGAGCGCCGCACCTCGCTGCTGCCCGCGGGGATCACGCACGTCACGGGCGACTTCGAGGCGGGGGACCCGGTCGAGCTCGTGTCGACCGAGGGCGCCGTGGTCGCGCGCGGGCTCGTCGCCTTCGGTGCGGCGGAGCTGCCGGACCTGCTCGGCCGCTCGACGCACGAGCTGCGCGAGCGCCTGGGTGCGGGCTACGACCGCGAGGTCGTGCACCGCGACGACATCGTGCTCGTCCGCCACCGCTGACGCCCGCGGTCAGAGGTAGCGGCGCAGCGACCGCAGGTCGTGGACGTCGACGAGCAGGCCCTCGTCGGACCGGACCCACCACTGGCCGGTGGACCGCCGCTCCTCGCGCGTGGCGAAGCGGTAGTGGTACAGCCGCGCGCGCACCCACCGCGCGGGCCGCCCGTCGAACGGGTCCCGGCGCAGCAGGCGCAGCGTCGGCGCGTCCGCCTCGAGCAGCCGGGCGAGGAAGGGCACGAACCAGCGCATCTGCGCCGAGGACCCGAGCCCGAGGAACCACATCCCCCAGTCGAGGCGCAGGTGGTACGGCGCGTACTGGGGCGGCACGCGCCGGACGTCGCCCGGCTTGCCCCGGAACTCGTACTCGCGCCAGGCGGCGTCGTCCGGGTCCTCGTCGAGCGTGCCCTCGACGACCACCTCGACGCGGCGGCGCGTGATGCTGCCGAACGCGCCGTAGGCGTTCACCAGGTGCCAGGCGTTGAACGAGGCGTTCATGAGCTGGCGGCGCGAGACGAGGTTGCGCAGCGGGTGCCGGCTCAGCACGACGAGCCACGCGCTCACCGCGAGCACGACGACGACGAACCACGCGGGCGCGGGCTCCGTCCCTGCGGACCAGGACGCCGGGTCGACGTCGGCGCCGAGGAGCCCGAGGAGCCACGCGAGCGAGGCGTCGTCGACCGCCGAGAAGGCGAGCACCATCGTCAGCCCGTTGAGCCAGGCGAAGTTGCCGGAGAGCACGAGCCACGCCTGGGTCACGACCATGATCGCCGCGCCGGCGCTGGCCACCGGGCCGGGGGCGAGCAGCAGGAACGGCACGAGGAGCTGGGTCACGTGGTTCGCGGCGACCTCGACCCGGTGCAGCGGCCTCGGCAGCAGGTGGAACCAGCGGCTCAGCGGGTTCGGCATCGGCTGGGTCTCGTGGTGGTAGTAGAGCGCCGTGAGGTCGCGCCACGCGCGGTCGCCGCGCCACTTGATGAGGCCCGCGCCGAGCTCGAGGCGAAGCACGAGCCACCACAGCAGCGCGAGGACGGTGACCGGCGGCGCGACGCGGTCCGAGCCCAGGAAGGCGCACAGGAACCCCGCCTCGAGCAGGAGCGACTCCCAGCCGAACCCGTAGAAGACCTGGCCGACGTTGACGACCGAGAGGTAGAGGCCGAACAGCGCGAGGAACACGAGCAGGGGGACCCACGGCGGGCCCTGCTGAGGCAGGCCGACGACGACGCTCAGGGCGAGCACGAGACCGGTCCACCCGACCACCACGAGGAGGCGGTCCGAGTACCGCCGGTGGAAGAGGCTCGGGGCGCTGCGCCACGGCACGCGCGCCACGAACGCCGGCACCGGCAGCAGGCCGTGCTCGCCGAGCAGCGGGCGGAACTGACGCAGGACCGCGACGAACGCGACGACGTAGACGGCGGCGACGCCCCGTTGCGCCACGGTGCGCGCGACGGTCCAGCCCTCCGCGTC
This sequence comes from Actinotalea solisilvae, assembly GCF_016464425.1. Classification (GTDB taxonomy): domain Bacteria; phylum Actinomycetota; class Actinomycetes; order Actinomycetales; family Cellulomonadaceae; genus Actinotalea; species Actinotalea solisilvae. The sequence goes on from NZ_JADDKQ010000027.1 coordinate 19,785, forward strand.
GAACCACTCCACGCGACTATCCTGCGGCCATGAGCCTCGCAGCGCCCCCGTCCGTCCCCGAGGCCTCCGGCGTCGACGTCGAGGAGGCCGTGCGGTCCGTCGCGCGGCGCGCGCAGGTCGCCGCCCGAGCCCTGGCGACCGCCCCGCGCTCGCTCAAGGACGCCGCCCTGCACGCGATGGCCGACGCGCTCGTGGCCGCGACTCCCGAGATCGTCTCCGCCAACGCCGTCGACCTCGAGCGGGGCGAGGCGGGCGGGCTGTCCGCCGGTCTGCTCGACCGGCTCACGCTCACGCCCGACCGCGTCGCGGCCATCGCCGACGCGCTCCGCGAGCTCGCCGCTCTGCCGGACCCCGTCGGCGAGGTGGTGCGCGGCTCGACGCTGCCCAACGGGCTGCGGCTGCGCCAGGTGCGCGTGCCGCTCGGCGTCGTGGGCATGATCTACGAGGCGCGGCCCAACGTCACGGTCGACGCCGCGGGCCTCGCGCTCAAGAGCGGCAACGCGGCGATCCTGCGCGGCGGCTCGGCCGCGTCGAGCTCCAACACGGTGGTCGTCGAGGTCCTCGGCCAGGCGCTGCGCTCGGTCGGCCTGCCCGCGGACGCGGTCCAGTCGATCGACGAGCACGGTCGGGCGGGCGCCGTCGCGCTCATGCACGCGCGCGGCCTGGTGGACCTCCTCGTGCCGCGCGGCGGCGCGGACCTCATCCAGACCGTGGTGCGTGAGGCGACCGTCCCGGTCGTCGAGACCGGCGTCGGCAACTGCCACGTGTACGTCGACGCCGCCGCGGACCCGGCGATGGCCCTGCCGATCCTGCTCAACTCCAAGACGCAGCGCGTCGGCGTGTGCAACGCGGCCGAGACGCTCCTCGTGCACGCCGACGCCGCGCCCGGCTTCCTGCCCTCGGCGCTCGCCGCGCTGGCCGGCGCCGGCGTCGTCGTGCACGGGGACGAGCGGACCGCGGCCCTCGCGCCGGCGGGCGTCGACGTCGTGCCCGCGACCGACGAGGACTGGGCGACCGAGTACCTCTCGCTCGACCTCGCGGTGCGCGTGGTGGACACGCTCGACGACGCGCTCGAGCACATCCGCACGTGGTCGTCGGGCCACACCGAGGCGATCGTCACCAACGACCTGGCCGCCTCGCGGCGGTTCGTCGCCGAGGTCGACTCCGCCGCGGTCATGGTCAACGCGTCGACCCGGTTCACCGACGGCGGTCAGCTGGGGCTCGGTGCCGAGATCGGGATCTCGACCCAGAAGATGCACGCGCGCGGCCCCATGGGGCTCGCGGAGCTCACGACGACGCGGTGGGTCGTCGAGGGGGACGGGCACGTCCGGCCCTGAGGTCACCCGTCCGGCCCCGCGCAGGCCCTGCCCCGCGGGGAGTCGTGCGACACTGGAGGCCCGCTCTGCGCCGGTCCGCGGCTCGCCGACGACCGCGCGCGGGCACCGCCGGGACCCGCGAGGGCCCCGCGCCGGACGGACCGAGACGTAACCGAGAAGCACCGACAGCTGGAGGTCGACGTGCACGCTGCCCTGCTCGCCGCGGAGGAGACGGCCGAGGCCGCCCAGGTGGCCCCCGAGGTCTTCGGCCTCGTCGCGTTCGGCGCGCTCGTCGTCCTGCTCGCCGTGACCTACGCCTTCCGCAGCGTCGGCACGCGCCACTGACCGCACGCACGCACGGCCACATCCGTCGACGCACCCGGAGGACCAGCAGGGGATGACTGACCAACGGCCCAGGATCGGGGTGATGGGCGGGACGTTCGACCCCATCCACCACGGCCACCTGGTCGCCGCGAGCGAGGCCGCAGCCGACCTGCGGCTCGACGAGGTCGTGTTCGTCCCGACCGGTCGCCCGTCCCTCAAGCAGGACCGCGAGGTGACCGCGGCGGAGCACCGGTACCTCATGACAGTCATCGCGACCGCGTCGAACCCGCGCTTCACCGTGAGCCGCGTCGACGTCGACCGGCCCGGGCTGACCTACACGGTCGACACGCTGCGCGACCTGCGCAGCGAGCGTCCCGACGCCGACCTGTTCTTCATCACGGGCGCGGACGCGATCGAGCAGATCTTCACGTGGAAGGACGTCGACGCGCTCTGGTCGATGGCGCACTTCGTCGCGGTCACGCGGCCCGGGCACGCCATGACGCTCGCCGGGATCCCCGAGGGCGCCGTGACGCAGCTCGAGGTCCCCGCGCTCGCGATCTCCTCCACCGACTGCCGTCACCGGGCGCACGCGGGCGAGCCCGTCTGGTACCTCGTGCCCGACGGCGTCGTCCAGTACATCGCGAAGCACGGGCTCTACCGGGGTCACGATGAGTGAGCAGACGTCCGCCGAGTGGGGCGAGCGCCGCCGCCGGCGCGAGGAGGAGCGCCTGCGGGCGCTCGCGGCGCAGCAGGCCGCCGAGCAGTCCGGGCCGTCCGGGCCGTCGAGCGGCGAGGAGGTCTCGGCGCCGTCGACGACGTCGGCTGCGCCCGCCCATCAGCCCGCGCCCGCGGAGCGTCCGCTGTCGCGGCGCGAGCTCCGCGAGCGGGCCGAGGCGGCCGCGGCGGCCTCGGCAGCCCCGACGGCCGGCGCTGCTGCACGTCCGCCCGCCGCGTCCGCCGCCGTCCAGGCGCCGACCCCGCCCGTGGTGCGCGCGCCGGCACCCGCCCCGACCCCCGCGCCGGCACTCGCCGTGACTCCCGCCCCCACCCCCGCTCCGGCTCCGGAGGCGCCCGCCGCCCCGGCGAGCCGGCCTGCGGCGTCCCGCCCGCTCTCGCGGCGCGAGCTGCGCGCCGCGGCGACCGGCGAGGCCGTGCCGCCCCGGTCGACGCCCGCCGTCCCGGCGCGGCCGACGCCCGAGGTGCAGCCGCCCGCGCTGACGGGGGGCATCCGGCGCGTGTCCGCGTCGGGCGGCCTCACCGACGTCGAGCCCACGTCCGACGACGGGACCGACGTCCGGCCGGGCCACGGCATCGCGACCCCGCGGCCGACGGCGTCGTCCGGAGCCGCCCTGACGCCGCAGGCGCGTGCCGCCGCTGTCCGCGCCCAGGCGGCGCGGGCGCAGGCCGAGCGTGAGGAGGCCGCTCGCCGGAGCGCCGAGCGTGCCCAGGCGCAGCGGCGCGCCGAGCAGGAGCGGACGGCGCAGGAGCGCGCCGCGCGCGCGCGTGCCGCCGAGGAGGCACGGGACCCCGCGGGAACCACGCTGCGCGAGCACATGCCCGGGTCCGACGAGGCGCCGGCACCGGAGGAGGAGCGCGCGGCGGCTCGACGTCGCCCGCGCGGGTCGGAGCCGGCACCTGCCGACCGCCCGACCGCACCCGGCCCTCGCCCCACCACGGCCCGGGAGCGGGCCACCCAGGAGGCCGCGCTGCGCGCTGCCGCCGGCCGGGCCGGCGCACCCCCGCACCAGGCCGCCCCCGGCCCTCAGGCACCCACCGGGACGGGCGCCGCCACCGGACCCGGCGCGCCCGCGGGCCCGAGCGGCCCGGCGCAGCCGTCCGCACACCCCGGGACGAGCGGTCCGGCGCAGCCGTCCGCGCCCCAGGCGCAGGGCGGCCCGGTGCCGCAGACCCCGTGGCACGCCGCGCCCGCGGGCTCCGGCCCGCGGGGGGGCGCCTCCGGGCACCTCACGGGCGTCCCCGGACCTCGGCAGGGCGCGCCGCACCGTCCCGTGCCCGACGAGGAGCCCGAGGCGCCGCTCGCCCGTCCGTGGACCGCGGGTTCGTCGCGCGCCCCCGGCGCGGCGCCGGCGGCCGCGTCGGCCGCGCCGACCGGCGCCCCGGTGAGGCCCGGAGCCTCGTCGCCTGCAGGCGCGACCGCGTCGACGGGCGCGTGGACCCCGTCCGCGCCGCCCGCCGTCCCCCGCGGTGCCGGTGCCGGTGCGGCGCCGGCCGCCCCCGCGGCCCGGACCCCGGGGTCGTTCGGCGCGGGCGCGGTGGCGGACCACCCGACCGTCCAGCTCCCCGCCGCCGGCGACGGCCGCCCCGGCGGGACGACGCCCGGCCGGCCCGAGCAGCGCGCCGCGTCGGCGGCCGCCCCCCAGCCGGGCGCGATCGCGCTCGTGCCGGCGGGCCGCCCCCTGCGTGCGGGCGACACCTTCGGCTCGATGACCCTGCCGACGCCCGCGAGCCCGTCCGACGCCCGGCCCGCGGCCGGACCTGCCGCTCGCCCCGGCGCCGAGCGGGCGGCCGAGGCGCCGCGCTGGAGCACGGTCGCGCCGACCTCGAGCTCCTGGACGCCGACGCCCGACGCCCCCGCGGCGTCGTCGCGCGACGAGCCCGAGGACGAGGCGCCGGAGGCCGCGGAGCACGAGACCGTGCGCGCCCACCCCTACACGTGGCTGCACATGATCGTGCTCGTGGTGGTCGCCTTCGTGCTCGGCATGCTCATCTTCATGGTCGTGATGCGCGACAGCCCGCCGGCCGACGGCGGCACCGGGCAGGCTCCCGCGTCGTCGAGCAGCACGCCCTCCGACCCGGTCGCGGACGTCGCGGCCGGCCCCGACGACCCGACAGGGGATCTGTGACCGCCTCCGACCGTGCCCTCGACATCGCGATCGCGGCCGCGCGCGCCGCGTCCGACCTCAAGGCCGAGGAGATCATCGCGCTCGACGTGAGCGAGCGGCTCGTCCTCACGGACGTGTTCCTCATCGCGTCGGCGACCAACGAGCGGCAGGTCTCCGCGATCGTCGACGCCGTCGAGGAGTCCCTGCACCGCAAGGGCGTCAAGGCGATCCGCCGCGAGGGCGTGCGCGAGGCGCGCTGGGTGCTGCTCGACTTCGGGGACGTCGTCGTGCACGTCCAGCACGCCGACGACCGCACCTACTACGCGCTCGAGCGGCTGTGGGCGGACTGCCCCGTCGTCGAGCTCCCCGCGGACGCGCGGGGCGGGGACGGGCTGGCCGGCTGATGGCGGCCCGCGCCGTCGTCCTGTGGCGGCACGGCCGGACGGCGTTCAACGCCGCCGCGCGCCTCCAGGGCCACACCGACATCCCGCTCGACGACGTCGGCGCGTGGCAGGTCGCCGAGGCCGCGCAGCACCTCGCGCAGCGTCACACGCCGAGCCGGATCATCGCGTCCGACCTCGGGCGCGCGGTCCAGACCGCCGGCGCCCTGGCGGAGCTCACGGGCATGGCGGTCGACGTCGACCCGCGGCTGCGCGAGCGCGGGTTCGGCGCCTGGGAGGGGCTGACCGCGGCCGAGATCGAGGAGCGCTGGCCCGACGCGTACGCCGTCTGGCGCGCGGGCAAGGACCCCCAGCGCGCGGGCGCCGAGAGCCGCGGCGAGGTCGCGCGCCGCATGGTCGAGGCGGTCACCGAGCACGCGGCGGCCGTCGAGGACGGCGGCACGCTCGTCGTCGTCTCGCACGGCGCCGCGATCACCCTCGGCCTCGTCGAGCTGCTCGGGCTCGACCCGGCGACGTGGCGCGGCCTGGGCGGCCTGCACAACGCCCACTGGTCGCTGCTGCGGGCCAGCCACCGCGACATCGGCCCCGCCTGGTACGTCGAGTCGCACAACCTCGGCCCGGCCGTCGCGGTCGACGACTGGAACGCGGGCGTGCCCGCCGACGCGATGCCCAGCAGCACGGCCGACGCGCTGCGGTCGTGACCCGCTCCGGTGGCGGCGGTGTGGCGCTGGTCACGCCGCGGAGGCCGGGCGCGGATTGGCTCTGCGGGCCCTGGTTCGCCTAGACTGCACGAGCCCTCAGGGGCACCGGGGCTGTGGCGCAGCTGGTAGCGCACCTGCATGGCATGCAGGGGGTCAGGGGTTCGAGTCCCCTCAGCTCCACCGGTGGTGAAGGTCGGAGGCCGTCTCCCCGTCGGGGAAGCGGCCTCTCGGTGTGAGTGGACGACGTGGGCACGTGGGCCCCGCGGAGACACCCCGCGTTCGCGGAGGTCGCGGCACAGCGTCAGGCGCCGGGCTCGCGGAACAGCGGCCCCGGCTCGGGCGCGTCACCACCGCCGAGGCCGCGTGCCTCCTCCGGGGGCAGCGGACGCCCGTCCTCGACCGCGAGCTCGTAGGCGGCGGTCTCCTCGGTCGTCCGCGGGTCCTCGCGCCCCGGCTCGCCGACGTGCCGGGGCACCTCGGCCTCGGCCGGGTGGCCGAGCTGGGCGCGCACGGGTTCCTCGCTCATCGGTCCTCCCTCGGTCCGGTCGCCCCCATGCTCGCCGTCGGCGGCCGCGTGCGCGCGGCGAGCGCCGACGCGCACGCGAGCCGGTCACGTGATCGCATGGGACCCGTGACGACCGCCGACCCCGCCGACCTCACCGGCCTCGCCGGGTGGGTCGCCGACACGATCGCCACGCTCGGCCCCTGGGGGGTCGGCGCGATGGTCGCGCTCGAGACGATCTTCCCTCCGATCCCGAGCGAGGTCGTCCTGCCCGTCGCCGGCCTGCTCGCCGGCCAGGGGCGCATGTCGCTCCTCCTCGCGGTCGTCGCCGCGACGGTCGGCTCCGTCGTCGGCGCTCTCGTCCTGTACTGGGCGGGTGCGCGCCTCGGGCTCGACCGCCTCAAGCGCCTGGCCGACCGGCTGCCGCTCGTCGAGCCGCACGACCTCGACCGCGCCGACGACTGGTTCCGGCGGCACGGGCGGACCGCCGTGCTCACCGGGCGCGCGATCCCCGTCGTGCGCAGCCTCGTCTCGGTGCCTGCGGGCGTCGAGCGCATGTCGCCGGGGCTCTTCGTCGTCCTCACGGCGGTCGGGAGCGCCGTCTACAACGGCGTGCTCGTCGGCCTCGGCTACGTGCTCGGCGGGCGGTGGACGCAGATCGGCACGTACAGCGACGTCATCAACTACGTCGTCTACGCGGCGATCGCCGTCGCGCTGGGCGTGTTCGTGCGACGGCGACTGCGCCGACGTCGGCACGAGCGTCCGGCGGTCGGGCACGACGCGCCCCGCGCCCACGACGCCGCCTAGGGTCGGGGCATGTCGAGGCCCATCCGCATCGGTGTCCAGATCCAGCCCCAGCACGCCGACTACGCGGCCATCCGTCGCGCCGTCGCCGCCGTCGAGGAGGCGGGTGCCGACATCGCGTTCAACTGGGACCACTTCTTCCCGCTCTACGGCCCGCCGGACGGCAAGCACTTCGAGTGCTGGACCATGCTGGCCGCGTGGGCGGAGGCCACCGAGCGCCTCGAGCTCGGCGCGCTCGTGACCTGCAACAGCTACCGGAACCCGGACCTGCTCGCGGACATGGCGCGGACCGTCGACCACATCAGCGACGGCCGGCTCATCCTCGGCATCGGCGCGGGGTGGTTCGAGCGCGACTACGACGAGTACGGGTACGCGTTCGGCACCGCGGGCTCGCGGATCGCCGACCTGGCCGACGGCATGCGCCGCATCCGCGCCCGCTGGGCGGCGCTCAACCCCGCGCCCACGCGCGACATCCCCGTCCTCATCGGCGGCGGGGGCGAGCGGAAGACGCTGCGCGTCGTCGCCGAGCACGCGACGGTGTGGCACGCGTTCGGCGACGCGGAGACCATCGCCCACAAGTCCGCGGTCCTCGACCGGCACTGCGCCGCCGTCGGGCGCGACCCCGCGGAGATCGAGCGCTCCGTCGGGGTCGGGGGTGAGGGCAGCCCGGGCGCGCAGGCGCAGGCGATGCTCGACCTCGGCGTGACGCTCTTCACCGTCGACGTCAGCGGCCCGGACTACGACCTCGGCCGGCTCGGCGACTGGCTCGCGTGGCGCGACGAGCGCAACGCCGGGCGGACCGCGGACTCCTGAGCGCGTTCGCCCACAGCGAACGTCGCCGCGCGGACCGGTGGCCCCGGCGGCGCCGGATCGACGAGGCTAGGGACGCCATGACGACCGAGCCGCCGCAGACGCAGCCGCCGCAGACGCAGCCGCCCCGGACCGGGACGCGCGCACCCCGCAGCCGCACGCGCCGGGTCCTGCGGTGGTTCGGGCTGCTGCTGGCGCTGCTCGTGCCCTCGGCCGCGTGGGGCGTCGCGACGGCGTCGGCCGAGGCGACCCTCGGCCCGCACCTCGCGCGGTACGAGGTCACGGTCGACGGGGACGTGACGATCGACCTCGGCCCGCTCGGCACGCTCGTGACGGACTCGCCCCTGCCGCTCGCGCTCGGGGCGCGCGTGGTCGTCCACGAGATCCCGCGCGAGGTGACGTCGGTCGAGCCCGCGGACACGCTCGAGGCCCTCGGCGGCGACCTTCGCGGGTACGTGCAGTTCTTCAGCGCGCCCGGTGCGGCCATCGAGACCGCCGTCGAGCGGCTCGTGCTGGACGCTGCGCGGCGTGCCGCTCTCGCGATGGTCGCGCTCGCGCTCGGCTCCTGGCTGGTGCGCGCGGCGCTCGGGCCGGCGCGCCGCGGCGAGCTGCTGGAGACCGCGCGCCCCTACACGGGCGTCGCGGCCGGCGCGACGGCGGTCGCGATGCTCGTGACGGGGACGCTCACCGCGAGCGGCGAGCGCGCGCTCGACGACACGACGTCGGCGGCCGCGTCCCGGGTGTTCGACGGGACGCCCCTGGAGGGCGCCCGCATCACGGGTCGCCTCGCGGGCGTCATCGACACCTACGGCGGCTACGTCGTCGACGCGTACCGCGAGAACGAGGCCTTCTACGACGGTGCGACGGCCACCCTGCGCGAGGCGTGGGCCGAACGCGAGGAGAGCGACGTCGCGCTCGCGGCGGCGCGTGAGGCGCTGCTCGGGACCGACGGCGCGCCGGCACCGTCCGCCACGGACCCTGCGCCGGGGGAGACCGCCGGACCCCCGCCGACGCCGTCCGCGGTGGCGACTGGCGGCGCCGCCGACGAGGACCCTGCCGACGAGCCGGCCGACGAGGGACCCGCCGACGACGGCACGGCACCGGCCGGCCCGACGGTGGCGCCGGACCGCGAGCGCGAGGACGCGCCCGAGCCGGTCGTGCTCCTCGTGGTGAGCGATCTGCACTGCAACGTCGGCATGGCGCGCGTCATCCGCGCCGCGGCCGAGCTGTCCGGGGCGCAGGTGGTCGTCAACGCGGGGGACACGACGGTCAACGGCACCGCGGTCGAGGAGTACTGCGTCGAGGCGTTCGTCGACGCCGTGCCCGGCGACGCCGTCATGGTCGTCGCGGACGGCAACCACGACAGCGAGCAGACGAGCGCCCAGGAGCGCCGTGCCGGCGCGCGCGTGCTCGACGGCGAGGTCGTCGAGGTGGGGGGCCTGCGCATCCTCGGTGACAGCGACCCGAACGCGACCCGCATCGGCGTCGGCACCGTGCCCGTGGGCGAGGAGTCGATCGGCGCCGCCGCGCGGCGCCTCGCGGACGTGGCGTGCGCCGACGAGGAGGGCGTCGACCTGCTCCTCGTGCACAACCCGAACGTCGGGAACCTCGCGCTCGAGGAGGGGTGCGCCCCCGCCCAGGTGTCCGGGCACCAGCACCGGCGGATCGGGCCCGTCCGCTTCGGCGAGGGCGTGCGCTACGTGAGCAGCAGCACGGCGGGCGCCGCCCTCGGGCAGGCGACGATCGGACCGCTCAACGGCGTGGCCGAGATGACGGTGCTGCGCTGGGACCCCGCGACGCGGTCGGTCCTCGACCAGCGGCTCGTGCGCGTCATGCCGACGGGCGAGGTGCAGGTCGGCTTCGCGGTCGCGTGGCCCGTGGCCGACGACGTGGACGCGCCGCGCGCCGGGGCGCGCTGACGGGCGGCGATCGGAGCTCCGGCGCGTCGCACGGACGGGTGACCCTCGGTCCCCGGCCGGGTGGCTGTCGGGGGCGCGGCCGCGCGCGGCGTACGGTAGGTGCCGCCGTCGAGCGGCGGGAGCGGTCCCGCCAGGCGCGTCCGGGAGGAGAGTCGTGGTGCAGCAGGTCGTCCGGGGACCCGTCGTCGCACGAGGGGTCCGGGGACCGACCTGGCACCGCGCACCGGCGCGGCGGGCCGCCGTCGCCGCCGTGCTCGCGACGCTCCTCGCGGCGCTCGCCGCCCCGCTCGTCGCCGCCCCTGCGGCAGCGCACGACCAGCTCGTCGCCAGCGACCCGGCCGACGGCGCGGTGCTCACCGCGATCCCGTCGCAGGTCACGCTGACGTTCTCGGCGGAGCCGCTCGCCGGCGTGGGCGGTGCCGCGGTCGTGGTCACCGGCCCGGACGGCGCGTCGTGGTCCGAGGGGGAGCCGGCGGTCGAGGGCACGACGGTGACGCAGGCGCTGCGACCGGGCATGCCCACGGGCGCCTGGACGGTCGCGTGGCGCGCGCCGTCGTCGGACGGGCACGTGCTCGAGGGGACGTTCGGCTTCACGCTCGACGTCCCGGCCGCGGCGCCGACCGCCGGGCCCACGACGGCGCCCACCGGCGAGCCGGTCACCCCCACCGAGGCGCCGAGCGCCGAGCCCGCGCCCGAGCCGTCGGACGCCGCGGCCACCGACGAGCCCGACGTCGAGGTCGACCCTCTCCCGTGGCTGTGGGCGGGCGTGGTCGTCGTCGCGCTGGGCGGCCTCGCGCTCGCCGTCGCGCTGCGCCGACGCGGGGGCGGCGCGTGACGGCCGGCCCCGGCGGGTCGCGCGGAGCGGCCGCGCCGCCGCCCGCACCCCAGCTCCCGCCCGAGCACCGCCGGCGCTGGCTCGTCACGACGCTCGTCGCCGTCGTCGTGGCCGTCGGGCTCATCGTGGGTGGGCCCTGGTTCTACGCGCGCGTCCTGGCGCCGGACGCGCGCGCGCCGCTGACGCTCACGACGCCGACCGCGACGCCCACGGCCGACGCCGACGCCCCGCCGGCCACCCTCGACGTCGAGGGGGCGTGGCAGGTGGGCGCCGGGTCCGCGGCGGGGTACCGCCTGGGCGAGGTCCTCTCGGGCGAGCAGGTCACGGTCGTCGGGCGCACGGAGGAGGTGACCGGCTCGGCGACCGTCGCGGCGGGGCAGCTCACCGAGGCGACGGTCGTCGTCGACACCGCGTCGATCACGACCGACGAGTCGGCCCGGGACGCGTTCTTCCGGCGCGCGCTCGACACGACGACGTTCCCCGAGGCGACGTTCGTGCTCTCCGCGCCCGTGGACGTCAGCGCGGTCGGGACCGCCGTCGGGCCGGTCGCCGTGGCGGCCACGGGCACGCTGACCTTCCACGGCGTGAGCCAGGCGGTCACCGCCGAGCTGCAGATCCAGCGCACGGCGGACGGGATCGAGGTCGCGGGCCAGGTACCCGTGACGCTCGAGGCGTTCGGCCTGGAGGCGCCCGACCTCGGCTTCGTCACGGTGGAGCCGGCGGGCGCCGTGGAGCTGCTGCTGGTGCTCGTGCGCTGAGGGGCCGCTCCCGGGCGGTCCCGGCCCGCTGGCCCCGAGCGGACGGCGCGGCCTAGAGTTCGGTGTGCCGAACTTCCGGTGGGCCCCGCGGGTCGCGGCGGCGTCGGGGGCCGTGGCGCTCGCCGCGGGACTCGCCGCGTGCGCCCCGCGCGCCGAGGCGGCCCCGGACCCGCGCCCCGTCGTCCTGGCGACGTTCACGGTGCTCGCCGACATCGCCCAGGTCGTCGCCGGACCGGACGTGCGCGTCGAGTCGCTCACCGGCGTCGGCACCGAGATCCACGGTTACGAGCCCACCCCGGACGACCTGCGCCGCGCCGCCGAGGCGGACCTGCTCCTCGCCAACGGCCTGGGTCTCGAGGCGTGGCTCGACGGCCTCGTCGCGCCGCTCGACATCCCGACCGTCCTCCTCACGGACGACGTCGAGCCCCTCGCCATCGCGGGCAGCGAGCACGCCAACCCCCACGCGTGGATGTCGCCCGCCACGGGACGGGCGTACGTCGAGGCCGTGCGCGCCGCGCTCACCGACCTCGCGCCGGCCCACGCCGACGCCTTCGCGGCGCGCGCCGCCGCGTACACGGCCGAGCTCGAGGCGCTGCACGCCGAGCTCGTGGGCCGGCTCGAGGCGCTCGAGGACGACCAGCGGATGCTCGTGACGTGCGAGGGGGCGTTCTCGTACCTCGCGCGCGACGCCGGCCTCGACGAGGCCTACCTCTGGCCGGTCAACGCCGAGCGGCAGGGCACGCCGCGGCAGGTGGCCGCCGTCGTCCTGCGCGTGCGGGACGCGGACGTGCCCGCGGTGTTCTGCGAGTCGACCGTCTCGCCCACCGCCCAGCAGCAGGTGGCGCGGGAGACGGGCGCGCGGTTCGGCGGCACGCTCTACGTCGACTCGCTCTCCGAGCCCGGCGGCCCCGTGCCCACGTACCTCGACCTGCTCCGGCACGACGTCGACGTCGTCGTCGCGGGACTGACGGGAGCAGCGCCGTGAACGACGCGTCCCTCCGGCCGGACCCCGGCCACGCCCTCGAGGTGACCGACCTCACCGTGCGCTACCGCGACGTGCTGGCGCTCGACGCCGTGACGCTCGCCGTCGAGCCGGCGCAGGCGTGCGGCCTCGTGGGCATGAACGGGTCGGGCAAGTCGACGCTCCTCCAGGCGTGCGCGGGCCTCGTGCGGCCGCGCCGGGGGTCGGTCCGCGTGCTCGGGCGCACGCCCGACGAGGCACGCCGTGAGGGCCTCGTCGGGTACGTGCCCCAGGTCGACCAGATCGACAAGGACTTCCCGGTCGTCGTGCACGACGTCGTCCTCATGGGCCGCTACCACCGCGGCGCGTCGTGGCGGCGCCCCCAGCGCGCCGACCGCGCCGCGGTGGACGCCGCGCTCGACCGCGTGGGCCTCGCCGACCTCGCGGGGCGCCGGATCGGGCGGCTCTCGGGCGGGCAGCGCCAGCGCGTCCTGCTCGCGCGGGCGCTCGCCCAGGGCGCGCGCCTGCTCCTGCTCGACGAGCCGTTCACCGGGCTCGACGTCGTGTCGACCGCGGCGGTCACCGCCGTGCTGCACGAGCTCGTGGCCGACGGCGTGACCGTCGTCGTCTCGTCGCACGACCTCCGCACGCTGCCCGACCTGTGCCGCACGGCGGTCCTGCTGCACCGCACCGTCCTGGCGTCCGGCCCCACGGCCGACGTCGTCACGCCCGAGAACCTCGCCCGGGCGTTCGGCCTCGACCCGACCGGGAGCGCGCGATGAGCTGGTGGGAGCTGCTGGCCGAGCCGTGGCAGTTCGCCTTCATGCAGCGGGCGCTGCTCGTGACGCTCGTCGCGTCGGTCGTGTGCGCGCTGCTCAGCTGCTGGCTCGTGCTCATCGGCTGGTCACTCATGGGCGACGCCGTCTCGCACGCCGTCCTGCCCGGGGTCGTGCTGTCCTACCTGGTCGGCGCGCCGTTCGCGGTCGGTGCGTTCGTCTTCGGCGTCGGCGCGGTCGCGCTCATCGGGACCGTCCGCGAGTCGACGCGGCTCAAGGAGGACGCCGCGATCGGCGTCGTGTTCACGACCGTGTTCGCGGTCGGGGTGGTCCTCGTCTCGACGACGCCGAGCCAGATCGACCTCTCGCACATCCTCTTCGGCAACGTGCTCGGGGTCTCCGACGTCGACATCGTCCAGGTGCTCGTGCTCGCTGCGGTCGCGTTCGCGGTGCTCGTCCTGCTGCGCCGCGACTTCACGCTCTACGCCTTCGACCGGGTGCACGCCCACGTCGTCGGGATGGACGTGCGGCGCACGCGCGTCCTGCTGCTCGGCCTGCTCGCGCTCACCGTCGTGGTGGCGCTCCAGGCCGTCGGCGTCGTGCTCGCCGTCGCCATGCTCATCACGCCCGGCGCGACGGCCTCGCTGCTCACCGACCGCATCGACCGCATGCTGGTCGTCGCGCCCGTGGTCGCCGCCGTGTGCGCCGTCGTCGGCATCTGGACGAGCTACCTGCTCGACGCCGCCTCGGCGGGCCTCGTCGTCGTGTGGCAGGGGGTCGCGTTCGGGCTCGCGTGGGCGTGGTCGCGGGTGCGCGCACGCCGCCTCGAGGCGGTCGCGTGAGCCCCCGGACGGCACGGACCGGGCCCGGGGCGGGCCAGCGCGGCGGGCGGGTGCCGGGCCTCACGCCCGTCGCCGAGGACTACCTCAAGGTCGTCTGGAACCTGGGGGAGTGGTCCGACGAGCCCGTGACCACCTCGATGCTCGCCCGGCGCCTGGGCGTCGGCCTGCCGTCGGTGTCCGAGACGCTCGGACGCCTCGTCGCGCGCGGCTGGGTCGAGCACGAGCGGTACGGCTCGGTCCGGCTCACGGCCGAGGGCCGCGCGCTCGCGGTCCGGATGGTGCGGCGCCACCGGCTCGTCGAGACGTGGCTCGTCGAGCACCTCGGGTACGCGTGGGACGAGGTCCACGACGAGGCCGAGGTGCTCGAGCACGCCGTGTCGGACCTCTTCGTGGAGCGGCTGGACGCGCTCCTCGGCCACCCGGTCCGCGACCCGCACGGCGACCCCGTCCCGCGCGCGGACGGCACGGTCGCGCGGCCCGACGCGGTGCTGCTCGCGACCGTGCCGGCGGGAGTGCACGTGCGCGTCGCGCGCATCGACGACGAGGACCCGGACGTGCTGCGCGAGTGCGCCGCGCTCGGCGTGGGGCTCGACGACGTCGTCGCGGCGCCCGGGGGCCTCAGCCCGCGCGCGGCCGCGGCCGTGCGCGTCGTCGTGCTCGGCTGACGCGCCGGCGCCGGCGGACGCGGTGCGGGCTCAGCGTCGGCGCGTGCCGAACACCGAGCGCGTGATCTCGCGCCCCAGCGCGGTGCCGGCCGAGCGCAGGAAGGAGTCCAGCGGGCTCCCGGCGCGCGATCGCGTGCGGGGCGCGGGTCGCGACATGCGCTCCTCGATGCGGCGCAGCTCGCGCTCCTGGCGCTCGGCCTCCTTGCGCGCCGCGGCGGCCGACCGCTCGGCCTCCCTGCGGGCTGCCTCGGCCTCCTCCGCCGCGGCCTCATCCGCCTCCGCGCGCGCGGCGTCCTCCTCGGCCTGCGCGGCGCGCGCCGACAGCAGCTCGTAGGCCGACTCCCGGTCGACGGCCTCGGCGTAGCGCGGGGCGAGCGGCGAGGCGGCCACGAGGGCGGTCATCGCGTCGGCCGGGAGCGGCGCCATGGACGAGAGGGGTGCGCGCAGCCGCGTCCAGGCGACGGGCGTCGGGGCGCCCTTCTCGGACAGGACGGTGACGAGCGCCTCGCCGGTGCCGAGCGTCGTGAGCAGCTCCTCGAGGTCGTAGTCCGAGTGCGGGAAGGTGCGCGCCGTGGCGCGCAGGGCGCGTGCGTCGTCGGGCGTGTGGGCGCGCAGCGCGTGCTGGACCCGGTTGCCGAGCTGCGCGAGGACGTCGGCCGGCACGTCCTTGGGCGTCTGCGTGACGAAGAAGACGCCGACCCCCTTGGAGCGCACGAGGCGCACGGTCTGCGTGACCTGGGTGAGGAAGTCGTCGGACGCGTCCGTGAACAGCAGGTGCGCCTCGTCGAAGAAGAAGACCAGGCGGGGCCGGTCGACGTCGCCCACCTCCGGCAGCTCGGAGAAGAGGTCGGCGAGGAGCCACATGAGGAACGTCGAGAACAGCGCGGGGCGGTCCTGGACGTCGGGCAGCTCGAGCGCCGAGATCATGCCGCGGCCGTCGGGCGCCGTGCGCAGCAGGTCGGCGGTCGAGAACGCCGGCTCGCCGAAGAAGACGTCGGCACCCTGGGCCTGGAGCGCGACGATCTCGCGCAGGATGACGCCCGCGGTCGCGGCGGAGAGCCCGCCGATGCCCTTGAGCTCCGCCTTGCCCTCGTCCGAGAGCAGGAAGGCGATCGTGGCGCGCAGGTCCTTGAGGTCGAGCAGGCCGAGGCCCTGCGTGTCGGCCCAGTGGAAGACGAGGCCGAGGCTCGACTCCTGGGTCGCGTTGAGGCCCAGGACCTTCGACAGGAGCAGGGGGCCGAAGTCGGTCACGGTCGTGCGGATCGGGATGCCCGTGCCGAGTCCGCCCAGCGTGTAGAGCTCGACCGGGAAGCGCGACGCCGCCCACGGCTGGCCGATGCTCGTGGTGCGCGCGGCGAGCGCCTCGCTCGGGGTGCCGGGCGCCGCGAGGCCCGAGAGGTCGCCCTTGATGTCCGCGACGAACACCGGGACCCCGGCGGCCGACAGGCCCTCGGCCATGACCTGGAGGGTCTTGGTCTTGCCCGTGCCGGTCGCGCCGGCGACGAGGCCGTGCCGGTTCATCATCCGCAGCGGGAGCCCGACCTGCGCCGACGCCGTCGCGGCGCCGTCCTCGACGAGCGCGCCGAGGGGGAGGACCGCGCCCTGGGCCGCGTAGGCCTCCGCGACCGTGCCCGCCCAGTCGGACGGGGCGTCCGGGGCGAGCTCCGGCGTCGCGGCGCCGTCGGCCCGGGTGCTCGCCGCTTCGTCCGTCGGGGGAGCCACGGTCTCGGCCGCGAGGCGCACGGCCTCGGCCCTCGCCTCCGCGGCCTCGGCCCGTGCGAGCGCGGCCTGCGCCCGCGCCTCCGCGGCCTCCGCCCGTGCCTCGGCCGCCGCGAGGAGGGCATCCCGCGTGCTGTCGTCCGTCATGGGCCGACTCTAGGGCCGCGACGCGCCGTGGACTCCAGTGTCGCTCCGAGGGCGGCCGGGTTACGCTTCCGTAGGTTGGACCGATCGGATGTGGTGCCGTCGGCATCGCGTCGACCCCCCATCAGACCGGGATGCATATGAGCGCCGACGTCGTACCCTCCACCTCCACCTCCACCTCCACCGAGGCCGCGGAGGCCGGCTCGCCACGCGAGCGGCAGGTCAGCGAGTTCACCGCACTGACGCGGACCGTGCAGGAGGCGGGCCTCATGCGCCGTCGCTATGCGTACTACTGGACGCGGTTCGCGGTGCTCACGCTGCTCCTCCTGGGCATCGGCGCGGGCGTCGTCCTGCTCGGTCACACGTGGTGGCAGCTCGCGCTGGCCGCCGCGCTCGCCCTCGTGCTGGGCCAGGTGATGTTCCTGGGGCACGACGCTGCGCACCGGCAGATCTTCAACTCGGGCCGCTGGAACGACTGGGCCAGCCTGGTCATCGCGAACCTCTACGCGGGCATGAGCTACGGCTGGTGGCAGCACAAGCACAGCCGTCACCACGCGAAGCCCAACCAGGTCGGGGCCGACCCGGACATCGCCACGGGCGCGCTCGTGTTCCACACCGAGGAGCTCGCGGCGCCGCGCAGGGGCCTCGTCGGCTGGTTCACCCAGCGCCAGGGCTGGCTGTTCTTCCCCCTGCTGCTGCTCGAGGGGCTCAACCTCCACATCTCCGGCGTCAAGACGATCTTCGGGCGGGGCGAGGTCAAGCGCCGTCCCGTCGAGATCGCCTTCGTGACCCTGCGGCTCGGCGGGTACCTCGCGCTCGTGTTCTGGGCCCTGCCCGTCGGTATGGCGTTCGCGTTCCTGGGCGTCCAGCTCGCGATCTTCGGCCTCTACATGGGCGCCGTGTTCGCGCCGAACCACAAGGGCATGCCCATCGTGCCGCCGGACGCGCGGATCGACTTCCTGCGTCGCCAGGTGCTCATGAGCCGCAACGTGCGCGGCGGCCGGTTCACCGACCTCATGATGGGCGGCCTCAACTACCAGGTCGAGCACCACCTCTTCCCGAACATGGCGCGCCCGCACCTGCGCCACGTGCAGCCGATCGTGCGCGAGTTCTGCGCGAGCCGCGGCATCCACTACACCGAGACGTCGCTGATGCGCTCCTACGCGATCGTCATCGCCTACCTCAACAAGGTCGGCCTCGCCGCGCGCGACCCGTTCCAGTGCCCGCTCACCCTGGAGTACCGCTCCGCGCGGTGACGTCCGACGTCGGGATGCGGGCGGGCCGGGCGGGCCGCCGACGGTAGCCTTGCCCGGTGCACAACCCCGATCCCAGCGCTCCCACCGGCCCCGTGACGACCCCCGCGACCAGCCCGGACGGCGGCGGCCGCGCCACGGCCTCGACGCCCCCCGAGGCGCCGCTGCGCTACACGGCGGCGCTCGCCTCGGAGATCGAGCAGCGCTGGCAGGACCGCTGGGAGGAGCAGGGCACCTTCTGGGCCGCGAACCCGACGGGGCGCCTCACCGACGCCGAGGGCCGCCACGCGGACCCGGCGTCCCGCTCGTTCTTCCTCATGGACATGTTCCCGTACCCCTCGGGGGCTGGCCTGCACGTCGGGCACCCGCTCGGCTACATCGCGACCGACGTCGTCGGGCGGCACCGGCGCATGTGCGGCGACAACGTCCTGCACGCGCTGGGCTACGACGCCTACGGCCTGCCCGCCGAGCAGTACGCGGTCCAGACCGGGCAGCACCCGCGGAAGACGACCGAGGAGAACATCGTCACGATGCGGCGCCAGCTGCGCCGCCTGGGGCTCGCGCACGACGCGCGGCGCACCTTCGCGACCACGGACTCCGAGTACGTCCGCTGGACGCAGTGGATCTTCCTGCAGATCTTCGAGTCCTGGTACGACGACGCCGCGCCCCGGCCCGACGGCGGCACGGGCCGCGCGCGCCCGGTCGCCGAGCTGGTGGCGGCCTACGAGCGGGGCGAGCGCGAGGTGCCGGCCGGGCTCTCGGGCGGTCGTGCCTGGGCCGAGCTGGACGCGGTCGAGCGCCGGCGCGTCGTCGACGCCCAGCGCCTGGCCTACGTCTCCGAGACGCCGGTCAACTGGTGCCCCGGCCTGGGCACGGTGCTGGCCAACGAGGAGGTCACGGTCGACGGCCGCTCCGAGCGCGGCAACTTCCCGGTCTTCAAGCGCAACCTGCGCCAGTGGAACATGCGGATCACGGCCTACGCCGACCGCCTGCTGGCCGACCTCGACCTCATCGACTGGCCCGAGAAGGTCCGTGCGATGCAGCGGAACTGGATCGGCCGCTCCGAGGGCGCGGCGGTGACCTTCGAGGTCATCGGCGGGTCCGCGGTCGAGGTCTTCACGACGCGTCCGGACACGCTGTTCGGCGCGACGTTCATGGTGGTCTCGCCCGAGCACCCCCTGCTGGACGAGGTGCCGGCGGCGTGGCCGGACGGGACGCACGCCGCGTGGACGGGCGGCCACCGCACGCCGGTCGCAGCGGTCGCGGCGTACCGCGCGGAGGCTTCGGCCAAGAGCGCGGTCGAGCGCCAGGCCGACGCGGGCCGCAAGACGGGCGTCTTCACGGGCCACCTCGCGATCAACCCCGCCAACGGCGAGCAGATCCCCGTGTTCACGGCCGACTACGTGCTCATGGGCTACGGCACGGGCGCGATCATGGCCGTGCCCGCGCAGGACGAGCGCGACTGGGCCTTCGCCGAGCAGTTCGAGCTGCCCGTGGTCCGCACGGTCGCGCCCCCCGAGGGCTGGGACGGCGGGGCCTGGACCGGCGAGGGCGTCGCGATCAACTCGGCCAACGACGAGGTCAGCCTGGACGGGCTGGGCGTCGACGAGGCCAAGCGCACGATGATCGCGTGGCTCGAGGGGCGCGGGGTCGGTACCGGGACCGTGACCTACCGCCTGCGCGACTGGCTGTTCAGCCGGCAGCGCTACTGGGGCGAGCCGTTCCCGGTCGTCTACGACGAGCACGACCTGCCGATCGCGCTGCCCGACCACCTGCTCCCGGTCGACCTGCCCGAGGTGCCCGACTACTCGCCGCGCACCTTCGCGCCCGACGACGTCACGTCGATGCCCGAGCCGCCTCTGGGGCGCAACGAGGAGTGGGTGCACGTCGAGCTCGACCTGGGCGACGGGCCCCGCACCTACCGGCGCGACACCAACACGATGCCCAACTGGGCGGGGTCGTGCTGGTACTACCTCAACTACCTCGACCCGGGCCGGCGCGACGTCGTCGTGGACCCCGGGCTCGAGCGGTACTGGATGGGTCCGGGGCACGACGCCGACGCGGGCGCCTCGGGCGGCGTGGACCTGTACGTGGGTGGCGTCGAGCACGCGGTGCTGCACCTGCTGTACGCGCGCTTCTGGCACAAGGTGCTGCACGACCTGGGCCACGTCTCGAGCGTCGAGCCGTTCCGCACGCTGTTCAACCAGGGCTACATCCAGGCGTACGCGTACACCGACGCGCGCGGCGCGTACGTCTGGGCGCACGAGGTGGTCGAGGACGACACCGTGCCCAGCGGGTTCTCCTGGCAGGGCCAGGAGGTCTTCCGCGAGTACGGGAAGATCGGCAAGTCGCTGAAGAACAGCGTGACGCCCGACGAGATGTACGACGCCTACGGCGCCGACACCTTCCGGCTCTACGAGATGTCGATGGGTCCGCTCGACCTGTCGCGGCCGTGGGAGACGCGCGCCGTCGTCGGGTCGCAGCGCTTCCTGCAGCGGCTCTGGCGCAACGTCGTCGACGAGACGACAGGCGAGCTCGTCGTCACCGACGACGCGCCGTCGGAGGCGACGCTGCGCGTGCTGCACCGCACGGTCACCGACGTGCGCACCGAGATGGAGGCGATGCGGTTCAACACGGCCATCGCCAAGCTCATCGTCCTCAACAACCACCTCACGACCCTCGACGCGGTGCCGCGCGCGGCCGCCGAGACGATCGTGCTGCTGCTCGCGCCGCTCGCACCGCACATCTGCGAGGAGCTGTGGGAGCGCCTCGGGCACGACCGGAGCCTCGCGCGCGAGCCGTATCCGGTGGCCGACGAGGCGTGGCTGGTCGAGGAGACCGTGACGTGCGTCGTCCAGGTCCAGGGCAAGGTGCGTGACCGGCTCGAGGTCCCGCCGTCGATCGGCGAGGACGAGCTGCGCGAGCGGGCGCTCGCGACCGCGGGGGTGCAGCGCGCGCTCGACGGCCGCGCCGTGCGCACGGTCATCGTGCGGGCGCCCCGGCTCGTCAACGTCGTCCCCGCGTGACGCTCGCGGCGTGCGGCGCGGGACGGTGAGCGTGCGGCGCTGGGGCACCTCGTGAGCCCGACGACGCCCGCGGGCCGCGTCGCGGTGGTCACCGACTCGACCGCGTCCCTGCCGGACGTCGTGCCGGACGGGGCGGACGTCGTGGTGGTGCCGCTCCACGTCGTCGTCGACGGCACGGCCCACCTCGAGGGCGTGGACCTCACGCCCGCGCGTCTCGTGGCGGCGCTGCGCGCGGGCGCGCAGGTCACCACCTCCCAGCCGGGGCCCGAGGCGTTCGCGCGCGCGTACTCGCGTGCGGCGGCCCGCGGCGCGCGCGAGGTCGTGTCGGTGCACCTCTCGGCCGAGCTCTCGGGCACGGTCACGTCGGCCGCGATCGCGGCGCAGACGTCGCCCGTGCCCGTGCACGTCGTCGACTCGCGGTCCGTCGGCATGGGCCTGGGGTTCCCGGTGCTCACCGCGCTCGCGGCCGCGCGGGCCGGCGAGGACGGAGCCGCGGTGGCGCGCGCCGCCGAGCGACGCGCGGCGACCACGAGCGTCCTGTTCGCCGTCGACACGCTCGAGCACCTGCGGCGCGGCGGCCGGCTCGGCCCGGTCGCCGCGGCGGTCGGGACCGTGCTCGGGCTGCGTCCCGTCCTCGGCGTCCGGGACGGCCGCATCGAGGTCGTCGAGAAGGTCCGGACCAGCGCCCGCGCGCGCACCCGTCTCGTCGAGCTCGTCGCCGACGGCGTCGCGCGGCGCGGGGCCTTCGACCTCGCCGTCCACCACCTGGGCGACGCGGCGTCGGCGGAGGAGCTCGGGGATCGGCTGCGCGCCTCGTGCGGCCCGGGCCTGCGGGACCTGCACGTCGCCGAGATCAGCGCCGTCGTGGGTGCGCACGTGGGTCCGGGCGTGCTCGCGGTCGTCGCCGCGGACCACTAGCGACGGACGGATCGCGCGCCGGGACCGCGGGCACGACGGGACCGCTGACGCCGCGGCGCGCTTCCGGGCTCGCACGGGCGCGCGGGCGCCGCCGGCGGGGGCGCACCCGTCCACAGGTGGAGCTCGTCCACGGCCTGTGCGGTCCCGCCCGCCCGCGCGGCGCGGGGCTTGCGACGGTCGGGCCGTGGCCACGCAGGACGTCAGCTCGGCAGCGACCGCGCACCGCGGCGCCGACCCCTCGGCTACCGACGCGCGGCGCCGCCTGCGCGCGCTCGCCGCGGCGGCGCAGACGCGGCCCCCCGTCCCGCCTGAGTCGCAGGAGGCGGCGCCGCGCGGGGGACCGGCGGGCGCGAGGGCGACCGGGTGGGTCCCGGCGCGCGAGGCGCCGACGCGCGGGGGTGCGCCCCGGTGGTCCCCGGTGCGCGCACCCGGCATCGAGGGCACCGTGGTGGAGTCGCCGCGCGACGTCGACGGCACCGTGGTGGAGCCCGCGCCCGACGGTGACGGCGGTGCCGCGGGCGGCGACGGCTCCGGGCTGCGCCGGCGCGCGCTGGCCGCCGCCGTCACGGGCTACACGGCCGCGCACGGGCACCCGCTCGAGCACCCGGCGGCGGGCGACGGCACCCGGGGACGTCCGCGGTGGGCGGTGCGGCCGGGCGCGGTGGCGGTCGCGGTGCTCGTCCTCGTGGTCGTCGCCGGGCTCGTCGGCTGGCGGGCGCTGCGGCCGGCACCCTCGGTCGTCGTCGACCGCGGCGGCGCGGCCACGCCCGCCGCGTCCCCGTCGCCCGGGGCGGACGCGGTCGGAGCGGACGCGCCGGTCGGCGCGGACGGTGGTGACGGTGCGGTCGCGACGGGCACCACGGTCGCGACGGACGTCACGGGCGCAGGGGGCGGCAGCGGGACGGCAGGGGGCGCGGGCGATGTCGTGGTGCACGTCGTCGGCCAGGTCGTCGCGCCGGGCGTGCTCGCACTGCCGGCCGGGTCGCGCGTCGTCGACGCGCTCGCCGCGGCGGGCGGGCCGCTCGCCACCGCCGACCTCGCCGCGCTCAACCTCGCGCGCGAGCTCGTCGACGGCGAGCAGGTGGTCGTGCCGCAGCCGGGCGACCCGCCGGTCCCGTCCGCCGGTCCCGCGGGCGGCGTCGTCGCGCCGGACGCGCCCCTCGACCTCAACGCGGCCGACCTCGCGGCGCTCGACGGGCTCCCCGGGATCGGGCCGGTGCTCGCCGAGCGCATCCTCGCGTGGCGCGACGAGCACGGCCGGTTCACGTCCGTCGAGGAGCTCGCCGAGGTGCCCGGCATCGGGCCCGGCCTCCTGGGTGACCTGCGTGACCTCGTCCGCGTCTGACGGCGCCGCGGGCCCCCCACTGGACCTGCGCCTCGTGCCGACCGCGCTCGCCACCTGGGTGGCGTGCGGCGTGGCCGTGGGGTCCGGGGCGCACGAGGTCGCCGCGGGGGGAGCGCTGCTCGCGGCGACGGCCGTGCTCGTCGCGGCGTGGGGGTGGTGGGCCGCGCGTCACGGACGCGTCCACGCGCCGGGGCGACCGCGCGGCGGGCGGGCGGCGGGCCGTGCGGCGCGCGGACGGGCGGCCGTCGCGTCCGCGTGGCCCGGTGCGGTGCTCGTCCTCACGGCCGTGTCCGTCGCGCTCGCGGGCTGCGCGGTCCAGCTCGCGGTGCGGGAGCGCGGCGGGCTCGCGCGAGCCGCCGGGGAGCGCGCGGTCGTCGCGGTCGACGGGGTCGTGCGGTCGGGTGCGCGCCCCGTGGCCTCGGCGTGGGAGGGCGAGGCGTCGCGCTGGGTGGTCGAGGTCTCCGTCGACCGCGTGGTGGTCCGGGGTGCGGAGCACCCCGGCGGCGGCGGCGCCCCCCGGCTGGGCGCCCACCGGTGGTGCCCGCTCGCCCGCGCCACCC
>NZ_JADDKQ010000028.1 GCF_016464425.1 Actinotalea solisilvae
TGGCGAACGCGAAGCCGGCGAGCGAGCAGAAGAAGAGCATCGCGGCCGTGACGATCGCCGTGACGAGCACGCTGTTGACGAACGAGTCGGCGAACCGCGCGTTCTCGTACGACCGGCCCTGCTCGGCGACGTTCCCGAGCACGACGCCGACGTTGTGCATGAAGTTGCCGCCCGGGATGAGCCCCTCGTAGGCGGGCCGCGACAGGTCCGCGTCCGTGCCGGTGGCGACGACGAACATCCAGTAGATCGGGAACGCCGACGCGAGGATCGCGACGACGAGGAACACGTAGTTCCACGCGCTCGCGGCCGTGTCCTGCGGCGAGCGGCCGAGGAGGGCGGCCTTCCGGCGCGGCGTGCCCGCGGTCGTCGTCGGGCCGACTGCCCCGACCGTGCGGACGCCGAGGGTGGACGGTCCGGTGCTGGTCATCGCTTGCCACCTCCCAGGCGGTTCGTCAGGAAGGCGTTGAAGCCGGCGATGACGACGATGATGAGGAACAGGCCCCAGGACATCGCCGCGGCGTAGCCGAGGTTCAGCTGCTTCCAGCCGGTGTAGTAGATGAGCTGGGCGACGGTCTGCCACTGGCCGCTCGTGCCGCCGGTGCCGGCCTGGGCGTTCTGCTCGAAGAGCATGGGCTCGGCGAAGAGCTGGAGCCCGCCGATCGTCGACAGCACGACCGTGAAGAGCACCATCGGGCGGATCATCGGGACCGTGATGCGCCACAGCTGCTTCCAGGCGCTGGCGCCGTCGAGCGCGGCCGCCTCGTAGACGTCCTTGGGGATCGACTGCATCGCCGACAGGTAGAGCAGCGCGTTGTAGCCGACCCACTTCCAGTTGACCATGATCGCGATCGCGGTCCAGGACGTGAGCTTGGTGGAGCGCCAGTCGACGCCCTCGATGACCTGACCGCCGCCGAGCTCGCTCTGGACGCCGATGAGACCCAGGAACCAGTTCGCGAGGCCGTTGTCCTTGGCGAAGATCGAGGCGAACACGAGCGTCGAGGCGACGATCGGCGTCACGTACGGCAGGAGGATGCCGACACGGAAGACGGTCTGCGCACGCAGCTTGCGGTTGAGCAGCGCGGCGATGACGAGCGCGAGGAACAGCTGCGGGACCGTCGACAGGACGAAGATGCCGAACGTGTTGCCCAGCGCGTTCCAGAACTTCTCGTCACCCAGGAGGCGCTCGAAGTTCGCGAAGCCCGCCCAGCCGTCGTTGGCCGGGTCGATGAGGCTCCAGTTCCGGAAGGCGACCACGCCGTTGTAGAGCAGCGGGAAGAGGCCGAAGACGGCGAAGAGGATGAAGAAGGGCGAGATGAGCACGTAGGGCACGACCTTGTGGTCGAACCGGCCCCAGAACCGGTGCCACCCGCTGATCTCGCGGTGCGGCGGGGTGGGCCTGCTGCTGCTGCTCTCGCTCCCGGTGCGCGGGGCGACGGCCGTCGCCCTCACGCCACTGGTGGCGGACATGGAACCTCCTGGACGGACCGGTCGTGGCACCGGCTGCTGCGGGTCAGGTGTCAGGGCAGGGGCGGCCCGCGGTGGGCCGCCCGGCACGCTGCGCGTCAGCGACGCGACGAGCTGCGCGGAGCGGCTCAGCCCTGTGCGGCGGCCTCGGCCTCGGCGACCGCGCGGTCCCAGGCCTCGGCACCCGTGGAGAGGTTGCCCGCCTGGATGTCGTTCAGGACGTTCTCGACGGCGACCCGGACGGGGCCGTTGCGCTTGCCCAGGTACTGCGGCTCGAGCTCGAGCGCGGTCGTGGAGAAGATCTGACCGGTCGGCGCGTTGTTGAAGAACTCGTCCTGCTTGGCCTGGATGGCCGGGTCCTCGTAGAGCGCCGGCTGCGACGGCAGGTTGCCGACGGTGTTGAAGACGGCGATCTGCTGCTCGGGCTCGACCAGCCAGCTGAGGAGCTTCCACGCCTCCTCCTGGTGCTCCGACTGCGCGGGGATCGTGAGGAACGAGCCGCCCCAGTTGCCGCCGCCGCCGGGGATGGCGGCGATGTCCCAGAGGCCCGCCTTGTCGGGCGCCTGGTTGCGGATGTGGCCGGTCATCCACGCCGGGCAGGCGAGCACGGCGAACGCGTCGTTGGCGAAGCCCGCGTTCCACTCGTCCGACCACGCGGCGATGTTCGCCGACAGCCCGGCGTCGATGATCTCGCCCGTGAGCTCGAAGGCCGCCTTGGGCCCGGGCTCGAGCGTCAGCTCCTCCTTGTCGTTGAAGAAGCTGTTCTCCTGCTGCGCCAGGATGGGGTTGAAGACCTGGGTGGCGTTGTCGATGAACTTCTTGCCGCCCGAGCCGGCGACGTACTGCTCGCCGGCGGCGATGAAGCCCTCCCAGCCCTCGTCGTCCCACAGCGCCGAGACCGACTCGCGGTCCGACGGCAGGCCCGCGGCCTCGAACAGGTCGTGGCGGTAGCACAGCGCCTGGCCGCCGACGTCGGTGCCGAGGCCGATCTGGGTCGCGCCGTCGGGCGAGAGCGACTGGTTCCACTTCCAGGGCAGGTAGCGCTCCTCGTAGTCCGCGGCGCCGAGGTCCATGAGGTTGACGAACTTGTCGGCCTGCTCACGGAACTGGACGATGAAGCCCTCGTCGATGGCGACGATGTCGGCGGCACCCGAGCCGGCGATGAGCTGCTGCTGCAGCGCCTCGTGCTGGGCGTTGAACTCGCCCTCGACGAGCGTGATGGTCACGCCCGGGTTCTCCTCCTCGTACTGCTCGGCGAGCTGGGTGAAGCCCATGTCGCCCCAGAAGTGGATGGAGAGGTCGACGGACTCGGAGCCGTCGCCGCCGTCCTCGCCCTCGCCGGGCTCGGTCCCGCCGCCGGTGCTGCAGGCGGTGAGGAGGAGTGCAGATGCTGCGCCGACCGCGAGGAAGCTCGCGGGCCGGGATCGAGACCACTTCATGCCATATCCCCTTTGGTGGCTGTGGATGCGCTCCCACGTTGGAGCGTTCCCACAATGTAGTCCGCGTCACAATCGGTCCGACAGCAGGGCCCGGTCACGACTTGGTTACGATCGGAAGGCGAAGTAAGTCCCCCTCGTGCGGGGCGCGACAGACCGGCCCCGGGGACGACGGCGCACGGCGAACGTGTCCTCAGAGTGACGTGCGCGAGTCTGTGACCAGCGAGTTCGCGCTCCGCAGGACCTCAGGTGACACGAGTCGCCTTCCGTCTCCGCCGAGGGCGCTCCGGACGGTCAGGAGCCGTGTCTCCCCAGGTAGCAGCGTGATGAGCTGATCATCCACGCTCCCACGCGGGTCGACCTTGTCGACCAGGAGAGCGAGGTCGCGGACGAGCGTCCGCGCGGTCACCGTGACGACGAATCCCCCGTCCACGGCGGCGACCGCGGCCTCGAGCGCCGCGGGCTCGTACGCGAGCTCCACGTCCTCCGCCCACACGTGCACCGTGCGGACTTCACCCGCTGCGCCGTCACCTGAACGGACCACCAGCACCTCCCGCGTCGCGTCCGCGACGGCCAGCACGTCGTCCGTCAGGTCCAGGAGCGCGACGGACCGAGGACCGACCGCCATCTCCATGGAAGCGCTTGCACGGACATTCCCGGCCAGATCCATGCGCTCGGCGAGCACCGGCCCGGACCACGCCTGGTCCGTGTCGTTGACCGCGACGGCGACGAGGCGTCCGTCGCGCGGCTGCACCGTGAGGAGACGGTCGGCGTAGGCCGCGCGCAGCGCGTACCAGAGCGGCTTGGGGCGCTCGTCGCCGTCGACGGCGGCCCACGACGTCACCGGCCAGCAGTCGTTGAGCTGCCACACGACGGCGCCGGCGGTGCGCGGCCACCACGACCGGTAGTGCTCGAGGGCGAAGCGGACGGCGCGTGCCTGGTTGAGCGACGTCGCCCAGTGCCAGTCCTCGAACGCCTGGGGCGTGGGCAGGTGCGGCGCGAGCCCCCGCTCGAGCTTGCCGTTGCCGTCCTCGGCCTTCTGGTGGAGCAGGAAGGCCGGCGAGTCCTGCGCGAGCGCGTCGGCCGGCACCGCGCGCGTGAGCGTCGCCCACGTGGCGGGCCCCTGCCAGCCGAACTCGGAGCAGAACCGCGGCACGTCGTCGCGGTAGTGCACGTAGTCCCGGCGGTTCCAGCACTCCCACTCGTGGTGCGTGCCGTGGTCCGGGTCGTTGGGGTGCGTGCCGCTGACGTCGGAGCCCGGCGAGTACGGGCTGTTCATCGAGTACGGCCGCGTCGGGTCGAGCTCGGCGACGATCCCGGGCAGCAGCGCCGTGTAGTAGCCCAGGCCCCACGTGGTGTCCGCGAGCTGCTCGGACCAGTCCCAGTCCCAGTAGCCCCACACGTTCTCGTTCGCGCCGTTCCACAGGACGAGCGACGGGTGGCCCATGAGGCGCACGACGTTCTCCCGGGCCTCGGCCTCGACCTCGCTGCGCAGCGGCTCCTCCTCGGGGTACGACGCGCACGCGAAGAGGAAGTCCTGCCACACGAGGACGCCGGCCTCGTCGCACAGCTCGTAGAGGTCGTGGCTCTCGTAGATGCCGCCGCCCCAGATCCGCAGGAGGTTGAGGTTCGCGTCCACGGCCTGCCTGAGGCGCCGCGCGTACCGGTCCCGGTCGACGCGCGTGAGGAGGTGGTCGTCCGGGATCCAGTTCGCGCCCTTGGCGAAGACAGGTCGACCGTTGACGACGATCGTGAAGGGCGTGCCGTGCTCGTCGGGGGTGCGGTCCACCTCGACGGTGCGGAACCCGATCCGGCGCTCGACCAGGCCGAGCGTCTCCCCGCCCGGTCGCGCGAGCGTCACGGCGAGGTCGTGCAGCGGCTGCTGGCCGTAGCCCCGCGGCCACCACAGCGCGACGTCGGGCACCTCGACCTCCACGACCGCGGCGTGGGCGCCCGCGGGCACGACGACCTCGGCGGAGCGTCCGGCCACCTCGGCGCGCAGGGTGAGGTCGACGTCGTCGTCGCCGAGCCCGGAGCGCTCGACCTCGACGTGCACCGCGACGCGGCCCGTGGGCCGGTCCCCGGCGACGTCGTCGACCGTGACGAGCGGGCGGACCTGGGCGAGCCTGGCCACGCGCCAGCGCTCGAGGGCGACCGGGCGCCAGATGCCCGCCGTCTGGAGGTCGGGCCCCCAGTCCCAGCCGAACGAGCAGGCCATCTTGCGGACCATGTTGAACGGGTGGTCGTAGACGTGGGCGCGCCGGCCGAGCGTCCGCTCCAGCTCCTCGGCGTGCTCGATCGCTGGCCGGACGTCGACGGTGAGCGCGTTCTCCCCGTCGGCGAGGAGGTCCCGCACGTCGACGCGGTACGAGCGGTGCATGTTCGCGGTGCGCGCGACGACGGTGCCGTTGAGGTCCACCGTCGCGACCGTGTCGAGCCCCTGGAGCACGAGGTCGACGCGCTCGCCGTCGGCGGCGGCACGCGCGGCGAACGCCGTCGTCCAGCGCCAGTGGGTGCGGTGCGCCCAGACGAGCGCCTCCTCGTTGCGGTCGAGGTACGGGTCGGGGATGAGGCCCGCCGCGAGCAGGTCGGTGTGCGCGCTGCCCGGCACCGTGGCCGGCACGGCGCGGTCGCGGAGCGCGTCGGGGAACGGTCCGTCGACCGCCTGGAGCCACCAGCCGTCGTGGAGCGGCTCGGCGGCGGGCACGACGGTCCCGGGGACGTGGGTGGAGGCGGTCATCTCGCTCGTCTTCGACTCAAGGGGGTGGCGGGCGCGCCGGGACTTTGTTCGCCTGCCGAAGATCCTAGGTGCGTCCCGTACCCCGCTGGCAAGAGGCCGCGGAGCGCGGGGCCCGCGGGCTCGGATAGCCTGGACGGTCGTGGCAGCCACCGACTTCCCCTCCGAGATCGCCGCGCTGCGCGCGACCCTCGGCACCATCAGCGCCGTGAGCGACCCCGAGGCCCTGCGGGCCCGCATCGCCGACCTCTCCGAGAAGGCCTCGGCCCCGGACCTGTGGGACGACGCGGAGGCCGCCCAGAAGGTGACGTCCGCGCTCTCGCACGCGCAGTCCGAGCTCGACCGCATCGCGGGCTTCGAGCAGCGCCTCGAGGACCTCGAGACGCTCGTGGAGATGGCGCAGGAGGAGGACGACGCCGACACGCTCGCCGACGCCGACGCGGAGCTCGTCACGCTGCGCAAGGACCTCGGCGCGCTCGAGGTCCGCACGCTCCTCAACGGCGAGTACGACTCCCGCGAGGCCGTGGTGACCATCCGCGCGGGCGCGGGCGGCGTCGACGCGGCCGACTTCGCCGAGATGCTCCTGCGCATGTACCTGCGCTGGGCCGAGCGCCACGGCTACCCGACCGCCGTGCTCGACACGTCCTACGCGGAGGAGGCGGGCCTGAAGTCGGCGACCTTCGAGGTCAAGGTGCCGTACGCCTTCGGCAACCTCTCGGTCGAGGCGGGGACGCACCGCCTCGTGCGCATCTCGCCGTTCGACAACCAGGGCCGCCGTCAGACGTCGTTCGCCGCGGTCGAGGTCGTCCCGCTCATCGAGCAGACCGACCACATCGACATCCCCGAGAACGAGCTCAAGGTCGACGTGTTCCGCTCGTCGGGCCCCGGCGGCCAGTCGGTCAACACGACCGACTCCGCCGTGCGCCTCACCCACCTGCCGACCGGCACGGTCGTGTCGATGCAGAACGAGAAGAGCCAGATCCAGAACCGCGCCGCCGCCCTGCGCGTCCTGCAGTCGCGGCTGCTCCTGCTGCGCCAGGCCGAGGAGAAGGCCACGCAGAAGGAGCTCGCGGGCGACATCAAGGCGAGCTGGGGCGACCAGATGCGCTCCTACGTCCTCCAGCCGTACCAGATGGTCAAGGACCTGCGGACGGAGCACGAGGTCGGCAACCCGTCGGCCGTGTTCGACGGCGACATCGACGACTTCATCGAGGCCGGCATCCGCTGGCGCCGCCGCGGGGGCGCCGACTCCTGACCCCCGGCCCCCGGGTACGGACGCTCGAACGCGAGCGTCCGTGCACATCGGCACGTCCAGGACACCTCCGGCTGCACGGACGCTCGGAACCGAGCATCCGGGCCCGGGGGGTGCCCGGTATGTGGGGGTACGGCGCACGACGACGCCTGGGGCGCGTTCACAGGTCGGGTGACGGCGGCGTGTCCCGCCCGGAGGCGTCGTCGTGCCTGCTTACGCTCGAAACGGTGCGGTCGCGGCGACGACCGCCACGGCCCCCGCCCCCGACGACTGGCTCCACGTTGTGATCCGATTCGAGAACGTCACCAAGGTCTACGCGCGCGGCGCCCGCCCGGCGCTCGACGCCGTCGACCTCGAGGTCGAGCGCGGGGAGTTCGTCTTCCTCGTCGGCGCGTCCGGCTCGGGGAAGTCGACCTTCCTGCGGCTCGTGCTGCGCGAGGAGCGCCCGACGGCCGGCACGGTCTACGTCGCCGGGCGCGACCTCTCGACGCTGTCGACCTGGAAGGTCCCGCACCTGCGGCGGCAGATCGGCGCGGTCTTCCAGGACTTCCGCCTGCTGCCCAACAAGACGGTCTTCGAGAACGTCGCGTTCGCGCTCCAGGTGATCGGCAAGCCGCGCCACCACATCATGACGACCGTGCCGGACACGCTCGAGCTCGTCGGTCTGGGCGGCAAGGAGAAGCGCCGCCCGCACGAGCTCTCGGGCGGCGAGCAGCAGCGCGTCGCGATCGCGCGGGCCTTCGTCAACCGGCCCTCGATCCTCCTGTGCGACGAGCCCACCGGGAACCTCGACCCGACGACGTCGGTCGGGATCATGCGCCTGCTCGACCGGATCAACCGCACCGGCACCACGGTCGTCATGGCCACCCACGACGACGAGATCGTCGACCAGATGCGCAAGCGCGTCATCGAGCTGGACGACGGGCAGCTCGTCCGCGACCAGTCGCGCGGCGTCTACGGATCGACCCGCTGAGGAACCATGCGACTCCAGTTCATCCTGTCCGAGATCGGCCTCGGCCTGCGCCGCAACCTCTCGATGACGATCTCGGTCGTCCTCGTGACCTTCGTGTCGCTCACCTTCGTCGGCGCGGCCGGCCTGCTCCAGCTGCAGATCGACCAGATGAAGGACGACTGGTACGACAAGGTCGAGGTCTCGATCTTCCTGTGCCCGAGCGACTCCGACTCCCCCACGTGCGCGGGCGGCGAGATCACGCCCGAGCAGACGGAGGTGCTGCGCGACCAGCTCGAGTCCGAGTCGCTCGCGCCCTACGTCGAGCAGGTCTACTACGAGAGCAAGGACGACGCGTACGTCGCGTTCCAGGAGCGCTTCGCGGACGAGTGGTGGGCGCAGGGCGTCACCGCCGACCAGCTCCAGGCGTCGTTCCGCGTCGCGCTGGTCGACCCCGAGCAGTACCAGGTGGTCTCCGACGCCTTCACGGGCGTGGCAGGCGTCGAGGAGGTCCGCGACCAGCGGCAGGTGATCGAGCCGCTCATCCTCGTGCTCAACCGGTCCAGCCTCGTCGCGGCCGGGCTCGCCGCCGTCATGCTCCTCGCCGCGGTGCTGCTCATCACGACGACGATCCGGCTGTCCGCGATGAGCCGGCGCCGCGAGACGGGGATCATGCGCCTCGTCGGCGCGTCCAACCTCTTCATCCAGCTGCCGTTCATGCTCGAGGGCGCGATCGCGGCGACGATCGGGGCGGCGCTCTCCGTCGCCGGCCTGTGGTTCGGGGTGCGGTACCTCGTCGAGGACTGGCTCGCGGGCGAGGTGCAGTTCGTCCAGTACATCGGCACCGACGCGGTCTGGACGCTCGCGCCCGTGCTGCTCGTCGTCGCGATCGGGCTCGCCGCGGTGTCAAGCGTCGTCACCCTGAGCCGATACACGAAGGTGTGACGCCCATGCCGAGCCGGACCTCCCTCCCCCGTCGCCTCGCCCGACGCCTGCGTGCGCCCTGGGCGATGCTGCTCGTCGCCGCGCTCGCGCTGACGACCGTGCCGGCGTCGGCCGACGAGTACGACGACCAGCGCGCGCAGAACGAGGCGAACCAGGCCGCCGTCGACGCCGCGATGGAGGCGCTGCAGACCGAGCTCGAGCACACGGACGCCGCGCTGGTGCAGGCGTACGCCGAGCTCCAGGGCATCCAGGCGCAGATCCCCGTCGCCGAGCAGCAGCTCGCCGTCGCGGAGGAGACGCTCGCGCGGCTCCAGCGCGAGGCGGCGATCATCGCCGAGCGCCTCGTCGTCGCCGAGGCGGAGGAGGCGACGATCACGACGCAGATCGCGACCGACACCGAGCGCGCCGACCAGACCCGCGTGGCGATCGGTCAGATGGCGCGCAACGCCTACAAGGGCGACATGACGCAGTCCTCGCTCTCGGCCGTGCTCGACGCCACGAGCAGCGAGGAGTTCGTCGAGCAGTCGGCGCTCGCGTCGACGGCGCTGCGCACCCAGACCCAGGCGCTGCGCGACCTCGAGCAGATCAACGGCGTCAACCGCAACCGACAGGTGCGGCTCACCGCGGTGCGCGAGGAGATCACGGCCCTCAAGGCCGAGGCCGACGCCAAGGTCGTCGAGGCCGAGGCGGCGCGCGCGGCCGCCGAGGCACGAAAGCTCGAGCTCGAGCAGCTCCAGGCGCAGGCCACGGCCAAGGCGGCGGAGATCGAGGCGGCCAAGGCGACGATGCTCCAGCAGGAGCAGCAGCTCGCCGCGCAGCAGGCCCAGCTCGAGGCGGACCTCCAGGCGATCGTCGCGGCGCAGGAGCAGAGGCGTCGCGAGGAGGCGGCGGCCGCTGCCGCCGCGGGCCGTCCGGCGCCGTCCCAGGGGTCGACCGCCGCGCGCCCGTTCATCAACCCGAGCTCGGTCAGCCCGATGGTCGTGACCTCGGACTACGGCATGCGGTTCCACCCGATCCTGCACTACTGGCGCCTGCACGCCGGCACGGACATCCGCACCTACTGCGGGACCCCGCTCTACGCGGCCGCGAGCGGGACGGTCGAGTGGGCGCGTGCGCGCAGCGGCTTCGGCAACCAGGTCATGCTCAACCACGGGTACTGGAACGGCTCGTCGCTCATGGCGAGCTACAACCACATGACCAGCTTCGCGGTCTCCGCCGGGCAGTCCGTGTCGCAGGGCCAGCTCATCGGCTACGCCGGCAACACCGGGACGTCGGCCGCGTGCCACCTGCACTACGAGGTGTACGTGGACGGCAGCACGGTCGACCCCCGCCCGATGATCAGCGGCTGACCCGGCTCCGGTCGCCGGGAACTCGGGCGACCGCTGTCGCACCCATCCCCTAGCCTGGTGGCATGGCCAAGGAGACGGGACGCAAGCTCGTCGCGTCGAACAAGAAGGCGCGGCACGACTACCACATCGACGACACGTTCGAGGCGGGTCTCGTGCTCACGGGCACCGAGGTCAAGGCGCTCCGCGCGGGCCGGGCGTCCCTCGTCGACGGCTTCGCGAGCATCGACCGCGGCGAGGCGTGGCTCGAGGGCGTCCACATCCCGGAGTACACCGAGGGCACCTGGACCAACCACGCGCCCCGGCGCAAGCGCAAGCTGCTCCTGCACCGGCGCCAGATCGAGGAGCTCGAGCGCGAGAGCCAGGCGAAGGGCCGCACGATCGTCCCGCTCGCCCTCTACTTCGTCGACGGCCGGGCCAAGGTCGAGATCGCGCTCGCGCGAGGCAAGAAGGAGTACGACAAGCGCCACGCGCTGCGCGAGCGGCAGGAGAACCGCGAGGCCCAGGCGGCGATGAGCCTGCGCAAGAACGCCTGACCCCTCACCCGCTGGCCGGCGGCCTCTGTCCCGCGGGCCGCGCTCGGAGCGGGTGCCCGCCCGTCGAGACGGTGACGTCCGGCGCTCACGCCGCCGTCGAGGACGCCGATGAAACCGGTGAGGGCCGCGGGGGCGGCCCGCGAGGAGCGGACGTGGGAGCACGTAGTCAGGGGCGGTTGACCCGCCGGGACGAGGCACGCGTGCTCGCCCGGGCGTGCCTGCTCGCGGGCGCCGTCGTCGGCGTGACCGCGCTCGTGCCCTTCAGCCCGACGGCGCCTCGCACGCTCGGCGCGGTCCTGTGCGTCGTCGCGCTCGGCCTCGCGCTCGCGCTCCACCGTGCAGACGCCCGCGCGCGGGCGTGGCACCTGCACACCGTGCTCGGCACCGCGACGGCGCTGGTCTCGCTGTGCGTGGGTGCCTCGACGACGCCGAACGGGACCATCGTCACCGCGATCTCGTTCCTGTGGATCGGCATCTTCTCGGCGGCGTTCCACCGTCGCCGTCTGCTGCTTCGCCACCTCACGGGGATCGGTGCCGGCCTGGGCGTCGGGCTGTGGGCGTCCGGTGCGACGTCGGCCCCGCAGACGTGGTTCTTCCTCATGGCCACCATCGCGAGCATGGCGCTCGTGCTCAACGGACGCATCGTCGACCTGCGCCTCGAGGCGACGACCGACGAGCTCACGGGCGCGCTGTCGCGGCGTGCGTTCCGGGTCGCCGCGGAGCTCGAGATGGCGCGCGCGGCGCGCTCGGGCCGCCCGCTCACGCTGGCCGTCGTCGACCTCGACGACTTCAAGCTCATCAACGACGTCCACGGGCACGCGGCCGGGGACGCCGTCCTGTCCGGCCTCGCGCGCAGCTGGCGCCGGGCCCTGCGGGCCGACGACGTCGTCGGACGGTACGGCGGCGACGAGTTCATGCTCCTGCTCCCCCGCACCGACGCCGCCGACGCCGCCCCGGTCCTCGAGCGCCTGCGGTCGGACCTGTGCGCGTGGTCGGCAGGCGTCGCGACCTGGCGCGGCGAGGACTTCGACGACTGGTTCCGCGCCGCTGACCACGACCTCTACCGCGCCAAGGCGACCGCCTAGCACGCGAGGACCCGGTCCTGGAACGGATCCGGCGCCCGCGGCGCCGGCGTCGTTCCAGAACCGGCCCCCGCACGGCTGACCTCGGGGAATGCCGGCGACGGCGGGCGCGTTGTGCCGTACGCTGGACCTGCTCGATCCGCGGACCTCGTCCCGGGCCGGGTAGTTGACAACTGCACAGGGGGTGATCGGTTTCGACGATGGTCGTCGTTCCAGGAGAAGCGGGCTGAGGATGCAGGGTTATCTCATTAACGCTCCCTGCAAACCCATAGGTGCCGATTCCAAGCGCACCGACTTCGCACTCGCCGCCTGAGCGAGTCCTGAAGTCCGTCAGCCTGAGGTAGCTCTCGACTCAGTGTCTGGCGTCATCTAGAGAGCCACTGCTCGCAGCGTTCGCCGTCGGCGCTGCGGGGACTCTCAGACGGCTGAGCCCGTCAGCGACTCGTCTGCGTGATCGCTGGGGCTGAGAAAATCATCAGCAGACTGCGCCCGGAGAAGACCTGTTTCACTGCCATCGGACGCGGGTTCGATTCCCGCCACCTCCACACACGGAGGTCGTCGCGATCGCGACGACGTCCTTGGTGATTGCCACGAGGCCCGTTCCCCTGCTGGGGGCGGGCCTCGCTGCGCTCGGACGACTGGCTCCGTGCTCGGTCGGACCAGAGGTCCTCGCACCAGCTCCACGCCGGTGCCGGGACCTGACCCCAGCACCACGACGAAGGCCCCCAGGGGCTCCGGGACGGGCGTTCGCCGTGCCCTGGGTCAGTGCGACGTCGCGAGGCGGCGACTCACGGCACCAGGGTGGAGTAGGACGCGCCCGCGACCGTGACCGCGAGGGCCACGACGGTGCCCGCCGCGAACGCGACAGGCCGACGCACCGCGAACCCGAGCTTCGGAAGGCCGGCGACGGGTGCCCCCAGGGCGATGCCGGCGATGCCCCAGCCGATCCACGCGGCAGCCGGCTCCGGGTCCTTGCCCGCGAACGAGCCACCCGCCAGGTGCCCGATGAAGGCTGCGAGGCCTGCGACCAGCAGGCTCAGCAGGCACGCAGCAACCAGGGGCCCGTACCTGGGCCGCCGTGGGTCCACGTGGCCCTCTCCGGCGCTCATCGGGACCTGACCGTGATCGCACCGGTCGCCGCGACCCGCCCGGCCGCGATGGTCGCCGCGAGCTCGGCAGGCCCGTCGACACGGACGGTGCCCGGTGTCCTGACCTCGACCAGGGCGGCGGGGGCGACGCGGGTGGTACCGACGAGCGCGGTCGCCTGTGGCCCGGTCGTACCGGGGGTGAGGGTGCCCGGCGTCAGCAGACGCAGCGTGTGCGCGGGCCTGGCGGTCGGCCCGGTGATGCGGCGAGCGCGAGTGCGATGCACCTTTCCCCCGGGACGCTGGTCGTTGGCGGCGGCAGTGCCGGCAGCGTCAACGTACTGATGAGTCGCAGGCCTGGTGGCTGGTTCCGTCACTCGGCACGCGGTCCCCCTGAGGCGACGCCGCATGGCCACGGAGCGAGGGCCGGCGGACATCGACCTGACCGCAGGTGAGATCCCCGACTCGTCGTGGCGATGACTTCTCGTCCCCGCCCGGGTCTGCACCCCTCGTCCCACGAACCCACGAGGAGGCACTCGTGAAGCTCCTGCTCACGTCCGGCGGCGTCACCAACCCGAGCATCCACGCCGCGCTCGAGCGGCTGCTCGGCACGCCCGTCGCCGAGTCGCGCGCGCTGTGCGTGCCGACGGCCCAGTGGGGCCACCCGATGTGCGGTCCGGCGAGCGTGGCGGGTCTCGTCTCCGCAGCGCCGGGGTTCGAGCACCTCACGGGGCTGGGCTGGGCGTCGCTCGGCGTGCTCGAGCTCACGGCGCTGCCGAGCATCGGCGCGGAGCGCTGGGTGCCCTGGGTGCGTGAGGCCGACGTGCTGCTCGTCGACGGCGGTGACGCGACGTTCCTGAGCCACTGGGTGCGCGAGTCGGGGCTGGCCGACCTGCTGCCGTCGCTGGCCCACACGGTCTGGGTGGGGGTGAGCGCGGGCAGCATGGTCATGACGCCACGCATCGGCGACCTCTTCGTCGAGTGGGCCGGCGCGCCGGACGACCGCACGCTGGGCGTCGTCGACTTCGCGATCTTCCCCCACCTCGACGCCTTCCCGAGCAACACCATGGCGCACGCCGAGCGCTGGGCCGCCGGCCTCGACGTCCCGTCCTACGCCATCGACGAGCAGACGGCGATCCAGGTCGTCGACGGCACCGTCGAGGTCGTCTCCGAGGGCCGCTGGCGCAGGTTCGAGCCGTAGCCCGCGGATCGCCCCGAGTTGGGGCGACGCAGCGCCCGGCCCAGGAGGAGGATGCCCCCGTGGCCGACTGCTGCGACCCCCGCGGGTGCGACCGGGAGTTCGACGACCGGTTCGCGCGACGCAGCGCGGCCGCCTATCGCTCGCAGGGCCTGAGCCGGTCCGCCGAGGCGATGGTGTCGGCGCTCGAGCGGCGCGGCATCGAGGGCGCGAGCGTGCTCGAGATCGGCGGCGGGGTCGGTGCGATCCACCTCGAGCTCCTGCGGCGCGGCGCGGCGACCGCGACCAACCTCGAGCTCTCGCCCGCCTACGACGCGGAGGCCGCGCGGCTGGTCGCGGAGGCCGGCCTCACGGGCCGCGTGACGCGCCGCATCGCGGACCTGGCCGTCGACGCGGACGCGGCGGACGACGCGGACGTCGTCGTCCTGCACCGCGTCGTCTGCTGCTACCCGGACTACCGGCGTCTGCTGGGCGCGGCGGCGTCGCGCGCCCGGCGCCTGCTCGTCTTCTCCTACCCGCCGCGCACCCTGCTCACGCGCGGCGTCGTCGCGCTGGACGCGGCGCGTCAGCGCCTCGTGGGACGCGAGTACCGCGCGTTCGCGCACCCGCCCGAGGTCATGTTCGCGGTGCTCGCGGCGGCCGGCCTGGCGCCCGAGCGGATCCACCGGGACCTCGCCTGGCGCGCGGCGCTCGCCGAGCGCCGCGACGGCTGAGGCCGCTGCGGGCACACGTCGCGCCGTTCCGGTGCACGGGGCCGCGCCGCACACGGGCCGACGTCGACCGCCGGCACCCGGGCTGCCATAGTCACGCCATGGGCCCCACCTGGACCGAGGCACGCGGCGTCGTCGCCGAGGCGGCGGCGTGGTTCGTCGCGACCGCAGCGCTCGTGGGCGACCGCTGGTCGCATCCCGGGCTCGGCGAGTGGGACGTCCGCGCGCTCGTCGGCCACACGAGCCGGTCGCTGCTCACGATCGAGGCGTACCTCGCCACGCCGGCCGCAAGCGTCGACGTCCCGACGACCGTCGAGTACTACCGCGCGACGCGCGCGATCGCGGCCGGGCCCGACGTCGCCCAGCGGGGGCGGGACGCCGGCGCGGCCCTCGGGGCGGACCCGGCGGCCGCCGTCGCGACCATCGCGGCGCGTGTGCTGCCGCTGCTCGACCGGACGGACGGGACCGAGCTCGTCACCACGGTCGCCGGGGGCATGCGCCTGGCCGACTACGTGCCCACGCGCACGTTCGAGCTCGTGGTCCACACGCTCGACCTCGCGGCAGCGCTCGGCGAGCCCGCCGAGCCGCCCGCCCGCCCGGCGGCGCAGGCCCTGCGCCTGGTCGCGGACCTCGCCGCGGGAGCCCCCGACCTCGCGGGCCCGCTGCTGCTCGCCGCCACCGGGCGGCGCGGGCTGCCCGACGGCTTCACGGTCCTGTGAGCCGTGCTCGGGCTGCGGCCGGCGCGCGGGTTCCCCTCGCATGACGCCGCCGACCGTCCCCGGTCGACCGCGCCACCCCCGCACGCCGGCCTCACCGCGTGAGGCTCAGCCGCACCAGGCGAAGAGCTCGGGGCTCGTCCGGTGGAGCTTCACCACCTGGCCGAGCGAGAGGTAGCTGCCCTCGGGCAGCTCGGCGAAGATCGGCCCGTCCACCGGGTCGGCGAGGGTCGAGTAGTCGACGGTCTTCTGCGCCGCGGCCTGCAGCAGGCCGAGGTCCTTGAGCGTCCCCAGGCCTGCCTGGACGCACGCGGCCCCGGCGTCGGCGGGGGCCGCGGTGGCCGGCGCCGCGACGAGGACGGAGCCGACGAGGACGGCCGAGGTGGCGAGGGCGGTGGCGAGCTTCCTGGACATGGTGACCTCCGAGGGTGCGGGTCCGGGTCCGGGCGGTCCCGGACCTCACAGGCACTACGCCGGCAGGCGCCGCGACGGATGCGCGGTGGCCACGATCGCTCCGGTCGCTGCCCCGGTGAGGCCGTCCGTTCACCCGAATGGGTGTACGGGAGGCGGCGTCTGACCTATCGTCCGAGAGATCGGGCGACACCTGGGCGCCCCGATCGAAGGGACCGACGATGCTCCCCACGCAGGACAGGAGGCGCGCGCCGATCGCGCTCGCCACCTCCGCTCTCGTCGCCGCCGCGACCGTCGCGGCCGGACCGGCAGCGGCCGCGCCCTCGACCAGCGCGTGCGACACCCGCACCAACAACACCTACCAGAAGCTCCTCGAGTGCGTGCGCGTCGAGGGCGTGCTCGAGCACCAGCAGGCCTTCCAGGCCATCGCCGACGCGAACGGCGGCAACCGCGCAGCCGGCACCACGGGCTACACCGCGAGCGTCGAGTACGTCGTCGAGCGCCTCGAGGCCGCGGGCTGGACCGTGGAGCTCGACGAGTTCGACTTCACCTTCGTCGCCCCGGCCGAGCTCGAGCAGGTCACGCCCGTCTCGGCGACCTACGAGACCGGCGTGTTCACGGCCACCGGCTACGGCGAGGTCACCGGGCAGGTCGTGCCGGTCGACGTCGTGCTCACGCCCCCGTACGCGCCGGTGACCAGCGGCTGCGAGGACGCCGACTTCGTCGGCCTGGACTTCAGCGGCCCCGCCGACATCGCGCTCATCCAGCGCGGGACGTGCGAGTTCGGGATCAAGGCGATCAACGCCCAGGAGGCGGGCGCCGAGGCCGTGATCATCTTCAACCAGGGCAACACGCCCGACCGCTCGGGCCTCATCACCGGGACGCTGCTCGGCGAGAACCAGACGCCGGCCTCGATCCCCGTCGTGGGCGCGTCGTTCGCCGACGGCGTCGCCCTCGCGGCCGCCGGCTCGACGGCGCGGGTCAAGGTCGACCCGCCCGAGCAGCGCCCGCAGGTCAACGTCATCGCCGAGCTCCCGGGCCGCAACCCGGACAACGTCGTCATGGCCGGGGCCCACCTCGACTCGGTCCAGCGGGGACCGGGCATCAACGACAACGGCAGCGGCTCGTCCGCCCTCATCGAGATCGCCGAGCAGCTCGGCACGCTCACGCCGCAGAACACGCTGCGCTTCGCGTGGTGGGGCGCCGAGGAGAGCGGGCTGCTCGGCTCGCGCGCGTACGTCGCCGGGCTCGACCAGGCGGGTCTCGACGAGATCGCGCTCTACCTGAACTTCGACATGGTCGCGTCGCCCAACTACATCTTCATGGTCTACGACGGCGACCAGTCCGGCTTCCCGGCGCCCGTCGTCGTGCCCGAGGGGTCGGTCCAGATCGAGGACCTCTTCGAGGGCTACTACACGAAGATGGGCATCCCCTACGACGACGCCGAGTTCAGCGGGCGCAGCGACTACCAGGCGTTCATCCTGGCCGGCATCCCCGCGGGCGGGCTGTTCACGGGCGCCGAGGTGGTCAAGACCGAGGAGCAGGCGGAGATCTGGGGCGGCACCCCGGGCGAGCAGTTCGACCCGTGCTACCACCTCGCGTGCGACACGATCGACAACCTCTCGCTCGAGGCTCTCGACGTGAACTCCGACGCCATCGCGACGGCGGTCCTCACCTACGCGTACTCGACCGAGACGGTCAACGGGGTCGTGGGCAAGAAGGTGCCGGGGCGGTTCACGATCCCCGCGCCGGCCGGTCCCGAGGGCACGGTCGGCAGCGACGGCGGCCACGCGCACGACGGCGAGTCCTGACGCACACCGACGACCGAGGGCCCGGGACCGCACGGTCCCGGGCCCTCGGCCTGCCCCGTGCGACGCCGTGCGGGCGAGCCCTTCGCGTACGATCGTCGCGTCGACCGCGCTGACCGCGGTCGGGGTCCGGACGAGGAGCGAGCGATGCGGGACGTCACCGCGGGTTGCGGGGTGGCCGCCGTGGCCTGCTCAGGCGACCGCCGCTCCCGCGTCCCGCACCCCTGAGTCCTCGCCCCACCGCGCCGACGGTCGCGACCGGGCTCGGGCCGGCGGGCGCGCCCCCCCCCCCCCCCCCCCC
This sequence comes from Actinotalea solisilvae, assembly GCF_016464425.1. Taxonomy (GTDB): domain Bacteria; phylum Actinomycetota; class Actinomycetes; order Actinomycetales; family Cellulomonadaceae; genus Actinotalea; species Actinotalea solisilvae. The sequence goes on from NZ_JADDKQ010000028.1 coordinate 17,977, forward strand.
CCCCCGGCCCGCGCGCGCCGCGCCGTCGCCGCGGAGCGTGCTCGCCGCGCCTCGACGGCCGCGGCGCGCGGGGACGGGCGACCGTGACGCTGCGAGAGCCGAGAACCCATGGACCCCTTGACCGAGAAGCAGATCCGCGCGTGCTTCGCCAACGCCAGCCGGCGTGAGGCGAGCCAGGCGACCCTCCCCGACCTGGCCGCGCTCCCCTGGGAGCGCCTCGACTACCTGGGGTGGCGGGACCGCAAGGCGCCCCTGTCGGCGTACGTCGTCGTCGCGCTCGACGACGGCCCCGCCGGCGTCCTGCTGCGCGCCGCCGACCGCGGCAGCAGCCGCGTGCGCCGCAAGGGCGTGTGCGCGTGGTGCACCGACGTGGTCGCGACCGACGACGTGAGCCTCTACGTGGCGCGCCGCGGGGGCGCCGTCGGGCGGCGCGGCGACACCATCGGCACCCTCGTGTGCACCGAGTTCACGTGCTCGCAGAACGTCCGCCGCACACCCACGCGGGCCGAGGCCGGCACGCACGCCGACGCCGCGGCGCGTGAGGCGATCGTCCAGAGGCGCATCGGCGAGCTGCGGGAGCGGTCGGCCCGGTTCGTCAGCCAGGTGCTGAGCACGCGGTGACCCCACGCCGGCGACCCCTGGTCCTCCGGGGTCGCCGGCGGCAGGATGCCCGCATGGCCTACGACGTCGAGCTCGCCGACCGGATCCGTGACGCCGTCGAGGGCGAGCCGGGCGTGGTCGAGAAGCGCATGTTCGGCGGGCTCGCCTTCCTCGTGGACGGCAGCCTCGCGGTGAGCGCGAGCGGCCGCGGTGGGATGCTCCTGCGGGTCCGCCCGGACGAGCCGGGGTCGATCGCCGACGACCCGCGGGTCGAGCCCTTCGTCATGCGCGGCCGCGCCATGGCCGGCTGGCTGCACGTGCCCGCGGAGGTGGTCGCGGACGACGACGCCCTGCGGCGGTGCGTCGCGGAGGGCGTCGCCACGGCGCGGTCGGTCGCCGGGTCGTAGGCCGGGCCCGCCCGTCGCCCGAGCCGGCCCGAGCAGGCCGAGACCGTCCGAGCCCGCCCGAGCCCGTCCGAGCCCGCCCGGAGCCCGCCGCCGTCCCCGGGGGCGGTCAGCCCTCCGCGGTCGGGACCGTCGTGTACTGGGCCAGCGCCATCTCGCGCGCACCCGCGACCTCGGCGTCGCCCGCCGTCCCCGAGCGCTCGACCACGGCGGTCCAGCGGTCGACGGACTCCCGGTTGAACCGGATCATCTCGGGGGCGTCCGCGGCCGCGAGCGGGTCGCCCGTGAGCTCGCCGCGCAGGTGCCGGGCGAGGGCGACGAGCGCGCCGTCCCAGCCGGGACCGACGAACAGTGCGCCGGCGCCGCTGCCCGCCATCGCGAGGGGAACCGTGTGCGTCAGCTCGACCGTCGTCGCCGCCGGCGTCTCGGCGAGGCGGACCTCGACCACGCTCTGCGGACCCCCGAAGGTCACGCGCAGGAGGGTCGGCCGCTCGCACGCGAGGACGTCGCCGCCCGCGTTGCCCTCGAGCTGGAACGACCCGCCGACGACGAGGTCGCCGGTCACGGGGTAGAACCAGCGCGGCAGGCGCTCCGGGCTGGTGAGCGCGTCCCAGACGTCGTCGGCGTCGGCGTCGTACGTGCGCGCGACCGTCACGGAGACGACGTCGGCCGTGCTGTCGACCGCGACCGCGCGGTGGATGGCGGCGATCTCCTCGAGCATGTCGAACATCTCTCACTCCTCCTCGGTGGTGGACGTGCGACGCCGCTCCCGGCGTCCGCGCGCGATCTCCGTGCCCAGGGCGTCGAGGCGCTGGTCCCAGAACTGGCGGAACGGCTCGAGCCAGCGGTCGACGTCCCGCAGCGACGCGGCCTCGACGACGTAGAGGCGACGGGTGCCCTCCGCCCGCACGCGGGCGAACCCGTTCTCGCGCAGCACGCGCAGGTGCTGCGACACGGCCGGCTGGCTGATCCCGAACTCCGCGCCGATCGCCGCCGCCACCTCCCCGGCGGACCGCTCCTCACGGAGCAGCTCGAGGATGCGGCGGCGGACCGGGTCACTGAGGACGTCGAACGCGTGCACGGACACTTTCTATCACCAACGCCTTATATAAGTCCACGCTTAGGCCCGCGTCCCGCGCGAGCGCGGTCGCCGATCAGCGCCGGCCGCCCTCAGGGAACCCGCACGTCGCCCGGGACGCGCCACGTGACGTCGCCCGGGTCGCTGGGCCGCGCCAGGAGGTACCCGGACGCCCAGTCGCACCCGGCGCGCACGACCTGCTCGAGCTGGTGCTTCGTCTCCACGCCCTCCGCGATGACTGCGGCGCCGAGCGAGTGGGCGAGCTGCACGATGCCCTGGAGCACGGCGTAGCCGTGGGGCTCCTGCGCGCCGTGCACGAAGGACCGGTCCACCTTGATGACGTCGACGGGCGCCTGCGTGAGCCGCGCGAGCGAGCTGTAGCCGGTGCCGAAGTCGTCGATCGCCACGTGCACGCCGAGCGCCCGGACCTCGCGCACCTGGGCCGCGAGGTCGGCGTCGTCGGCGAACGCGGACTCGGTGACCTCCATCCCGAGACGGTGCGCGGGCACCCCGGCCGCGGCCAGGGTCTCGCCGAGACCGTCCGCGAACGACGGGGAGGCGAGCTGACGCGGGGACACGTTGACCCATACCCGCAGGTCGGGCACGTCCTGCCAGCGTGCGAGCTGGCGCGTCGCCTCCTCGACCACCCAGCGCCCGAGGGGCTCGATGAGGCCCGACTCCTCGGCGACGCCGATGAACTCGCCGGGCAGGACCGTCCCGCGCGACGGGTGCCGCCACCGTACGAGCGCCTCGACGTGCTCCGCCTCGCCCGAGGTGACGTCGAAGGCGGGCTGGAAGTGCAGGGCGAGCTGGGCGTCCGCGATCGCGGCCCGCAGGCCCCGCTCGGTCTCGACCCGGTGGAGGAGGCCGGTGTGCACGCTCTCGTCGAACCACGCGGCGCGCTCACGGCCGGCGTCCTTCGCCCGGTAGAGCGCGGCGTCGGACTCGCGCAGCAGCGCGCCGAGGTCCGGCGGGCCGCTGACCCGGCTGATGCCCGCGCTCGCCCCGACGTGCAGCGAGCGGTGGCCGAGCTGCACGGGATCGCTGGCGGCGCGCAGCACCGACGCGGCGAAGGCGTCGACCTCGGCGGTCGTGGCGTCGAACAGCACGCTGACGAACTCGTCCCCGCCGAAGCGGGCGAGCAGCGCGCCGGGTGGCGTGAGCGCCGCGAGGCGGCCGGCGACCTCGGCGAGCACGAGGTCCCCCGTCGCGTGCCCGAGGCTGTCGTTGACCAGCTTGAACCGGTCGAGGTCGGCGAAGACGACCGACGTCGTCGCGGCGCCCGTGCGCTGGACGGCCTCGCGGAAGCGCTCGAGCAGCCCCGTGCGGTTGAGCAGGGAGGTCAGCTCGTCGTGGCTCGCGCGGTGGCGGAGCTCGTCCTGGGCCGCCTCCGCCGCGGACCGCGCCTCCCGTTCCGACGTCAGGAGGCGCTCCCGCTCCTGCGCGGCCTCGTGGCGCGTCGAGATGTCGTGGAACGAGATGCTCAGCCCGCCGCCGCGGAGCGGGCTCGCGCGCACCTCGACGTGCAGACGGAAGTGCGGGTCGAACCCCTCGAACACGTCGGCCTCACGGGTGCGCATGACGCGGCGGAGGCGCCGCTCGATCTCGGTCCCCCGCGACGGCGCGTAGAGCTCCCAGATGTCCTTGCCGCGCGCGTCCGACCACCGGGTGCGCAGCGCCTCCTGGGCCGGGGTGTTCATGTACCGCAGACGCCACTCCGCGTCGACCGCGAGGAACGCCTCGGAGATCGACTCGACGACCTCGACCACCGTCGCCGCCTGCTCGATGAGGCCCGCCTGCGCCGAGACGTCGCGGAACAGCGCGTAGGCCCGCTCCGCACCGTCGGCATCGGTGAAGACGGCGGTGGAGAGGTCCGCCTCGAAGGTCGAGCCGTCCGCGCGGTGCATGCGGAGCAGGCCGCGCCAGGAGCCGTCGCGCGAGCGTGCCTCGATCGCCTCGCGCCACCGGGGGTCGGACAGGTCGGCGAGCCCGCCGCGCCCGAGCGCGCAGATCTCCTCCTCCGTCCAGCCGAGGAGGCGGCAGGCGGCGGGGTTCGCCGCGTGCGTGCGGCCGTCCGGCGACGTGATGAGCACCGCGTCGACGCAGTGCTCGAACAGGGCGGGGCCCGCCCGACGTGCTGCCTCCTCGTGCACGTGCCTCCCTCGCGTCGGTCACGGGTCACCGGACACCACGAGGATGACGGCGGCCCGGTCCTGCCGCCATCCCGCGATCACGCCAGGTCGTCCGGCAGGAGGGGTGCGGCGATGCCCTCACCGGGCCGCAGGAGGCTCGCACGCGTCACCGCGCGGGTGCCGAACCGGTCCGCGACGGCGTCCACGGCGGCGTCCAGCCCGCCACGGCCCGCGGCCGCGAGGTCGAGCGTGGGTTGCACGACGGCGTCGCTCGCGAGGTTGGTGAGCGCGACGCCGACGAGGGTCAGCCCGCGGTCGCGGACGAGCGCCGACGCCTCGTCCAGCAGGTGCGCGGCCGTCGCCGCGAGCTCCTCGGACGACGCCGTGCCGTGCGCGAACGACCGTGACCGCGTCGCGCGGGTGTAGTCCGCGAACCGCAGGCGCAGGACGACGGTCCGGGCCGTGCGGTGCGCCGCGCGCAGCCGGCGCCCGACGCGGTCGACGAGGCCCAGCAGCGCCGCGCGGACGAAGGCGTCGTCGTGGGGACCCCGGCCGATCGCGCGCTGCGCGCCGATCGAGCCGCGCGCACGCCCCGTGACGACGCGCTCGGGCGTGCGCCCGTGGACCACCGCGAAGAGGTGGTGCCCGGCCGCCGGCCCGAGCAGCCCGACGAGCACCTGCTGCGGCAGCGCGGCGACGTCGCCCGCGGTCACCAGGCCGTAGCCGTGCAGCCTGCGCGCGGTCACCTCCCCCACGCCCCACAGCAGCTCGACGGGCAGCGGGTGGAGGAACGCCTCCTCGTCGTCGGGCGGGACCACCATGAGCCCGTCCGGCTTCGCCACGCGGCTCGCCACCTTGGCGAGGAACGGCGTGCGGGCGACGCCGACGGTGATGGGCAGCCCGACCTCGTCCCGGACCTGGGCGCGCAGGCGGGCGGCGATCGCGGCCGGCGGCACGTCGATCCGGTGCAGGCCCCCGACGTCGAGGAACGCCTCGTCGATCGACACGCCCTGGACCTGCGGCGTCGTCCGGTGGAAGAGGTCGAACACCGCGCGGCTGGCCTCGAGGTACGCCCCGAACCGCGGCGGCACGACGACGAGCCCCGGGCAGAGCGCGCGCGCCTCACGGCCGCTCATGGCGGTCCGGACTCCGCGCCACTTCGCCTCGTACGACGCCGCGAGCACGACGCCTCCGCCGACGGCGACCGGCCGGTGGCGCAGCCGCGGGTCGTCGCGCTGCTCGACGGCCGCGTAGAACGCGTCGAGGTCGGCGTGCAGGATCGTCGCGCGGCGCGCGGGTCCCGGCGGGTCGGTCACGGCGGCCATGCTCCGCCCGACCACCGACACGCCCGCGGGGGGGCGGGATAGCGTCGGCGGATGGACTCCTTCGACGTGGTCGACTGGCGCCGGCGCGTGACGGCGCTCTACCGCGAGGTGCGGGCGACCGCGTCGCCCGCGGACGCGCACGGCGCCTGGGTGGAGGGCCGCGCCGCGCTGCTGCGGACGCACCCCGCGTCGCCCGTCGCCCCGGTGTTCCGCGACGCGTGGCCCGGTCCTGTGGTCGCGCCCTACGACCCTGCCCTGCGCTTCGTCGTCCCGGTCGACCGCGACGTCGAGCCGCGGCGGTGGGACGTCACCACGGGCACCGACGGCGTCGTGCCGTTCGAGCTCGTCGGGCGCGTGCACCTCGGGGTCGGCTCGCTCGACGTCTGGTGGCTCGGTTCGTACGGCGGCGGCCTCTTCCTGCCCGTGCGGGACCCGGCGCCCGGGTCCTACGGCGGCGGCCGCTACCTGCTGGACACGGTCAAGGGTGCCGACCTCGGCGGCGACCGGGACGCGCTCGTCGTCGACCTCAACTTCGCCTACCAGCCGTCGTGCGCCTACGACCCGGCGTGGGCGTGCCCGCTCGCGGGGCCCGGGAACCGGCTGGAGGTGCCCGTCGTCGCGGGCGAGCAGTACGTCGAGGTCCCGCTGCCGTAGCGGGCGCAGGCACGCGTCAGGCGTCCGCGCGTCCCTGGAGCGAGGGCTGCCAGGTGCAGACGTCGACCTCGTTGTCCTCGGAGTCCGCGAGCGTCCACCACGACGGCGCGTGCGCGTCGGTCACGAGGTGGCCGCCCGCGGCGAGCGCGGCCGCCACGCGCGCGTCGGCCTCGTCGTGCGGCACCCAGACGTCGACGTGGAGCCGGTTGCGCTGCGGGCGCGGGTCGCCCATCTGCTGGAACCACAGCGGCGCGCCCCGGCCCAGCGGGTCGACGGCGTCCTCCTCCGGGCTGTCCGCGCGCGCGACGTACCCGAGCACGGCGCGCCAGAACGGCAGGACCTTGGGGATGACCATCGCGTCGACCGAGAGCTGGACGGTGTGCAGCCGGCCGGGCTCGGCCGGTGCGTCGAGCTCGCGCGCGACGGCGGAGATCTGCCGGGCCAGCTCGACGTGCCGGGGCACGAGGCCGAAGTGGTCGGACGACGCGTGCACCAGCCGGACGACGACGCCGTCGGACCGGACGTCGACGTCCGGGTGGTCGTCGTCGAGGCCGGTGATCTCGCTGATGGCCTGCACGAGGCCGGCGCCGGCCGCGAAGGAGCCGGTGCGGAAGAACGCGCACGCGCCCTCGCCGAGCACGCGCCAGTCCTCGACGCCGTCGGACGCGTGGAAGGCCCGCGGGCTGATCGTGTCCGTCATGGCCCGACGGTAGACCCGGCCGACGACGCCGGGAAGGCACCCGGCTCAGCCCGGCAGCAGCCGCACCTCGCCCTCGTCGGGCCACCCGGGCTTGGCCCACCAGTGGTCGTACCGTCCGTAGGGCCGCGCCTCGCGCCCCGCGAGGAGCGCGACGAGCCCGCGCGCCTCCGCGGCGAGGCCCTCCCACGCGTCGTCGGGCAGCGGGTGGAAGGACGTCGCCTCGACGCCGCCGTCGACGGACCGCCACACCCCGGCGACCCGGCCGTCGACGAGCAGGGTCGGCAGCACGTCGCCGTTGGTCCGCACCACCGCCGCCCGGTACGCGGGCGGGACGACGCGCGGTCGGTCGAACGCGAGCAGCGTGCTGTCCCACATCGCCATGAGGCGTGGCGGCGCGGGCGTCCCGGCCGGCGGGCGGAGCCCGTCGGGGACGTCGTGGAGCACCGCGCCGTCCGGTCCCTCGAGCCGGACGAGGGCGTCCCCGAGCGCGGTCACCGCGTCCCGGACCCGGGGCCGCGGCACGAGCGTGAAGCGTGCGACGTCGGCGACCGACGCCGGGCCGAAGGCCTCGAGGCAGCGGACCACGAGGGTCGCCAGGGCGGCCGCGACGGCGCCGGCGTCCGCGGGTGCCGCCGGCAGCCCGGACGCGACGAACGCGGGCCGGGCGCCGAACGACCAGGGCCCGCCGCTGGGCGCGTGCCGCAGCGGCGCGTAGCGCCGCAGCGCCCACCACACGTCCTCGGGCGGGCCGACCGCCGCCTCGACCCACGCGACGAGGTCAGCCATCGGGCGGGGCCGGGCGGCGTGCGCGAGCAGGCCGGGCACGAGGGCGTCCGCCTGCTCGGCGGTGAGCCCGCTCCGCAGGGAGCGCGCGTGCGCGAGGCGCGCGTCCCGCAGGGTCGGCAGCAGCGCGGCGTGCAGCATCGCGTGGTCGTCGCGGTGGACGGCGTGGAGCGTGACCCGCAGGAGGGTCGCCTTGACGAGCGTGCCGTCGGCGAAGGCCGCGTCCACCGCGGCCGGGTCGAGGTCCGCGACGCGGTTCCACAGCGCGAGGTACGGCGACGCGGGGTGCTGCGCCTGGAGGGCGAGCACGCGACGCACCGCGTCGGGCACGGGGAGGCGCGCGCGGTCGAGCAGCAGCTGGCGCGCGAGCGTCGCGCGGTTGAGCTCGTCGTCGTCCAGCCTCACGCGCACCCGCCCACGGCGCCACTGTGCCCGACGGACCCGATGCCGACCAGGCCCGGCGCCGCCCGCCGCGCGCAGCCGCACCTCGACGCCGTCGGGACGCGGTGGCACGCTCGAGGTGACCGGGCCGCTGCGCACGCGGCCGGGAGCGGAGGACGTCGTGGTCGGGCACGTGGCGACGGTCGAGACCAGGGTCGCGGCGACGCGCGACGACGTGTGGCGCGTGCTGACGGCGCCGGGGTCCCGGCCCGAGATCATGTTCGGCGCCGAGACGGTCACCGACTGGCAGGTCGGGAGCCCGATCGCGTGGCGCGGAGAGTGGGAGGGCACGCCCTTCGAGGACCACGGCGAGGTGCTCGAGGTCGAGCCGGGGCGGCGCCTCGTCGTCACGCACTACAGCCCGATGAGCGGGCAGCCGGACGTGCCCGAGAGCTACCACACCCTCACCTGGACGCTCGAGGACGACGGCGCGGACGCGTGCGTCGTCCGGCTCGAGCAGGACAACAACGCGAGCGCGGAGGAGGCCGAGCACTCGGCGGCGAACTGGTCGTCGATGCTCGACGGCCTGCGGACCGTCGCCGAGCGCGAGCGCCGGCGCGGCACGGCGGGCTGACGCGATGACGCCCGACGCCCCGGGCCCGCGCGACCTGCACACGGAGCGGCTCGACCTCGTCGACTTCACGGCCGACGACGTCGACCTGCTCGTCGAGCTCGACGCGGACCCGGCGGTCACGCACTTCATCACCGGCGGCCTCCCGACGAGCCGCGCGGAGGTGGTGCACGAGGTGCTGCCCGCGTTCCTCGCCTACCCCGAGCGGTTCGCGGCCGGCTACGGGTTCTGGAAGGCCGTCGAGCGCGCCACGGGCGAGTTCGTCGGCTGGTTCCACCTGCGGCCCGGCGAGGGGCACCCGGCCGACGAGCCCGAGCTCGGCTACCGGCTCCGGCGCAGCGCCTGGGGTCGCGGCCTCGCGACCGAGGGCTCGCGCGCGCTGGTCGACGCCGCCTTCGAGCGGATGGGCGCCCGGCGCGTCGTCGCGGAGACGATGGTGGTCCACGTCGCGTCGCGCCGCGTCCTGGAGAAGGCCGGCCTGCGGCGCGTGCGCACGTTCCACGCGGACTGGCCGTACCCGATCCCCGGCGACGACCAGGGCGACGTCGAGTACGCGCTGACCCGCGAGGAGTGGGCCGCGGCACGCGGGACCTCGATCCCTGGCGGGACCTCGCCGGTCGCGTGAGGATGCCCCCATGCGCCTGGTCAAGCACGTCCACTCCTGCGTCGCCCTCGAGCACGACGGCCGCCGCCTCGTCGTCGACCCCGGGAGCTTCGGCTCCCAGGACGTGCTCACCGGCGCGCACGGCCTGCTCGTGACCCACGGCCACGTCGACCACCTCGACGTCGACGCGGTGCGCGCCGCGCTCGCGGACGACCCGGTGCTCGAGCTCCGCACCACCGCGCAGGTCGCCGACGCGCTCGGCGTGCCCGACCAGGTGCACGTCGTCGGGCCGGGCGACTCCTTCACGACCGCGGGCTTCGACGTGCGGGTGCTCGGCGAGCACCACGCCCCCATCCACCCCGAGGTCACCGCGCCCGCCAACGTCGGGTTCCTCGTCACCGCCGGCGGCACGTCGGTGTTCCACCCGGGCGACGCGCTCACGGTCCCCGACGTGCCCGTCGACGTCCTGCTCGTCCCCGTCTTCGGCCCGTGGACGCGCATGGCCGACCTCGTCGACTGGATCCGCGCCGTCCACCCCGACCGGGCGATCGCGATCCACGACGCAGGCGTGAGCGACGGCGTCGGCCAGGCGATGGTGACGAACTTCCTCGGTGACAAGGGCCCGGGGACAGGCGTGCCGTTCGTGCGCGTGCCGCCGGGGACCGTGGTGCCGCTCCCCTGACGCGCGTCAGCCCTCGTCGCCCTCCCCGAGGGGCGGGCGCGCCTGGAGGTCCCACACGCGGAAGACGACGCCGTTGGCCGTGCCGAGCAGGCGTCCCTGCATGCCCGTGACGCCCTCGACGAGCACGCGCGCCGGCGGGTGGCCCTCGATCGACGCGAGGTAGGCGCCGTGCGCCTCGAGCGACCGCACCGCCGCCTGCACCGGCTCGCCCGTGACGTCGACGCCGTGCGTCGGCCGGGTGTCGCCGGACGAGAGGACCCACCGGGGCGACCACGGCTCGAGCCCCTCGTCGAGCAGCTCGCGGAACACCCAGCGGTTGCCCGCGTCGCGCACCGCGTCGAGCGCCGCGAGGCCCGCGACGCGGTGGTCGGCCTGGTTGAGCCCCGCGACGAACTCGACGTCCCACGCGGTGACCACGACGGCGTCGGGGCGCGTGCGCCGGATCGCGCGCGCGATGTCCCGCCGCAGGTCGAGCGAGTAGACGAGCATCCCGTCCGGGTGCGCGAGGATCTCGATGTCGGTGACGCCGACCTCGCGGCCCGCGGCCAGCTGCTCGCCGTGGCGCAGCCGGGCCGCGTCCTCGGGCTCCGTCCCGTCCATCCCGGCCTCGCCGCGCGTGAGCAGGAGGTAGGAGACGTCGACGCCGCGCGACGTCCACACGGCGACCGCGGCCGAGGCGCCGTACTCGACGTCGTCGGGGTGGGCGACGACGCACAGGACGCGGCGGAAGGCGTCGTCGGGCAGCCGGGGCAGGGTCTCGCCGGGTCGTTGCGCCATGAGGTCCTCCAGAGCGGGCGGGGGTGCCGCGCGGGCGCCGGTGCCCGTGACGCGAGCGTAGCGAGGCCGCCGCGGTGCGCCCTGGGTGAACGCCGGGGTCGGGACGCCCGCGGCGGGGTTCTCATGGGGCGATGAGCCTCTCCCCCGACCACGCCGAGCGCGACGAGCCGGCCGGTCGCGACCGCGACGCGCTCGACGCCTACTCCTCGGCCGTCGTCCGCGTCGCCGAGCGCGTCCTCCCGGCGGTCGCGAGCCTGCTCGTCCGGACCCCGCTGGGCGCCGGCAGCGGCAGCGCGAGCGTCGTGACGACCGACGGCTACCTGCTCACGAGCGCGCACGTCGTCGAGGGCGCGGACCACGCCACCGCGACGTTCGGCGACGGCACCGAGACGCGGGCCGACGTCGTCGGCCGGGACGCGCTGAGCGACCTCGCCGTCCTGCTCGCGCGCGACGACGTCCCCCCGCCGGTCGAGCTCGGCGACGCGGCACGCCTGCGCGTCGGGCAGCTCGTCGTCGCGCTCGGCAACCCGCTCGGCCTCGCGGGCAGCGTCACGGCCGGCATCGTCTCCGCACTGGGGCGGTCGCTCCCCACGCGCGCCGGACGCGTCGTCGACGAGGTGATCCAGACCGACGCGGCCCTCAACCCCGGCAACAGCGGCGGCGTGCTCGCGGACAGCACCGGCCGGATGGTCGGGGTCAACACCGCCGTCGCGGGCATCGGGGTGGGCCTCGCGGTGCCCGTGAACGCGACGACGCAGGAGATCGTCGACACGCTCATGACGCACGGGCGCGTGCGGCGCGCCTGGCTGGGCATCGTCGGCGCGCAGGCGCCGCTCCCGCCCGACCTCGCCGCGCGCCTGGGGCGCCGGCACGGCCTGCGCGTCTCCGCCGTCGTGCCCGGGAGCCCGGCCGCGCTGGCGGGGCTGCGCCGCGGCGACGTCGTCGTCGCGGTCGACGGCGGCTCCGTCGCGACGAGCACCGCGGTCCAGCGGCTCATGGTCGAGGGCGCGATCGGGCGGCGGCTCGAGGTCACGGTGTGGCGCAACGGCGCGCTCGTCGACGTCGTCGCCGAGCCGCGCGAGCTCACGGACGCCTGACCGGCGCGACGTGCCCGCACGCGGTCCGTGCGGGCACGTCGTGCGCGGGGTGGACCGGCGCGCCCGACGCGTCACCCGCACGTAGGACCCGGATCCCGGTCCCGATCTCCTAGGCTCACCTCCCGTGACCACACGACCGACCGAGTCGGCCCGCATCAACCACTACTCCGAGAGCGTCCACTCCGTGCAGGGCCACGGGGTGCACACCGCGTTCACGGACCTCGTCGCAGCGCAGCGACGGCTCGGCCACCACGTGGGCGTCAACGAGGACTGGCGCGACGGGGTGCTGCACGTCCACACCGTCGGGCCCTCGAGCCTCGGGCGGATGCTGCGCCACCGCGGGCTGCGCGTCGTCTCCGCGCACGTGACGCCCGGCTCGCTGCGCGGCAGCCTCAACGGGGTGCGGCTCTACGGCGGCGTCTTCACCGCGTACCTGCGCAAGCTCTACGACGTCGCCGACGTCGTCATCGCCGTGAGCGACGCCGCGGCGGCCGAGGTCCGCGACATGGGCGTGAGCACGCCCGTCGTCGTCGTGCCGAACGCCGTGGTCACCCAGACGTTCCGCCCGACCGCCGAGGGCAGGGCGTCGGCGCGCGCCGACCTCGGCCTGGCCGCGGACGACTTCGCCGTGCTGAGCGTGGGCCAGCTCCAGCCGCGCAAGGGCGTCGAGGAGTTCGTCGAGTGCGCTCGGCGCATGCCCGACGTGCGCTTCATCTGGCTCGGCGACTGCCTCTTCGGCGCGCTCTCGGACGGCCGCGCGCGCATGCGCCGCGTCGTCGCCGAGGCCCCGCCCAACGTCCTCTTCGCCGGCCAGAAGACGCGCGAGGAGGTCGCGCGGCACTGCTGGGCGTCCGACGCGTTCTTCTTCCCGTCCCGGCACGAGACCTTCGGCATGGCGCCGGTCGAGGCCGCGTTCGCCGGGCTGCCGCTCGTGATGCGCGACCTGCCCGTGTTCACGGGCGTCTTCGGGTCCGACCAGGCCTTCCTCGGCGCGCCCGACGTCGACGGCTTCGTCGCCCACCTCGCCGCCCTGCGGGACGACCCGGCGCTCCGGCGGTCGGCGGCACGCCGCGCGGAGGCCGCCGTCGGCCGGTACGCGGGCGAGGCGATCGCCGAGCGCATGGTCGACCTCTACGACCACTGGACCGCGCACACGTCGCGCCGGCCGGTCCGCGTGCTGCTGCGCGAGGCCGTCCGGGGCTGAGCCCGCCCATGCGGTGCGACTACTTCGACGCGACCGTCTGCCGCTCGTGCGCCCTCATGGGGCAGCCGTACGAGGAGCAGCTCGCGGGCAAGGAGGCGCACTGCCGGCACCTGCTCGCCGAGCACCCGGCGCTCGCGTGGCTGCCGCCCGTGCGCAGCCCCGAGTCGGGGTTCCGGAACAAGGCCAAGATGGTCGTCGGCGGGACCGCGGACGCGCCGGCGGTCGGCATCCTCGACGCGACCGGACACGTCGTCGACCTGCGTCGCTGCGGGCTGCACACGCCCGCGATCCGCGCCGCGCTCCCCCGGCTGGCCGCGTTCGTGACCACGGCGCGCCTCGCGCCCTACGACGTCGCGTCGCGCCGCGGCGAGCTCAAGTACCTGCTCGTCACCGAGTCGCCCGACGGCGAGCTCATGGTGCGGTTCGTCTGCCGGTCCACCGAGCCGCTCGCCCGGCTGCGCAAGCACCTGCCGGCCCTGCTGGCCGAGGTGCCCGCGCTCCGCGTGGCGTCGCTCAACGTCCAGCCCGAGCACAAGGCGGTGCTCGAGGGCGACCGCGAGATCCCGCTGACGGCGCAGGAGTCCCTGCCCATGCGGCTGGACGACGTCGTCCTGCACCTGCGGCCGCAGAGCTTCTTCCAGACCAACACGACCGTCGCGCGCGCCGTGTACCGGCAGGCGCGGGAGTGGGTCGACGAGCTCGCGCCCCGGACGCTGTGGGACCTGTACTGCGGCGTCGGGGGCTTCGCGCTGCACTGCGCGGCTCCCGGGCGCGACGTCGTCGGCATCGAGACGAGCGTCGAGGCGGTCGCGAGCGCCGAGCAGAGCCGCGCGGAGGCCGGGCTCGCGGGCGTCCGGTTCGAGGCCGCGGACGCCACGGCGTTCGCGCTCGCGCACCCCGACGGCCCCGGCCTCGTCGTCGTCAACCCGCCGCGGCGCGGCATCGGTGCGGACCTGGCGGGCTGGCTCGAGGCGTCGACCGTGCAGCACGTCCTCTACTCGAGCTGCAACGCCGAGTCCCTCGCGCGCGACCTGCGCGCCATGCCGTCGCTCGTGCCCGTGCGCGGGCGCGTGCTCGACATGTTCCCCCAGACGACGCACTACGAGGTCGTGGTCCTGCTGCGCCGCGTGTCGGCGGCGGGCTCTACCGTGGCGGCGTGAGCGACCAGGCCCCGGGCGGCCCCACCGTGACCTTCGAGTTCGACGCGCCGCTGTGGCTCTGGTCGGCGCGCCAGGCCGACAGCTGGACCTTCGTGAGCCTGCCGACGGACGTGGCCGACGAGATCGCCGACGTCGCCGGCCCCGTCGAGCGCGGCTTCGGCTCGGTGCGCGTCGAGGTGCTCGTCGGGACGACGACGTGGCGGACGTCGATCTTCCCCAGCAGCTCGTCCGGGACCTACGTGCTCCCCGTGAAGAAGGCCGTCCGCAAGGCCGAGGGCGTCGAGGCGGGAGACACCGCGCACGTGACGCTGACGCTGGTCGACCTCTGAGAGGACCGCCGCCTCGACCGCGGTGCCGTCGCGGCTAGCATGCCGTCGTGGTCAGACCGACTGCCGCCCAGCGACCCGCCGGCCGCCGTGGCCTCGCCCTGGTCGGCGTGGCCGGCGCCCTCCTGTCCGCGGTCGGGGACGTCCTCATCCTCGGCCGGCCCAGCTCCGGCCGGGACTTCGACCGCGCCGCCGGTCGCGTCCCTCCGCACATCGACGCCGACGGCACGTGGCGGTCCTTGTGGAACGGGGCCGCCCTCCCTGTGCGTCGCATCCATACCGGGACGCTCGCCGGCTACGTCGGCATAGGCCTGCTGCAGTGGCGAGCTCTGCGGGGCCTCAGCCGAACGCTCCCCGCCGGACGTGAGCGTCGGATCGCCGAGGTGTCGGCGACCGTGTTCGCGGTCGCGGGCGTCCTCACCCACCAGTGCTGCGCCACGGTGATCCTGGCGTACAAGAAGGCGATGGACGAGGCCCTCGGGTCCGCCGACGACGTCCGCCGTGCGCCACGCTCCGTCACCCCGCTGCTGGCGATCAGCACCGCTGCGACGTTGGGCGCGCTCGCCGCCTACAGCGCCAGTCTGACGGTGGCCGCGCTGCGCCGCCGCGACTCCGCCGTCGCGTGGCAGTCGGTCGTGACGCCCCTGCCGCCGGTGATGGCGACGTTGCTGGGCTTCGGCGCTCTCCCGGCTCCGGTCGGCGGGTTCGCCCGTCCTGCGTCCATCAACATCGGCCTGGTGACGTACTTCGCCGTCACCGCCGCGTCGGGTCGGCGTCGGCGCGATCGACGCGCGGCGGGACCGACGGTCCCCTGAGGTCGATCTGGCGAACCCGGCTCGACGCACGCGCACGTGCCGACGGGCGGTCGTCGCCCTTACCGTGTGGGTCGTGGTGGTGGACGTCCGGAGGGCCGAGCTCGACGACCTGGATGCGATCCTCGCGTTCGCCGAGGCCGTGGTCCCGCTGCACTACACGCCGATCCTCGGGGAGCACGCGGCACGGGCGCAGCTGGCCTGGTGGTCGCGCGAGCGCATGGCGCCCGCCGTCGCGGCCGGCCGGGTGCACGTCGCCGCGACGCGTCGCGACGTCGTGGGCGTGTGCGAGACCGGTGAGCTCGACGGCGCCCAGGTGATCTGGAAGCTGTACCTCGCCCCGGAGCACCGGGGCCGGTCGCACGGGGTGGAGCTGCTCCGCCAGGCCGTCGCCGCGCTCCCGCCCGGTGCGCGCAGCGTCGACGTCGAGCACTTCGCCGGGAACACCCGGGCCGCGACGTTCTACGAACGCGAGGGCTTCGCGGTGGTCCGGACGCAGCCCGCCCCGCCGGGCGAGCCGCCGGGCAGCGCCGTGGTCTGGCGTCGACGCCACCTGGGGTGAACGACCCAGGGCGTGCGGGTCCGCGGCCACCGAGCCGCGCCCTCGCGGGTCGGCGTCGGCCGACGGGCGCCTCGCGGGCTAGCGTGACGCGGGTGGACCGACGACGGCTGGGCTGGCGGGCGGCGTACGAGGTGCTCGCGACCCAGGTGCGCCGGCCCGAGTGGGCGTTCATGAACTACGGCTACGCCCCGGCCGACGGCGAGCCGCCGCTGGCCCTCGATCCCGCCGACGAGCCGGACCGGCTCTCCATCGGCCTGTACGAGCGCACGCTCGCCGGCGCCGACCTCACGGGCCGGGACGTGCTCGAGGTCGGCTCAGGCCGTGGCGGCGGGGCGCAGTGGGTCGCGCGCCGCCACCGGCCGCGCCGCACGGTCGGCCTCGACTTCTCCGCCGCGGCCGTCGCGCTGAGCGCACGGCACCGGCGTGCGCCCGGCCTGGACTTCGTGCGCGGGGACGCGGAGGCCATGCCGTTCCCGGACGCGTCGTTCGACGTCGTGCTCAACGTCGAGTCCTCGCACTGCTACGGGTCCGTGCCCGCCTTCATGGCCGAGGTCCGCCGCGTCCTGCGGCCCGGCGGGACGTTCTGCTGGGCCGACTTCCGCCCCGCCGACGCCGTCGGCCCCACCCTCGACGCGCTGCGCGCGAGCGGGCTGTCCCTCACGGCGCACGACGACGTCACGCCACAGGTCGTCGCGGCGCTCCGGGCCGACGACGCCCGCAAGGCGCGCCTCCTCGCGACCTGGCTCCCCCGCGTCGCGCACCCGCTCATGCGGCGGTTCGCGGCGATGGAGGGCTCCCGCGGCTTCGAGGCGTTCGCCACCGGACGCACCCGCTACCTCGTCGCCCGCCTCGACGCCCCGCCCGCCTGACGCCCGGGCCCGGACAGCCCGCTGACACCCCGGGGCGCGGGGCCCTACCGTGGCCGGATGGCCGAGCACGCCGTCCCGATCCTGCCGAGCCGCGACCTGCGCGAGACGCTCGCGTTCTACGAGCGGCTCGGCTTCGAGAACCGCGGCGCGCCGCCCGAGGAGTGGGACTACCTCATCGTCGGCCGCGGCGACGTGATGCTCCACTTCACGGCGATGCCCGACGTCGACCCGCTCACCACCGCGGCCATGTGCTTCGTCTACGTCGACGACGCCGACGCCGTGCACGCCGCGTGGGAAAGCCGCGTGACCCCGGACCCGGCCACCGGCAGCCGGCTCGTCCCGCCCGTCGACACCGACTACGGCATGCGCGAGCTCGCGGTGGTCGACCCGAGCGGCAACCTCGTGCGGGTGGGCTCGCCGCTGCGCCCCGGGGCTCCCACCTAGGCTGTGCCGGTGCCCGACGCCGTCGACCGCCGGGGCCGCCTGGGCCCCGCGTTCACCAACCTCTTCACCGCGAACCTCGCGTCGAGCCTCGCCGACGGCATCGCGCGCGTCGCGGCTCCGCTGCTCGCCGCCCGGCTCACCGACGACCCGCTGCTGGTCGCCGGCATCGCGGCGGCCGCGCTGCTCCCGTGGCTGCTCTTCGCGATCCCCGCCGGCATCCTCGTCGACCGCATCGACCGGCGGCACGCCCTCGCCCTCGCGAGCGCCGTCCGCACGGTCCTCGCCCTCGGCCTCGTCGTCCTCGTCGCGACCGACACACTGACCATCTGGTGGCTCTACGCCGTCGTCTTCGTCTACGGCGCGTTCGAGACGGTCTACGACGGCGCCATCCGCGCCGTCGTCCCGAGCGTCGTCGCGCGGCCCGACCTGCACCGCGCCAACTCGCGGATCGAGGCCGGCGAGCAGGTGCTCCAGAACTTCGTCGCGGGACCGCTGACGTCCTGGCTGCTCGCGGCCGCGGTGCTGGTCCCGCTCGGCCTCAACACGGCCCTGTTCGCCGTCGGCGCCGTGCTCGCGTTCCTCCTCCCGACGGCGGCCGCGGGCACCCACCGCGAGGCCGCGGCCGACGCGCCGCAGGTGCCCTGGCACCGTCAGCTCGCCGACGGCCTGCACTTCATCCTCGGCCACCGGCAGCTGCGGACCCTGTGGTTCCTCAGCACGTTCACGGGCCTGTGCTACTCGGCGGGCCAGGCCACGTGGGTCCTCTTCGTGCTCGACCGGCTCGCCGTGCCCGAGGCGTGGTTCGGGACGTTCATGCTCGCGGGCGCCGTCGGTGGGCTCCTCGGCACCGTCGTCGTCGGGCGGGCCAGGGACGCGCTCGGCGCGGGCACCGTCATGGCCGTCGCCAACCTCGTCGCGTGCCTCGCGCTCGTCGCGGTCGGCGCCGTGCCGGTCGTCGTCGTAGCGGCCGCCGGGCTCGCGGTCAGCGCGGGCGCGATCACCGTGTGGAACGTCCTCGTCATGTCGCTGCGGCAGGCCCTCATCCCGAGCGCGATGCTCGGGCGCGTCCACGGCACGTGGCGCACGCTCCTGTGGGGCACGATGCCGCTCGGCGCCGTCCTCGGCGGGCTGCTCGGTCGCGTCGACCTCACGACGCCCATGCTCGTCGGCGGGGGCGCGGCGGCGGTCGCCGCGCTCGGGTGGTTCCGGTTCCTCACCACGCTCCCCGACCCCGCGGACCTCCCCGAGGAGACGACGCCCGGCCCGGCCGCCGAGACCGCGCCCGGCGCGGTGCTGCCCGACTAGCTGGGCTGCGCGCGCCGAGCGGGCCGACGCGCCCTACCGTCGAGCGATGGACACCGACGTGCTCGTCCTCGGAGCGGGTCTCGCCGGGCTCGCGTGCGCCCGGGCGCTGCGGGACCGTGGCTACGCGGTGCAGGTCCTCGAGGCCGCGGACGACGTCGGGGGCCGCGTGCGCAGCGAGCGCGTCGACGGCTTCACGGTCGACCGCGGCTTCCAGGTGCTCAACCCCGCGTACCCCGCGGTGCGGCGACTCGTCGACGTCGACGCGCTCGACCTCCGGGCGATGTTCGCGGGCGTGCTCGTGCGCCGCGCGGACCGGCTCGCGGTGCTCGCGGACCCGCGTCGCGAGCCCGCGCACCTGCTCGCGACGCTGCGCAGCGGCTACACCGACGTGCGCGAGCTGCTCGCGCTCGCCGCGTGGGCCGCGCCGGCGCTCGGCCCCGTGCGGGCGCTGCTCGGCCGGGCCGACGCCGCGCGCGGCGCGACCCTGCGCGGGTACGGGGCCGACGGCGCGCTGCGGCACGAGGTCCTCGAGCCGTTCCTCGCGGGCGTCATCGCCGAGGACGACGGCAGCACGTCGACGACGTTCACCCGGCTGGTCCTGCGGTCCTTCGCCCTGGGCACCCCGGGGGTCCCGGCCGCGGGCATGGGCGCCGTGCCGCGGCAGCTCGCCCAGGGGCTCGACGTCGCGACGGACGTCCGGGTGGAGCGCGTGGAGCCGACGTCGGGCGGGCACCGGGTGCGCACGACGGCCGGCGACCGCACGGCGCGCGCCGTCGTCGTGGCGACGGACCCGCGCACGGCGGCGGAGCTCGCCGGGCTGCCCGCGCCGCGGATGAAGGGCCTGGTGACGCACTGGTTCGCGACCGACGAGGCGCCGTCGGACCTCGGCGCGACCGCGGTCGACGGACGCCGCGCGGGCCCCGTCGTCAACGCGGCCGTGATGACCGCGGCGGCGCCGTCGTACGCGCCGCCGGGGCAGCACCTCGTCCAGGCGACGTGCCTGCTGGGACCGCGCCACCCCGAGCCCGCGTCTGGGGACGTCCGCCGGCACGCGGGCGAGATCTTCGGCGTGGGCACGTCCGGCTGGCGCGAGGTCGCGCGCACGGCCGTGCCCGACGCGCTCCCCGCGCAGCCCCCGCCCCTGCACGTCCGGCACGCCGTCGCGCTCGGCGGTGGGCTGTTCGTCTGCGGCGACCACGTCGACACGGCGTCGCAGCAGGGCGCGCTCGTCTCGGGGCGGCGGGCCGCGCGGGCGGTGCACCGCCGGCTCGGCCCCGCGTGACCCGCGCGGCGCGCTAGCGTCGGCACGTGACCGAGCCGACCGACCTCACCTCGTCCCTCCTCGCCGAGGCGCGCGCGCTCGCACCCGAGCTCGCCGCGCTGCGTCACGACCTGCACCGCATCCCCGAGCTCGGCCTCGACCTGCCGCTCACGCAGGCCCGCCTGCTCGAGGCGCTCGAGGGGCTCGGCCTCGAGGTGACGACGGGCACCGGGCTCAGCTCGGTCACGGCGGTGCTGCGCGGGGCGCGGCCCGGACCCGCCGTCCTGCTCCGCGGCGACATGGACGCGCTGCCCGTCACCGAGGACTCGGGCGAGGCGTTCACGAGCGAGCACGAGGGCCTCATGCACGCGTGCGGCCACGACCTGCACGTCGCGGGCCTCGTGGGCGCCGCGCGGCTGCTCGCCTCCCGCCGCGAGGACATCGCGGGGGCGGTCGTCCTCATGTTCCAGCCGGGCGAGGAGGGCCAGCACGGCGCACGGGTCATGATCGACGAGGGTGTGCTCGACGCCGCGGGCGAGCGGGTCGTCGCCGCGTACGGGGTGCACGTCATCTCCTCGCTGGTGCCCACGGGTGCGGTCACCGGGCGCCCCGGGACGGCGATGGCGGCCGCCGACCAGATGTACGTGCGCGTCCACGGGCGCGGCGGCCACGGCTCGACGCCGCACCTCGCGGCCGACCCCGTCACGGCGGCCGCGGAGATCGTCCTCGCGCTCCAGACCGCCGTGACGCGGCAGTTCGACGCGCACGACCCCGTGGTCGTCTCGGTGGGCCGCCTCGCCGCGGGCACCATCGACAACGTCATCCCTGAGACCGCCGAGCTCGACGCGACCATCCGCACGTTCTCCCCCGAGCACCACGCGGTCGTCCCCGAGCGCCTCACGCGCGTCGTCGAGCACGTCGCCGCCGCGCACGGGCTGACCGCCGAGGTCGACTACGTGCGCGGCTACCCCGTCACGGTCAACGACGCCGACGAGCTCGAGCGCGCCGCGCGGCTCACGCGCACCGTGATCGGCCCCGACGCGTGGCTGCCCGCGCCGCGTCCCGTCTCGGGCGCGGAGGACTTCTCCTACGTGCTCGAGCAGGTGCCGGGGGCGTACGTGTTCGTCGGCGCGACGCCGGCGGGCGTCGACCCCGCCACCGCGCCCTACAACCACGCCGCCCAGGCCCGCTTCGACGACGACGCCCTGCCCGTCTCGGCCGCCCTGCTCGCCGCGCTCGCGCTGGACCGCCTCGCGGAGGGCTGAGCGTCCGGCCGGGCGTGCGTCGTCGCCCGCCCGGCCGCCCGTAGCCTGTCGCCGTGGACGTCGCGGAGCTCGGTGACCTGGTCCCCGGCTTCGTGCGCGCCATCGACCTCGTGGGCGTGTTCCTCAACGGCGTGCTCGGCGGGACGATCGCGCGCCAGCGCCGGTTCGACCTCGTGGGGTTCGCGATCCTCGCGATCGTCTCGGCGCTCGGCGGCGGCATGCTGCGCGACACCCTGCTCCAGGCCGGCCCGCCCGTCGCGCTCACGGACCCGCTCTACCTCACGACGGCGCTCGCGGGCGCGGTCGTCGCGTTCGTCGTGCACCTCGAGGGCCGGTGGTGGAACCGGACCTACCTCGTGGGGGACGCCGTCGTGCTGGGGTGCTGGGCGGCGACGGGCGCGACCAAGGCGCTCGCGGCCGGCCTCGGCGCCCTGCCGGCGGTGCTCCTCGGCGTGACGACCGCCGTCGGCGGCGGGATGATCCGCGACGTCGTCGTGGGCCGCGTGCCCGCGGTCTTCGGCGGCAACACCCTCTACGCGACGTCCGCGGTGTTCGCGTGCCTCGTGACGATCGCGCTGCACCGCGCGGGCCTCGAGACGCTCGGGATGCTCGCGGCGATCGTCGTCGGCTCCGGCGTGAGCATCCTCGCGCGGTGGCGGTCGTGGACCCTGCCCGACGCCGACGCGGTGCGCCTGCGCGCGCGGCGGCCGCGGCACGGTCCGCCGCCGCCGGCCGCCTGACGGGACCCAGGTCTCACGCGCCGCGCCGCCGGCCGGTGCGACGCTCGAGGGATGAGGCAGCCGCGCCCCGTGGAGCGCCTCGGGCCGGGCGACGTCGTGCAGCTCGTCACCGACGTCGGGCCCGTCCCGATGAACGTCGGCGCCCTGCTGCGCCTCGGGCCGGGGGCGTCCACGACCGCCGACGTCGTCGTGGCGCTCTCCGCGCGCGCCGCCTCCGTCCCGCGGCTGGGCCAGGTCGTCGCGACCCCGCCGCCGGGCCTCGGCCGGCCCTACTGGGTGGATGCACCCGCCGGCGCGCCGCCCGTGGGGGTCCGGCGCCTGGCGGGCGTCGACGGCCTGCTCGACGCCGCGGTCGACGCGGTGACGACCCCGCTGCCGTGGGACCGGCCGCCGTGGCGCGCGCTCGTGCTCGAGGTCGACGGGCGCCCCGCGGGCGTCGTCGTGGCGCTGCACCACGTGCTCGCCGACGGCGTCGCGGGCCTCGGCCTGCTCGCTGCGCTCGCGGACCCCGCGGGCCCGCCCGACGCGCGCGCGGCCACACCTCCTCCCGGGCGGCGCGGCGACCCGCCGCCGACACGCCGCGACCTGCTCCTCGACGTCCTCGCCGCGCACCGCGCGCGGCTCCGGTCGCTCGCCCGCGCGCCCGCGCGTCTGCGGTCGGCGCGGGCCGAGCTGCTCGGCGGCACCGGGCGCGCGCCCGCGTGCTCGCTCAACGCGCGCACGGGGCCGCGTCGCCGCGCCGCGACGGTGGACGTCGACCTCGCGGCGGTCCGGCGGGCGGCACGCGCCGCGGGGGCCACGGTCAACGACGCGCTCCTGGTGGCGACCACCGGGGCCCTCGGTCGCCTCCTCGCGGACCGCGGCGAGGCCGTGCCGGCGCTCGTCGTGTCCGTCCCCGTGGCGGCGCGCCGGGACGACGCGTCGGGGGCGATGGGCAACCTCGTCGGCGTCATGCCGGTCCGCGTGGACCTGGCCGGTACCCCGGTCGCGCGCCTCGCTGCCGTCGCGCGCGACACGCGCGCCCGCCGGGGCGCCGCGCGCGGGGCGTCGACGGCGCTCGTCGCCCCGCTCTTCCGCGCTCTCGCGGCCGTGGGGCTGTTCCGCCCGTTCGTCGAGCGGCAGCGCCTGGTCAGCACGTTCCTCACCAACGTCGCCGGCCCGGCGGTGCCGCTGCGGCTCGCCGGCCGGACCGTGACAGGGGTGACGCCCCTGACCGTCACCGCGGGAAACGTCGGCGTCGCGTTCGCGGCGCTCTCCTACGCGGGCCGCCTCGGGGTCACGGTCGTCACCGACCCCGACGTCGTGCCCGAGCTGGCGCGCCTGGCCGACCACCTCGACGCCGAGCTCGGTGCTCTCACGGGCGCGGCGAGCGCGGTGCGGTAGCCCCCGCCACGTCCGACGTCGCGCCCGCGGGCGGTCCGGCCGCTGCCCGGCCGCGCGCGCGACGCAGCGCGACCACGACGACGAGCGGCCACAGCGCCTGCGCTCCCGCCACGAGCCGCTCCGTGAGGCCGGTCGCGGCGCCGCCGTCGGGCGTGAGCCCCTGCAGCTCGAGGACGAAGAGCACCAGGAGCGCCGTGAGCACGGTGGCCGCACCGACGCCCACGGCCGGGCGCAGCACCGGCGGCCGAGCCCTCGCTGCCCGGCGCCACGCGAGCGCGGGCCACAGGGCGAGCGCGCCGAACCCGATCCCGGCGGCCACGCCGTGCGCGTGCGACGCGACGTCGACCGGGAGCGCCGCGACCGCGAGCGTCGCGAGCCCGCCGACCGCGTGCAGCACGCGCGCGGGCAGCGGCACGGCCCGCAGCCCGGCCGCCGTGAGCACGTGGGCGATTCCCGTCGCCGCGAGGCCGACGGTCATCACCCACGGCTGCGCCGCGTCCGTGGCGGCGAGCGCGCTGATCGTCTCGAGGACCGGGTCGAAGCCGTCCTGGAGCGCCTCGGCGAGCGTCCAGCCGCCGATCATCGCGACCGGGGCGGCGAGCGCGGGCGCGAGCACCCACGAGGCGACGTCGTCGCGCGCGGTCGTCCCCCTGGGCGCGGTCATCCCCCGTAGGGCAGCACGGGGCGGCCCGGCACCGGCACGCGCAGGCGGAACACGGCGCCCGCCTCGGGCTCGGGGTCGTCGAGGTCCTCGCGCGACGTCGTCACGTAGAGGTCGCGCAGGTCCGGGCCGCCGAGGGCGCACGCGGTGACGAGCCGGACGGGCAGGTCGACCTCGTCGAGGATCTCCGCGTCCGGCGAGTAGCAGCGCACGCGGCCGACCGCGTTGAGCGCGACCCAGACGTTGCCGGCCGAGTCGACCGTGAGGCCGTCGGGGCGGCCGTCGTCGCCGCTCGCGAAGACGCGGCGGTTCGTCAGCTCGCCGTCGACGACGTCGAAGACGTCGGTCGTGCCGGTCTGCGTGTCGTCGTAGTACGCGCGCGTGCCGTCGGGCGAGAAGTCGATGCCGTTGGAGATGGTGACGTGCGGGAGCACCACGCTCGTGCTGCCGTCCGGGGCGACGCGCTGCAGGCTCGCGCCGCCCTCCGCGCGGTCGTACCGCATGGAGCCGACGTAGAGGTTGCCCGCCGGGTCGCAGCCGGCCTCGTTCATGCGCAGGCCGGGGTCGGTCCACATCGGCGGCAGGACGCGCGGCACGTCGTCCGGGCCGTCCGCGAGCCCGAGCCCGCGCTCGAGGCCGACGACCCAGCCGCCGTCGCGCCGTGGCCGGACGAACGCGGCGACGTCGCCCACGTGCAGGCGCGTGACCGAGCCGTCGTCGTGCACGGTGCAGACGTCGCCCGCGAGCATGTCGACGAACCGCAGCCCGCCCCAGGACGGCGACCAGACCGGTCCCTCCCCGTGGTAGGCGACGGCGTCGGTGACCTGCTCGAGTCGGCTCATGGCCTTGATCGTGCCCGGTCGGGCGACGTGCTGCACGACGTCGAGGCGGTTGCTGCCCGTCAGGTCGTGGCCGGCTCGTCGCCCTGGTCGGACGAGCCGCTGCGCGCCCGCACGTGCATGCGCTCGCCCTGCGGACCGAAGAGCGTCAGCACCTCGGCGTCACGGGGGCCGGGGTTGCCGATCCAGTGCGGCAGCCGCGTGTCGAACTCGGCCACCTCGCCGTCGCGGAGGACGAGGTCGTGGTCGCCGAGCAGGAGCCGGATGCGGCCGGAGAGGACGTAGAGCCACTCGTGGCCCTCGTGCGTGCGGAGCCTCGGTTCGTCGGTCGAGGGCGGGACGATCATCTTGTAGGCCCGCTGGCCGCCGGGGCGGCGTGTGAGCGGGACGAACGTGCGGCCCGCCCGGACGAACGGCCGCGCGTGCACGCGCGGGTCGCCCGTCACCGGGGCGTCGACCAGCTCGTCGAGCTGGACGCCGTGCTCGCGCGCGAGCGGCAGCAGGAGCTCGAGCGTCGGCCGCCGCAGGCCGGACTCGAGTCGGGACAGGGTGCTCACCGAGATCCCGGTCGCGGACGAGAGCTCGGCGAGCGTCACGTCGCGGCGCTGCCGCAGGTCCTTGAGGCGGGGCCCGACGCCGCGGAGGACGTCCTCGAGCGTGCCGGTCGAGGCGTCCGGGTCGGTGCCGGCGCGGCGGCCGGCGGCGGCGTGGTCGGGGTGCGAGGCCATGGACTCATTTGCCGCTCTGGCAAGGACGCTTGTCAACTCGGCAGGGCGGTGGTGTCGTCCCGTCATGAGCGACGACGAGGAGACGACGATGGACGAGACGTACGACGTGGTGGTGGTCGGTGGCGGGGCGGCGGGCCTGAGCGGGGCGCTGTGCCTGGCACGCGCACGGCGGTCGGTCCTGGTGGTGGACGACGCGACCCCGCGCAACGCGCGGGCCGGGCACGTGCACAACTTCCTCACCCGCGACGGCACGCCGCCCGCCGAGCTGGTCGCGATCGGGCGCGCCGAGGCCGCGGGGTACGGAGCGGCGTTCCGCGACGCGACCGCGACGGCGGTCGAGGCCGTGGCGCCGGGGGGCGACCGCGCGGCCCGCTTCGCGCTCACGCTCTCGGACGGGTCCCGCGTCGCGGCGCGGCGCCTGCTCGTGACGACCGGGCTCGCCGACGAGCTGCCCGACGTCG
Source organism: Actinotalea solisilvae (assembly GCF_016464425.1). Lineage (GTDB taxonomy): Bacteria > Actinomycetota > Actinomycetes > Actinomycetales > Cellulomonadaceae > Actinotalea > Actinotalea solisilvae. Next base: position 43,845 of record NZ_JADDKQ010000028.1, read on the forward strand.
AGGGGCTCGCGGACCACTGGGGCAGCTCCGTGCTCCACTGCCCGTTCTGCCACGGCTGGGAGGTGCGCGACCGGCCGGTGGCCGTCGTCTCCTCCGGGCCCCTCACGGCGCACCAGGCGCTCCTGTGGTCGCACTGGACGTCGGACCTCACCGTCATCGGGCCCGTCGCGCAGGACCGCGTCGAGGAGCTCGAGGCGCGCGGCGTGACGCTGGTCCCCGGCGAGGCGGTGGCGGTGGTGGAGGACGACGGTCGCCTCGTCGGCCTCCGCCTGCGCGACGGGTCGGTGGTGGCGTGCGAGGCGGTCGTGGTCGCGGCGCGCGCCATGGCCCGGTCGGCGCTGCTGGACCAGCTCGGCGTGCCGACGCAGGACCTCGTGGTCGAGGGCGAGGCGGTCGGTCGGTTCGTCACCGCCGGGGCGGACGGCGCGACCGAGGTCGACGGGGTCTGGGTCGCGGGCAACGTGGCCGACCCGCGCGCCCAGGTCATCACGTCCGCCGCAGCAGGCCTCACCGCGGGCGCCGCGATCACGTTCGACCTGCTCGCGGAGGAGACCCGGCACGCGGTCGCCGCGCGGCGGGCGTCCGCGGCAGCGGCGGTCGCCCAGGGCTGAGCGTCGGCGGCGCCGGTCCGCCCGGGCGCACGCCGGCCTGGCCCGCGCCCGGGCGGCCGGTCACGTGCGCGGTGCGACCAGTCCTCCGCCGACCCAGGCGCGGATCGCGGCGACGTCGGCCGGGCTGAGCACCATGCGGGCGCCGCGGCACAGGCCGATGACGTTGTCCGCCCACGTCTCGGCGATCTGTGCGGCCGTCGGCGTCGCGCTGAGGTCCAGGCCCGCGTAGAGCACGCCCGCGATGACCGTGTTGACCGAGCTGCGGCCGATCGGCTGGCCCGCCGCCTGGCACGCGTCCCGCACCCGGCGCGCGGTCTCCGGACGGTCGAAGGGCTGGTCCGCGAGGTCGTCCGCGAGCGCCGTGAGCAGCACGCGGTAGCGGTCGGTGGGCAGGTTGGGGATGTCGGTCACGTCCACGACCTGCCGCTGGAGCGGCGGCAGCGCGACGGACGCGCCGGGCAGGTCCGCCTCGCTGAAGCGCTCCGGGTCCCACACGAAGCCGGGCGCGGGCTCGGGCGACGCCGCCACCTCGGGCACCTCGCGCGCGATCCACGGGAAGAACGCCCCGGCGCCCTCCCAGCCGCCGGCGGCGATGCCGGGCTCGGCGTTCTGCGCCGCGCGGGCGACGAGGCCGCCCCGCAGGGGGCGGTCCGCCGACCGCACCTGCCGCAGGACCGCCCGGCGCGCGGGCGACTCGGCGACCCGCTCCGCGATCGGCTCCGCGACGGCCTCGGCCGCGCCCCGGGACCCTGCCCCGGTCGCGCGCGACGCTCGACGGCGCGGCGCCTTCGTGGGTGCCGCGGGCGTGGCGTCGTCCGCGATGCCTGCACCCGACCCGGCGTCCCCGGCGGCGCCGTCCGGCGCCGCGTCCGACGCCACCTCCGACGTCGGGTCCGACGCGGCGTCCGCCAGCGGGTCCGGCAGCACGTCCGCTGCGGGCGCGGCTGCGGCCTTCTTCGCCGCTGCGGTCGCACCACCGCGCCGACGCCGCGACGGCGCCTTCTCGGCCGGGGCCGCGGCCGGGTCGGCCGTCGCCCCGCCCGTGGTGGCCGCACGACGCGAGCGCCCGCCGTTCGAGGGCGCGGTGGTGGCGATCTCGTCCCCGGCGGCGTCGGCGTCCGGGTCGCGGACCAGCTCGGCCAGCTCGTCGGCCGTGACGACGGTGTCCGCGACCGCACGGTAGGCGCTCGCGGCCGGTCCGGCGGTGATGATCGTGACGCGCCGGTCGGCCGCGCGGCAGCGGAGCGCGAGCGGGGTGAAGTCGGCGTCGGCCGAGAGGATGACGAACTCGTCGTAGTGCGTCGACGCCGCGAGCGCGTCGACCGCGTCGAGCACGAGGTTGATGTCGGCGCTGCTCTTGCCCTGCTGGGTCAGCGACGGGCAGTCGACGACGCTGAACCCGGCGCGCGTGAAGTTGGGCCGGAACTGCGAGAACGCCGACGGGTTGAGGTAGCACGACCGGATGAGGAACCGGCGGCTGAAGTCGCCGTCGGCGTCGCTGCCGGACTCGAGCGCGGACAGCCACCGGCCCGGCGAGCCCGCGAACTCCTCGGCCGCGGCCGGGTCGAGCCGGCGCAGGCCGAGGTAGACGTTGTCGAAGTCGACGAACAGCGCGCAGCGCAGGCGTCGAGCGGTCTCGGGGTACCCGATGTCCGTGGTCACCCCGGCATCCTCTCGCGGACGGCGCCCGCCTGCCGGGATGCTCTCAGGCCCGGGCCGCGTCCGCGGGGGCCGCCGGTGCGTCCCGGTGCAGCGTCTGGCGCAGCGGGACCGCCTTGATGAGCGCCGACGCGACGACGGCGACGACCGCCAGCGGCAGCGCGGCGACGAACACGTCGTGCAGCGCGTCGGCGAGACCCTGGCGCACCGCCACGGCGATCGCGTCGGGCAGCTGCGCCAGCGCCGACGGGTCGAGGACCGCGCCCGCGTCGATGCCGTCCGCGGGCATGGCCTCCGCCGCCCCGGCCGGCAGGTGCGCCGGGATGGCCGTCGCGATGCGGCTGCTCATGATCGTGCCGAGCACCGCGATGCCGACCGTGCCGCCCGCGCTGCGGAAGAACTGGTTCGCTGCGGTCGCGACGCCGAGGTCGCGGCGCTCGACGGCGTTCTGCACCACGAGCGTGTACGTCTGCATCGCGGCGCCGAGCCCGGCTCCCACGACGACCATGGCGAGCGTGAGCTGGAGCGACGACGACCCGTAGTGCACGCGCGTGAGGAGCACGAAGCCCACGACCATGAGGGCGGTGCCACCGACGACGAAGGGCTTGTACCGTCCCCAGCGCGTGATGAGCAGGCCGACGACGATGCCGACGCCGATCATCGCGGCGCTCATCGGGATGATGATGAGCCCCGAGCTCGTCGCGTCCACGCCGAGCACGCCCTGCGCGTAGACCGGGATGTAGAAGATGGCGCCGAACATGCCCGTCGCGACGAAGAAGGACGCGATGTTGGCGAACGTGAACACCGAGCTGCGGAACAGGCGCAGCGGCAGCACGGGCTCCTCGGCGCGCAGCTCGATCGGCACGAACGCGGCGAGCAGGGCCGCCCCGGCCACGAAGAGCCCGACGACCTGGACCGAGCCCCACGGGTAGGTGGTGCCGCCCCACGACGTCGCGAGCAGGATGGCGACGAGCGCGCCCGACAGCGTGAGGATGCCGGCGACGTCGATCGTCGCGCGGCGCTGGGCGTGCGGCAGGTGCAGGAAGCGCACGATGACGACGAGCGCGACGACGCCCACGGGCAGCGCGGCGAAGAACAGCCAGCGCCAGCCCCACGCGTCGGTGATCCAGCCGCCGAGCAGCGGCCCGGCGATGGACGTCACGCCGAAGACGGCGCCCATGAGGCCCTGGTACTTGCCGCGCTGCCGCGGCGGGATGATGTCGCCGATGATCGTCTGGGACAGGGTCATGAGCGCGCCCATCCCCAGGCCCTGGAGCGCGCGCGCCCCGACCAGCCACCAGAAGTCCTGCGCCAGGCCTGCGAGCATCGACCCGCTGAGGAAGACCACGAGGCCGGCCAGGTAGAACGACCGGCGCCCGTAGAGGTCGGACAGCTTGCCCACGACGGGCACGACGACGGCGGAGACGAGCATCGCCGCGGTCGCGAGCCAGCTGTAGTGCTCCATGCCCCCGAGCTCGGCGACGATGATCGGCATCGCCGGCGAGACGATCGTCTGACTCACGGACGCCACGAACATGCCGAGCATGAGGCCGATGAAGACGCGGCGTGCGTCGCGGTCGAGGCCTGTCGCGACGGGCGCGCCCAAGGGCCCAGCGGGGGGTGCAGCGGGTGCCGACGAGGCGGCGAGGGAGGTCGGTGTCACCGCACGAGGCTAAGCCGCGTTTGCAGTCTGTGCAAGTTCGCAGACGGTGCACTTTTGCACACTGCGCACCTCCGCGAGGTACGCTGAGGCCATGGAGCCCGAGGCCACCGACACCCTGCGCGAGCGCAAGAAGCGGTCCACCCGCCGCGCGCTGCGCCTCGCCGCGCTCCGCCTCGTGGCCGAGCGGGGTCTCGACGGCGTGACGACCGACGAGATCGCCGCCGCGGCCGACGTCTCCCCCCGCACCTTCTTCAACTACTTCGCGGGCAAGGAGGACGCGCTCGTGGGCAACGACCCCGAGCTCGCCGGGACCCTCGTCGCCGCCCTCGCGGCCCGTCCGGCCGCCGAGCCCCCGCTCGCCGCCCTGCGCGCCGTGCTCGTGGAGTACGCCGCCGCCGCGACGATCGACCCGACCGTCTGGCCGCTGCGCCTGCAGGTGCTCGAGGCGAACCCGCACCTGCGCGCGGCGCTCGCGGGCGCCTCGGCCGAGCTCGACCGCGCGCTCACCGTCGCCCTCGCCGAGCGGATCGGCGCCGCACCGGCCGACCTCTACCCCGCCGTCGTCGTCGCCGCGGCGACGAGCGCGGTCCGCACCGCGCTGTGGCACGCGGGCGCGACGAGGTTCGCGCGTCCCCTCGCGACGACGCTCGACGAGGCGTTCGACCACCTGGCTGCGGGACTGGCCGAGCCGACGCGGGCAGGGTCTGGACGGACGGCGACCGACGCATAGGGTGGTCGCCGTGGACGTCCTGACCCGGAACGCCGTCGTCGTGACGGGCACGCCCGGTGCGCCCGCCCTCGTCTTCGCGCACGGCTTCGGCTGCGACAAGTCGATGTGGCGCCACGTCGCCCCCGCGTTCGAGGCGACGCACCAGGTGGTCCTCTTCGACCACGTCGGCGCCGGCGCGTCCGACCTCGCGGCCTACGACCCTGCCCGGTACTCGCGCCTCGAGGGCTACGCCGACGACGTCGTGCGGGTCCTCGAGGCGCTCGACCTCGGGCCGGTCGTCCTCGTCGGCCACTCGGTGAGCGCGATGATCGGGCTGCTCGCCGCGGCGGAGCGCCCCGAGCTCGTCGACCGGCTCGTGCTCGTCGGCCCGAGCCCGCGCTACGTCGACGACGACGGTTACCGCGGTGGCTTCTCCGCGGACGAGATCGCCGAGCTGCTCGAGACCATGGACGACAACTACCTCGGCTGGTCCCGGTTCATCGCCCCGGTGATCATGGGGAACGGCGAGCGTCCCGAGCTCGCCGACGAGCTGACGAACTCCTTCTGCCGCACCGACCCCACGATCGCCCGGCGCTTCGCGCGGACGACCTTCCTCTCGGACAACCGCGCGGACCTCGCGCGCGTCCGCACGCCCGCCCTGGTCCTGCAGTCCCGGGAGGACGTCATCGCGCCCCCCGAGGTCGGCCGCTACGTCCACGAGCACCTGGCCGGCAGCGAGCTCGTGGTGCTCGACGCCGTCGGGCACTGCCCCAACCTCAGCGCACCCGACCAGGTGGTCGCGGCGATGGCCGCCTACCTCGGCGTCGACGAGCCGCGCGTCGGCGCCCGGGCGCCGGCCGCGCGGTGACGGACCCGCCCCTCGCCCTCACGGACGCGTGGCACCGCGCACCGGTCGCGCTGCTGCGCCTGGACCTCGACGGGGTCGTCCTCGAGGTCAACCGCACGCTCCTGCGCTGGCTCGACCAGCCGGAGCAGGACGTCGTCGGGCACCGGCTGAGCCGGCACCTCACGGTGGGCGGACGCATCTACTGGGAGACGCACCTCGGCCCGCTCCTGCGGATGCAGGGCGGTGTCGACGAGGTCGCCGTCGAGCTCCGCGGGCCGGCCGGCCGCATGCCCGTGCTCCTGTCGGCGCGCGTGCACGCCGACGTCGTCGAGGTCGCCCTGAGCGGGGCGGCCGAGCGGTCGCGGTACGAGCGCGAGCTGCTCGCCGCCCGCTCCGCCGCCGAGCTCTCCGCGGGCAGGCTCGGGCTGCTCCAGGAGGTGACCGCGGCGCTCTCGCGCGCCGCGGGCGTCGAGGCGGCGGCGCGGGCGCTGCTCGGGCCGACCGTCCAGGGCCTGGGCGCGGGCGGCGCCGCGCTGTGGCTCGCGGACACCCCTGGTGCGCCGGTGCTGCACCGCACGGCGGGCACGGTCCCGGCACGGCCGTCCCGGCGGACGCCGCGGGACGAGGTCGTGGTGCGCGCGGACGGGAGCGTCGTCGTGCCGCTCACGGCGCCCAACCGCTCGGCGGGCGCCCTCGTGCTCTCCCCGCCCGCGGCCGAGCCCGAGTCGGGCTGGCCGCCCGACCCGGACCTGCTCCTGGCGATCGGGCGGCAGGCCGCCGTCGCGCTCGAGCGCGCCGCGATGCAGGACCGGAGCGCGTCCGTCGCGCACGAGCTCCAGCACGTGCTCCTGAGCACCGACGTGCCCGACGACGACCGCTACGCCGTGACGACCGTCTACCGGCCCGGCGTCCAGGCGCTCGAGGTCGGCGGGGACTGGTACGACGTGTTCCTCGTGCGCGACGACGTGCTCGCGGTGACCGTGGGCGACGTCGTCGGGCGCGGGCTCCAGGCCGCCGCCGCGATGGGCCAGCTCCGCAGCGCCGTGCGAGCCGTGGCCGACGACGCCGGGCCCGGGGACCTGCTCGTGCAGCTCGACCGGTTCGTCGCGCGCACGGGGGTCGGGTTCATGGCCACGCTCGCGTTCGCCGAGGTCGACCTCGCCTCGGGGGACGTCGCGTACGCGTGCGCGGGCCACCTCCCGCCGCTGCATCTCTCGGACGCGGCGGCCTTCCTGTGGCACGGGCGCTCGACGCCGCTGGGCGTCCCCGAGCGCGGCGGGCGGCGGCCGGAGGGGCACGCGCGGCTCGGCGCGGGCGACCGCCTCCTGCTCTACACCGACGGCCTCGTCGAGCGCCGCGACCGCCCGCTCGACGAGAGCCTCGCCGACCTCGCGACCGCCGCCGGCGCCCTCGGCGCCGCACCGGTCAACCGGCTCGTCGCGGACACGCTCGCCCAGCCGGGACGCGAGCTCGACGACGTCTGCCTCCTCGCCCTCACCTGGTTCGGGGGCGGCCGGCCGGGCCACGCGCTCGAGGCCCGGCCGCGCTGAGCCGCCCGTGGGCGACCGTGCGGTGAGGGTCAGCCCTCCTGCACGCCGCCCGAGCCCTGGACGTCCATCTCGACCTCGGCGCCGCCCGTGTGGGTCACGACGCCGCTCCCGGCGACGGTCGCGTCGAGCGCCCCCGTCACGTCGACCACGACGTCGCCGGACCCCTCGATCGAGACGGTCGCGTCGTCGCTCGTCACACCGCCGCCGCGGTAGTTGCCCGAGCCCGCGACGGAGACCGCCTGCCGGGCCGCCCGGCCGGCGAGCTCGACGTCGCCCGAGCCCTCGATGCGCACCTGGAGCGCGTCGACGTCCACGTCGCCGATCTCGACGTCGCCCGAGCCCTCGACCACGACCTCGAGCCCGTCGGAGGTCGCCGCCTCCGCGTCGACGTCGCCCGAGCCGCGCACGTGCACGGCCTCGAGGTCGGTCACGACCACGTGGTAGTCGACCCGGCCGTGGTTGCCCCAGCCCGGCCGGTCCACGCCGAGCACCAGGACGCCGTCGCGCACGTCGGACGTCAGCCGGTCGAGCACGCGCTCGCCCGCGGTGATCGTCAGGGAGGGCGTGTCCCCGAGCTCGACCACGACGTCGCCCGAGGTCTCGAGCGCGATGGCGGTGAAGTCCGCGACGTCGCGCTCCTGCGTCGTGCGCGGGCCGGTGTCCGCGAGCGCGCCGCAGCCCGCGAGGAGCAGGGCCAGGGTGCCGAAAGCCATGATCGTGCGGAGTGCCATGTCGTCCTCGCCAGCGGGTGCGGCCCGGGCTCTCCGGGCCTGCGACCAGCGTTCCACCGGCCCGCGGGCGCCGACATGGGGCTCTCCCCCCACTCGTCCCTGACGTCACCCTGAGGCGGTCCCGGGGTCACGCACGGGGCGGGGGCCGGGGCGGGTCCCGGCAGCGGGACCGCGCTCGGCGGCGACCAGCGCGCGCAGGGCGGGCGCGACCTCCTGACCGAGCAGCTCGATCGCGCGCTCGTCGTCGCCCATGAGCACGAAGGTGCTGAACCCGTGCTCGAGGGCCAGCGCGGCGAGCTGCTCGACCCACTGCGCGGGCGGGCCCACGAGCAGGCCCCCCGACCGCGCCTCGAACCGGCCGCCCACGTTGAGCAGGCGCCGCACCGCCGCGGGGTCGCGCCCCGCCGCGTGCGCCGCGTCGTCGACCACCGCGTGCCCCGCCACGAGGTCCGCGAGGGGCGTCCGGCCGAGCGACGGGACCCAGCCGTCGCCGAGCCGTCCCGTCAGCGCGAGCATGCGCGGCCCGTAGGCGCCGAGCCAGATCTCGACGTCGTGCGCGGGCGCCGGACCGCGCTTGGCGCCGACGACGCGGTGCACCTCCCCCTCGACGCGCAGGGGCCGCCGGTCCGCGACGTCCCACACCCCCCGCACGACGGCGATCGCCTCCTCCGTCGCGCGCACCGCCTCGCCCGGCGTGAGCCGGCGGCCGCCCATCGCGACGACGGCGTCCCAGAACGCGCCGGCGCCGAGCCCGAGCTCGACCCGCCCGCCCGTGAGCAGGTCGAGGCTGGCGACGCTGCGCGCGAGCACCGCGGGCGGGCGCAGCGGGAGGTTGGCGACGTCGGGCGCGAGGCGGACCCGCGATGTCAGGGCGCCGAGGTGGCTGAGCAGCGTCCACGTGTCGAGGAACGCCGGCTGGTACGGGTGGTCCTGGAGCGCCACGAGGTCGAGCCCCGCGCGCTCCGACGCCTGCGCGAGCGCGACGACGCGGCGCGGGTCGGCCGCGCTCGGCGTGAGGAACGCACCGAGGCGCAGCTCCTGGCCGTAGTCGGTCATGGGGTCGTCCTCTCAGGAGGGGTGGCCCGCGCCGGGGCGCGACGCCGGGACGAGACGAGCGGCTCGGCCAGGACGACCGCGAGCGCCGCGACGCTGAGGAGGGCGCCGACGAGCGCCGTCGCGCGGACCGCGTCCTCGACGAACCGGCTGCCGACGAGCGCCCCGGCCATGATCCCGACGTTGAAGGCGGTCGACGTCCCGGCCGCCGCCATGTCCGACCTCCCCGGCGCGACCTCGAGCGCGCGCGTCCCCAGCGTCGTCGCCAGCGCGCTGAGGGCCGCACCCGAGAGCACGAGCGAGACCGTCGTCACCACCGGGCTCGCGCCGCCGACGTGCTGGACCGCGAGGGCCGCGGCCTGCACGGCGACGGCGGTCGCGAACGCGAGCCACGGGTTGCGGTCGACGAGCACCCCGACGACGACCACGCCGCCGAGGGCCGCGAGACCCCGGACGAGCAGGACGGGCCCGAGCGCGTGCGGCGGCAGCCCGGTGACGTCGAGGAGGAACGGCGTGATGTACGTGAGCGCGACGAACGCGCCCGTCACGCCCACCGCGGTCGCGACGACGAGCGCCCCGTAGCGACCGCGGTCGGGCGCCGAGCCGCGGTCGGCCGCCCCCTCGCCCGGCCGGCGCTCGGGCAGGGCCGCCGCGACGACGACGAGCGCCACGAGCCCGACGACGGCGGTCGCGGCGAACGCCGAGCGCCACCCGGCCAGCTGACCCAGCCACGTTCCCACGGGCACGCCGAGGACGACGCCCGTCGAGGCGCCGCTGTACAGCACCGAGAGCGCGCGGCCGCGCACGTGCGCCGGCACGAGGCCCGCCGCGACGGGCGTCACGACCGACCAGAACAGCGCCTGGCTCAGCGCCGTGACGACGCGCGCGGCGAGGAGCGCGGCGTAGCCGTCGACGAGCGCCGAGACGACGCTGGACGCGACGAGGACGCCGAGCAGCACGGTGAGGACGAGGCGCCGCGGCGCGCGTCGGACCAGACCCGTGAGCGGCACCGACGCGAGGACGACGACGAGCGCGTAGGCGGTCACGAGCAGGCCCACGCTCGCGCGGCTGACGCCGAGGTCCTCCGCGACGAGCGGGAGCAGCCCGATCGGCAGGTTCTCGGTCGTGACGTAGAGGAAGGTCGACGTCGCGAGGCCCCCCAGGGCGACCCAGGCGCGCGTGGGGACGCGCTCGGGCGCGTCGACCGGCCCGTCCCCGCCGGGCGGCGACGCGCGGCGCGACGTCGTCATCGCCACCCCCTCCCCCCGTCCGACCGCCTCGCACGCTAGCGCCCCGCCACCCGCCGCACCCGCGCCGCCGGATCGACTCCCGCGCTGTGCGGCGGGCGACCCCGATCGGGTGACCGGGGCCTCTCGACGCGCGGGTCACGGAACGGTCACGCATGCTGGGAGGGAACCACCCGACGAGGCGTGCGACCCACGCCCCGACAAGCAGATGACGGGAGCTGACCATGACGACGAAGGTCGAGAAGTCCATCCTGGTGAACGTGCCGCTCAGCGTGGCGTACAACCAGTGGACCCAGTTCGAGGAGTTCCCGCAGTTCATGGGCGGCGTCCAGGAGGTCAAGCAGATCACCGACGACCGGCTGCACTGGGTCGCCGAGATCGCCGGGGTCAAGCGCCAGTGGGACGCGCGCATCCTGGAGCAGGTGCCTGACCAGAAGGTCGCGTGGGCGGCCACCGAGGGCGCCACGAACGCCGGCGCGGTGACGTTCTCCGACGTCGGCGGCGGCCAGACCTCGGTCCACCTGTCGCTCGAGTACGAGCCCGAGGGCCTGGTGGAGAAGGTCGGCGACAAGCTGAACATCGTGGAGAACCAGGCCGAGAAGGACCTCGAGCGGTTCAAGGCGTTCATCGAGTCCGAGGGCTACGCGACGGGCGCGTGGCGCGGCTCGGTCAACGAGGGCGCTGCCGTCGGGACCCCCGGCGTGGAGTCCGCGACGTCGCACGGCGACTCCGGCAAGGCCGGCGTCTCCGGCAAGGCCATGGCCGCCGGTGCCGCCGTCGCCGCGGGTGCCGCTGTCGCGGCCGCGAAGGCGCGCAGCGGCTCGGACACGCCGGACGAGACGGTCGACGTCGTCGTCCCGGTCGAGCCCGTGACGTACACGACGACGCCCACGAACACGCCGACGACGACCGCCCACACGGAGCCGCTCGGCTACACGGACCCGCTGGTCACCGACCCGGTCGACCCGCTGGCCACCGACCCGGTCGCCGGCCGGACCGACGACGACACGGTGCAGGGCGACTCCGGCCGCCTCTGAGCACACACCCTGGCCCGCCGCTCGCGGCGCCAGGACGCAGGACCCGAGGGGGCGGCGCGCAGGCGCCGCCCCCTCGGGCGTGCCCACAGCAGGGATCCGGCTGGACCCCGCGCGCACGCGCCCGCGACGATGGGCCGCCGGCGCCCGCCGGTCCCACCCCTGGAGGCCCGGTGGCACCACGGCATGCAGCTCCCGCCGACGTGGTCCGCATCCTGCGCGCCGCCGGGTGCGTCTTCGCCGAGGACGAGGCGCGCCTCCTGCTCGAGGCCGACGCGGCGGGCGGCGACCTGCCCGCCCTCACCGCGCGCCGCGCCGCGGGCGAGCCGCTCGAGCAGGTGCTGGGCTGGGCGGAGCTCGACGGGTTGCGCGTCGCCGTCGAGCCGGGGGTCTTCGTGCCGCGGCGCCGGAGCGCCCTCCTCGTCCGTGAGGCGCTCCGATTGCTGCCGACGGCCGCGCGGCCCGGGTCGGGCCCCCCGCTGGTCGTCGACCTCTGCTGCGGCACGGGTGCGCTCGGCGCGGCCGTCGCGGCGCGCCGCGCGGTCGAGGTCCACGCCGCCGACCTCGAGGACGCCGCCGTGCGCTGCGCACGGCGCAACCTCCCCGGGCACCACGTCCACCAGGGCGACCTCTGGGAGGCGCTGCCCGACGCCCTGCGCGGGCGCGTCGACGTCGTGCTGGCGAACGCGCCCTACGTCCCCACGGCGCGGATCGCGCTCATGCCGCCCGAGGCGCGGGACCACGAGCCGACGACGGCGCTCGACGGCGGACCGGACGGCACCGCGGTCCAGGCGCGCGTGGCCGCCGGCGCCGCGGCGTGGCTGCGACCGGGCGGCCACCTGCTCGTCGAGACGAGCCGCGCGCAGGCGGGCCGCACGCTCGCGCTCCTCGCCTCGGGCGGGCTCGACGCCGGGCTCGTCACGGACGACGACCTCGACGCGACGGTCGCCGTCGGCCGCCGCCCGTCCTGACGCCCCCAGCGCGGCCCGCGCCCTCGGGTCCGCGGTGCGCCGTCCCGGCGCTACGCCGGGGGTGCCGCGGGGTCCGCGACCTCGGGCGGCCACACGACCGCGAACCTCTCGAGCACGATCTCGTGGTCCTCGCTCCACGCGACGCCGCGGCGCGCGCACTCGCGCCGCCAGTAGCGCTCGTGGTTCTCCCGCCACGACGCGAGCGTCCCGTCGTCCTCGCCCTCGTCGGCCGCGAACGCCGCGTCGACCGAGCCGAACGTGCCCAGCCGCAGCTCGACCGTGCGCAGCACGGCCCTCGGGTGCCCGGCGCCGTCGCACGCGACCCAGTGCCCGCCGAGGCGCGGCAGCGGCTCGCCGTCGCCCGCGAACTCGAGCGCGAGCGTCGCCGTCGCGCGCTTCCCGCCCGCGAGGACGAGGCCGAGGAGCTCGTCGCAGAGCTCGGCCGAGTCGCCGAAGTGGTCGACGACGAGCTCCTGCCCCGGGTCGGCGGCGACGTGCGGGTGGGCCGCGAGGTAGGCCTCCCACAGGGTCCGGGCGGCGGCGTCGTCGTGCGGGGCGCGCGTGCTCACCCCGCCATCCTGCCCGCCCCTCAGGTGCGCGCGTGCATCGCCTCGAAGTGGGCGTTGCGCATGACGCCCAGCACGTTGCCGAACGGGTCGACGACCGACGCGGTGACGAAGCCCTCGCCGCGCACGGTCGGCGGGTCGTGCGGCGACGCGCCGAGGTCGAGGAGGCGCTGGTACGTGCCCTCGAGGTCGTCGACGCACCAGTGCGCGACGACTCCGCCCGCCGCGGCGGGCGTGGTCCGGTCGGCCGCCGCGCCGGCCCAGGCGCGGTCCGCGATGCCGAGCTCGGTGAGGTCGTCGCCGACCCGGAACTCGACGTAGGCGGGCCGCTCGGGCGGCTCCGGCCGGACGAAGTACGGCTCCACCCCGAGGACCTCGGTGTACCAGGCGGCGGCCGCCGGGACGTCGTCGGCCCACAGGTTCACGGTCGCCACCCCACGGAACGTGCTCATCGTGCTCTCCCTCGTCCGGCTGTGCTGTCCCCTCCACGCTAGGAGCCATCGCGGAACGTCCGGTTCCGCAATCCTCGGCAGACTGGGTCCCATGGCTGACACGCCCGTGCGGCTCCTGCGCCTCCTCGCGCTCCTGCCGACGCGCCCCTCCTGGTCGGGCAGCGAGCTCGCGGACCGGACGGGGGTGACCACCCGGACCGTCCGGCACGACGTCGACCGGCTGCGCGAGCTCGGCTACGAGGTCGTGGCCCGGCCCGGCGCGGGCGGGGGGTACCGCCTCGCGGCGGGCGCCGCGCTGCCGCCCCTCCTGCTCGACGACGACGAGGCCGTCGCCGTCGCGGCCGGCCTCGCGACCGCCGCCTCGGGCACGGTCACCGGCATCGAGGAGACGTCCCTGCGCGCGCTGGCCAAGCTCGAGCAGACGATGCCCTCGCGCCTGCGGCACCGCGTCGACGCCCTGCGCAGCGCGACCCTGAGCGCGCCCGCCGGCGGTCCCACCGTCGACCCCGAGGTGCTCACCACGCTGGCCCAGGCGTGCGCGCGCTACGAGCGGGTGCGCTTCGACTACCGCGCGCACGACGGCGGCGCGAGCACGCGCGACGTCGAGCCCCACCGCCTCGTGCACACCGGCAGACGGTGGTACCTGCTCGCGTGGGACGTCACCGCCGCGGACTGGCGCACGTTCCGCGCGGACCGGCTCGCGCCGCGCGTGCCGACCGGGCCGAGGTTCGCGCCGCGCGACCCGCCCGACGGCGACGCGCTGCGGCACGTGCTGCGGGGCGTCGGCTCGCGCGCCTGGCCGCACCCGGCGCGCGTGCGCATCGCCGCGTCGGCGGACGCCGTCGCCGAGCGGATCTCGCGCGTCGGGGGCGTGCTGACGCCGGTCGACGCCGCGACGTGCGTGCTCGAGACGGGCGGCCCGTCGCTGCCGGAGCTCGCCGGCTACCTCGCGAGCCTCGAGGTGCCGTTCGAGGTGCTCGAGCCCGATGCGCTGCGCGACGCGCTGCGTTCGATGGCCGCACGGTGCGCGGCCGCCGCCGACGCCGCGGGGAGCTGATCCGCGCCCTTCACCGCCGACGCGCGGCGTGCCACGCTGGCGCGAGCGCCGCGTGCCCCGCACCCGCCGTCGGCGCCCTGTCCCGGAGGTGGTCGATGAGCTGGATCCGCGAGCCGAGCGACGACGAGCTGACCGAGGCCGCGGCCGCGGCCCGGGCGGCCGACGTGGCCCACCGCGGCTACGTGCCGAACTACAACCGCGTCTTCTCGCACCGTCCCGAGGTCTACGCGGCCTGGACCGCCCTGGCGGGCGCGATCAAGAACGGCATGGGGGTGCGCCGCTACGAGCTCGCGACCCTCGGCGCCGCCCTGCGCCTGCGCTCGAGCTACTGCGCGCTCGCGCACGGCCAGGTGCTCGCCGACCAGGTCCTCGACGCCGGCGTCGTGCGCGACGTCGCCCGCGGCGTGCCGGACGGACTGTCCGACGTCGACCGCGCGGTGGTGCGCCTCGCGGACCGGGTCGCGGCGGGGGCCGCGGACATGAGCCCGGACGACCTGACCGAGCTCCGCGAGCTCGGGCTGGACGACGCCGAGATCCTCGACGTCGTCCTCGCCGCCGCGGCGCGCTGCTTCTTCAGCACGGTGCTCGACGCCGTCGGCGTCGAGCCCGACGCCGCGTACGCGCGGCTCGAGCCGGGGCGGCGCGCCCCCCCCCCCC
>NZ_JADDKQ010000029.1 GCF_016464425.1 Actinotalea solisilvae
CCTTGGTGGGCCATTACCCCACCAACAAGCTGATAGGCCGCGAGTCCATCCCCGACCGAAATTCTTTCCAGACGCTACAGATGCCTGTGCGTCTCATATCCGGTATTAGCTCCGATTTCCCGGGGTTATCCCAGAGTCGGGGGCAGGTTACTCACGTGTTACTCACCCGTTCGCCACTGATCACCCGGTGCAAGCACCGAGATCACCGTTCGACTTGCATGTGTTAAGCACGCCGCCAGCGTTCGTCCTGAGCCAGGATCAAACTCTCCGTAGATGTCTATAGGCACCCCGACCACCGAAGCAGCAGGGCAACCAACACACGAAGCAGACCCACTCAGCAGGAGCAGGTCCAGTTATCAACTGGCATCATCAAAATGTACAACTGACGTTAAACATTCATCCGACACCACATCGGTCCGCCCACGAACACCACCCACCACAACGATGAGCAACACCCGCAGACACCGACAAACGGCATCGACTTTTGGCACGCTGTTGAGTTCTCAAAGAACAGACGCACATCCATCCAGACCCTCTCAGGCCTGTCCGGAGGCAACCTCTCTAATCTAGCCGCTCTGTCCCGCCCGGTCAACTTGCGCTTCCCGGCCGGCCTGAGCCCGGCAGTTCCCTGCATGCCGCGCGCCGGCCGCCGAAGCGTCCGTCACGGTCCTGCTGGGAGTGTGGTCGTCCCGGTGGGACCGGCCGGCGAGTCGTGCTCGTCCGTCCGTTCCTCCCTCTCGGGCGACGTCGAGAACAGTACGTCGCCCGGGCCCGGGACTTCAAGTCCGTGGGGCGTGACCAGCGTCACCGCCGCGGAGCTCGACGGCCGCCCGAGGCGCTTCGAGCCCTCCCGGGCGGCCGTCGTGCCTGGTCAGGGGCGTTCGGCCACCGCGAGCGTCCGCTTGCCCCGGCGCAGGACCGCCCAGCGGCCGTGCAGCAGGTCGGCGTCCGAGACGCGGAAGTCCTCGTCGAGCACCTTGACGTTGTTGACCGAGACGCCACCCTCGGCGATCGCGCGCCGGGCGGCAGAGCGGCCCGCGACGAGCCCGCCGGCCGCGAGGAGGTCGACGACCGGCGCGCCGCCGTCGGCCCAGAGCTCGGGGGGGACGTCGGCGCGCGGGAGCTCCGCGACCGCCGCACCCACCGTCGGCTCGTCGAGCGAGGCGAGGTCCCCCCGGCCGAACAGCGCCTGGCTCGCGGCGACCACCTTGTGCGTCGCGTCCTCGCCGTGCACGAGCGTGGTCACGTCGCCCGCGAGGGCGCGCTGCGCCTCCCGCGCCGCGGGGCGCTCGGCGACCGAGCGCTCGAGCTCGGCGATCTCCTCGCGCGTGCGGAAGGTGAAGATGCGGAGGTAGCCCACCACGTCGGCGTCGTCGGTGTTGAGCCAGAACTGGTAGAAGGCGTACGGGCTCATCATGTCCGGGGCCAGCCAGATGGCCCCGCCCTCGGACTTGCCGAACTTCGTCCCGTCCGCCTTGGTGATGAGCGGCGTCGTCAGGGCGTGGACGGCGGCCCGCTCCGCCTTGCGCACGAGCTCGACGCCCGAGAGCAGGTTGCCCCACTGGTCGTTGCCACCCGTCTGCAGCGTGCAGCCGTAGCGACGGTAGAGCTCGAGGAAGTCCATGCCCTGGAGGATCTGGTAGCTGAACTCGGTGAAGCTGATCCCCTCGTCGCTCGCCAGGCGGCGCGCCACCGTGTCCTTCGCCAGCATCGTGCCCAGCCGGTAGTGCTTGCCGATCTCGCGCAGGAAGTCGATCGCGGAGAGGTCGCCCGTCCAGTCGAGGTTGTTGACCAGCCGCGCGGGGTTGTCGCCGTCGAGGTCCACGAAGCGCGAGACCTGGGCGCGCAGGCGCTCGACCCACTCGGCGACGGTCTCCTTGGTGTTGAGGACCCGCTCCCCCGACATCCGGGGGTCGCCGATCATGCCCGTCGCACCCCCGACGAGCGCGAGCACGCGGTGGCCCGCGCGCTGGAGGTGGCGGAGGACGACCAGCTGCACGAGGTGGCCGTGGTGCAGGCTCGGGGCCGTCGGGTCGAAGCCGCAGTAGAGGGTGACCGGACCGCTCGCCAGCGCGTCGCGCAGGGCCTGCTCGTCGGTGGTCTGCGCGAGCAGACCTCGCCATCGCAGCTCGTCCAGGATGTCCACCACGGTCCCTCTCGATCGGTCGGTGCGCCCAGTCTGCCGTGCCGCGCGGGGCGCGCGTCGCGCCGTCCGCTCAGCGACGCGTGGCGCGCGGGCGCGGCGGGGGCGCCGGCCGGTAGACGGAGACCGTGGGCTCGTCGACGAGCCAGAAGCGCCACGGGAACGCGGTGGCGTCGCCACCCGCGCCACTGACGCCGACCCGCGGCCCGGTGCGCCAGGCCGCCGGGCGTCCGGCGAAGGTGAGGCGCACGACGGATGCGGGGTCGAGGAGGTCTGCGCCGTAGTGCGTGAGGTCGAGGCCGAGCGCGTCCGCCAGGCGCGCCGGTCCGCGCGCCAGGTCGACGTCGGTGCGCACGACGCCGCGCCGGGTCCTGCGCTCGCGGGCCACCTCCGCGCCCTCGACCACCTCGCCCGCGCGCAGCAGGACCGCCGACGCCGTCCCGTCGGGGCCGGTCACGACGTTCGCGCAGTGGTGCAGCCCCATGTGCCGGTAGACGTAGAGGTGTCCCGCCGGGCCGAACATCACCGCGTTGCGCGCCGAGGGGCCGCGGTACGCGTGCGAGCCCGGGTCCCGCTCGCCCTCGTAGGCCTCGACCTCCGTGACGCGGACCGACACGACGCCGTCGGGCAGCGTGGTCGTCAGGAGCGCGCCGAGAAGGTCGGGGGCGACGTCGAGCGCGTGCGCCGCGAGGGCCTCGTGCGGGTCGGGCGCCTCGCCGGCCGGGGCCGTGGTCGGGGTCATGGCGCGTACGGCGCGGTGCCGTCGACGTGCACGTCGGCGCGCTCGCGCGTGCGCTCGCGGACGAAGTGCTGCTCCTCGAGGTCCATCCAGCGCAGCCACTCGGCGCGCAGCGCCTCGCCGTCCCGGGCGATCCCGCGCGCGAGTCGCACGTCGGCGGGGGCCTCGACCCAGACGACGAGCGAGGCGCGGCCGTCGGCCGCCGCCGGCGCGCTGCCACAGCCCTCGAGCACGAGGACGGCAGGCACCGGCACGTCGCGCCACTCGGCGAAGGCGGCCCGGTCCCAGTCGTAGCGCTGGTAGCGCGCGGCGCGGCCGGCGGCGAGGGGGGCGAGGAGCTGCTCCTCGACGCGATCCCAGACGCGACCGAGGCCGGACCAGCCCTCGTAGAGGTCGTCGAGGTGGACGACGACGCCGCCCGTCGCGTCGGCGAGCCGGCCGGCGAGCGTGCTCTTGCCCGAGCCGGCGGGGCCGTCGACGCACACGAGGCGGACCGGGCCGAGCCGCGGCGGCGCGTCCCGGACCGCGGTCGCGAGCGCCGCGACCGACGCGGGGACGAGGCGGGGCCCGGGAGCCACGTGCCGGGCGGCGCCCGACGACGGGTGGTGCGCCTCGCGCGGCGCGGTCACCTCACGCACGCGCCCACGCGCGGAGCTCGGCGGCACGCGCGCGTGCGGCCACGAGCTGCTCGGCGACCCGGACGGGCGCCGTGCCGCCCACCGCCGAGCGGGAGGCGAGCGACCCCTCGACCGTGAGCACCTCGCGGACCGCCGGGGTGAGGTGCTCCGAGATCGCGGCGAGATCGGCGTCGGACAGGTCCCAGAGCTCGATGCCGCGCTCCTCGCACGTGCGGACGCAGGCCCCCGCGACCTCGTGGGCCACCCGGAAGGGCACGCCCTCGCGCACGAGCCACTCGGCGACGTCGGTCGCGAGCGAGAAGCCCTGCGGTGCGAGCGACGCCATCCGCTCGGTGTCGAACGTCAGCGTCGCGACCATGCCGGCGAAGGCGGGCAGGAGGACGGCAAGGGTGTCGACCTGGTCGAACACCGGCTCCTTGTCCTCCTGGAGGTCCCGGTTGTACGCGAGCGGCAGTCCCTTGAGCGTCGTCAGCAGGCCGGTGAGGTCCCCGACGAGCCGCCCCGCCTTGCCCCGCGCGAGCTCGGCGACGTCGGGGTTCTTCTTCTGCGGCATGATGCTCGACCCGGTCGAGTACGCGTCGTGCAGGCGGACGAAGCCGAACTCCTTCGTCGCCCAGAGGACGACCTCCTCGGCGAGGCGCGAGACGTCGACCCCCACCATCGCCGCGACCCAGGCGAACTCCGCGACGACGTCGCGCGACGCGGTGCCGTCGATCGAGTTCTCCACGGGGCCGTCGAAGCCGAGGTCCGCGGCCACCGCCGCCGGGTCCAGGCCCAGCGACGAGCCCGCGAGCGCGCCCGATCCGTAGGGCGAGCGGGCCGCACGGCGGTCCCAGTCGGCCCAGCGCTCGACGTCGCGCAGCAGCGGCCAGGCGTGCGCGAGCAGGTGGTGCGCGAGGAGGACGGGCTGGGCGTGCTGGAGGTGGGTACGTCCGGGCATGGCCGCCGTGCCGGCGGCGGCGGCCTGCTCCACGAGCGCGTCGACCACGTCGAGCACGTGACCGGCGAGCACGCGCGCGTTCTCGCGCAGGTACATGCGCACGAGGGTCGCGATCTGGTCGTTGCGCGAGCGGCCGGCCCGCAGACGGCCGCCGAGGTCGGCGCCCGCGCGCTCGATCAGCCCCCGCTCGAGCGCGCTGTGGACGTCCTCGTCGTCGGGCACCGGGGTGAAGGAGCCCGAGGCGACGTCGGACCGGAGACGCTCGAGCGCCGCGAGCATGCCCGCGAGCGCGTCGTCGTCCAGGAGGCCGGCGCCGTGCAGGACGCGGGCGTGGGCGACCGACCCGCGCAGGTCGACGTCGGCGAGGCGCCAGTCGAACTGGGTGCTCCGCGAGAGCTCGACCAGCGCGTCGGCCGGTCCGCCGCTGAACCGGCCGCCCCACAGGGCGCCCGACGGTGTCGCACCCATGTCAGTCCGTCCCCACTTCCATCGCCGCGCTCTCGAGCGCGAGCTCCTCGTCGCCGACGACCGACGGGTTCTCCGTGATGACGTCGGCCCCGCCGGCGGGCAGCGCGCCGAAGAGCGTGCCGTTCTCGACGAGCACCTGGCCCTGCTCGACCGGCTGCTGCGCGTACAGCTCGAGCTTCGCGCGCGAGTCCGCGATGTCGAGGTTGCGCATCGTCAGCTGGCCGATCCGGTCGGTGGGGCCGAAGGCCGCCGACTCCGTGCGCTCCATGGAGAGCTTGTCCGGGTGGTAGGAGAGCGCCGGGCCCTCGGTGCGCAGGATCGTGTAGTCCTCGCCCCGCCGCAGGCGCAGCGTCACCTCGCCCGTGACGACGGACGCGATCCACCGCTGGATCGACTCGCGCAGCATGAGGGCCTGCGGGTCCAGCCACCGGCCCTCGTAGAGCAGCCGGCCGAGCCGGCGGCCCTCCGCGTGGTAGCTCGCGATGGTGTCCTCGTTGTGGATCGCGTTGACGAGGCGCTCGTAGGCCACGAAGAGCAGCGCCATGCCGGGCGCCTCGTAGATGCCGCGCGACTTGGCCTCGATGATCCGGTTCTCGATCTGGTCGGACATGCCGAGCCCGTGCCGACCACCGATCGCGTTGGCCTCGCGGACGAGGGCGACCGGGTCGTCGTACCGCACGCCGTCGATCGTCACCGGGCGGCCCCGCTCGAAGCCGATCGTCACGTCCTCGGTCTCGATCGCGACCGCGGGGTCCCAGAAGCGCACACCCATGATCGGCTCGACGAGCTCGAGCGAGACGTCCAGGTGCTCGAGCGTCTTGGCCTCGTGCGTCGCGCCCCAGATGTTGGCGTCGGTCGAGTACGCCTTCTCGGCGCTGTCGCGGTACGGCAGGCCGTGCTCGACGAGGAACTGGCTCATCTCCGCGCGGCCGCCGAGCTCGCTGACGAAGTCCTTGTCGAGCCACGGCTTGTAGATCCGCAGCGACGGGTTCGCCAGGAGCCCGTACCGGTAGAACCGCTCGATGTCGTTGCCCTTGAAGGTCGAGCCGTCGCCCCAGATCTCGACGTCGTCCGCCTGCATCGCGCGCACGAGCAGCGTGCCGGTCACGGCACGGCCGAGCGGCGTCGTGTTGAAGTAGGACCGGCCGCCGCTGCGGATGTGGAACGCGCCGCACGCGACCGCGGCCAGGCCCTCCTCGACCAGCGCCGAGCGGCAGTCGACGGCGCGCGACAGCTCGGCGCCGTACCGGAGCGCGCGGTCGGGCACCTGGTCGATCTCGGGCTCGTCGTACTGCCCGAGGTCGGCGGTGTAGGTGCACGGGATCGCGCCGCGCTGCCGCATCCAGGCCACGGCGACCGACGTGTCGAGCCCGCCCGAGAAGGCGATCCCCACGCGCTCGCCGACCGGCAGCTGAGTCAGAACCTTGCTCACGTGTCTTCCTTCTCTCGTGCGTCGTCGCGGCCACCCGCGAGGTCGAGGAACCGCTGCGCGACCGCGTGGCCGCCGTCGGGCTCGCTGCTGATGACCAGGACCGTGTCGTCCCCGGCGATCGTGCCCATGACCGCCGGCAGGACCGAGTGGTCGATGGCCGAGGCGAGGAACTGCGCCGCGCCCGGCGGGGTGCGCAGGACGACGAGGTTCCCCGACGCCTCGGCGGTCACGAGCAGCTCGGCACAGAGCCGCGCGAGGCGCGCCGCCAGGTGCTCGGTCGAGTCCGCGAGGTGGGGCGTGCGGTCGCCGCCCTCCCCCGGCACGGCGTACGCGAGCGTGCCGTCGTTCGCCCGGATCCGCACCGCGCGGAGCTCGACGAGGTCGCGGGACAGCGTCGCCTGGGTCACCGTGACGCCCTCCGCCGCGAGCGCCGCCGCGAGCTGCGCCTGCGAGCGCACCGGACGGCGGGCGAGCAGGCGGGCGATGAGCGCGTGCCGCGCCGCCTTGGTCGGCGGCGCGACGGCCGGGGCCGGCGTCCGGGTGCTCACGAGCGCTCCAGGAGCCACGCGAGGACGGCCTTCTGCGCGTGCAGGCGGTTCTCCGCCTCCGCGAACACCGCCGACTGCGGGCCGTCGATCACCTCGGCCGTGATCTCCTTGCCGCGGTAGGCCGGCAGGCAGTGGAGCACGACGGCGCCCGGGGCGGCGCGGCCGAGGAGGGCCGCGTCCACCTGGAACGGGGAGAAGAGCGCGACGGCCTCCGCCTCGTCCGTGTCGTCGCCCATCGAGACCCAGGTGTCGGTCGCGACGCAGTCCGCGCCGTCGGCCGCCTGCGCCGCGTCGTCGGTCACGAGGACGGAGCCGCCGGTGGTCGCGGCGAGCTGCTGCGCCCGGGCGAGCACGTCCGCCGCCGGCTGCCGGCTGTCCGGCGTCGCGATGCGCACGTGCATGCCCGCCGTGGCGCCGCCCAGCAGGTAGGAGTGGGCCATGTTGTTGCCGCCGTCGCCGAGGTAGGCGAGCGTCCGGCCCGCGAGTGCGGCCGGGCCGCCCCAGCGCTCGGCCAGCGTGAGCAGGTCGGCCAGGATCTGGCACGGGTGGAAGTCGTCGGTGAGGGCGTTGACCACCGGCACGCCCGCAAGGGCGGCCATCTGCTCGAGCCGGTCCTGGCCGAAGGTCCGCCACACGACGGCCGCGACCTGCGGCCCGAGCACGCGGGCCGTGTCCGCGACCGACTCGCGCACGCCGATCTGCGCGAGCTTGCCGTCGACCACCATGGGGTGACCGCCGAGCTCGACGACGCCCACCGTGAACGACAGCTGCGTGCGCAAGGTCGGCTTGTCGAAGAGGATCGCGACGGTGCGAGGGCCCGCGAGCGGACGCAGCGCGAAGCGGTCGGCCTTGAGGCGCAGCGCGAGCTCGAGGACCTCGCGCTGCTCGGCCGGGCCGAGGTCGTCGTCGCGCAGGAGGTGGCGGGTCATGCGTGGTCCCCCTCGGTGAGGAGCTCGCGCGCCGGCAGGGCGGCGAGCCAGTCCACGAAGCCGGCGACCTGGTCCCACGTGAGGACGAGCGGGGGCGCGAGCCGCAGCGCCGACGGGGTCACCGGGTTGACGATCCAGCCCGCGGCGAGCGCCTCGTCGGCGACGCGCGCGGCCACCGGCGCCGCGAGCTCGGCCGCGACCAGCAGGCCCGCGGCGCGGACCTCGGTCACGAGCGGCGTCACGGTGCGCAGGGCGTCCGCGAGCCGCCCACCGACCTCGCGCACCCGCGCGAGCAGACCGTCGCGCTCGATCACGCCCAGCGTCGTCAGCGCCGCGACCGCGGCGACGGGGTTGCCGCCGAACGTCGTGCCGTGCTGACCGGGGCCGAGCAGCGTCGCGGCGCGCTCGCTCAGCGCGACGACGGCGCCGATGGGGATCCCGCCGCCGAGCCCCTTGGCGAGCGTCACCACGTCGGGCCGGACGCCCCCGCCGAGCTCGGGGAGCTGGTGCGCGAACCACGCCCCGGTGCGCCCGACGCCGGTCTGGATCTCGTCGAGCACGAGCAGCGCGCCGTGGCGGTCCGCGAGCGCCCGGGCGTGCGCGAGGTAGCCGGGCGGCAGCGGCCGCACGCCCGCCTCCCCCTGCACCGGCTCGAGGACGATCGCCGCGACGTCGTCGGACATCGCCGCCTCAAGCGCCGCCGCGTCGCCGAACGGGACGAACTCCACGCCGCCCGGCAGGGGCTCGAAGGGCTCGCGGTACGCCGCCTTGTGGGTCAGCGCGAGCGCGCCCATGGTCCGTCCGTGGAACGCGCCCTCGAGCGCGAGGACGCGCGGGCGGCCCGTGCGGCGCGCCATCTTGAAGGCGGCCTCGTTGGCCTCGGTGCCGGAGTTCGCGAAGAAGACGCGCGAGCCGGCGTCGCCGCCCGCGAGAGCGACGAGGCGCTCCGCGAGCGCGACCTGGACGGGGCTGGCGAAGAAGTTGGACACCTGGCCGAGGGTGCCGAGCTGCGCGGACACGGCCGCCGTGAGCGTCGGGTGGGCGTGGCCCAGCACGTTGACGGCGATGCCGCCGAGCAGGTCGGTGTACCGGCGGCCGTCGGCGTCCCACACGTGGACCCCCTCGCCGCGCACCAGCACCCGGCGCGGGGGGCCGAAGGTGTTCATCACCGAGCGGGTGTAGCGCTCGGTCCACTCGGTGCCCGAGCCGACGAGCTCGCCCGTCGTGGGCAGGGGGACGACGTCGCTCACGACGGACCTCCGGTCGGCCGGACCACGGGCAGCGCGCCGGTGCGCAGGTCGTCGGGCAGGACCATGGTGCCGACCCCCCGCTCCGTGAAGACCTCCATGAGCACCGAGTGCGCCTGCCGGCCGTCGACGACGTGCGCCTGCGGGACGCCGCCCCGGACGGCCCGCAGGCAGGCCTCCATCTTCGGGACCATCCCCGACTCGAGCCGCGGCAGCAGCTCCGCGAGCGCGGAGACGCGGATGCGGCGCGCGAGCGAGGAGCGGTCCGGCCAGTCGGTGTACAGGCCCTCGACGTCGGTGAGGATGATGAGCTTGGACGCGCCGAGCGCGATCGCGAGCGCCGCCGCCGCGGTGTCCGCGTTGACGTTGAGCACCTGCGTCGGGTCCTCGATGTCGGGCGCGACCGTCGAGACGACCGGGATCCGGCCGGCGTCGAGCAGGTCCTGGACCGCGCGCGGGTCGACCTCGACGACGTCGCCCACCTGGCCGACGTCGACCTGGCGCCCGTCGACCGTGGCCGTGCGGCGGCGGGCGCGCAGCAGTCCCCCGTCCTCGCCGGACAGGCCGACCGCGTGCGGGCCGTGCGCGTTGAGCAGCCCCACGAGCTCGCGCGAGACCTGGCCCGTGAGGACCATCCGGACGACGTCCATGCTCTCGGGCGTCGTCACGCGCAGGCCGCCGCGGAACTCGCTCTCGATGCCGAGCCGGTCGAGCATCGAGGAGATCTGGGGGCCGCCGCCGTGCACCACCACCGGTCGCAGCCCGACCTGGCGCAGGAACACCATGTCCTGCGCGAACGCGCGCTTGAGGTCCTCGTCCACCATCGCGTTGCCGCCGTACTTGACGACGAACAGCGCGCCGTCGAAGCGCTGCAGCCAGGGCAGGGCCTCGAGCAGGACCTCGGCCTTCTGGTCCGGGCGCAGGTCCGTGCGGGTGTCGAACGCGTCGTCGTCGGGCGAGGGCGTGGGGGCGGTCGTGTCGCTCATGTGGAGTACGCGCTGTTCTCGTGGACGTAGGCGTGGGTGAGGTCGTTGCTCCACACCGTGGCCGAGGCGGGGCCCGCGTGCAGGTCGACCTCGACGTGGACCTCGCGGTGCGCGCCGATGTCGACGCGGTCGCGCGGCTCCCCCTCGCCGGCGGCCCGGCACACCTGGACGCCGTTGATCGAGACGTCGATGAGCTCGGGGTCGAACGCCGCGACGTCCTCGGGGACGGTCCCGACCTGCGCGATGATCCGGCCCCAGTTCGGGTCGTTGCCGAACATGGCGGCCTTGAAGAGGTTCGACCGCGTCACGGCGCGCGCGACGGCGACGGCGGCGTCCTCGGTCTCGGCGCCGACCACGGTCACCGCGATGTCGTGCGTGGCGCCCTCGGCGTCGGCCACCAGGGCCCGGGCGAGGACCGCGCACGCCTCGCGCACCGCGTCGGCGAGCTCGGCCGGGTCGGGCGTGACGCCGCTCGCCCCGGAGGCGAGCAGCGTGACGGTGTCGGACGTCGACATGCAGCCGTCGGAGTCGACCCGGTCGAACGTCGCGCGCGTCGCGGCGCGCAGCACGGCGTCCGCGTCGGCCGCCGTCGTCCGGGCGTCCGTCGTCAGCACGCAGAGCATCGTGGCCAGGCCCGGTGCGAGCATGCCGGCGCCCTTGGCCATGCCGCCCACCGACCACCCGTCGCGCCGGACCAGCACCGTCTTGGGCACCGAGTCGGTCGTCATGATCGCGACGGCCGCGTCGTCGCCGCCGGCCGCGGCGAGCGCGGCGGCCGCGGCCGTGAAGCCGTCGAGCAGGCGCTCGCGCGGGAGGCGCTCGCCGATGAGGCCGGTCGAGCACACCACGACGTCGCCCGGCGAGACCCCGAGCGCCTCGCCCACGTGCTCGGCGGTCGCGTGCGTGTCCTGGAAGCCGAGCGGGCCGGTGCCCACGTTCGCGCCACCGCTGTTGAGCGCGACCGCCGCGATCACGCCGTCCGCGACGACCTGGCGCGACCACACGACGGGCGCGCCGACCACGCGGTTGGACGTGAAGACGGCGGCGCCCACGTGGTCGGGGCCGTCGTTGACGACGAGCGCGACGTCCGGCCGGCCCGAGGCCTTGAGGCCTGCGGTCACGCCCGCCGCGCGGAACCCCCGGGGTGCGGTCACGGTCACGGGGCGACTCCTTCGGTGGTGAGGCCGAGCGTCTCCGGCAGGCCGAGGGCCAGGTTCATGGACTGGACGGCCGCGCCCGCGGTGCCCTTGACCAGGTTGTCGAGCGCGCACACGCTCACGGCCCTGCCCGCGCGCGCGTCGACCGCGACCTGGACGAGCGCGGTGTTCGCGCCGACCGTGGCCGCCGTGGTGGGCCACTGACCCTCCGGCAGGACGTGCACGAAGGGCTCGTCCGCGTAGGCGGCGACCCACGCCTCGCGGACCGCAGCGGCGTCCGCGCCCGGTGCGAGGCGCGCCGTCGTCGTCGCGAGGATCCCGCGCGACATCGGCACGAGCACGGGCGTGAGCGACACCGCGACACCACGCCCGCCCGCGGCCGTGAGGTTCTGGATGATCTCCGGCGTGTGCCGGTGCGTGCCGCCGACGGCGTACGGCACGGCGGACCCGAGGCCCTCGGAGGCGAGCAGGTGCTGCTTGGCGACGCGTCCGGCACCCGAGTAGCCGACGGCGAGGACCGCGACGAGGTCGTCCGGCTCGACGACACCCGCGACCACGCCCGGCTGCATCCCGAGCGTCACGGCGGTGACGTTGCAGCCCGGGACCGCGACGCGCCGGGCACCGGCGAGCCGCTCGCGCTGCGTCCCGCCGCCCGCGAGCCGCAGCTCGGGCATGCCGTAGGGCCACGTGCCCGCGTGGGTCCCGCCGTAGTAGGCGGCCCACTCGGCGCCGTCGGCGAGGCGGTGATCGGCGCCGCAGTCGAGCACCAGCACGTCGTCCCCGAGCTCCGCGGCCACGGCGCCCGAGGCCCCGTGCGGGAGCGCCAGGACGACGACGTCGTGCCCCGCGAGGGTCGCGGCGGAGGTCTCGACCAGCACGCGGTCGGCGAGCGAGCGCAGGTGCGGCTGGTGCTGGCCGAGGCGGTCCCCCGCCGACGAGTGCGCGGTGACCGCGCCGATCTCGACCTCGGGGTGCGCCGCGAGGAGGCGGAGCACCTCGCCACCCGCGTACCCGCTCGCGCCGGAGACGGCGACCCGCACTGTCATGTGCATGAATATACACGCCCCTGCATGGAAGTTGCGCGCCAGGCCCCGCGCGGCGTCGTAGCGTGTCGCCATGCGCGCGATCCAGGTGACCACCACCGGCGGTCCCGAGGCCCTCGTCCCCACGGAGCTGCCGGACCCCTCGCCGGGTCCGGGCGAGGCGCTCGTGCGCGTCGCCGCCGTCGGCGTGAACTTCATCGACACCTACCGGCGCTCGGGGGTCTACCCCGTCACGCTCCCCCATGTGCCGGGCGACGAGGGCGCCGGTGTCGTCGTCGAGGTCGGTCCGGACGTCGCGCGCGTCGCTCCGGGTGACCGGGTCGCCTGGGCGGACGGCTCGTCGGGCTCCTACGCCGCGCTCACCACGGTGCGCGCCGAGCGTCTCGTCCACGTCCCCGACGGCGTGGACGACGCCGTCGCCGCCGCCGTGATGCTCCAGGGGATGACCGCGCACTACCTCGTCGACGCGACGTTCCCCGTCCGCGCCGGGCAGACCGTGCTCGTGCACGCGGGGGCGGGCGGCGTCGGGCTGCTGCTCACCCAGATGGCGCGGGCGCGCGGGGCGCGCGTGCTCGCGACGGTCTCGAGTGCCGCCAAGGCGGAGCTCGCCGCGGCGGCGGGCGCCGAGGTCATCCGCTACGACGCGATGTCCGACCTGACGACGGAGCTGTCCGCGCGCGTCCGCGAGCTCGCCGAGGGCGGCGTCCACACCGTCTTCGACGGCGTCGGCCGCACGACCTTCGACGCGTCGCTGGCGAGCCTGCGCCGCCGCGGCGGGCTCGCCCTCTTCGGGGGTGCGTCCGGCCAGGTGCCGCCCGTCGACCTCCAGCGGCTCAACCGCGCGGGCTCCGTGTACGTCACCCGGCCCACGCTCGGCCACTACGTCGCGACCCGCGACGAGCTCGAGGAGCGCGCCGCCGCGGTCCTCGGCGCCGTCGCCGACGGCTCGCTCGACGTGCGCATCGGCGCCCGCTTCGCGCTCGCGGACGCCGCCGACGCGCACCGCGCGCTCGAGGGTCGCGCCACGACCGGCAAGGTCCTGCTGGTCCCCTGACGGCCGCGGCGCCCTCCTCGCCTCAGGCGCCGGGCGCGTCCCCGACCGGCGCCGCGGACTCGGTGCCCCGGAGCACCGCGCCGTGGCGCGCGTGCGCCTCGGCCAGCGCCGCCTCGCGCACCGCCGCCGTCTCCTGCGCCGTGAGCGTCCGGTCCGGCGCGCGCAGGCGCAACGCGAACGCCAGCGAGTGACGGCCGGGACCGAGCTCGCTGCTGCGGTACACGTCGAAGAGACGCACGTCCTCGACCACGTCTCCCGCCGACGACGACCGTGCCCCGGCGCGCACCGCGTCGAGCACCGCGCCGGCCGGGACGGACGCGTCGACGACGAGGGCGACGTCCTCCTTCGCGACCGGGAACGTGGAGACGGGCACCGCGGCGACCGGCTCCGCGGGGCGCGCCGCGAGCAGGGCGTCGAGGTCCACCTCGAACGCGCTCGCGCGCTCGGGCAGGCGCAGGGTCGCGACCACGGTGGGGTGCAGCTCGCCCGCGTGGCCGACGAGCGTGCCGTCGGCGAGCGTCAGCCGCGCGCAGCGCCCCGGGTGCCACGGCGCGTGCTCGTCCGCGTCGACCCGGACCTCGACGCCCACGGCGCGCGCGACGAGCAGCGCCGCGGCGATCGCGTCCGTGTGCTCGACGCGCCGGCCCGGCCCCCACCAGCCCGCGGGCTCGCGGAGCCCGGTGAGGACCCCCGCGACGCGGCGCGGCTGGTGCGGCACGGCGGCGGCGAGGCGCGCGAGGTCCTCCTGCGACGGGAGCGCCGCGCCCGGCAGACGCGGCGCGGGCGGCGCGTCCGGTGCGGGGCGCGTCACGAGACCCACCTCGGAGATCGCGAGGTCCGTCGTCCCGCGCGCGACGTTGCGACGCGCCGTGTCGAGGAGCGTGACCAGCAGGTTCGTGCGCAGCTCGGGCTGCTCGTCGGAGAGCGGGTTGACGAGCCGCACGGTACGGCGGCGCGCGTCGTCCGCGGGCAGCGCGAGCTCGTCGAGCTGGTGCGCGCCGATGAACGGGTAGCTGAGGGTCTCGACGAACCCCGCGCCGACCAGCGCCCGGGCCACCGCCCGCCGGACGCGCTGGTCGACCGTCAGGCCGCGACCGACGGGTGCGGGCGGGACGACCGACGGGATCGCGTCGTAGCCGCGCACGCGCGCGACCTCCTCGACGAGGTCGACGTCCACCAGGAGGTCGGGGCGCCACGTCGGCGGCGTCACGAGCGCGCGCTCGCCGTCGGCACCCACCTCGACCCGGCACCCGATCGCCTCGAGCGTCGCAGCCACCTCCTCGCGCGTGTACGGCACGCCGACGAGGCGCGCCGGGTGGTCGAGGTCGAGGTCGATCGGCGTCGGCGGGACCGTCCGGTCGACGTCGGTGAGGCCCTCGAGCCGCCCCCCGCCGTGCTCGACGAGGAGCGCCGCGGCGCGGTGCACGGCGACGAGCGGGAGCTGCGGGTCGACGCCCCGCTCGAACCGGCGCGACGCCTCGCTCGGGAGGCGGTGCCGCCGCGCGGTCCGCGCGATCGAGACCGGGTCGAAGTGCGCCGCCTCGAGCAGGAGGTCGGTCGTCCCGGGGCTCACCTCGCTCTGCGCTCCGCCCATGACGCCCGCGAGGCCGAGCACCCGGGACGCCCGGTCGCCGTCGGGCGAGTCGGTGATGAGCAGGTCCTCGGGGTCGAGGGCGCGGTCGACGTCGTCGAGCGTCGTCAGGCGCTCACCGGGACGCGCGCGCCGGACGACGACGGGCGCGGCGACGCGCTCGAGGTCGTACGCGTGCAGCGGCTGGCCCAGGTCGAGCATCACGTAGTTGGTCACGTCGACAGCGAGCGAGATCGGCCGCATGCCGGCCTGCGTCAGCCGGCGCTGCAGCCAGGCGGGCGACGGCCCCGCCGCCGCGACCCCGCGCACGACGAGCGCCGCGAAGCGGTCGCAGCCGGGGACGCCGTCGATCGGCGCCTCGTCCGCGAGCTCGACCGCGACGCCGTCGGCGGTCGGGACGACGTCGGGCACGGGCAGGGCGGGGTCGGTGAAGGCCGCGCCCGTCGCGTGGCCGTACTCGCGAGCGACGCCGCGCATCGAGAAGCAGTAGCCGCGGTCGGGCGTGACGTTGATCTCGAGCACCTCGTCGCCCAGACCGAGGAGGGCGCGCGCGTCGGCCCCCACCGGGGCGGCGGCGTCGTCGTACCCGAGGCGGGCCAGGACGATGATCCCCTCGTGGTCGTCGCCGAGGCCGAGCTCGCGCTGGGAGCAGATCATGCCGTCGGACACGTGCCCGTAGGTCTTGCGCGAGGCGATGGGGAACGGCCCCGGCAGCACCGCGCCGGGCAGCGCGACGACGACGCGGTCGCCCACGTCGAAGTTGTGCGCGCCGCACACGATGCCGCGCGGACGGACGGTGCCGTCGTCGCCGACCTCGTTGTGCTCCGGCCCGACGTCGACGCGGCACCAGTGGATGGTCTTGCCGTTCTTCTGCGGCTCGGGGGTCTGCTCGACCACCTCGCCGACGACGAGCGGGCCGGTGACGGCGGCGCCGTGCACGGCCTCCTCCTCGAGGCCCACGCGCACGAGGTCGGCGGCGAGCTGCTCGGCGGTCGTGCCCGCGGGCAGCGCGACGTGCTCGGCGAGCCAGGACAGCGGGACGCGCGGCATCAGAGGATCCCTTCCAGCTGCAGCGAGAAGCGCACGTCGCCCTCGACCATGTCGTGCATGTCGGCGATGCCGTGCTGGAGCATCAGCGTGCGCTCGATGCCCATGCCGAACGCGAAGCCCGTGTAGACCTCCGGGTCCACGCCGCAGGCGCGGAGCACGTTCGGGTTGACCATGCCGCAGCCGCCGACCTCGATCCAGCCGGGCCCGCCCTTCTTCTGCGGGAACCACATGTCGAGCTCGGCGCTCGGCTCCGTGAACGGGAAGAACGACGGCCGGAAGCGCGTGTGCGCCTCAGGCCCGAACATGGCGCGTGCGAAGTGGTCGAGCGTCCCCTTGAGGTGCGCCATCGTCAGGCCCCTGTCGACCGCGAGACCCTCGACCTGGTGGAACACCGGGGTGTGGGTCGCGTCGAGCTCGTCCGTGCGGAACACCTTGCCCGGGCACGCGACGTACACGGGCAGGTCGCGCTCGAGCAGCGTGCGTGCCTGGACCGGCGACGTGTGCGTGCGCATCACGAGGCCCGACGCCGCACCCGCGGTCGGGTGCTCGACGAAGAAGGTGTCCTGCATCTGCCGCGCCGGGTGGTCGACGCCGAAGTTGAGCGCGTCGAAGTTGAACCACTCGGCCTCGAGCTCCGGCCCCTCGGCGATCTCCCAGCCCATCGCGACGAAGACGTCGGCGATGCGCTCACCGAGCGCCTCGAGCGGGTGGCGTGCGCCGCGCGGCGCGCGGTCGACGGGCAGCGTGACGTCCACGGCCTCCTCGACCAGCACGCGCGCGTCGCGCTCCGCCTCGAGCTCGGCCTGGCGCGCGGCGAGCGCCTGCTGGACGCGGCCCCGGGAGGCGCCGAGGAGCTTGCCGGCGACCGCCTTGTCCGCGGGTGCGAGCCCGCCGATCGCACGGTTCGCGAGCGCGAGCGGGCTCCGGTCGCCCGTGTGGGCGAGGCGGGCGGCCTTGAGCCCGTCGAGGTCGGTGGCGGCGGCGATCGCCGCGAGCGCGGCGTCGACGGCGGCGGCGACCGCGTCGCCGTCCAGGGGTGAGAGGGCCGGCGCGTCGGGCGCGGGCGCAGGGGTCTCGGGCATGGGCGATCGGTGCCTTCCAGGGCGGGGCGTGCGACGACGCGCGGGGAGCCGGTGCGGCCAGGACGTGGGGCGAGGCCCGCCGTGGGCTGTCGGGAGCGTGCGCGCGAGCGCCGGTCCGGAGCGCGGCTCAGCCGCGCGGCCCACCTGCGGGCCGGCTAAATCGGCGACCACCGGCCACCGGCTGCCTCTGCGACATGGTCGTCATCCTGCCACAGCGCCGAGCGCGAAGGTCTCGACCACGGAGTGCAGCGCGGCGCCCCCCGGGCCGGCGCCGAGCTCGGAGCGCAGCAGGTGGAACGCGTCGACGGTCCACGCCGGGCCCGAGTACACCGCGAGGGCGTGCGCGAGCGTCTGCACCTGGACGACACCGGGCGCCTCGCGCCGGCGGCTCGCGGACCGCCGCGCCTGGTCGCGGACCCGGCCCACGGTGAGGTGCGCGCGGTGACGCACGCGGTCGTCGGTCCGCCCGAGGAGGTCCGCGCCGACCGCCGTCGTGCGTTCCGTGAGCGCCGTCATGGCGGCGACGTCGCCCCCGCACCCGATCCACAGCGTGCGGCGGTCGAACAGCCCCGAGCCGCGCAGCGCGAGGCCGAACGACGGGGTGACCGCCGCGACGCCGGCGAGAGCCTCGACGAATTCGAGCTCGAGGCCGTCGGGCACGCCGCCGTAGAACGCGAGGGTGAGGTGCCGGTCCGCCGCCGGCGTCCAGCGGACCGGGCCCTGCCCCTCGTCGGCGGCGGTGCCCGCGCGAGCGAGCACGAGCGCACGGTCCACGTGCTCGAGGACGGGCGGGGGCGGCAGCACCGCGACGAACAGCCGCGCCATCAGCCCTCCCGGCGCCCGGCGCGGCGAGCGCGCGCGGACGCGTAGAGGCACACCGTCGCGGCGGTGGCGAGGTTGAGGGACTCGGCGCGGCCGTGGAGCGGCACGCGCACGACGGCGTCCGCGAGCGCACGCTCGGCGGGGTCCAGCCCCCACGCCTCGTTGCCGAAGACCCACGCGGTGGGTGCCGCGAGGTCGGGGACGCCGCCGGGCGCCGCCCCCGCGACGTCGAGCAGGTCGTCGAGGTCGTGCTCGCCCGCGCCGTCCGCGGCGAGCACCGCGCAGCCCGCGCGGCGCAGTGCCGCGACCGCCTCGACGAGCGGCACGCCCGCGACCACGGGGAGGTGGAACAGCGAGCCCGCCGTCGAGCGGACCACCTTGGGGTTGTGCGGGTCGACGCTGCCCGAGCTCAGCACGACCGCGTCGGCGCCGGCCGCGTCCGCCGCGCGGATCACCGTCCCGGCGTTGCCCGGGTCGCGGACCTGGGAGAGCACCGCGACGACCCCGGGCCGCGACGCGACGACGTCGTCGAGAGCGGGCGCCGCGACGGCCAGCACGGCGACCAGGCCCTGGCCGTCCGCGCTCATCGCCTCCAGCACCTCGGGGGTGCCCGTGCGCAGCGGCACACCCCCGCGCTCCGCGTCGCCGACGATCTCCGGGTAGCGGTCGGCCGCGGGCTGCGTGACGTACAGCGCCTCGACCCGCCCGGGGGCGAACCGGACGGCCTCACGGACACCCTGCGGGCCCTCGACCAGGAAGCGCCCCTGGCGTTCGCGGACCGCACGTCCGGCCAGGGCGCGGACGGCCCGGACGCGCTCGGCGCGGGGGTTCGTGAGGTCCGCGCCACCGGCGCGAGCGGGTCCGTACGCCGGGGTCAGGTGGGCCACGGGGGAAGTCTGCCAGGCCGTGTGTGCGGGCCGGGCACGACGCAGGCCCCCGGACCGTGGTCCGGGGGCCTGCGTGCGGGGTGCTGCGAGGAGCTGCTGCTCAGGCGGCCGACGGCGCGTTGACGTCGGCGGGGAGCGCCTCCTTGGCGACCTGCACCAGCGCGTTGAACGCCGGGGCGTCGTTCACCGCGAGGTCGGCGAGGACGCGACGGTCCACCTCGACGCCCGCGAGCTTGAGGCCCTGGATGAGGCGGTTGTAGGTCAGCCCCTGCTCGCGGGACGCAGCGTTGATGCGCTGGATCCACAGCTTGCGGAAGTCGCCCTTGCGCGCCTTGCGGTCACGGTAGGCGTAGACGAGGGAGTGGGTGACCTGCTCCTTCGCCTTCCGGTAGAGGCGCGAGCGCTGGCCGCGGTAACCGCTGGCGCGCTCGAGGGTCGTACGGCGCTTCTTCTGGGCGTTGACTGCCCGCTTCACGCGTGCCACGTGATGCTCCTTGCGTTTCGGGGCTCACAAATGGGTCCGGGCGCGCGGCGTGCGCGCCGCGGGCTCACTTGCCGAGCAGCTTCTTGATCTTGGGGACGTCGGCGGAGGCCACGAGCTGGTCCGAGGCGAGACGGCGCGTGCGACGGCTCGACTTGTGCTCGAACAGGTGGCGCGCGCCGGCCTGCTCCCGCATGAGCTTCCCGGTCCCCGTGATGCGGAACCGCTTCTTCGCACCACTGTGCGTCTTGTTCTTCGGCACTGGTGTGCTCTCTTCCATCAGGTCGTCCCGGTCGGGACGAGGTTCACGTGCGGGCTGGGGCCCGCACCCGGTCAGGACGACGAGTCGTCGGTGGACTTCGTCCGGGCGGCCGGCCTGGGGGCCGGACGCGCCGGCTTGGCCGGTGCGGGCTTCGGCGCCGCGGCGGACGGCTTGGGGGCCGCCACCGGCTTCGGCGTCGCCGCAGGCTGCGGCGTCGCGGCCGGCCGTGCGGCGGGAGCCGCCTCGGCCGACGCACGCGGGGCCGCCGCACGCGGGGCCGGAGCCGCCGCGCGCGCCGCGGGTGCCGGACGCGCCGGGGCCGCGGCGGCGGGACGAGCCGCCGGACGGGGCGCCGGGGCGGCCTTCTCCGCGGCGGGGGTCGCGGTGTCCGCGGCCGGGGTCGCGGTCTCGGCGACCGGCGTCGCTGTCGCGGCGACCGGGGTCGCGGCACCGACGGCCGGGCTCGCGGCCTCGACGGCCGGGACCGCCTCGGTCTCCGCGGGGGCCGGCGTCGGCTCGGCCGCAGGGGCGGTCCGGGCGGGCGCGGCTGCGGGGACCTGCTCCTGCGCGGGCGCGTCCGCCGCGTCGCGCTCCCGCCGTCGCTGCTGCTGCTCGGCCTTGGCGTCGGCCTTCTTCTTGGTCGGGCCGAGCACCATGATCATGTTGCGGCCGTCCTGCTTCGGCATGCTCTCGATGAAGCCGAGCTCGACGACGTCGTCAGCGAGGCGCTGCAGGAGGCGCACGCCCATCTCCGGGCGCGACTGCTCGCGACCGCGGAACATGATCATGACCTTGACCTTGTCCCCGGCCTTGAGGAAGCGCTCGACGTGGCCCTTCTTGGTGCCGTAGTCGTGCGGGTCGATCTTCAGGCGGAAGCGGATCTCCTTGAGGACCGTGTTGGCCTGGTTCCGGCGCGCCTCACGGGCCTTCATGTCGGCCTCGTACTTGAACTTGCCGTAGTCCATGAGCTTGCAGACCGGGGGCCTGGCGTCAGGGGCCACCTCGACGAGGTCGAGGTCCGCCTCCTGGGCAAGACGAAGGGCGTCCTCCACGCGGACGATGCCGACCTGCTCGCCGTTGGGGCCGACCAGTCGGACCTCGGCGACGCGGATCCGATCGTTGATGCGGGGCTCGCTGATGTGCTGCTCCTCGTACTCGTGGTGGGACCTCGAGCAACGAAGAAGGCCCCCGCTGCTGAGCACACGCGGAGGCCTGCGTCCGACGGCACCACCCGCCCCGGCGAACCGGAGGCACGGGCGACACCAGGCCGCGACGTCACCATCACGACCCTCGGACCGGGACCTGGCTCCTGTCGGCCGCACGAGGCGACCCGTCGGGGCTCAGGTGGGATCTGCTCCACTTGTGCACCGGCTCGTCCCACCTGCACGCAGGCAGGGCTCACCGGTTGGTCGGGGTCCACGATACCACCCGTCCCCAGGACCGGTGCGTGGCGACCGCCACCGGCGCCACGTCGCTAGCGAAACTTGAACCGTTCCAGAAAACGCTGCCATGATCGCCGCATGGAGAGCCAGACCCTGCGCGACGCCGGCCTGCGCGTCACGGCGCAGCGGACGGCCGTGCTGGAGGCCGTCGGGCGCCTGCCCCACGCGACCGCCGACGCGGTCCTCGCCGAGGTCCGGACCAGCCTGCCGACCGTCTCGGTGCAGGCCGTGTACGACGTGCTGCACGCGCTCGCCGGTGCCGGCCTGCTGCGGCGCATCGAGCCCGCGGGCCACCCGGCGCGCTACGAGCGCCGCGTCGCCGACAACCACCACCACGTCGTGTGCCGCGGCTGCGGCGCGATCGACGACGTCGACTGCGCCGTCGGCCCGTCGCCCTGCCTGACCCCGTCCTCGACCAGCGGCTTCACGGTCGAGACGGCCGAGGTCACCTACTGGGGCCTGTGCCCCGCCTGCCAGGGCGCCGCCTGACGCCCGACCCCACCTGACCACCCGGCCCACGGCGCACGCCGCGGGTCGGCCCCGCCGCGCCCGCACCCCGGGTCCGGCACGACCGGAAGGACCCCCGTGACGCCGTTCACCACCACCACCGCCGGCGCGCCCGTCGCCTCGGACGCCCACGCCCTCACCGTCGGCGCCGACGGGCCGATCGTCCTGCACGACCACTACCTCGTCGAGAAGCTCGCGCAGTTCAACCGCGAGCGGGTGCCCGAGCGCGTCGTCCACGCCAAGGGCGGTGGCGCGTTCGGCACGTTCACGACGACGCAGGACGTCAGCCGGTTCACGCGGGCCGCGCTCTTCCAGCCGGGCGTGCGGACCGAGATGCTCGCGCGCTTCTCGACGGTCGCGGGCGAGAACGGCTCGCCCGACACGTGGCGCGACCCCCGCGGCTTCGCGCTGAAGTTCTACACGACCGAGGGCAACTACGACCTGGTCGGCAACAACACGCCCGTCTTCTTCATCCGCGACGGCATCAAGTTCCCCGACTTCATCCACTCCCAGAAGCGGCTGCCGGGTTCCCACCTGCGCGACAACGACATGCAGTGGGACTTCTGGACGCTCTCCCCCGAGTCCGCGCACCAGGTCACGTGGCTCATGGGGGACCGTGGCCTGCCCGCCTCGTGGCGGCACATGGACGGGTTCGGCTCGCACACGTACCAGTGGATCAACGCCCAGGGCGAGCGCTTCTGGGTCAAGTACCACCTCCGCACGAACCAGGGGATCCGGAACCTCACCGCCGACGAGGCCTCGCAGCTCGCCGGCTCCGACGCCGACGTGCACATCCGCGACCTGCACGAGGCCATCGACGGCGGCGACTTCCCGTCGTGGACGCTGTCCGTCCAGGTCATGCCCTACGCGGACGCGCCCGGCTACCGCTTCAACCCCTTCGACCTGACGAAGGTGTGGCCGCACGCCGACTACCCGCTCATCGAGGTGGGGACCATGGAGCTGAACCGCAACCCGGAGAACTACTTCGCGCAGATCGAGCAGGCGACCTTCGCGCCGTCGAACTTCGTGCCGGGCATCGCCGCGAGCCCCGACAAGATGCTGCTCGCGCGGATCTTCTCCTACGCCGACGCGCACCGGTACCGCGTGGGCACGAACCACGCGCAGCTCCCGGTCAACGCCCCGCACGCCGCGCCCGTGCACTCCTCCGCGCAGGACGGCGCCGCGCGGTACGTCTTCGACGCGCCCGACGTCCCCGTCTACGCGCCCAACTCGCGCGGCGGGGCGCACGCCGACCCGGCGCGCGCGGGCGAGTCCGGCTGGGAGTCGGACGGCGCCATGGTCCGCGCCGCGTCGACGCTGCACCCGCAGGACGACGACTTCGGCCAGGCGGGCACGCTCTACCGCGAGGTGTTCGACGACGCCGCACGCGCCCGCTTCCTCGACACGATCACCGGCCACGTGGGCGGGGTGCGCAGCGCGGACATCCGGGAGCGCGCGATCGCCTACTGGACGCAGGTCGACGCCGGGCTCGGTTCGGCTCTGCGCGCCACCCTCGCGGGCACGGCGCCGTTCGAGACCGGTCAGCCCGCGACGTCGGCGCTGCCCGTCCGCTGACGGAGAGCCGCCCAGACGGCACCCGCGGGGCCCGGCCCGGACACGCGTCCGGGTTGGGCCCCGCGCCGATGAGAGGATCGACGCATGAGTCAGCCCGACCCGAGCGCACCGACCGCGACCACGCCCGACCCGACCGACGGCGCGCTGCGCGACATCGCCGAGGTCAACGCGGTCGAGGTCATCACGACCGCGGCGGTCCACCTCATGAGTGCGGCGGCGGTGAAGTGCGGCCTCAGCCCCGACACCGCCACGGTCCGCGGCGGGGACCTCACCGACCTCGACGAGGCGCGCAAGCTCATCACCGCGCTGGCCGGGCTCGTCACCGCGAGCGCGCCCGACATCGGCAACCAGCACGCCCGGTCGCTGCGCGACGGCCTGCGCTCGCTCCAGCTCGCCTTCCGCGAGGCGTCGCCGATCCCGGACGCGCCGGGCGAGGGTCCGGGCGAGAAGCTCACGGGCCCGGTGCGCTGAGCCGGTGACCGCCACGCGGACCCGGGTCACGCCGCGCGACGACTCTCCTATCCTGGCGGCATGACCGACCCGCCGACGGCCGAGACGCGCGCGCCCGAGCCGCCCGCCCGGGGCCGGCTCGCGCGCGTGCTGCGCCAGCGGCGCCCGGCACCGGCTGCGCCCACCCGGGTCTTGGCGGGTCCGACGGCGACGGGTGCGCCCCCCGGGTCGGACCACGGGGCGTCGACCAGCTCAGCTCCGACCAGCTCGGCGGCGACCAGCCCGGCGCCGACCAGCCCGGCCGCGACCAGCCCGGCGGCGACGACCGCGGCCGCGACCACCGCGGGCGCGACGCGGACGACGACCCTGCCCACCTCGACGTCGTCCTCGGCGGCCGCAGGCCCCGCGGCCTCGGTCGTCCCGGGTGCCACCGCCGCTCCGGGCGTCACCACCCCGCCCGGGGCACCGACCGCGCCGACCGAGGCCGAGCGCGCCGCGCGGCGGTCGCGCCGCCGTCGGGCCGTGATCGTCGGCGTGCTCGTGCTCCTGCTCCTGCTCGTCGGCGCGGCGGCCGTGTACCTCTACCGCGCGACGGCGGCGTGGGAGGACCGCGCCGAGGAGTACCGGCAGGCGGCGGAGGGCCTCGGCGGCAC
Organism: Actinotalea solisilvae; assembly: GCF_016464425.1. Classification (GTDB taxonomy): domain Bacteria; phylum Actinomycetota; class Actinomycetes; order Actinomycetales; family Cellulomonadaceae; genus Actinotalea; species Actinotalea solisilvae. The sequence continues at coordinate 24,127 of NZ_JADDKQ010000029.1, forward strand.
GCTGGCCACCACCCAGGCGGAGCTCGAGGGTGCGCGGGCCGAGCTGGAGGGCGTGCGCGCCCAGCTCGCGACCGCGAACGAGCGCATCGTCGAGCTCGCGGACGAGAAGGCCCAGCTCGGCGACGACCGCGAGGTGCAGCGCCAGCTCGTCGACTACCAGCAGCGGGTCTCCGAGGCCGCCGGCACCGTCGCCCTCGCGCTCGACCAGTGCGTCCAGGGGCAGGACCAGCTCATCGGCTACCTCCGCAACGCCTCGCAGTACGACCCGGTCGAGCTCGAGCGCTTCGGCCAGGACGTCCAGGCCCTGTGCCAGCAGGCGACCGACGCGAACGCCGCGCTGCAGCGGGAGCTCGCCGGATGACGCGCGCGGTCCGCCCCCGCCGGGTCGGCGCCGTCCTCACGGCGACCGCGCTCGCGCTCGCGAGCCTCGTCGGCTGCGCCGCGGTCGACGACGCGCTCGACGGCCTGCCCCGCATGCCCGGGCCGGCGCAGACGGACTTCGTGCCGTCCGAGCCGCCCCTCGAGCAGGCGGGCACGGGCAACCTCTCCCCCGACGGGTTCGACGCCGTCGAGCGGCTCGCCGTCCGGATCCGCAACGTGGGCTGCAGCTCGCTGTCGACCGGCTCCGGGTTCGCGATCGACGCGACCACGCTCATCACGAACAAGCACGTCGTCGCCGACTCGGCGGACCTCCAGGTCTCCACGTACGACGGCCGCGACGTCGACGTCACCGCGGCGAGCACGGCGGACCTCGCCGACCTCGCCGTCGTGCGCACGGCCGAGGAGCTGCCCAGCTTCCCCGAGCTCGCGACGAGCGACCCGGTCCCCGGGGATGCCGTCACCGTGGTCGGCTACCCGCAGGGCGGCGCGCTGACGCTCACCACCGGCCAGGTCATCGGAGCGACCACCGACCCGCTCAACGAGAACCTGGGCGAGGTGCTCGTCACCGACGCCGCGGTCGAGCCCGGCAGCTCGGGCTCGGCGGTGCTCGACGAGGAAGGCCTCGTGGTCGGCGTCGTGTACGCCAAGAACGCCTCGGGGCAGAGCTTCATCGTGCCGGTGAGCACGCTGCGCGGGCTGCTCGCGGACGAGGCGGCGTTCACACCGACCGCGGGCTGCGAGCCCTGACGTACCGGCCCGGCACGGCCCCGGCCGCCGGGCACGGTCCACCCGCACCGACGAGGGAGGCCCGGAGATGACCGACGCCAGGCACGACGAGGACGCGCACAGCGAGCACAGCGAGCGCAGGACCGATGACGACGGCCTTCACGGGCGCGAGGCACGCCGACGCGGCGCGAAGGCCCGGGGCGGTCGCGGTCGCCCGCGCGGCGACCGCGGCCGGCTCGTCACCCGCGTGGCCGGCGACGCCCTGCACGTGCGGCGCGTCTTCGGCGAGCCCATCCGCGAGGACGGCGTGACGCTCGTCCCCGTCGCGCGGGTCCTGGGCGGCGCCGGGTCCGGGTGGGGCTCCGGCGAGCTCGGGGCCGGCACGGAGGCCGCACGCTCGAGCGGCGAGGGCTCCGGCGCGGGCGGCGGGGGCGGCTTCGGCGTCCGCGTGCGGCCGTTGGGCGTGTTCGTCGTGCGCGGGACCGACGTCGAGTGGCGGCCCGCTCTCGACCTCGGGCGCGTGATCCTCGGCAGTCAGGTCGTCGGCGCGCTCGCGGTCCTCGTGCTCGCCCGGGCCCTGCGCGCCCGCCGCCGGCGCGGCTGACCGGCCGCGCCGCACGACGGTCAGCCGGCGGCGACCACGCGGAGCTCGACGGAGTCCGCCTCCGCGGCGAGCGAGGTCGTCGCCAGCAGTCGGCCGACGTCGGCCAGCACGTCGTCCAGGGCGGCGCGGTCGAGTCCCGGGCGCACGCCGAGGAGCACCGCGACCTCGGCACCGCGTCCGGGCGCGAGGTCGACGCCCGAGACGGGTCCGACGCCCGCGAGCGCGGCCCGCACCCCCTCGACCAGCCCGGGCCGGACGACGCCGTCCGCCGTCGCGGGCACCCACGGCTCGCCGGCGGCGAGCGCGCGCACGGCGGGCGCGGGCACGACGGCGGTCACCGGTCCGCCCGGGTCGACGACGAGCACGTGCCAGCCCTCCTCGAGGCACGCGGCGGCCGCCCGCGCCGCGGACGCCGGCACGGGCCGGGCGTCGGCACGCCACGCGGCCAGGGCTGCGGTCCCGGTGAAGACCGGCAGGGCGGTGCGCCCGTCGGGCGCGCGCAGCGCGACGACGCCCGCCGACGCCTCCTTGTCGACGTGCAGACCCGCCTGCGTGGTGCCGCCCACCTCGAGCTCGACGAGCACCGGGACGAGGACGCGCGCCGAGGCGAGCGCCGCGACGAGGTCGGCCCCCGCGCGCGCACCCGACGCGTGCTGCGCGAGCGCCACAGCGAGGCCGGGGTCGGGCGAGCCGTCGTCGCCCGCGTAGGGCGAGGTGCCCGGCAGGGCGCGGCCGGCCACTACGGGCGCCCGGCGACGTCCAGGGCCTCGGGCAGCGTGAACGCGCCGGCGTACAGCGCCTTCCCGACGATGGCCCCCTCGACGCCCTCGCCGACGAGCCCGCGGAGCGCCGCGATGTCGTCGAGGCTCGCGATGCCGCCCGACGCCACGACCGGCGCGTCGGTGCGTGCGCACACCTCGCGCAGGAGGTCGAGGTTGGGGCCGCGGAGCGTGCCGTCCTTGGTCACGTCGGTCACGACGTACCGGGCGCAGCCCGCGGCGTCGAGCCGCTCGAGGACCTCCCACAGGTCGCCGCCCTCGCGCGTCCAGCCGCGTGCCGCGAGCGTCGTGCCCCGCACGTCGAGCCCGACGGCGATCGCGTCGCCGTGCCGCGCGATCGCGCTCGCGGTCCACTCCGGGTCCTCGAGCGCGGCGGTGCCGAGGTTGACCCGGCGGCAGCCCGTCGCGAGCGCGCGCTCGAGCGACGCGTCGTCGCGGATGCCGCCCGACATCTCGACCTGGACGTCGAGCGCCCCGACGACCTCGGCGAGCAGCTCCGCGTTCGAGCCGCGGCCGAACGCCGCGTCGAGGTCCACGAGGTGGATCCACTCGGCGCCGCCGGCCTGCCAGTCGAGCGCCGCCTGGAGGGGGCTGCCGTACGACGTCTCGGAGCCGGCCTCGCCCTGGACGAGGCGGACCGCCTGCCCGTCGGCGACGTCCACGGCGGGCAGGAGCTGGAGTCGGTCCATGCGGTTGCTCAGTGTCCCTTCAGGGTGGTGACCCAGTTCTCGAGGAGGTGGGCGCCGGCGTCGCCGGACTTCTCGGGGTGGAACTGGGTCGCGGAGAGCGGGCCGTTCTCGACGGCCGCGACGAAGCGGTCGCCGTGCTCGGACCACGTCACGTGCGGGGGCGTGAGGCGGCCGCCGCCCAGCGGAGGCATGTCCCGCACGCCGTAGGAGTGCACGAAGTAGAAGCGCTCCTGCTCGACTCCCGAGAACAGCGTGCTGTCCTCGTCCGCCTCGACCGTCGACCACCCCATGTGGGGCACGACGGGCGCCTCGAGCTTCTCGACGACGCCGGGCCACTCCCCCAGGCCCTCGGTGCGCTCGCCGTGCTCGACCCCCTCGGTGAACATCACCTGCATGCCGACGCAGATGCCGAGCACGGGGCGGCCGCCGGCGAGCCGCCGGTCGATGATCTGGTCGCCGCGCACGGCGCGCAGGCCGGCCATGACGGCGGCGAAGGCGCCGACGCCGGGGACGACGAGCCCGTCGGCCTCCGCCGCGGCCACCGGGTCCGCCGTCAGCTCGACGTCGGCCCCGACGCGCTCGAGCGCGCGGGTCGCCGAGCGCACGTTGCCGAAGCCGTAGTCGAGGACGACGACGCGCGGGGAGCTCACCGGACGATCCTACGGCGGCCCCGCGGGACGGGTCGCCCTGTCCAGATCGCGCACCACCCGGGCACCGCCGGGCGGCCGCGACCGGCCGCGCCGGCCCCGTCAGCCCCGCCGGCGACCCGCGCGCGCGACCGACGCGAGGATGCGCGCAGCCTTCCAGCGGGACATGCCCACGGACGTCACCGTGCCCGGCAGGTCCGCGGCGGCGACCTGGCCGAGGAGCAGCTGCTCGATCTCGGGCGGCGTGCCGTCGAGCACGAGCGCGGGCGACAGCTCCTCCTCCTGCTTGCCGCCGCTCCAGCGAGCGGCGGTCATCCGCCCGCCGCGCTGGGTGACGAGCAGCACGGGCGTGTTCTGGAGGAGCTGGGAGACGACCTGCGCGACGAGCTCGGGGTCGCCCACACCCGTCGCGCGGCACACGGCGACCGCGCCGATCGGCGTCGGGACGGCGTCGACGGGCACCTTGCTCATCGCGCACGCGGCCGCGAGACCCTCGGGCACCGCGACCTGGGTGAGCACGACGGCGGCAGCCGGCAGCGCGTCGCCGTCGGGCCCGGCCGCCGCCTGAGGGTCCTCGCTCACAGCGCGCCCTTCGTCGAGGGGACGCCCTCGACGCGCGGGTCCGGCGCGACGGCCGCGCGCAGCGCGCGCGCGAGCGCCTTGAACTGCGCCTCGACGACGTGGTGCGGGTCGCGGCCCGCGAGCACGCGCATGTGGATGCAGATGCCTGCGTGGTGCGCGATCGACTCGAGGACGTGGCGCGTGAGCGACCCGGTGAAGTGGCCGCCGATGAGGTGGTACTCCTGGCCGGCGGGCTCGCCCTGGTGGACGAGGTACGGGCGGCCCGACACGTCGACGACGGCCTGCGCGAGCGCCTCGTCCAGCGGGACGAGCGCGTCGCCGAAGCGCGCGATGCCGGCCTTGTCGCCGAGCGCGACGCGCAGCGCCTCGCCGAGCGTGATCGCGACGTCCTCGACCGTGTGGTGGACGTCGATGTGGGTGTCGCCCGTGGCCCGCACCGTGAGGTCGATCAGCGAGTGCTTGCCGAGGGCCGTGAGCATGTGGTCGTAGAACGGGACGCTCGTCGAGATCTCGGTGCGCCCCGTGCCGTCGAGGTCGATCTCGACGACGACGCTCGACTCGGACGTCGAGCGCTCGAGCCGCGCCGTCCTGCGGGTGCGTCCGGTCGCGTCGTCGCTCGCTGCTGCGGTCACAGTCCTGCCACCTCCACCAGGGCGTCCTGGAACGCCGTCATCTCCGCCGGGGTCCCGATCGAGACCCGCAGCCAGCCGTCGGGGCCCACCTCGCGGATGAGCACGCCGCGGTCGAGCAGACCCTGCCAGACCGCGTGCCGGTCGTCGAACATGCCGAACAGCACGAAGTTGGCGTCGGTCTCCGCCACCGTGAGCCCGCGCTCGCGCAGCCACGTCACGGTGGCGTCGCGCTCGGCCCGCAGCGACCCCACCTGCGCCATGAGCTCGTCGGAGTGCGCCAGCGCGGCGCGCGCGACCGCCTGCGTGACGGCCGAGAGGTGGTACGGCAGCCGCACGACGCGCAGCGCGTCGACGAGCGCGGGTGCCGCCGCGAGGTAGCCGAGCCGCGCACCCGCGAGGCCGAACGCCTTGGACATCGTCCGGCTCACGGCGAGGTGCGGGTGGTCGGCGAGCAGCTCGAGCGCCGACGGCGTGCCCTCCCGCCGGAACTCGCCGTACGCCTCGTCGACGACGACGACGCAGCCGCCGGGGACGCGCGCGGCCGCGGCGAGGACCGCCTCGCCGGCCGCGGGCGCGAGCGCCGTGCCCGTCGGGTTGTTGGGGCTCGCGAGCAGCACCACCGAGGGCGCGTGCTCGGCGACGGCCGCCACCGCGCGGTCGACGTCGAGCGTGAAGTCCTCGGCGCGCTGCGCCGTGACCCACGCGGTGGACGTGTCGCGTGCGTACTCCGGGTACATCGAGTACGTCGGCGCGAAGGACAGCGCCGTCCGGCCCGGCCCGCCGAACGCCTGCAGCAGGTGGAGCATGACCTCGTTCGAGCCGTTGGCGGCCCAGATGCCCTCGGGCGCGACCGTGACGCCCGACTCGCGCGCGAGGTACGTCGCGAGGTCCCGGCGCAGGTCGAGGAAGTCGCGGTCCGGGTAGCGGTTGAGGCCGCGCGTCGCCTCGGCCACCGCGCGGGCGACGTCCGCGACGACGCCGTCGGACGGCGCGTACGGGTTCTCGTTGACGTTGAGCAGGACTGGCACGTCGAGCTGCGGGGCCCCGTAGGGCTCGAGGCCCTGGAGCTCCGGGCGCAGCGGGAGGCTCGGGGTCACGCGCCCGATCGTAGCCAGCGCGCGCCCGCCGTCCGCGCCGTGTCCGCGGCCGCGCGGCGGTCGTCGCCGGGCAGCGCTCGGCTCACGCCGCGAGGTCGAGGACCCGGCGGCCGTCGCGCTCGACGAAGCCGACGGCACGCAGGTACCGCTCGGAGGCGGCCATGCCCGGGGAGGCGACGACGCGGCGCGTGCCGAGCGCGGCGAACGGCCCGTCGGGCCGGAAGACGAACTCGCCCGGCGTGAAGTCCCGGTAGGCGGGCAGGACGTAGTCGAGCACGACCTGCTGCTCGTCCGGCTGGGCACCGGTGCGCGAGAGCACGACGCCCACGACCGTGTCGTCCGTGCTCACGACGAACGCGTGCTCGGCCGCGGGGGCGACGTCGTCCGGGAGGTCGGGGTTGAACGTGCGGATGTCCTCGGCGTGGCGCGCGAGCAGGTGCTGCAGGAACGGCTCGTCGAGCGCGATCGGCACCGCGTCGTACGCGCGGTCGTCGTGGCGGCTGCGGACCATGCGCGCGATGACCCAGAGGTTGATCGCGACGAGGACGACGTTCATGGCGGCCATGGGCCACACGCCGACCGCGGCGTTGTAGCCGATGAGCACGACGCACGAGACGGTGTTGAGCACGCGGAAACGCATGACGCGCGTCTGCAGCAGGGACACGACGAGCAGCGCCGACCCCACCCAGCCCACGACCTCGAGCAGCGGCACGACAGTCCTCCTGGTCCCGGTCGACCCGCGACCGCGCGGGCACCCGCGCACGCGTCGTCGACGACAACCGACGATCCTAGGGGCGCGCCGGCACCGCCTCGTGCACCCACCCCGCCACGAGGTCGCCCACCACCTCGGGCCGGATGACCTGCATGTGGTCGACGCCCGGCAGCAGCTCCGTCCGCACGTCGTGGCCGGCGGCCTCGAGGTCGGCGGCGAGGTCCGTCGTGAACCAGGTCGGCACGACGTCGTCCGCGTCGCCGTGCACGAGGAGGACCGGCAGGTCCGGGCGAGCGGCGGCCCACGTGAGCGGGTTGCCGTCCGCCCACGCCTCGGGCGCGTCCGTCTGGCTCGCGCCGAACAGGTCCCGCGCCATGCCGCCCGTCCGCGTGACGTCGTACGGCCCCGCGAGCCCCACGACGCCGTCGGCGGGGTGCGCGGGGTGCGGGCACGGCTCGCCCGTGATCGCGCGCTCGGGCGCGAGCGCGGCGAGGAGCGCGAGGTGGGCACCCGCCGAGTGGCCGACGGCGACGACCGGCACGTCCGGCACCTGCGTCGCCGCGTAGGCGATCGCGCAGACGACGTCGTCGGCGGGCTCGGGGTAGGCGCTGTCCGTGGAGCTGGTCCCGTAGGTGATCGTCACGACGGCGAGGCCGTCCGCGACGAGCGCGTCCGCGAGCGGCGCGAGGCCGCCGGGGTTCGCCGTGGCCCACCCGCCGCCCGGCACGAGGACGACGACGGCGTCCGGGTCGCCCGCCGGGAGGTCGGTGGACGCGGCACGCCCGGGGCGGTACTCCCCCGGCTCGGCGGCGTCCGCCGCGGGCGACGACGGGGGCGCGGACGGCGAGCAGGCCGCCAGGACTGCGGTCGCCACGAGGGCGACGGGGACGACGGCGCGGGGTCGGGAGCGCATGGGGGAAGTCTGCTCCTGTGCACGACGTGGTGGGCGTGTGGGCGGGTGTTGGCACACTGGCGCGGTGCCGACCCCTCCCCGCCCCGCGTCCGCTGCCGACCCCGTCGCTCCCGGCGCCGACCCCGCGGACCTGCGCGCCGAGGCCGAGGCGGCGCTCCGGCGTCTCGTGGGGCGCGACGACGCGCGGCTGCGCGAGGACCAGTGGGTAGCGATCGACGCGCTGGTCTCCGGCCGGCGACGCGCGCTCGTCGTCCAGCGCACCGGGTGGGGCAAGTCCGCCGTGTACTTCGTGGCCACGGCCCTGCTGCGCGCGCGGGGGGCCGGCCCGACGGTGATCGTCTCGCCGCTCCTCGCGCTCATGCGCAACCAGGTCGACGCGGCGCGGCGGGCGGGCATCCGCGCGGAGACCATCCACTCCGCCAACACCGACGAGTGGGAGGCGGTCCACGAGCGCGTCGCCGCGGGCGAGACCGACGTGCTCCTCGTGTCCCCCGAGCGCCTCAACAACCCGGGGTTCCGCGACGAGGTCCTGCCCCGGCTCGCCGACGACGCCGGGCTCCTCGTGGTCGACGAGGCGCACTGCGTCTCGGACTGGGGGCACGACTTCCGGCCCGACTACCGCCGGATCCGCACGCTCCTCACCGAGCTGCCGGCGGGCACGCCGGTCCTCGCGACGACCGCCACCGCGAACGAGCGCGTGACGCGCGACGTCGCCGAGCAGCTGGCCGCGGGCCTGCGCCCGGGCGCGGAGGACGACGTCCTCGTCCTGCGCGGGTCGCTCGACCGCGAGAGCCTCGCGCTCGCCGTGCGCGAGCTCCCCGACCACGCGTCCCAGCTCGCCTGGCTCACGCACAACCTGCCCCGGTTCGACGGCTCGGGCATCGTCTACTGCCTCACGGTCGCGGCCGCGGAGCAGGTCGCGGCCCACCTGCGCTCGGTCGGGCTGCCGGTGCGCGCGTACACCGGCCAGACCGAGCCCGCCGAGCGCCTCGAGTGCGAGCAGGACCTGCTCGACAACCGGGTCAAGGCACTCGTGGCGACGTCGGCGCTGGGCATGGGGTTCGACAAGCCCGACCTGGCGTTCGTCGTCCACCTCGGCGCGCCGGCGTCGCCCATCGCGTACTACCAGCAGGTGGGGCGCGCGGGGCGCGCGACCGCGCGGGCCGACGTCGTGCTGCTGCCCGGCCGGGACGACCGCGCGATCTGGGACTGGTTCGCCTCCATGGCGTTCCCGCCCGAGCGCGACGTGCGCGAGACGCTCGCGGTGCTCGAGCAGGACGGCGGCGCGGTCTCGACCGCCGCGCTCGAGCCGCGCGTGAGCCTGCGCCGCGGTCGCCTCGAGACGATGCTCAAGGTGCTCGACGTCGACGGCGCGGTGCAGCGCGTGCGCGGCGGGTGGCGCTCGACGGGCGAGGCCTGGTCCTACGACGCGGAGCGGTACGCGCGCGTCGCCGCGACGCGCGACGCCGAGGCGCGCTCGATGCTCGACTACGTCGCGACGCCGGGCTGCCGGATGGCGTTCCTCCGGGCCGCGCTCGACGACGCCGCGCTCGAGCCCGGCTGGACCTGCGGACGCTGCGACCGCTGCACGGGCGCGACGCACGACGCCGTCCCGGACGACAGAGAGGTCGCGGCGGCGCGAGGCGCGCTCTCGGTCCCCGGGGTGGAGCTCACGCCGCGCCGGCAGTGGCCCAGCGGCATGGGCGCGCTCGGCGTGCCCCTCGCGGGTCGGATCGCCGCGGACGAGGGCGCCGCGCCCGGTCGCGCGGTCGCACGGCTGGACGCGCTGGGCTGGGGCGGCGCGCTCCGCGCCCTGTTCGCCGTCGGGCCGGAGGCGCCGCCCGACGGCCCGGTGCCGCCCGCGCTGCGGGCCCCGGTGACCGAGGTGCTCGACGCGTGGGGCCTCGGGCACGTGGACGGCGTCGTGGTGCTCCGCTCGGCGTCCCGTCCGCTGCTCGTCGAGAGCCTCGCCGCGGGCGTCGCGCGCCGGCTCGGGGTGCCGGTCGTCGGTGCGGTCGCGCCGGCGCCGGACGCGGGCGCGCCGCGGCACGACGTCAACAGCGCCCAGCGCCTCGCCGACGTCCACCGACGCCTCGAGCTCGACCTCGGACCCGCCGCCCTGTCGGGTCTGCCGGGCCGGACCGTGGTGCTGGTGGACGACCGCTATGACACGGGCTGGACCGCGACCGTCGCGGCCCGGCTCCTGCGGCAGGCCGGCGCGGCCGCGGTGCACCCGTTCGCGCTCGCGGTCGGCTGAGGGCCCGCCGAGCAGCCCTCGTCCTCCGTGGTCCCGGCCTCAGCCCGGGAAGCGGGCCCGGACCGCCTCGCCGTGCGCCGGCAGGTCCTCGTCGCCCGCGAGCGCCACGATGCGGTCGGCGACCTCGGCGAGCGCCGCGGCGCCGTACTCGACGACCTGGACCGGCCGGAGGAAGCTGTGCACGCCGAGCCCGCTCGCGTAGTGCGCGCACCCGCCCGTGGGCAGCACGTGGTTGGAGCCGGCCATGTAGTCGCCCAGCGAGACCGGCGACCACGGCCCGACGAAGATCGCCCCCGCGCTCGTCACGCGGTCGGCGACGCGCGCGGCGTCGGCCGTCTGGATCTCGAGGTGCTCGGCGCCGTAGGCGTTGACCACCGCGAGGCCCTGCTCGACGTCGTCGACGAGGACGACGGCCGACTGCGGGCCGGCGAGCGCCGTCGCGACGCGCTCGCTGTGCCGCGTCGCGGCGACGACCTCGGGCAGCAGCCGCTCGACCGCGTCCGCGAGCCCGGGGGCGTCCGTGACGAGCACCGACGCCGACGTCGGTCCGTGCTCGGCCTGGGACACCAGGTCGGCCGCGACGTGCGCAGGGTCGGCGGTCGCGTCCGCGAGGATCGCGATCTCGGTCGGCCCGGCCTCGGAGTCGATCCCGACGACGCCGCGCACGAGGCGCTTGGCCGCGGTGACGTACTGGTTGCCGGGACCGGTGACGACGTCGACGGGCTCGCACAGGACGTCGCCGTCGCGCTCGTCCTCCCCCACGGCCCCGTACGCGAGCATCGCGACCGCCTGCGCGCCGCCCACGGCGTACACCTCGGTCACGCCCAGCAGCGCGCACGCCGCGAGGATGGTCGGGTGCGGCAGGCCCCCGTTGTCCTTCTGCGGCGGGCTCGTCACGACGAGCGACGTGACGCCGGCCTCCTGGGCGGGGACGACGTTCATGACGACGGACGACGGGTAGACCGCGAGGCCGCCCGGGACGTACAGCCCCACGCGCCGCACCGGCAGCCAGCGCTGACGCACCTGGGCGCCTGGTCCGAGGTCGACCGCGATCGGGGCCGGGACCTGCGCGGCGTGGACGGTCCGCACGCGGCGGACGGCCTCCTCGAGGGCGGCGCGCACCTCGCCCGGGAGGGTGTCGAGGGCCGAGGCCAGCGCCTGCGCCGGCACGCGCAGGTGGTCCGGGCGCACGCCGTCGAACCGCTCGCCGAGGTCCCGCAGCGCCGCGGCGCCGCGTGCGCGCACGTCCTCGAGGATCGGGGCGACGCGCTCGGCGGCGCCCGCGACGTCGAGCTCGGGGCGCGGCAGCGTCGCGGTCAGCTCGCGGGGGGTCAGGGTGCGACCACGCAGGTCGATGCGGGAGATCACGCCGCGATTCTAGGTGCGGCGCGACCGGCGCCGCCCGGGCGCCCACGCCTCGCCCGCGTGCGTACACCCGGCTGGCAGACTCGTCACGTGCACACCCAGGACGTCCCCGTCGACGAGGCGGGCATCCGCCTCGGCCAGTTCCTCAAGCTCGCCGGCGTCGCGGAGTCCGGCGCCCACGCCCGGGAGCTCCTCGCCGAGGGCGAGGTCACGGTCGGCGGCGAGGTCGAGCAGCGGCGCGGTCGCCAGCTCTCGCCGGGCGACGTCGTGGTGGTCTCGCTGCCGGGCGGCGAGCAGGCGTTCCGGGTCGCCTGAGGTCGCGTGGCGGCGGCCGTTCAGCGCGTCATGTAGTCCGAGCCGAGCACGCGGTCGACGGCGACCCGCACGACGACGCGGCGCGGGTCGTGCTCGAGCTGGCGGTAGCGGCGCGCGTAGCGGCGCACCGCGTCGGCCACCTCGTCCTCGTCCGTCTCGACGGTCGCCGCGCCCTCGAAGGTCAGCCACCGCCCGCCGTCGACCTGGCACACCGCGACACGGGCCGGGCGCCCGGCGTCGGCCGCGCGCCGGATGTGACGGACCTTGGCCGACGTCACGCGCGTCGTGATCCGGAGCACGCCCGCCTCGGGGTCCCACGTGAAGCCGACGGGGACCACGTGCGGCGTGCCGTCGGGCCGCAGCGTGGCGAGGGTCGCCAGGTGCCGCTCGGTGACGAACACGTGCTGCTCGGGGGTCAGGTGGATCACCGGGTGAGTCTAGGTGCGCGCGCCGGCCTCAGCCCGTGAGGCACCCGGGCCCGAGCAGCACCTTGAGGTCGGCGAACAGCGCGGGCGACCGGTCGATCCGCAGGCCCTCCTCGAGCCGCATGACGGTCGCGCGCCCGGGCTGCGTGAGCTTGAGGTGCACCTCGGTCACCCCGGGGTGCGTCGAGAGCACCTCGCGCAGCCGCTCGACCACCGGTGGCGTGCACCGCGAGACCGGGAGCGTGATCATCACGGGGCGGGTCTCGACGGCGGAGACGTCGGGCAACCACACCTCGACGGCCTGGAGCTGCATCGTCTCGTCCCGCCGGCGGACGCGGCCGCGCACCGTGATCACCGCGTCCTCGGCGAGCACGGTCGAGTACGCCAGGTAGGTCTCGCCGAAGAACATGATCTCGACCGAGCCGTCGATGTCCTCGAGCGTGACCGCGGCCCACGGGTTGCCGTTCTTGGACATCTTGCGCTGGAGCGACGTCACGAGGCCGCAGACCGTGACCATCGAGCCGTCGGCGCGGGCCTCGTCGGCCATGAGGGTCGCGATCGAGCAGTCGGCCGCGGCCGCGAGGACGTGCTCGAGGCCGGACAGGGGGTGGTCGGAGACGTAGAGCCCGAGCATCTCGCGCTCGAACGCGAGGCGCTGCTTCTTGTCCCAGTCCGGGACGTCCGGCACGTCGACCGTGAACGTCAGCCCGGCGTCGTCGTCCCCGCCGAAGCCCGCGAACAGGTCGAACTGCCCCTCGGCCTCCTTGCGCTTGACCCCGACGACGGCGTCGACCGCCTGCTCGTGGACCAGCAGCAGGGCGCGCCGGCTCGGGGCGAGCGAGTCGAACGCGCCCGCCTTGATGAGCGACTCGATCGTGCGCTTGTTGCAGACGACGGCCGGCACCTTGTCGAGGAAGTCGGTGAACGACGTGAAGTCACCCTTGGCCTCGCGCGCGGCGACGATCGCGTCGACCACGTTCGCGCCGACGTTGCGCACGGCCGTGAGGCCGAACCGGATGTCCTTGCCGACGGCCGTGAAGTTCGCCGACGAGGAGTTGACGTCGGGCGGGAGGACCGTGATGCCCATGTGCCGGCACTCGCCGAGGTAGAGCGCGGACTTGTCCTTGTCGTCCCGCACGCTGGTGAGCAGGGCGGCCATGTACTCGGTCGGGTAGTTGGCCTTGAGGAACGCGGTCCAGTAGGAGACGACGCCGTACGCGGCCGAGTGCGCCTTGTTGAACGCGTAGTCGGAGAACGGCAGCAGGATGTCCCACAACGTCTTCACGGCGTCCAGGGAGTAGCCGCGCTCCTGCATGCCGGCCGAGAAGCCGGCGAACTGCTTGTCCAGCTCCTCCTTCTTCTTCTTGCCCATCGCGCGGCGCAGGATGTCCGCCTGGCCGAGGCTGTAGCCCGCGACCTTCTGCGCAATGGCCATGACCTGCTCCTGGTAGACGATCAGGCCGTAGGTCTGACCCAGGATCTCGGCGAGCGGCTCCGCGAGCTCGGGGTGGATGGGGACGACGGGCTGGGCACCGTTCTTGCGCAGCGCGTAGTTGGTGTGCGAGTTCGCGCCCATGGGCCCGGGGCGGTACAGCGCGCCCACGGCCGAGATGTCCTCGAAGTTGTCGGGACGCATGAGGCGCAGGAGCGTGCGCATGCCGCCGCCGTCGAGCTGGAACACGCCCAGGGTGTCGCCGCGCCCGAGGAGCTCGAAGGTCGCCGGGTCGTCGAGCGTCAGGTCCTCGAGGACGACCGGGTCCTTGCCGTTCATCTCGATGTTGGCCAGGGCGTCGTCGAGGATCGTGAGGTTGCGCAGCCCCAGGAAGTCCATCTTGATGAGGCCGAGGCCCTCGCAGGTCGGGTAGTCGAACTGCGTGATGACCGCGCCGTCCTGCGGGCGCCGCATGATCGGGATGATGTCGATGAGCGGCTCGCTCGACATGATCACGCCGGCCGCGTGGACGCCCCACTGGCGCTTGAGCCCCTCGATGCCCTTCGCCAGCTCGACGACCCGCTGCGCGTCCGGGTCCGCGGCGTGGACCTGCCGGAACTCCTCGGCCTCGTTGTAGCGCTTGTCCGCGGGGTCGAAGATCCCCGTGAGGCTGATGTCCTTGCCCATGATCGCGGGCGGCATCGCCTTGGTGAGCTTCTCCCCCATCGCGAACGGGAAGCCGAGGAGGCGGCTCGAGTCCTTGAGCGCCTGCTTGGCCTTGATGGTGCCGTACGTGACGATCTGCGCGACGCGGTCCTCGCCGTACTTCTCGGTCACGTAGCGGATGACCTCGCCGCGCCGGCGCTCGTCGAAGTCGACGTCGAAGTCGGGCATCGACACGCGGTCCGGGTTGAGGAAGCGCTCGAAGATGAGCCCGTGCTGGAGCGGGTCGAGGTCCGTGATCCGCATCGCGTAGGCGGCCATCGAACCCGCACCCGAGCCACGGCCGGGTCCGACGCGGATCCCGTTGTCCTTGGCCCAGTTGATGAAGTCGGCGACGACGAGGAAGTAGCCCGGGAAGCCCATCCCCGTGATGACCTCGGTCTCGAACTCCGCCTGGCGGCGCACGTCGTCGGGGATGCCGCCCGGGTACCGCACGTGCAGGCCGCGCTCCACCTCCTTGACGAACCACGACGTCTCGTCCTCGCCCGGCGGGCACGGGTAGTTCGGCATGTAGTTCGCCGACGTGTTGAACGAGACCTCGCACTGCTCGGCGAGGCGGAGCGTGTTGTCGCACGCCTCGGGCAGCTCGGCCCAGACGCGCCGCATCTCCTGCGCGGACTTCACGTAGTAGCCGTCGCCGTCGAACTTGAACCGGTCGGGGTCCGCGAGCGTCGAGCCCGAGTTGATCGCCAGGAGCGCCTCCTGGTACGACGCGTCCTCGCGCTTCGTGTAGTGCAGGTCGTTCGTGGCGAGCAGCGGGGCGCCGATCTCCTGCGCGATGCGCAGCAGGTCCTTCTGGACGCGCGTCTCGATGTCGAGCCCGTGGTCCATGAGCTCGACGTAGAAGTGCTCCTTGCCGAAGATGTCCTGGAGCTCGCCCGCGGCCCGCAGCGCCTCGTCGTAGTGCCCGAGCCGCAGGCGGGTCTGGATCTCCCCGGACGGGCAGCCCGACGACGCGACGAGACCCGACGCGTACGTGGACAGCAGCTCGCGGTCCATGCGCGGCCACTTGCCCATCTGGCCGTCGAGCGAGGCGAGCGAGCTCGCGCGGAAGAGGTTGTGCAGACCCTCGTTGTTGCGCGCCCACATCGTCAGGTGGGTGTACGCACCGCTCGCCGAGACGTCGTCGTCCTTCTGGTGCGCCTCGCCCCACTTGACGCGCGTCTTGTCGAACCGGCTGGTGCCCGGCGTGACGTACGCCTCGACGCCGATGATCGGCTTGATCCCCGCCTTGCGCGCCTTGTTCCAGAAGTCGTACGCACCGAACAGGTACCCGTGGTCGGTCGTCGCGATGGCCG
This sequence comes from Actinotalea solisilvae, assembly GCF_016464425.1. Lineage (GTDB taxonomy): Bacteria > Actinomycetota > Actinomycetes > Actinomycetales > Cellulomonadaceae > Actinotalea > Actinotalea solisilvae. The sequence continues at coordinate 39,704 of NZ_JADDKQ010000029.1, forward strand.
TCTGCCCCTGGCGCGAGACCTCGGCGAACAGCTCGTCGAGCTTGGCCGCGCCGTCGAGCATCGAGTACTCGGTGTGCACGTGCAGGTGGACGAAGTCGGAACCTGCGGCAGCCATGCGCCCGATTCTAGGTCGCGGATCCGACACTCCCCGCGCGCGCCCACGGCGCCGCAGGTCGCCCGGCGTGCCGCGCCCGACGTCGGCTCAGACCGCCCCGCGCAGGACGTCCCAGGCGTGCTGGAGGTCGGCCGGGTAGGGGCTGGTGACCTCGGTCCACCGCCCCGTCGCGGGGTGGTCGAACCCGAGGCGCACCGCGTGCAGCCACTGCCGTCCGAGCCCCAGGCGCTGCGCGAGCGCGGGGTCCGCCCCGTAGGTCACGTCGCCCACGCACGGGTGCCGCAGCGCGGCCATGTGCACGCGGATCTGGTGCGTGCGCCCGGTCTCGAGGTGGACCTCCGTGAGCGAGGCCGCGGGCACCATCTCGAGGACCTCGTAGTGCGTCACCGAGGGCTTGCCCGACTCCGTGACCGCGAACTTCCAGTCCGCGCTCGGGTGCCGCCCGATCGGCGCGTCGATCGTGCCCGTCGTCGGCTCGGGGTGGCCCTGCACCACGGCGTGGTAGACCTTCTCGACCGTGCGCTCCTTGAACGCCCGCTTGAGCGCCGTGTACGCGCGCTCGCTCTTGGCCACGACCATGACGCCGGAGGTCCCGACGTCGAGCCGGTGCACCACGCCCTGGCGCTCGGCCGCGCCCGACGTCGAGACGCGGTAGCCGGCCGCCGCGAGCGCGCCGACGACGGTGGGGCCCGTCCACCCGGGCGAGCCGTGCGCCGCCACGCCGACGGGCTTGTCCACGACCACGACGTCGTCGTCGTCGAGCAGGACCCGCATGCCCGGCACCGGTTCGGCGGCCGCCGCCGCGGCGGCCGCGGCCGGGCCGTCGAGCGCCTCGACGTCGACCTCGAGCCACGCCCCGGCGGCGAGCCGGTCGGACTTGCCGGCCGGGCGCCCGTCGAGCGAGACGGCCCCGGCCTCCGCCAGGTCGGCCGCGCGCGTGCGCGAGACGCCGAGGAGGCGCGACAGGCCGGCGTCGACCCGCTCGCCCGCGAGCCCGTCGGGCACCGGCAGCGAGCGCAGACCGCTCACGCGTCGCCGCCGGGCTGCGAGGGCGCGGGCGCCCCCTCGTTGCTCGGGTCGTCGCTCGTCCCCGCAGCAGGCGCGCGGCTGCCGTCCATGCCCACCCCGCGGAGGCTGAGCAGGACGATGAGCCCGGCGGCGGCCACGATCGCGATGTCCGCGACGTTCCCGACGAACCAGTCGCCGTAGGCGATGAAGTCGATGACGTGGCCCCGGGCGAACCCGGGCTCGCGCGTGAGCCGGTCCACGAGGTTGCCGACGGCGCCGCCGAGGAGCAGCCCGAGGGCGAGGGCCCACGAGCGTGAGCCGAGCCGGTGCGACACGCGCAGGACGACGACAGTCACCGCGACCGCGGCGAGCGTGAAGACCCAGGTCATGCCCGTCGCGAAGCTCAGCGCCGCGCCGGGGTTGCGCAGGAGGGTCAGGCCCAGCAGGTCGCCCAGGACCGGGGTCCGCTCACCCTCGGTGAGGGTCCGCAGCGCCCACTCCTTGGTGAGCTGGTCCACGACCAGCACGGCTGCCGCCAGGACGAGGACTCCGAGGACGAGCCGGGGGCGCGCCGGGCGGGAGGGCACGCTCAGCGACGCTCCTGCCGCGCCTTGCACGTGACGCAGAGGGTCGCCCGCGGGAACGCCTGCAGGCGTGCCTTGCCGATCGCCTGGCCGCAGGACTCGCACGTGCCGAAGCCGGTGGCACCGACGCGCTCGAGGGCGTGGGTGTTCTGCTCGAGCAGGTCGCGGGTGTTGAGCACGAGCGTCAGCTCCTGCTCGCGCTCGAGCGCGCTCGAGCCCGAGTCCGCCTGGTCGTCGCCAGCGCCGTCACCGGAGTTGCGCAGGAGCGACGAGAGCTCGGCGTCCGCCTCCGCCAGCTCGACCCGCAGCCGGGCGATCTCGGTCGTCAGCTCCTGCGCGATCGTCTCGACCTCCTTGACCGTCCACGGCTTCTCGCCGTCACGCACCGGGAAGGTGCGGACGAGCTTGGCGAGGTCGGGCATCTCGTGGAGCCGGTCGCCGCCCAGCGTGGGGCTGACCGTGTCGTCGATGGCCATGGGGCTCTCCCTGGTGCAGAAGGTCACGCGAGAGTAGACCTCCCACGGGTGACGCACAACGCACCACACCGGCACGGCCGGTGTGGTGCGTCGTGACGTCTGGTGGCCCGGACCCGGGCCGACGACGAGCCGCCGAGGCGGTCAGCCGTTGAACTGCAGGCCCTGCTCGTTCCCGGCGCGCGGGGCGACCGTGGAGCCGCGGGCGTCGAGGTCGCCCAGCAGGTTCTCGAGGTAGCTCTTGAGCCGCGTGCGGTAGTCCCGCTCGAAGACCCGGAGCTCGTCGATCTTGCGCTCGAGGAGGCTGCGCTCCTGCTCGAGCTGGGACAGCGTGCGGGCCGACGTCTCCTCGGCCTCGCGGACGATCCGCGTCGCCTGGGACTTGGCGTCCGTGATGATGCGGTCGCCCTCCTCCTGGCCCGAGCGGACGTAGTCGTCGTGGAGCTTCTGGGCGAGCTGCAGCATGCCGGTGGCGGACTCCGGCTCGCTGAGGCGCTGCGGGGCCGGCGAGGCGGCGGCCGTGACGCGGTCCTCGACCGTCGGGGCGGCGGCCACGACGGGCGCCGGGGCCGGCGTGGGCTCCGGCTCGGGCTCGGGCTCCGGCGTGGGCTCCGGCTGGGCCTGGGGCTGCGGCTGCGGCGTGGGCTGCGCGAACGGCGACGGCGCGGACGACGACGCGGCACCCGAGCGGCTCAGCTCGGCGACCCGGCGCTCGGCGGCGGCGAGCTTCGTCTTGAGGTCGTCGTTCTCGGCCTGGACGGCGCGCAGGGTGTTCACGACCTCGTCCAGGAAGTCGTCGACCTCGTCCTGGTCGTAGCCCTCCCGGAACTTCGTCGCCTGGAACTTCTTGTTCAGGACGTCATCTGCCGTGAGCAGAGCCATGGTTCACCTCGTTGTTCGTGCTGGTCGGGCCGGGGCAGTCCGCCGACCGCCACGGATCACCGTAGCGGACATCGGGAGGGCTGCACGGGCGCGGGGGGACGTTCCGGGGTCGTGTCTCACAGGAAGGCGAGCACGCGCAGGAGGATCCAGCACGCGAGCACGACGATGGTGAAGGCCAGGTCCAGGCGGATCTGGCCGATCGTGATGGGCTTGACGACGCGCCGCACGGCGTTGATCGGCGGGTCGGTCGCCGTGTAGACGACCTCGGCGATCACGAGGACGGCGCCGCGCGGGCGCCAGTCGCGCGCGAACACCTGGACCCAGTCGAGGACGAGGCGGGCCAGCAGGAGGACGAGGTAGACGAGGACGACCAGGTAGAGGACGTCCCAGACGAGGTCCAGCACGTCAGCTCTGGTTGTAGAAGCCGGCGCGCTGCTCGCCGCCGGCGACCTGCTCCTCGCCCGTGACCTCGACGTGCTCGGGGGACAGGAGGAACACCTTGCTGGTCACCCGCTCGATCGCGCCGTGCAGACCGAAGATGAGGCCCGCCGAGAAGTCGACCAGCCGCTTGGCGTCGGCGTCCGTCATCTCCGAGAGGTTCATGATCACGGGGGTGCCCGACCGGAAGGCCTCCCCGATGACGCGGGCGTCGTTGTACGAGCGCGGGTGGACCGTCGTGATCCGCCGCAGCTCGGGCGCGGGCGCGTGGTGCTCGTGGACCTCGTGGCCCCGCGCCGCGCGCAGGGGCGTCACCTCGGCCTCGTACTCGTGGGCGGGCGCGTACTCGTGGTCGTACTCCTCGACGTACTCGTCGGCGCCGTGGGCGGCACGGTCGTCCTCGGCCAGCCCGAGGTACAGCATGGTCTTGCGCAGTGCTCCGGCCATCAGCGGCCTCCATCCCCAGTCACGGTCCGGTGTGGACCGTCGCCCAGGGGCGCCGATCCGGTCGTGACCACGCTAACCCTCGCGACCCGCGCTCCGTCGGCGACACGCCCGGGTCAGGCGATGCGCACGACACCCGCGAACCGCCCGGCCGCCCGGCCGGGCAGGCCGGCCGACGCGGCGCGGTGCGAGAACCAGCGGGCGTCCTCGAGCGTGCACCCGCCCACGGCGCGCACGTCGGCGACCCCGGCCGCACGCAGCTGCGCGCGCACGCCCGCGGGCAGGTCGAGGGCGGGGGTCCCCCACGACGTCGTCGACGGCGTCGCGGGCACGGCCGCGGCGACGTCGTCCCGCAGCGCCGGCGGCACCTCGTAGCACCGGCCGCAGACGGCCGGCCCGACCGCGGCGCGGACCCCGCCCGCCTCGGCGCCCCGCGCGACCATGGCCGCGACCGCGGCGGGCACGACGCCGTCCACGAGACCGCACCGCCCGGCGTGGACGGCCGCGACGACGCCGGCGCGCGCGTCGGCGAGCAGGACGGGGACGCAGTCGGCGACGAGCACCCCGACGGCCGCGCCGCGGCGCGCGACGAGCGCGTCCGCGGCGGGCACGCCGTCGTACGGCACGTCGTCGGCGGTCCCCGGGACACCGCCGGGCAGCGGGGCCTCGAGCACGGTCGCGCCGTGCACCTGACGCACGAAGGTCACCGGCCCGCCGACGAGGTCCGCGAGAGCCCGGCGGTGGCCGAGCGCCAGGTCCCGGTCCCCCACGACGACGCTGAGGTTCGCGTCCGCCCCCGTGAACCCCGCGCGGACGCCCGGGCCCAGGTCGACGTCGTACCAGCGCATCAGCGGACCGGGACGCCGGCGCGCGTCACGGGTTCTTGAGGAAGTCCGGCAGGTCGAGGTCGTCCGTGCCCCGCCGGACCGGACGGTCCTCGAGCACGGGCGGCACCTCGACGGACTGCGGCGCGGGCGCGGGGTCGCGCTCGTCCGCGAGGAACGACGGGACCGCCTCGCCCGGACGCTCGACGGCCTCGTTGGGACGCGGGACCGCGTGCCCGCCGTTGCGGGCCGGCTCCGCGGCGCCGAATGCGCGCCACGGCTCCGTGCCCGCACCCGAGGGCGCGAGGTCGGACGGCGCCGGACGCGGCTCCGTCGCCGGGACGCTCGGCACCCGGGGCGCGCTGCTGACCTGGCCCAGCGCGCGGTTGTCGCGCCGCACCGTGGGGCTGCCGTTGTCGAAGCCGGCGGCGATGACGGTCACGCGGACCTCGTCGCCGAGGGCGTCGTCGATGACCGCGCCGAAGATGATGTTGGCCTCGGGGTGCGCGGCCTCCTGGACCAGGCGCGCGGCCTCGTTGATCTCGAAGAGCCCGAGGTCCGAGCCGCCCTGGATCGAGAGCAGGACGCCGTGCGCGCCGTCGATGCTCGCCTCGAGCAGGGGCGAGGAGATGGCGAGCTCCGCGGCCTGGACCGCGCGGTCGTCGCCGCGGGCCGAGCCGATGCCCATGAGCGCCGAGCCCGCGCCCTGCATGACGCTCTTGACGTCCGCGAAGTCGAGGTTGATGAGACCCGGCGTCGTGATGAGGTCGGTGATGCCCTGGACGCCGGACAGCAGGACCTGGTCGGCCGAGTGGAAGGCGTCGAGCACGGAGACCGAGCGGTCGGAGATCGACAGCAGGCGGTCGTTGGGGATGACGATGAGCGTGTCGACCTCGGAGCGCAGCGCGTCGATGCCGTTCTCGGCCTGCACCGAGCGGCGTCGGCCCTCGAACGTGAACGGCCGCGTGACGACGCCGATCGTCAGGGCGCCGAGCGAGCGCGCGATGCGCGCGACGACGGGCGCGCCGCCCGTGCCGGTGCCGCCGCCCTCGCCCGCGGTGACGAAGACCATGTCGGCGCCGCGCAGGACGTCCTCGATCTCCTCCGCGTGGTCCTCGGCGGCCTTCTTGCCGACCTCGGGGTCGGCGCCCGCGCCCAGCCCCCGGGTCAGCTCACGGCCGACGTCGAGCTTGACGTCGGCGTCGGACATGAGGAGTGCCTGCGCGTCCGTGTTGATCGCGATGAACTCGACGCCCTTGAGCCCGACCTCGATCATCCGGTTGACGGCGTTGACGCCACCGCCGCCGATGCCGACCACCTTGATGACCGCCAGGTAGTTCTGCGGAGCTGCCACGTCGGTGCCTCTCGTCCTGCGATGGGTCCCAACCTTCAGTCTCAGGTAGAAGGTTAGAGTTATGTCAGATGCTGTCGAGAGCGACGCTAGGTCGCCGGGACGACCCGGGCAACGACCGCGCGCGCGTGTCGCCGGATCAGGACCGGGTGATCGGCAGCTCGGGCGCCGAGACGTCGTAGTGGGTGGCCGTCGCGCTCGGCGCGGCGGTGCGGAGCGTCTGCAGGACCCTGATCTTGAGCGCCGTCTGGTCCGCGCTCCCCCACTCCACCGTCACCCCGTCGCGCAGGCCGAAGCGCACGGCGTCCTGGCTGTCCGCCGACGCCGTCTCGACCTGGGCCGCGAGCTCGGGCGGCAGCTGCTGCAGCACGGTGAGCACCGCCGTGAGCGCGCGTGCGCCCGGGTCCTCGAGCGGCACGGAGACGACGGGCAGGCCCTCGGGCGCGGTGTCCGACCTGCCGACCTGCACGCCCTCGACGTCGAGCAGCGCCACGCCGCCGCCCGTCTGCGGCACCGCGGCGACCGGCTCGCGCGAGACCACGGTGACGAGCAGGCCGTGCGGCCACTCGCGCGCCACCTCCGCCGCGCGCACCCCGGGCACGTCGAGCACGGCCCGGCGCAGCGCCACCGTGTCGAGGCGAGGCAGGGGCGTGCCGTCGTGCGGGGCGACGACGGCGGCGACCGCCGCGGCGTCGACGACGGTGCCCTGGCCCTCGACGCGCACCTGCGCGGCGTCGAGCGCGAGCACCGGCGACAGGAGCAGGAGCCAGCCGAGCGCGCCCGCGGCCAGCACCGCCACGACCGCGAGGACCACGCGCCGGCGCAGGAGGTGGCGCCGCACGGCGGCGCGCTCGGCGAACCGGTCCGCGGCGTCCGACACGACCGCGGGGCGCACGGGCCGCCACTCGCGCCCGGGGACGACGAGGGCGCTCCCCGACGCCCCGGGCGACGCGCTCGCGGGCGGCTCGGGCGCGGGTGACGGTGCCTCGCGTGCCGCGACGTCCGGCTCGGCGACGACGTCGCGCCGGGCCGCGGCGGGCGGGTCGGCGGGCGGGTCGGACGGCGGTGCGGCGGGCGGCGCCGCGGGGCGGCGGACCGCCGGGTCGCCCAGGGGCGCGACCCGGCGCGGGGTGGCGGGTGGCCTCATCGGCCCGCGTCGGGACCGGCGCCGCCGACGTCGCGCAGGTGCTCGAGCACGACGGGCCCGAGCTCCGTCACGTCGCCCGCGCCGACCGTGAGGACGAGGTCACCCGGCCGGGCGCGCGCGGCGATCGCGCGCGCCGCCTCCAGCCGGTCGGGCACGAACGTCGCGTCGCCCGTCGTGCGGTCGACGACGGTCGCGCCGCTCACGGCCGGGTCCGGGTCCTCGCGCGCCGCGTAGACGTCGGTCACGACGACGACGTCGGCGAGGTCGAGCGCCTGCGCGAACTCCTCGGCGAACGCAGTCGTGCGCGAGAACAGGTGCGGCTGGAACAGCACGAGCACCCGCCCGTCGCCCGCGACCGGCCGGGCGGCGCGCAGGAGGGCCGCGACCTCGGTCGGGTGGTGGGCGTAGTCGTCGACGACGCGCACGCCGCCGGCCGTGCCGCGGTCCTCGAACCGGCGCCCCGTCCCGGCGAACGTCGCGAGGCCCGCCGCCGCGACCTCGGCGTCGACGCCGAGCAGGCGCGCGGCCGTCCAGGCCGCGGCGGCGTCGAGACCGTTGTGCGCACCGGGCACGGCGAGGACCAGGGGGACGCGGCCCGCGCCGTCGTCGACCCACGTCGCGCCGCCCGAGCGCTCGGGCTCGGGCACCCACGGTCCGACGCGGACGTCGGCCTCCTCGTCCATGCCGTACGTCCTCACCTGGACGCCGTGCGCGCGCGCGTGCGCCGCGAGCGCGGACGAGCCGGCGTCGTCGGCGCACGCGACGAGCCACCCGCCCGGACGCACGCGGGCCGCGAAGCGCCGGAAGGCCGCCTCGAAGGCCTCGCGCGTGCCGTAGTGGTCGAGGTGGTCCGGCTCGATGTTCGTCACGACGGCGACGAGCGGCTCGTAGGCGAGGAACGAGCCGTCCGACTCGTCGGCCTCGACGACCACGACGTCGCCCGTGCCGTGATGACCCCCGCCGACGTCGGGCGGCCCGCCGGTCACGCGCGTCCCGGCGGTCGCGCGCACCGTGCCGCCGATCGCCCACGACGGCGCGAGACCCGCGTGCTCGAGGGTCACGGCGACCATGGCCGACGTCGTCGTCTTGCCGTGCGCCCCGGCGACGGCGACCGTGCGCCGGTCGGCCAGGAGGGAGGCGAGCGCCTCCGACCGGTGCAGCACGGTGGTCCCGGCCGCGCGGGCCCGCGCGAGCTCGGGGTTCGTCTCGCGGATCGCGGTCGAGACGACGACGGTCCCCGCGCCCTCGACGTGCGCGGCGTCGTGCCCGACGTGGACGGTGACGCCCGCGGCGCGCAGCGCCTCGACGACGGGACCGCCGCGGGCGTCGGAGCCGGAGACGGCCAGGCCGCGTGCGGCCAGGAGTCCCGCGACCGCGGACATCCCCGCGCCGCCGACGCCGATGAGGTGGACGCGGCCGCGCGCGGCCATCGCGACGAGCTCGCCCCCGTGCGCACGGGCGGTCATGCCGCCGCCGCCTCGACGAGGTCGGCGACACGCGCCGCGCCGTCGGTCACGCCCACGCCGGCCGCGGCCCGGCCCATGGCGGCGAGCCGCACCGGGTCGGCCAGCAGCGGGACGAGGGTCGTGCGCACGAGACCGGCGTCGAGCGCGGCGTCGTCGACGAGGAGGCCGCCGCCCGCGCCGACGACGGGCGCGGCGTTGAGCCGCTGCTCGCCGTTGCCCACCGGGAGCGGCACGTACACGGCCGGCACCCCGAGCGCCGCGAGCTCGCTCACGGTGCCCGCGCCCGCACGGCACAGGACCAGGTCGGCGACCGCGAGCGCCCGCTCCATCTCCGGCAGGTACTCGAGCACGTGGTAGCCCGCGGCCGCCTCGGGCGCGAGCGTCGCGAGGACGTCGCGCACCGCGTCGGCCTTGCCGCGGCCGGTGAGGTGCAGCACCTGCGCGCCGGCGGCGAGGAGGTCGGCGGCCGCGCCCGATGCGGCACGGTTGAGGCTCAGCGCGCCGAGCGACCCCCCGGTGACGACGAGCACCGGGCGTCCCGGGTCGAGGCCCAGGCGAGCGGCGGCGTCGGCGCGGACGGCCGCGCCGTCGTCGCGCCGGGCGGCGACGAGGTCGGCGACCGCGGTCCGGAGCGGGAGGCCGGTGACGACCGCGCCGGGCAGCGGCGTGCCGGGGAAGGTCACGGCGACGGACCGCGCCCACCGGGCGCCGAGCCGGTTCGCGAGACCCGGGCGCGCGTTCTGCTCGTGCACGACGACGGGGATCCCGCGGCGCCGCGCCGCGAGGTACGCGGGCGTCGACACGTAGCCGCCGAAGCCGACGACGACCTGGGCCCGCGTCGACGTCAGGGCGGCGTCCGCGGCCCGGACGGCCGCGCCGAGCCGGCCCGGCAGGCGCAGCCAGTCGGCCGTGGGCCGGCGCGGGAGCGGGACGCGCGGCACCTCGCGCAGCGGGTAGCCGCGGACGGGGACGAGCTCGGCCTCGAGCCCGGTGGCCGTGCCGAGCACGGTGAGGGTCGCGCCGGGGTGGCGACGACGCAGCTCGTCGGCCACGGCGAGGAGCGGGTTGACGTGCCCGGCGGTCCCGCCGCCCGCGAGCAGGACGGACTCAACCACCGGCCACCTCCGCGTCGGCGCGGCGCGCGCGACGGGCCGCCCGCCGGGCCGCGCCGGCGTCCCCCCGGCCGGGCCGCGAGGGCCGGCCGAGCACGGCGAGCGACCGCCGCACGACGCCCGGCCGGGCGGCGAGGGACTCCGCCGCACCGGGCTCGCCGCGCGCGAACGAGACGAGGACGCCGATGGCGATCATGGTCGTGATGAGCGCCGAGCCGCCCGCCGAGACGAGCGGCAGCGGGATGCCGATGACCGGCAGCAGGCCGATGACCACCGCGATGTTGATGAGCGCCTGGCCCAGCACCCACGCGCCGATCGCGCCCGTGGTGATCTGGACGAACGGGTCGGTGTGCCGGCGGATGACGCGCGTGACGGCGACGGCCAGCAGCCCGAACAGCGCGAGGACGAGGCCGGTGCCGAGCAGCCCGAGCTCCTCGCCGAGGATCGCGAAGATGAAGTCGTTGTGGGCCTCGGGCAGGTAGGACCACTTCTCGCGGCTCTCCCCCAGGCCCATGCCCGTCCAGCCGCCCGAGGCGAGGCCGTACATCCCGCGCGTGGTCTGGTAGCACGCGTCGGACGTGTCGCAGTCGTCGCTGAAGAACGCCTCGATCCGCTCGACGCGGCTGCTGCCCACCTGGGTCAGCGCGAGCACGCCCGCGACCGCGAGGACGCCGGCGACGGCGAACATCCGCATGGGCACGCCTGCGACGAAGAACGCCCCCGCGACGAGCACGAGCAGGACGATGCCCGTGCCGAGGTCGCCGCCCGCGAGGACCAGCCCGACGGAGGCGAGGGCGACCACGACGCCGGGGAGCAGCACGTGGAGCCACTCGCCCAGCAGGGCCCGCTTGCGAGCGAGCACCGTGCCCAGCCAGACCGCGAGCGCCAGCTTGACCGCCTCCGACGGCTGCACCTGCACCGGCCCGAGCACGAGCCAGTTCCGGTTGCCGTTGACCTCCTTGCCGACGAGGGGCACGGCGAGCTGGAGGACGAGCGCGCCGATGAGCAGCGGCCACGAGAACCGCTGGTACCAGCGCGCCGGCAGGCGGCTCGCGACCCATGCGAGCGGCAGTCCGACGACGGCGAACTGGGCCTGCCGCAGGAAGATCCCGTAGGGCGACGCGCCCTCGCTCGCGCTGAGCGCGTCCACGCTCGAGCTCGACAGGACCATGATCAGCCCGAGGGCGAGGAGCAGCCCCGCGGCGCCCACGAGCAGGTAGTAGCTCGTGACCGCGCTGTTCCACTGGCCGAGGACCGACCCGCGGGGGGTCTCGGCTGCCGACACCGCCACCGGTCAGCCGACCAGGAGGTCGTCGTCGCCCAGGGCCGCGACGGCGGCGGCGAACGCGTCGCCGCGCGCGGCGTAGGAGGCGAACTGGTCCATCGAGGCGCACGCGGGCGCCAGCAGGACCGTGTCGCCGGGCTGGGCGAGGGTGCGTGCGGCGGTCACGGCGCGGGTCATCACCGTCCCAGTGTCGGCGGGATCGACGGCGACGACGGGGATTGCGGGCGCGTGTCGGGCGAGCGCCTCGCGCCACGGCTCCTGGTCGACGCCGACGAGCACGACGCCGCGGAGCCGGTCGGCACGGTCCCGCACGAGGTCCTCGAAGCGCGCGCCCTTGGCGAGCCCGCCCGCGACCCAGACCACGGTGCCGGGCGCGAAGGCGGCGAGCGAGGCCGCCGCGGCGTGGGCGTTGGTCGCCTTGGAGTCGTCGACCCAGCGCACGTCGTCGACCGTGGCGACGTGCTCGATGCGGTGGGCCCCCGGCCGGTAGGCGCGCAGCCCGTCGCGCACGGCCGCGGCCGGGACGCCGTGCGCGCGCGCGAGCGCGGCCGCGGCGAGCGCGTCGGTCACGACGTGCGCGGCGAGCCGGCCGTCGGGCCCTGCCAGGTGGTCGAGGTCGCGCGCCGTCCCCAGCTCGGCGGCCGAGCGCTGCCGGTGGGGGTCGTCGGCGGGCGCGTGGAACGCGCGGTCCACGAGGATCCCGTCGACCAGGCCCAGCTGCCCGGGCCCGGGTGCGCCGAGGGTCACGCCGACGGCACGCGCGCCCTCGGCGACGTCGGCGTCGCGGACCATCCGCTCGAGGGCGGGGTCGTCGGTCGCGTAGACGCACGCGACCTCGACGCGCTCGTAGATCCGCGCCTTGTCCGCGGCGTACGCCTCGAACGAGCCGTGCCAGTCGAGGTGGTCCGGCGCGACGTTGAGGACCGCGGCCGCGCGCGCCGCCATGGTGTGCGTGAAGTGGAGCTGGAAGCTCGACAGCTCGACGGCCAGCACGTCGACGTCGGGGTCGGTTGCGGCGGCGACCACCGGGGTGCCGACGTTCCCCACCGCCGCGGCGCGCAGGCCCGCCGCGGTGAGCACGGACTCGAGCATGCCGACCGTGGTCGTCTTGCCGTTGGTGCCGGTGAGCACGAGCCAGGGCGCGGGGCCGTCGCCGGCGCGGCGGTCGACCCGCAGGCGCCACGCGAGCTCGACCTCGCTCCACACCGGCACGCCGCGGCGCGCCGCGTCGGCGAGCACGGGCGACGTCGGGCGCCAGCCGGGCGACGCCACGACGAGGTCGACGTCCGCGAGGTCGACGTCGGCCTCGGCGGCGACGTCCGCCTCGGGGGCGTGCGCGTCGAGCGTCACGAGCGCGGGCGCGCGGTCGCCGAGCGCCGTCAGCGCCGCGACGACGGCACGGCCGGTCACGCCCAGCCCCGCGACGAGCACGCGCCGTCCGGCGAGGTCGACCGGCACTAGCCCGCCACCCACTCGGCGTAGAAGATGCCGACGCCCACCGCGACGAAGAGGCCCGCGATGATCCAGAAGCGGATGACGATCGTCACCTCGCCCCACCCCGAGAGCTCGAAGTGGTGGTGCAGCGGTGCCATCTTGAACACCCGCTTCCTCGTGAGCTTGAAGAAGCCGATCTGGATGACGTCCGAGAGCACGATGAGCACGAACATGCCGCCGACGATCGCGGCGAGGATCTCCGTGCGGGACAGGATGGACAGCCCGGCGAGCGCGCCGCCGAGCGCGAGCGAGCCGGTGTCGCCCATGAAGATCTTGGCGGGCGACGCGTTCCACCACAGGAACCCGAAGCAGGCCCCCGTGATCGCCGCCGCGACCACGGCCAGGTCGAGCGGGTCGCGCGCCTCGTAGCAGCGCGGTCCGGCGGTCGTCAGGCCCTGGCAGGTCTGGTTCGACTGCCAGACGCCGATGAGGACGAACGCGCCGAAGACGATGAGCGAGACGCCGGTCGCGAGGCCGTCGAGGCCGTCCGTGAGGTTGACGGCGTTGGACCACGCCGTGATGAGGAAGTTCGCCCAGAGGACGAAGAGGATGACGCCGAGCGTCGGGCCCGCCCAGGCGAGGTCGATCTGCGTGTCCCGGATGAAGGACACGTGGGTGGACGCGGGCGTGCGGAAGTTCTCGTTGGGGAACTGCAGCGCGAGGACCGCGAAGCTGATGCCGACGAGGCCCTGCCCCACGACCTTCCACCGCGCGGAGAGCCCGAGGCTGCGCTGGCGCGAGATCTTGATGAAGTCGTCGAGGAAGCCGACCACCCCGAGGCCCGTCATGAGGAACAGGACGAGCAGCGCCGACGCGCTGGGGCGGTTGCCCGTGACCAGCCCCGCGCCCGCCCAGCCGAGCAGCGTCGCGACGAGGATGACCACGCCGCCCATGGTCGGCGTGCCGCGCTTGGTGAAGTGCGCGGTCGGGCCGTCCTGGCGGATGAACTGGCCGTACTGGCGCCGCACGAGGAACCGGATGAACAGCGGCGTGCCGAGCAGCGCGATGAGCATCGAGAGCCCGCCGGAGATGAGGACCGCCCTCACGGGGCGACCCCGCGGGCGGCGGCCACGACGGGCGCGAGCGCGCCGTCGGCGTCAGCCACGAGCACGACGTCGCCGGGCCGGACCTCCGCGGACAGCCACGCGGCGGCCGCGGCGGCGTCGGCGACGTGCCGCGACTCCTCGCCCCAGGACCCCTCCTGGAAGGCGCCCGTGTGCACCGCGCGCACGCCGTCGCCGACGGCGACGAGACGGTCGATGTCGAGGCGCACGGCGAGCCGGCCGATGCCGTCGAGCTCGTCGACCGACCGCGCGCCCGGGCCCGCGAGCGCGCCGACGACGGCGATGCTGCGCGCCGCGCCGGCGCGGACCGCGAGGTCCCGCAGCGCGGCGCGCACCGAGTCGACCGTCGCGCCGCCCGTGGCGTCGAGGACGTCGACGGCCTGGCGGTCGTCGGCCCCCTCGGCGTCGCCGGCGTCGCCCGGCGCGGTCCCGGCGACCGCCGCGAGGAACACGTCGCGGTCGTTGTAGCGGTGGAACACCCCTGCGACCTCCTGGGTCGGCTCGTGGCCCTTGCCGGTGACGATCACCGTGTCCCCCTCGCGCGCGAGCCGCAGCGCGACGCGGATCGCCTCGGCGCGCGGCTCGACCTCGTGCACGTCGTGCAGGTCGGGGCGCTGCGCGCGCGCGCCGTCGAGGATGGCCGCCCGGATGTCGGCCGGCACCTCCGAGCGCGGGTTCTCGTCGGTGACGACGACGACGTCCGCGAGCCGGGCCGCGATCTCGCCCATGATCGGTCGCTTGCCCTGGTCGCGGTCGCCGTCCGACCCGAGGACGAGCAGCAGGCGCCCCGGCGTGACGGGGCGGACCGCCTCGAGCGCGAGGACGAGGGCGTCGGGCGTGTGCGCGTAGTCGACGAGGCAGAGCGGCCGGCCGGGGCCGCGCTCGACCACGCGCTCCATGCGCCCCGGGATCGCGGACGCGCCCGCGACGCCCGCGACCGCCTCGGCGAGGGGCACGCCCGCGCGGTGCGCAAGCACGATCGCCAGGGCGGCGTTGGACACGTTCACCAGGCCCGGGAGCGGGCTCGCGGCGTCGACGCGCTCGCCGTCCGGGCCGGTGAGGACGAACGTCGAGCCCACGCCGTCGAGGCCGACCGACGCGTCGCTCACGCGCCAGCCCGCGGAGGCGCCGCCCACCGCGTCGGGCCGGGTCGCGACCGTGTCGACCGGGACGAGGGCCTCGGCGGCGAGCCGCGCGCCCCACGCGTCGTCGACGCACACGACGCCGCGGCGGGCGCTCCCGGGCGCGAAGAGGCGCGCCTTGTCGCGGAAGTAGCCCTCCATGTCGCCGTGGAAGTCGAGGTGGTCGCGCTGGAGGTTGGTGAACCCGGCGACGTCCACCCGGAGCCCACCGACGCGCTCGAGCGCGAGGGCGTGCGAGGAGACCTCCATGGCGCACGCCGTCGCACCGCGCTCCCCCATGAGGGCGAAGAGACCGTGCAGGACGGGCGCCTCCACCGTCGTGCGCGGGCTCTCGATCGCCTCGGCGCCGACGCGCAGCTCGACCGTCCCGACCACGGCCGTCGTCGGGTGGACGGTGCGCAGCGCGGCGTCGACGAAGTAGCACGTCGTGGTCTTGCCGTTGGTGCCCGTGATGCCGACGACCGTGAGCCGCTCGGCCGGGTGTTCGTAGAACCAGGCCGACAGCTCGCCGAGGAGCGTGCGCCCCGACACGCCGTCGGGCCAGGTGAGGACGGGGACGCCGAGCGCGGGGGGCAGGAGCTCGACCCCCGCGGCGTCGGTGAGCAGCGCGGCCGCGCCCGCGTCGACCGCCGCGCGCGCGTACCGCGCGCCGTGCGAGCGCAGCCCGGGCAGCGCGACGAAGAGGTCGCCCGGCAGGACGTCGGCCGAGCCGACGGCGACGCCCGTGACGTCGACACGCGCGTCGCCGGGTGCCCCGGCGGCCGACGCGTCGGCACCTCCGCGCGCGACGACGAGGCCGAAGCGGGCGACGAGGTCGGGGAGGTGACGCGTCGGGCGGTGCTCGGGCCGCATCCGGCCCTGGGGGGACGTCACGGCGACGAATCTACCGTCCGGCGCGGGGCCCGCCGCGCCGGGCCGGCCCCGGGGCGCGTCGCGGGCACCCGCCCGGCGACGCTCGGCACGCGCGCCCGGACCGCCCTCACTGCCACGTGGTCGGGAACAGCTCCGCGGGCGTCCCGGACGGCGGCACGCCCAGCGAGCGCAGGGCGTGGGCCGTGACCTCGCTGAAGACCGGCGCGGCGACCGTGCCGCCGTAGATCGACGTCTTGGGGTCGTAGAGCGCGACGTTGACGACGAGGCGCGGGTCGTCCGCCGGCGCGATGCCGATGAAGGACGAGACGATCTTGATCGCGCCGTTCGGCTCCCACGCCTGCGCCGTGCCGGTCTTGCCCGCGATCCGGTAGCCCGGGACCGCGGCGTTGCCGCCCGTGCCCTCCGCGACCGCGCTCTCGAGCATCGACACGACCGTGCGGGCGGTCTGCTCGCTGACGACCTGCTGCGGCGGCTCGGTCTCGGCCGGCCGGTAGGTGCCGTCGGGCGCGTAGGTCCCCGCGACCACGTGCGGCTGCTGGCGGACGCCGCCGTTGGCGAGCGTCGCGAAGACCTGGGTCGACTGGAGGGTCGTCGCGCCGACGCCCTGCCCGAAGAGCACCGCGTACGCCGTGCGGCCGTCCCACGCGTCGGCGTCGTGCAGCAGGCCGCGGGACTCGCCCGGGAGCCCGACACCCGTCGTCCGGCCGAAGCCGAACCGGGCGAGGTAGTCGTGGCGCACCTGGGCCGGGAGGTCCTGGCCGACCATGACCGTGCCCGTGTTGGACGACTCGGCGAGGATGCCCGTGAGCGTGAGGTTGAGGTCCGGGTGCTCGTGCGAGTCCTTGAAGGACTGCCCGTTCGGCACCGCGTAGGTGTAGGGGACGACGTACTGCGAGGTCGGCGTCGCGAGGCCCGTCTCGAGGATCGCCGCCATGGCGATGACCTTGGCCGTCGAGCCCGGCTCGTACACCGCGGCGACCGCCCGGCTGGCGTCGGCGCCCGTGGGCGCGTTGGGGTCGGTCGTGCCCGAGTCGGCGAGGACGAGGATCTCGCCCGTGCGGACGTCGACCACCTCGACGACGCCCCACTCGGCGCCGGTCGCCGCGACCTGCTCGTCGATCGCCGCCTGCGCCGTGTACTGCAGGTCGCCGTCGATCGTCAGCTTCACGTCCTGGCCCGGCACGGCCGGGACGAGGTCGTCCTGACCCGTCGGGATGCGCTGGCCGCGCGCGCCGCGCTCGTACGTCTCCTCGCCGGGCCTGCCCGACAGCAGCTCGTCGAAGACCTGCTCGAGCCCCGCCTGACCGTGGCCCTCGGCGCCCACGAAGCCCACGACGTTGCCGCCCGTGGTGCCCTCCGGGTAGACCCGGTCCGTCGTCCGCTCGCCGGTGACGCCGGGCAGGCCGAGGTCGAGGACCTGCTCGTAGACCTCGGGCGAGACGTTCTTGCCGAGGTAGACGAACTGGTCCTCGCCGAGCAGCTTCGCGCCCAGCGCCGCGGGGTCTGCCTGGAGGAGCGGGGCGAGCAGGGCAGCGGCGTCGGCTGCGCCCTGGGCCGTCGAGCGGGCCTGGGTGAACTGCCGCTGGTTGACGACGACGTTCCACCGCTCGACGGAGGTCGCGAGCACGTCGCCGTCGCGGTCGAGGATGTCCCCGCGGTCACCCGGGATCGGCACCGTCACCAGGCGGGTCGACAGCGCGTCCTCGGCGATCGCGGGGCCCTGGAGGCCCTGCACGTAGACGAGCCGGCCCGCGAAGACGGTGAGCAGGCAGAGCGCGACGACGAGCAGCGCGGACTGCCGGCGCTGCGGCGTCCCCGTGCGTGAGGCGCGCGCCGCGGCGTCCCGCACCCGGGCGCCCGCGAGCGCAGCCGAGGCGCGCGGGGTCGCAGCCCGACGCGTCGCGCCGGGGACGCGGCGGCGCGGGAGGCCGTCCGTGCCGTCGGTGCCGGACGCGCGGGGGGTGCGCGGCGCGCCCGTGGCCTCCCCCGTCGCCCCCACGCGTGCCTGCAGGCGCTGGGTCGGCACGGCGCGCGGCAGCGGGCCCGGCGTGGTGCGGCCGGCCGGGCTGCGGCCCGCGGT
>NZ_JADDKQ010000030.1 GCF_016464425.1 Actinotalea solisilvae
CGGGCGGTCCGGGCGGCGGGGGCGGCGGCGGGCCGGGCGGGACCGTGGTGGTCACGCGGCTCCTCCTTCTCGAGCGGGCTCGTCCGTGGGGGTCGTGACCGGGCCGGGTGCCGGCACGCCGTGCTCGTGGGCGGGCGGCCCGTCACGGGGCTCGGGCTCCGGCTCGTCGGGCCGGTGCTCGAGGTCGCGCGGCAGGAGCAGCCGCAGGTCGTCGGCGGTGGGCGACTCGACGTCGCGCAGCCGCCACGCGTGGCGGCCGATGGCGTCCTCGAGCACGTTCCGCGCGAAGCGGCCGTTGCCGAAGCCCTCGCCGCGGGGCGTCGCCGCGAGGAGCTCGCGGAAGCGGCTGAGGCACTCGGGCGTCGGCGTGAAGTCCGCGGCCTCGGCGAGCCGGACGAAGATCGTGGTGATCTCCTCGTCCGTGTAGTCGGCGAACGCGACGGTCGTCCGGAAGCGGCTCTCGAGGCCGGGGTTGGTGTCGATGAACCGCGCCATCGGCCCGGGGTACCCCGCGACGATGACGACGAGGTCCTCGCGGTGGTCCTCCATCTCCTTGACCAGCGTGTCGACCGCCTCGCGGCCGTACTGGTCGCCCGCGAGCGCGTAGGCCTCGTCGACGAACAGGACGCCGTCGATCGCCTCGGCGACGACCTTCGACGTCTTCACGGCCGTCTCGCCCAGGTACTGGCCGACGAGCTCCGACCGGTCCACCTCGACGAGGTGCCCCTTGGCGAGCAGCCCGAGCGCGGCGTAGATCCCGCACACGAGGCGCGCGACCGTCGTCTTGCCGGTGCCGGGGTTGCCCGTGAAGACGAGGTGCCGCGAGATCGTCGGCGTGCGGAGCCCGTGCGCGGCGCGCAGCTTCTCCATGCGCAGGACGGCGGCCTGCTGGTGCACCTCGCGCTTGACGTCGGCGAGGCCGACGAGCGCGTCGAGCTCGGCGAGCAGCTCGGCGACCGTCCGCCTCGGCTCGGGGGCGGGCTCGTCGGCGGGCGCCGGGGCTTCGCCCTGCGTCCGCACCGCGGGGTAGGCGGCGGACCCTGCCGCCGGGGCCTCGCCCGCGGGGAGCCCGGGCGCGGTGGCCGCCGTGAGCGCGTCGAGCGCGGCGAGGACGTCGGCCGCGCCGAGGTCGCGTCCCCGCGCACCGGTCGGCGGCGCGCCGACCGCGGTCGGCCCCGTCCGCGGCACGCCCGCGAGCGGCCCGGGCAGGGCGGACAGGCTGCGGCCGGGCACCGCCTCGAGCTGCGCGGCGCACGCCCGCGTCGCGTTGTCGGTGACGCGGTCCGTCGCGTCCCCGAGCAGGCACGCGGCGGTCGCGACGTCGAGCAGCGCGTCGGCGTACGCGTCGGCGTGCGCCGACCCGGACGCGACGAGGTGGGCGAGCAGGTCGGTCGGGCCCACGCGCCAGCGGCGCCCGCGCGCGGCCGCGTCGAAGAAGGCCCGGCTTGCGCCCGCGGTGTCCGTGGAGCCGACGGCGGCCGCCCAGTCTGCCGCGGCCCCGGGTGCCGAGTCGGCGAGGGTGGCGGCGAAGGCCGCGCCCTCGGCCCGCACGCGCTCCGCCTCGAGCCCCGCCGGGCGCGCGGCGGCGACCAGCGCGTCCAGCGCCGCGGCGAGCCCGGGCACGTCGGTGCGGGGGCTCATGCGGCCGGCCCCGGCGGCTGGAGCCGGCCGTCGACGTCGAGCGCCCCGCCCGACGACGCGTGGCCGAACTTCTCGGTGAGGAAGCGGCCGTGCGCGATGAGCGCGGCGGCGTCCGAGCGGTTCACGGCGTCGAGCACCTGGTCCATCGTGCGGCCCAGCAGGTCGAGCTGGTCGATGAGGACCATGAGCGACGTGCGGCCCTGGTCGACCGGGCGGGAGTTGGCCCACTCGCGCGGCAGCCGCAGGTACCCGCCGACGGCCTCGGGCAGGTAGTCCGTCGCCGTCGCCATGACGAGGTAGGCCTGCTCGCTGCCGGCGCCCAGGCGGTCGAGGCGCGGCACGGCGTCGCGCACGACCCGCACGACGCGGGCGACGCGCGACGCGACGGGCGCGGGCACCGCCCCCTGCGCGACGAGGGCCTCGACGCGATCGAGCGACGCCAGGAGGTCGGCCGCCGTCGGCACGGGCGGCACCGCGGGCACGCCCGGCCCCGCCGCCCGGTCGTGCTCGGGGCGGCGTCCGCTCAGGCGCGCGAGCAGGTCACCGAAGGCGCCCACCGGCGCTCACCCCTGCCCCGGCCCACGCGGACGGCGTCCCGGCGGCCGCGACGCTCACCGGCCGCCCCCGGTGACCCCGTCGATGTCGAGCGCACCCGCCGCCGCGCGCTCGTCGTGCTGGCGGACGCGGTCGAGGTACGACTGCGACTTCGTCACCTCGGTCTGGAGCGTGCCGATCGTCGTGGCCATCGAGTCGAGCGCCTCGGCCTTGAAGGTGTCGATCGCGTCCATGGTCGCGTAGATGTTCGCGAACGCGGCCTGGAGCTGGGGCAGGCCGATGGTCGCCGACGCCGCCTGCTCCTGGATGGCCGCCGAGTTGTCCTTGAGCATCTGCGACGTGCGCTCGATGAGGTTGGACGTCGTCGTGTTGAGCGCCGTGATCTGGTCGAGCACGAGCTTCTGGTTGGTCAGCGCCTGGGACACGATGACGGCGGTGCGCAGCGCGGAGAGCGTCGTCGTCGACGCGCGGTCCACGCCCTTGATGAGCTCGACGTTGTTGCGGATGAGGATGTCGATCGCGAGGTAGTTCTGGATGGACACCGCGAGCTGCGTGAGCAGGTCCTGGTGCTTCTGCCGCACGTAGAACAGGACGTCGTCGCGCAGGGCGCGCGCCTTGTCCGGGTCCGTCGCCTCGAGGTCGGCGATCGTCGCCGCGAGGCGCGCGTCGAGCCGCTCGGCGACGTAGACGTACTGGTTGAGGCGGCCCATGGCCTCCCACAGCGCCGTCTTCTCCATGTTCAGCGAGACGTTGTCCTTGCGGAGCTCGTCCTGGCCGTCGCGCAACGAGTGCATGATCGCGTTGAGGTGCGACTGCGCGGACTGGTACTTGCGGAAGTAGTCCGTGAGCTTCTCGCCGAAGGGAAAGATGCCCAGGATCTTCTTCGCGGGCGACGCCTCCGACGGGTCGAGGTCCTCGACCGTGCGGCGCAGCTCGAGCAGGGTGCTGCCCACCTTCGAGCCCGACGCGAGCCCGCCCTCGGTGATCGCGCGGACGGGCGTCTGGAGCAGGCGGTTCGACGACTCGGCGGCGGCGCGGATGTCGCGGTCGCCCATCGTGCGCACGTCGGCCGCCTGCGCCGCGAAGGCGGGGGAGCTGGTCGGGGCCGCGACGAGCGAGGTGAGGTAGGAGTCGACCTTGGCGTCGAGGCCCGGCACGGCGGCGGGGTCCACGGCGGGCGCCATCGCGGGCGCGGACGTCGCGGCGACGGGCGCGACCGGCGCCGGCGCGGTGAGGACGAGCGGCTGCTCGACGGGCGTCGGCGGGGCCAGCGGCGCGACGGCGTGGGCCCCCGCGGTCGACGGGTCCTGGGAGGTCATCGCGTCGTCCCTTCCTCGGTCGCGGAGGTGCCGGCCGCCGTGGCCGGCCTGCGCGCGGTCGCAGTCCGGCCAACCTATCCGCTGGCGCGCCCCGGCAGGAGGGAGTTCCCCCACTGGGAGAACGGCCGGCGCGGCCACGGGTTCCCGACGCGCGGCGGCGTCGTCCGAACGGGTGGTCGCGCCGGCCGGAGGGCCGGGCGGCGGGTCAGTCGCGCGTGAGGACCTGGGTGAGGCCGCCGGTCTCGACGCCCTCGACCTGCGGCGTCATCTCGAGGCGCTCGTCGGTGCACGTGTAGGTCGACGTGCCGCCCAGCGGGACGCCCGACGCCTCGGCGCTCTCCAGCCCGGGGACCTCGGTCTCCTGGCCGTCCACGACCGACGTGTTGGTGATGGTCACGCCGCTGAGGTCGACGTCGGAGACGGTGATCTCGGTGTCGGTCGCGGTGTACGCGGCGGTGAGGGTCCCGTCCATCGACGTCCGCGTCGTCATCGGGGAGCCGTTGATCTCGATCGTCACCGAGGACACCTGGTCGACGTACTCGGTCGTCATGGTCGTGCCGTCGAAGGTCACCGTCGACGTGCCGGTGACCTCGATCGTCGGGTTCATCTCCTCGAAGCCCGGCATCGAGCTCATGGACTCGGCGACCGCCGCGAGGTCGCTGTCCCACGTGCCCTCGAGGCAGTCCGGGCCGCCCGACGCCTCCGCGTCCTCCTCGGGCTCAGCGCTCTCCTCGGCCGTGGGCTCGGCGGACGACGTCGCGCCGTCGGTGGGCTCGGCGCCCGCGTCCCCGCCGCCGGTGCAGCCCGTGAGCGCGAGGAGGGCCCCGAGAGCGAGGGGGGTGGCGGCGGTGAGGGAGAGGCGCATGGTGGCTCCAGGGTTCGGCGTCGCGGGCGCGCGGGCCGGGGCGGTCATGCCCCGGTGGCCGCACCGCCATGCTGCCACGTGGCACCCGGCGGCGCCGCGCGGGCCTGGTGCGGGTGGCCCGCCGCCCGAGTGCGAGCGCGGTCGCGCGGCGCCCGACACAATGGCCCCGTGCCCACCCTGCGCGTGCTCACGTACAACGTCCGCCAGCTCAAGGACGACCGGGCCGCGGTCGCGGCGGTCCTGCGGCGGTCCGACGCGGACGTCGTCGCGATCCAGGAGCCGCCGCGCGGCCCGTTCGGCCGCGGCCGGCTGACACGCCTCGCGCACGCCGCGGGCTACGAGGTCGCCGTCGGCGGCGGGGGCGCGCGCACGACGGCGCTCCTCGTGCGCCGGGGGACGGGGGTCACCCACACGCAGGACGTGCGCCTCGCGTGGCGGCCGGGCCGCACGCGCCGCGGCCTCGCGATGGCCGACGTCGCGGGCGTCCGCGTCATCAGCGCGCACCTGAGCCTCGACGAGGCCGAGCGGCGTCGCCACCTCCTCCGGCTCGTGCTGCTCGTGCGCGCGGCCGAGGGCGGCTGCGTCGTCGCGGGCGACCTCAACGAGGAGCCGGGCGGCCCGACGTGGCGCCGGCTCGGCCTGCACCTGCACGACCTCACGGCCGCGAGCGGCCCCACCTTCCCCGCGCGCTCGCCCCGCCGCCGCCTCGACGCGGTGCTCGCGACGAGCGGCCTCACGGGGGCCGGCGTCGAGCGTCTCGACGAGGACCCGGCGCGCCAGGCGAGCGACCACCTGGGCGTGGCCGTGGACGTGCGCTGGTGACGTCGGCACCCCACGTCGACGACGCGCTCGTCCCGCGGCTCGCGGCCGACCTGCGCGGCGCGGGCTTCCGTCCCGCGCGCATCGAGGCGCTGCTCGGCCCGCTCGCGACGGGCGCGCTCGACCGCGAGCAGACGCTGCCCGCCCTCCGCGTGGCGCGCCGTGCGGGCGAGGACCCGCTCGCGGTGCTCGTGCGTCTCTTCCTGTGCGGGGACGAGGTCACCCGTGCCGAGGTCGACGCGGCCCTGCCCGGCGTGCGCGCGGACGGAGCGCTGCGCCTGGGGCTCGTGGACGCGGCCGGGTCGGGCCGCGGCGACGCCGTGCGCGCGGTGGTCGACCTCGCGCCCGTGACCTACGAGTCGCCCGACGGCGCCGCGGGCGAGTGGTTCGTCGCGTCCGACCTCGGCGAGGCGACGACGGGCGCGGCGCTGCGTCCCGACCACGTGCTCGGCGTGGGCGGGGCCTCCACGACGCTCGCGCGCGCGACCATCCGGACCCCGCGCCGGCGCGCTCTCGACCTCGGCACCGGCTGCGGCATCCAGGCGCTGTACGCCGCGACGCACAGCGACGAGGTCGTCGCGACGGACGTCTCCGAGCGCGCGCTCGCGTTCGCGCGGTTCAACGCCGCGCTCGCCGGTGTGGACCTCGACCTGCGGCTCGGCTCGATGCTCGAGCCGGTGGCCGACGGCGGCTTCGACCTCGTCGTGTCCAACCCGCCCTTCGTCATCACACCGCGCACGCGGCCGTCGGCCGCGCAGCCGTCGGCCGGCCTGCCGCTGTACGAGTACCGCGACGGGGGCCGCGCGGGGGACGACCTCGTGCGCGACCTCGTGACCGACGTCGGCTCGGTGCTCGCACCCGGCGGCGTCGCCCAGCTGCTCGGCAACTGGGAGCACCGACGGGGCGAGCCGTGGCAGGA
Source organism: Actinotalea solisilvae (assembly GCF_016464425.1). GTDB lineage: Bacteria > Actinomycetota > Actinomycetes > Actinomycetales > Cellulomonadaceae > Actinotalea > Actinotalea solisilvae. Next base: position 6,119 of record NZ_JADDKQ010000030.1, read on the forward strand.
CCGCGTCGGTGCCTGGCTCGACCGCGCCGGGCTCGACGCCTGGGTGGTCCAGCGGGAGGTGCTCGACCCGGCGGAGTACGCCGAGACGTGGCTGCGCGACGGCGGGGCGACCGCCGACCGCGACGCCGAGGGCTGGGCCGGGGCCTACGGCGCCTGGCTCGACGACTTCGCCGCGCGCGACGTGGAGGCCGTGGGCTTCGGGATGCTCGTGCTGCGCCGGCCGTCCGGGGACTCCGGCGTGACGCTGCGCCGGCTCGAGGAGCGCACCGCGCCGCTGCGCCGCCCCCTGGGCGAGCACCTCGCGTCGTCGCTCGCCGCACATGACTGGCTCGAGGCCCACGACGACGCCGCGGTCCTCGCCACGCGGCTCGCCGTCGCCCCGGACATCACCGAGGAGCGCCACCTGCGCCCCGGCGCGGACGACCCGATGCTGGTCCTCCTGCGCCAGGGCGGCGGGTTCGGCCGGACCGTGCGCGCCGGCACGGGGCTCGCCGGCCTCGTGGGCGCGTGCGACGGCGAGCTCGCCGTCGGCCGGCTCGTGGGCGCGCTCGCGTCGCTGCTCGACGTGGGCGCCGCCGAGCTCGGCGCGGAGCTGCTGCCCCAGGTGCGCGACCTCGTCCGCGACGGCTTCCTCGTCCCGGTCGAGCCGGCCTGAGGCGCCCCTGCCCGAGCCCCGCGTGGGCAGGAGCGAGCTCGGCGGGGGGCGACGCCGGCCGGGCGGTCAGCCGCGCTGCACCGGGTGGTTGCTGCGGATCACGTCGTCCGGGTCGACGCGGCGCTTGACGTCCTGGAGCCGCGCGACGGTCGCCGCCGGGTAGGTCTCGGTGAGCGGCCCGCCCTCGCGGTGGAAGGTGAGGACGGCGCCCGTCGTCGCCCAGGGCGCGACGGCCGTGCGCAGCTCCTCGACCGCGCCCTGCGCCGCGGCGAGGGCCGGTGCGCTCGGCGCCATGCCCATCGCCCAGAACGCGTACGGCGGGTCGACCCGGAGGCCCGCGCCCTCCTCGCGGTCGCCGCGGGCGAGCGCCCCGCCGAGGTGGCGGATCTGGGCGTACCCGAGCGGCCGCCCCGCGCCCACGCGCTCGAGCGCCGTGTCCACGAAGGCGTCGTCGAGGTGGGTCAGCGACGTGGCGAGGTTGACGGCGGTGATGCCCTCGGGCGCCTCCTCGGGCTCCTCGCTGATGGTCCCGAGGTCGCTCGGCTGCAGGGGCCGGACGGTCTCGCGGAGCACCGGTCCGAGCGCCCGGAAGGGGGCGAGGTGCGCCTCGGCCGCGTCGGCGTCACCGAGGAAGACGGAGTCGACGAACACGAACGACTGCCCGCGCAGCTCCTCGGGCAGCTGGGGCGCCGGCGGGAAGGTCATCGCCGTCACCCAGACGGTCAGGGCGTCCGGCGCGTCCCGCGTCACCTCGACGAAGGTGCGGAAGGCCGCGGCGGTGAGCTCGCCCGGCAGGACGAGCCGGCCGCCGTAGAGCGCGGGGGCCTGCGGCAGCTCGACCTCGACCGCCGTGACGACCGCGAAGTCCCCGCCGCCGCCGCGCAGCGCCCACAGCAGCTCGGGGTCCGACGCGGCGTCGACGCGCCGCACCTCGCCCGTGGCGTCGACGACGTCGGCGGCGCGCACGATCGAGGCGCCCGTGCCGAACGCGCGGCTGAGCCACGAGAGGCCCCCGCCGAGCAGGTAGGGCACGGCCGTGACCGAGGGGTTGGAGCCCGACGGGGCGACGAGGCCCGTCCCGTCGAGGGCCGCGAGCACGCGGCCCCACGGCACGCCTGCGCCGATCCGCGCGGTGCGGGCGGCGACGTCCACCGCGAGCTCGTCGAGCTCGCCGGTGCGCAGCAGGATGCACCCGTCGACGGCGCGCGTGGCGCCGTGGCCGCGCGGCTGGACGGCGACCGGGACGCCCGCCTGCGCGGCGAAGCGCACGGTCGCGACGACGTCGTCGACGCCCGCCGCGCGGACCACCGCGACGGGCTGCTGGTCGGTGCCGTTCCACGGCGTGCGGGCGCGGTCCCAGCCGTCGTCGCCCGGAAGGACGAGGTCCCCGGTGAGCGCGGGGCGCAGTGCGTCGATCGCGATGGTGGTCATGGCGAGCAGGGTGCACCCGACCACCGACATCTGTCACCGGGCTTCTCGTACCGGACCGGGACGAACCCGGCGGCGGTGGGTCTCCCGCCCCGGGTGCACGGTCCGTGTCGGAGCCTGCGGCCCTGGTGGGACGCCGTCGGGCCCGGCGCTCGCCTACCGTGGTGGGGTGCCCGTCCCCCCGACCTCCCCCGCCGCCGCCGTGGCCGCGGGCGGACCCGCCCCGGCGCCCCGTCCGGGCCCACGGCGCGTCCCCGTGCTGCCGGGCGGGGTCGTGGCCGTGCTCGGGGCGGCGGGCGTCTGGGGGGTGTGGCGGGCGTTCGTGCTCTCCGCGACGGGCCGCGCGCTCGACGTGGGCGCGCTCGACGGCGCCGCGTTCGGCCGCAACCAGCTGTGGACCGCGGCCGAGCAGGTGCTGGACGGGATCTCCGTCCCGCTGCTCGCCGCCGTCCTGCTCGCGACGACGCTCCTGGCGGTGCTCCGGCGCCGGGTCGTGCTCGCGGTCCAGGTGGCGCTCCTCATGGGTGGCGCGAACCTCACGACGCAGGTGCTCAAGCGCTGGGTCCTCGACCGGCCCGACGTCGGGATCGGCGACCACCTCCTGGCGTCGCTCCCGAGCGGCCACACGACGGCGGCCGCGTCGGTCGCCGTCGCGCTCCTGCTCGTGGTGCCGCGGCGGGTGCGGCCCGCCGCGGCGGTGGCGGGCACCGTCTACACGCTCGCCACGGGGGTCTCCACGCTCGTCGCGGGCTGGCACCGCCCGAGCGACGTCGTCGCCGCGGTGCTCGTGGTGCTCGCGTGGGCCGGCGTCGCGAGCGTCGCCGGCGCGCTCCTCGACCCCGACGGCCGCGCGTTCGGCGACCCGACGGGCGACCGGCCGCGTCAGACCGCCGTCGCGGTGGCCGTGCTCGCGGCGGGCGCCGCGGCCGCGGGTGTCGCTGCCGCGCTCGCCCTCGCGCAGTCGACGGCGTCGCTGGCCGGGGGGCTCGGGACGACCCGCGAGCTCGTGACCGCGTACGCGGGCGGAGCCCTCGGGATCACGGCCGTGACCTGCGCGACGTTCGCCGCGCTGCTCGTCCTCCGGCGCACGACCGAGGCGGCTGCGCGGCGCCGCTGACGGCCGTGCGGCCCGCACAGATCCTGTGCAGGGTGCGGGAGCAGGGGCCGGCAGGTCGTAGAGTGCGCCCCGACCGACGTACCGTCGTGGGGCGGCGTGGGCCGCACGGGGCGGGGCGCACCAGCGCCGGTCCCGCCGGCTCGGCACCGTGACGTCCCACGGATCCTCCTGAAGTGCACCCGAGAGAGCAGGTCCCCGCATGGCCGCAGGTCGCAAGCTCGTGATCGTGGAGTCGCCCGCCAAGGCGCGCACGATCGCCGGCTACCTGGGCGACGGCTACGTCGTCGAGGCGTCCGTGGGCCACATCCGTGACCTGCCTCAGCCGTCCGAGCTGCCCGCGGACATGAAGAAGGGCCCGTTCGGCAAGTTCGCGGTCGACGTCGACAACGGCTTCGAGCCGTACTACGTGGTCGACGCCGACAAGAAGAAGAAGGTCGCCGAGCTCAAGCGCGCGCTCAAGGACTCCGACGAGCTCTACCTCGCGACCGATGAGGACCGCGAGGGCGAGGCCATCGCCTGGCACCTCCTGCAGGAGCTCAAGCCGAAGGTCCCCGTCCACCGGATGGTCTTCCACGAGATCACGCGCGAGGCGATCCAGCGGGCGCTCGCGAGCCCGCGCCAGCTCGACGAGCGCCTCGTCGACGCGCAGGAGACGCGCCGCATCCTCGACCGGCTCTACGGGTACGAGGTCTCGCCCGTGCTGTGGCGCAAGGTCCGCCAGGGCCTGTCGGCCGGCCGCGTCCAGTCGGTCGCGACGCGGCTCGTCGTCGAGCGCGAGCGCGAGCGCATGGCGTTCCGGACCGCCGAGTACTGGGACGTCACGGGCACCTTCGCGCAGGCGGCGCCCGCCGACGAGGCCGAGCAGGGCAGCTTCGGTGCCCGCCTCGTGCAGCTCGCCGGGCAGCGCGTCGCGTCCGGCAGGGACTTCGACGACCGCGGCACGCTGCGGGGGCGCGACGTCGTGCACCTCGACGAGGCCCGGGCGACGGCGGTCGCGGCCGGCCTGCAGGACGCCCCGTTCCGCGTCGCGAGCCTCGAGACCAAGCCGTACACGCGCCGCCCGGCCGCGCCGTTCACCACGTCGACGCTCCAGCAGGAGGCGAGCCGCAAGCTGCGCATGGGCTCGCGCCAGACGATGCGCACCGCCCAGACGCTGTACGAGAACGGCTACATCACCTACATGCGGACCGACTCGCCCGCGCTGTCGACGCAGGCCGTCGACGCCGCGCGGCGCCAGGCGGCCGAGCTCTACGGGCCCGAGTTCGTGCCCGACAAGGCGCGCGTCTACGCGAGCAAGGCCAAGGGCGCGCAGGAGGCGCACGAGGCGATCCGTCCCGCGGGCGACCACTTCCGCACCCCCGCGCAGGTCGCGCGCGAGCTCTCGGGCGACCAGTTCCGGCTCTACGAGCTCATCTGGAAGCGCACCGTCGCGTCGCAGATGGCGGACGCGCGCGGCTCGACGGCGTCGGTCCGGATCGCCGCGACGACGACGCCCGCCGGGGGCGACCTCGCGGGCAGCGAGGCCGTGTTCGCGGCGTCGGGCACCGTCATCACCTTCCGCGGCTTCCTCGCGGCGTACGAGGAGGGCCGCGACGTCGACCGCTACGCGGACGACGACGACGCGGCGCCCCGGCGCGGCACGGGCCGGGGCCGGGGCGGCGACGCCGCCGAGGCCGACGCCGCCGCCGAGGGCGGCGGGACGTCGGCGAAGGCGGAGACCGACGCGCGCCTGCCGAAGATGGCCGAGGGCGACGCGCTCGTCGCGTCCGAGCTCGCCGCCGACGGGCACCGCACCTCGCCGCCCCCGCGCTTCACCGAGGCGAGCCTCATCAAGGCGCTCGAGGAGCGCGGCATCGGCCGCCCGTCGACCTACGCCGCGACGATCTCGGTGATCCAGGACCGCGGGTACGTCTCGAACCGCGGCCAGGCGCTCGTGCCCTCGTGGCTCGCGTTCGCCGTCACGCGGCTGCTCGAGGAGAACTTCGACCGGCTCGTCGACTACGACTTCACGGCCGCGATGGAGCAGGACCTCGACCTCATCGCCGCGGGCGAGAAGGAGCGCGCGGCCTGGCTGCAGCACTTCTACTTCGGCGACGACGCGGCGGCGGACGACGGCCTGCGCGGCCTCGTCGCGAACCTCGGCGACATCGACGCGCGCGACGTCAACTCGATCGACATCGGCGAGGGCATCACGCTGCGCGTGGGCCGCTACGGGCCCTACCTCGAGGACGGGACCACGGGCGAGGACGGCACCGCACGGCGCGCGTCGGTCCCCGAGGAGCTCGCCCCGGACGAGCTCACCGTCGCCAAGGCCCGCGAGCTGCTCGAGACGCAGCCGGACGGCGACCTCGTGCTCGGCGAGGACCCGGCGACGGGGACCACGATCGTGGCGAAGAACGGCCGGTACGGGCCCTACGTGACCGAGCTGCTGCCCGAGCCCGAGCTCGACCCGGGCCTCTCGGCGGCCGCGAGGAAGAAGGCGCTCGCGGCGGCCCCCAAGCCGCGCACCGCGTCGTTGCTCAAGTCGATGGACCTGCAGTCGGTGACGCTCGAGGACGCCCTGCGCCTGCTCTCGCTGCCGCGCGTGGTCGGCACGGACCCGGAGAGCGGTGACCCGATCACCGCGCAGAACGGCCGGTACGGGCCGTACCTCAAGAAGGGCACCGACTCGCGCACGCTGCCGAGCGAGGAGGCGATGTTCACCGTCACCCTCGAGGAGGCGCTGAAGATCTACGCCGAGCCCAAGCGCGGCCGCGGGGCGACGGCGTCGGCGCCGCTGCGCGAGCTGGGCGACGACCCGGTGAGCGGCAAGCCCGTGGTGGTGAAGGACGGGCGCTTCGGCCCCTACGTGACGGACGGCGAGTCGAACGCGACGCTCCGCAAGGAGGACGCGGTCGACTCGATCACGCTCGAGCGCGCGGCCGAGCTGCTCGCCGAGAAGCGCGCGCGCGGACCGGTGAAGAAACGTCCGACGGCCCGCAAGGCGCCCGCCCGCAAGGCGCCGGCCAAGGCGGCCGCGAAGAAGTCCTGACCCGCCGTCACCGGGCGGTCCGGTCAGGCGACGTCGGGTGCGGGGTAGCGGTCCGCCGGTGCCGCCGTGCGGACCACCAGCACGGCGGGCGGGCGACCGCCGTCCGCGAGGTGATCGAGGACGAGGCGCTCGTGCGGGACGACCTCGGGCAGCGCGTCGAGCGGGAACCACGCCATCGCCGAGGCCTTGTCCGGCTCGGCGACCCGCGGGCTGCCGGACCAGCGCCGGGTCTCGAAGAACACGTCGCACCGCTGCTCCACCGGGGGCCCGCCGGGCTCGAACCGGTGCAGCGTCGTGAGCGGCTCGAGGTCCTCGGGCGCGACGACGACGCCGGACTCCTCGCGGACCTCGCGCACGGCCGCGTCGACCACGGACTCGCCGAGGTCGACGTGCCCCGCGAGCACCGCCCAGTAGCCGTCCATGTACCCCGTGCCGTTCCGGAGCTGGAGCAGCACCTCGTCGCGCCGCCGCAGGACCACGTAGGCCGCGGCGACGAGGTGCGTGCGGTCGGGTGCGTTCATCCGCTCAGGCTAGGTGGGTGGGACGCTCAGACGGGCTCGTCGTCCGTGGTGAAGCCCACGACCTTGTGGCTGCCGTCGCAGTAGGGCTTGATGCCCGACGCGCCGCAGCGGCACAGCGCGACGGTCCGTCGCCGCCGCGGGGCGGGCTCGCCGCTCGCGAGCAGGATCTCGACGTCGCCGCGCACGAGCAGGGGCCCGTTCGGGCACGCCGTGATGCTCGCCCAGGCGTCGGTCGCGGGCGCCTGCGCGACGAGGGCCTCGTCCGGCTCGGGCGCGTCCTCGGGGCGCCGGCGGGAGCCCGAGCGGAAGTCGCTGATGGTCACCACGGCAGTCAACCGCGCGCGACCGGTGCGCGCGCGGCGAGCGGGAGCCGGCGAGCCGCGCACGACGGCGAGCCCTGGCCCGGACCGGCTCGCGACGCCGACCCCCCTGGCGCGGAGCCTCGTGCCGGGACACGCCGGCGTGTCGCGGCACGCGGCTCCGCGGTCGTGTCACGTGGCGCGGCGCACGGCCACGGTGCTCCGCGGGTGGCACGGCGCTCCGCCGTCGTGGGCTGCGGATGCGACGCCGTCCGGCCCGTGTGAGTCTGGCGCCGGGCGCCCGCGCGGCGTCGGCTGCGGCGCGCCGAGGGGGCGCGCCCGGAGGAGGAGACCATGCGACGACCGGCTGCCCGCGGCCCGCTGAGCACTGCGCTGCTCGAGACGCTCACCGAGGACCCGGCCGCCACCGCCTCGTTGCCCGCCCTGCAGGCCGCCGCCGAGCGGGCCGTCGCGGGGACCGACGACGTGCTCGCCGACGAGGACGTCCAGCTCTCGCTCACCGTCCTGTACGAGCTCGCGTACCGCGGCGTCGACGGCGTGCACGACGCGTGGGAGTGGCAGCCCGACCTGCTGCGCGTGCGCGCGACGCTCGAGGCGCCGTTCGAGGCCGCGATCCGCGCGCTCGTCCCCGTGCCGCAGACGGACGCGCGCACGGCGCACGAGGTGGCGGAGGCGCTCTTCGCGCTGACGTCAGCCGACGACGGCCCGAGCGTCTCGGCGTACGTCGCGAAGAAGGCCACGGACGCGCAGCTGCGCGAGTTCCTCGTGCACCGCTCGATCTACCACCTCAAGGAGGCGGACCCGCACAGCTGGGCGCTCCCGCGCCTGTCCGGGCGGGCGAAGTCGGCGCTCATCGAGATCCAGGCCGACGAGTACGGCGGCGGGCGGCCCGGCCACATCCACTCCGAGCTCTTCGCGGGCACGCTGCGTGCGATGGGCCTGGACGACGCGGACGGCGCCTACGTCGACCTCGTGCCCGCGCCGACTCTCGCGTCGACCAACATGATGAGCCTCTTCGGCATGCACCGGCGGCTGCGCGGGGCGATCACGGGCCACCTCGCCGCGTTCGAGATGACCTCCTCGATCCCGTGCCGCAAGTACGCCAACGGGTTCCGGCGGCTGGGCTACGGCGACGACGTGACGCTCTACTTCGACGAGCACGTCGAGGCCGACGCCGTGCACGAGCAGATCGCGGGCCGCGACCTCGCGGGCGCGCTCGCGGAGGCCGAGCCGCAGGTGCGCGACGACGTCCTGTGGGGCGCCGCGGCATACCTCGCGGTCGACGGCCTCGCGGGCCGGCGGATGCTCGAGGCGTGGCAGCAGGGCCGGACGTCGCTGCGCGCGGCGGCGTCGCTCGCGGCCTGACGCGCCGCCGCGGCCGGGGCGGGCGCGGACGTGGAGCAGGCGTCCCGCCACGCGCGACGGTGCCCCCACGACGCCGGGCCCCCCGACGCCGTGCCCCCACGACGCCGGGACGGGCGTCAGGCGTGGATCGCGGCGCGGGCCGCCGCCACGGCGCGCGCGTCCGCGAGCCAGCCGCGCGCGCCGTCGGCGGCGCACGACACCGACGCCGCACCCGCGGCCGCCGCGAGCCCGGCGCGCAGGCCCGCGGGTCCCGCGGGGAGCCCGTGCAGCGCGAGCCACGCCGCGAGCGCGCCGTGCAGCACGTCGCCGGCCCCGAGCGTGTCCCGGACCGTCACGACCGGCACGGGCACCTCGACGACGACGTCGTCGTCGTCGAGCAGCTGGACCGGCCCACCACCCTGCGAGCGCGCCACCAGGGCCGGCCCGAGGTCGCGCACGCCGGCCAGCAGGGCCGCGGGCGGGTCGTCCGGCCGGCCGGGCAGCCGGAGGTCGGCCGAGAGCAGCGCCACGTCCGTGAGCGCGAGCAGGCGCTCGAGACCGGCCTTCCACGAGCCGCCGTCGAGCAGCACCGGGACCCCCGCGGCGCGGGCGGCGGCCGCGGCCTCGAGCGCCAGGTCGAGGTGGTGGCCGTCGACCAGGACCGCCCCGACGCCCGCGATGAGGGCCCGCCCGTCGGTCGACGGCCCCGTCCCCCCGTCGCCCCGCGTCGCGTTGACCGAGACGACGGCGCGCTCCCCGGTCGCGGCCGTGACCAGCACCGTCGAGACGGCCGGGGACGCGCCCGGTGCCGCGAGGTCCACGAGGTCGACGTCGTGCGCGGCGAGGTCCTCGGTGACGACGCGCGCGAGCGCGCCCGCGCCGACCCGGGTGACGAGCGCGGCCGGGACGCCGAGGGCGGCCGCCGTGACCGCCGCGTTCGCGGCCGGCCCGCCCGACGCAACCCACAGCCCGCGCGCGACGACCTTCTCGTCGGGACCCGGCACCCGGTCGACGGTCTGGACCACGTCGAGCGTCGCGAGCCCGACGGCGAGCACACGGGCGGCGGGCATGCGGCGAGCCTAGGGGGACGCGCGGCGAGCGGTCCCGGTACCTCGGCGGGCGACGGGTCGAAACGGTACGAGACCCGCCTGCACGCGCCGCGCCCGCGGCGCTACGGTGACGCCATGACACACGCCGAGGACCCCCGCACCGCCCCGTCGATCCGCTGGGGGATCCTCGCCCCGGGCGGCATCGCGCACACGTTCGCCCGGGCCGTCACGCAGCACACGCAGGCCGAGATCGTCGCCGTCGGCTCGCGCAGCCGGGACCGCGCCGCGGCGTTCGCCGCCGAGTACGACGTGCCCGCCGTGCACGGCGACTACGAGTCCCTCGTCGCCGACCCGACGGTCGACGCGGTCTACGTCGCGTCGCCGCACTCCGAGCACCGCGCCCACGCCCTCCTCGCGATCGAGGCGGGCAAGCACGTGCTCGTCGAGAAGGCCTTCACGCGCAACGCGGCCGAGGCGCAGGACGTCGTCGACGCGGCCCGCGCGCGGGGCGTCTTCCTCATGGAGGCCATGTGGACGCGGTTCCTGCCGCACGTCGTGGCGCTGCGGTCGGTCCTCGAGCGGGGCGACATCGGAGAGGTCGTCTCCGTCCTCGCCGACCACGGCCAGGCGTTCGGCCACATGCCCGCGACCCACCGCCTGCACAACCCCGAGCTCGCGGGCGGCGCGCTGCTCGACCTGGGGGTCTACCCGGTCTCGTTCGCGCACGACCTGCTCGGCGTGCCGGACCGTGTGCAGGCCACCGGCTCGCTCACCCCGACCGGTGTCGACGGCCAGATCAGCATCGCGCTCGGCTACGGCGAGCGGACGCAGGCGTCGCTCCACACGACGCTCTGGTCGCGCACCGCGACGACCGCCGTCATCGGCGGCACCGAGGGCCGGATCGAGGTCGAGACGGACTTCTACCGCCCGACGGCGTTCACGGTGATCCGCAACGACGGCAGCTACTGGTCCTACGACCGCGAGGTCGACGGCGGCTTCCAGTACCAGGCCGCCGAGGTCGCGCGCCGTGTCGCGGCCGGCGAGACCGAGAGCCCGGTCATCACGCACGAGGACACGCTCGCGGTCATGCGCACCATGGACGAGATCCGCCGCCAGGTCGGCGTCACCTACCCGGGGGAGTGAGCCGGCCGGCCGGCCACGCGACGAGGCCGGCGGGCCGGGCGTGTGGGTGGTCCGGGCTACCCTGACGCCGTGCTCAGCTCCGGTGTGCTCATCTCGTTCGAGGGCGGCGACGGCGTCGGCAAGTCGACCCAGCTCGGGCTGCTCGCCGACCGCCTCGTCGGGCTCGGCCACGAGGTCGTGCGCACGCGCGAGCCCGGCGGCACGCCGCTGGGCGTCGAGCTGCGCGACGCCGTCCTGCACGGGGACCACGTCAGCGCGCGCACCGAGGCCCTGCTCTACGCGACGGACCGCGCCCACCACGTCGACACGGTGATCCGCCCGGCGCTCGAGCGCGGGGCCGTGGTGCTCACCGACCGCTACCTCGACTCGTCGGTCGCCTACCAGGGCAACGGGCGGGACCTGGGGGCCGACGAGGTCGAGCGCCTCTCGCTGTGGGCGACCGACGGGCTGCTGCCCGACCTCACGGTCCTCCTCGACCTCGACCCGAGGGTGGGGCTCAGCCGCCTCACGGGCGCGCCCGACCGGCTGGAGAGCGCGGGCCTGGACTTCCACGTGCGCACGCGGCAGGCGTTCCTCGACCGTGCGGCCGCGGACCCGGGCCGTTGGCTCGTGCTCGACGCCGCGCGGGACGCGGACGAGGTCCACGCTGACGTCGCCGCGCGCGTCGACGCGCTCCTCGCCCGCCGCGCGGGCGCGGAGCCCGCGGTCGGTGCCGCGACGGCCCCGGCGGACCGGCCGGCCGCCCCGTGAGCGTCTGGTCGGGGCTCGTCGGCCAGAGCCACGCGGTCGAGGTGCTCCGCGCCGTGAGCCTGGACCCGGCCGCGATGACGCACGCCTGGCTCCTCACGGGCCCGCCCGGGTCCGGCCGGTCGAACGCCGCGCGCGCGTTCGCGGCGGCGCTCCAGTGCGAGCAGGGCGGCTGCGGCACCTGCCAGGCCTGCACGACGGCGCTCGCGGGCACCCACGCCGACGTGACCGTCGTGGCGACGGAGAAGGTCGTCATCCGGATCGCCGAGGTCCGCGAGCTCATCGGCGTCGCCCAGCAGGCGCCGTCGCAGGGGCGGTGGCGGGTCATGGTCGTCGAGGACGCCGACCGCATGGAGGAGCGCACCTCGAACGTGCTGCTCAAGGCGATCGAGGAGCCCCCGCCGCGGACGGTCTGGCTGCTGTGCGCGCCGAGCCCGCAGGACGTGGTCGTGACCATCCGCTCCCGGTGCCGCGGCGTCGCGCTCCGCGTCCCGCCCGTGGCCGACGTCGCCGCGCTCCTCGTCGAGCGGGACGGCGTCGCCCCCGAGGTCGCCGAGATGGCGGCGCGCGCCGCGCAGAGCCACATCGGCCTCGCCCGGCGCCTCGCGCGGGACCCCGAGGCGCGCGAGCGCCGGACGCGCACGCTGCGGCTCGCCGCCGAGATCCGCGGCGTCGGTGACGCCGTGCTCGCGGCGTCCGACCTCGTCGAGGTGGCCACCGCCGAGTCGAAGGCCGCGACCGAGGACCGCGACGCGGCCGAGAAGGCGGCGCTCCTGCACACGCTCGGCGCGGAGGGCGCCGCGACGCTGCCGCCTGCCGTCCGGGCCCAGGTGCGCCAGCTCGAGGAGGAGCAGAAGCGGCGGGCGACGCGCGCGCAGCGCGACGTCCTCGACCGCACGCTGCTCGACCTGCTCTCGCTCTACCGCGACGTGCTGGTGGTGCAGCTCGGCGCCGACGTCGAGCTCGTCAACCCCGTGCACGACGAGATCCGGCGGCTCGCCGCCTCGAGCACGCCCGAGCAGACGATCCGCCGGATGGACGCGATCGGCGAGGCGCGCACGCGGCTCGAGGGGAACGTCGCCCCGCTGCTCGCCATGGAGGCCATGGCGATCGCGCTGCGTCCCCAGGGCTGAGCCGCGGGGTCGCGGCGGGCTCGTGCCGTCGTCGTCCGGGCGGTGGATCCGCGCGTCGGCGACGGCGGCTACCGTTGCCGGGTGCCGCACGCCTCCCGTCCCTCCGCCCTGCCCGCGGAGCCTCGTCCCGCCGCCTCCCGACCGCTGCGCCGTCGGGTCCCGCGCGCCGCGCTGCGCGCGACGGCCGTGGTCGCCGCCGCGCTGCTCGTCCTGACGGCGTGCGTCGCGCCGAAGGTCCAGAAGACCCCCGAGGGAGAGCCGACGTCGTCCGCGCCGACGACGGCGCCGCAGCCCGGCTCGATCGAGGAGCTCTACGAGCAGGAGGTCGCGTGGGCGGCCTGCGGGTCGTTCGAGTGCGCGACGGTCCAGGCCCCGCTCGACTGGGACGACGCGACGGCGGGCACCATCTCGCTCGCGCTCCAGCGGTCCGTCGCGAGCGGCTCGGCGGACGAGCGGATCGGCTCGCTGCTCATCAACCCCGGCGGCCCGGGCTCGTCGGGCATCGACTTCCTCGAGTACGCCGTCGCGGACGTGCTCGGGCCGACCGTCACCGCGGCGTACGACGTCGTGGCGTTCGACCCGCGTGGCGTCGGCCAGTCCTCCGCGGTCGACTGCGGGCCGGACCCGGTGGTCGACGCCTACCTCACCACCGACACGGCGTTCGCGAGCCAGGCCGACGTCGACGCGGTGCGCGAGCAGGTGCGCGCGTTCGGCGAGGGCTGCCTCCAGTCGACGGGGCCGCTGCTGGGCGAGATCGACACCGTGAGCGCCGCCCGGGACATGGACCTCCTGCGCGCGGTGCTCGGTGACGAGCAGCTGCACTACGCGGGCTTCTCCTACGGCACCTTCCTCGGCGCGACGTACGCCGAGCTCTACCCCGAGAAGGTCGGTCGCCTGCTGCTGGACGGCGCGCTCGACCCCTCGATGTCGAACGACGATCTCATCGTGGGCCAGGCCGTCGGGTTCGAGGAGGCGCTCGCTGCGTACGTCGAGGACTGCATGGCCGGCCAGGGCTGCCCGCTGCGCGGCTCGGTCGACGAGGGCAAGCAGCAGATCGCCGAGCTGGTCGCGCGCGTCGAGCGCCGGCCGCTCGACGCGGGCGACGGCAACGTCGTCAACGGGACCCTCGCGTTCTACGGCATCGTCGTCACGCTCTACGACGACGCGTCCTGGCCGTACCTCACGGCCGCGCTCGCCGAGGCGATCACCGAGAACACGGGCTCGACCCTGCTCGAGCTCGCCAACTTCTACCTCGACCGGACGGTCGACGGGCAGTACCTGTCCAACTCGATGGTCGCCTTCACGGCGATCAACTGCCTCGACTACCCCACGGTCGAGCGCACGTACGACGAGATGGTGGCCTTCGCCGACGACGTCGCCGCGCAGGCCCCGACCTTCGGCCGCGACTTCGCGATGGCGGTGGGCTGCGAGGCGTGGCCGTTCCAGTCGCAGGCCGAGCGGACCGAGATCCACGCGTCCGGCGCGGCCCCGATCGTCGTCGTGGGCACCACGGGCGACCCCGCGACCCCGTACGAGTGGAGCGTCGCGCTCGCCGAGCAGCTCGAGTCCGGCGTCCTCATCACCTGGGAGGGCGAGGGGCACACGGCGTACGGCCGCTCCAACGCGTGCGTCGAGGACGCGGTCGACGCCTACCTGGTCGAGGGGACGGTCCCGCAGGACGGGCTCGAGTGCTGACCCAGCCACCCGTCCGGCCGCCCGCCGGGCCCGCTTTTGGCGAGGCGGCGACGGGTCGGTACAGTAGGGCCCGCTCACGCCGCGAGGCGTGAGCGCGCCGCCTTAGCTCAGTCGGTAGAGCGTCTCACTCGTAATGAGAAGGTCATCAGTTCGATTCTGATAGGCGGCTCCGCGCGCAGGCCCCGTCCCGATCACCGGGACGGGGCCTTCGTCGTCCCCGGCGCGGGCCGATGAGTCCGGCGCGCGCGGCGGGTCGGTAGCCCGAGAGCCCCGGGCCGGCCGGGGCGGTGAGGAGGACTGCCATGACGACCACCTACGACGTCGAGGTCGCACGGATCGTCGAGGCGCCGGTCGAACGGGTGTGGGCCGCGTGGACCACGCCCGAGGGCCTGCGGGCCTGGTGGGGGCCGGCCGGGTTCACCTGTCCTCGCGCGGACGTCGACCTGCGGGTCGGGGGCCGGATCGCGGTGACGATGCGCGCGCCGCAGGAGTGGGGCGGGCTCGAGCAGCACAGCACGTGGACGATCACCGAGCTGACGGCGCCGACGCTGCTGCGCTACGTGTTCCGGTTCGCCGACGCCGAGGGCCGCGCCCTCACACCGGCGCAGGCCGGCATCCCGGCCGGCGGCGTGCCCGACGAGGGTGAGCACGAGGTCCGGCTGGCCGACGCCGGGGACGGCCGCACCGAGCTGCGGATGACCGAGCGCGGCTACACGACGGCCGAGGCCCGCGACATGTCGCGCACAGGCCTCGAGCAGTGCCTCGACAAGCTGGGCGCCGTGGTCGAGCGGGGCCGGGTCCACACCCCGGGCGCCGACTCCTGACGTCACCGGTTCCCGTGCAGCGCACGGTGGCGGCCCGGGACGCACCGATCCCTGGTCCCCGGCCCCGGTCGGGTGGTAGACCTCGGTCGAGGGGAAGAGGGGGACCAGCGACGCGGTCACCCGACCGCGCCGGTGCTCGTCGACGACGACAGACCCGGAGGCCCGTCATGACTCCCACCACCGCACGCACCCGCCCCGCCCCCCGCGCCCTCGCAGGCCTCGTCGTGGTCGGCGCGGTGGCCGTCGCCGCCGCGGCTCCCGCCGCTGCGGGCGGACGGCCGTTCACCACCGAGCTCACCGGCGAGGCCGAGGTCACGGCCGCGGGCGTCCCGAACCAGGGCGACCTCGACGGCACGGGGACCGCGTCGCTGACGATCAACCCCGGACGCGGCGAGGTCTGCTGGACGATCACCGTGGAGGGCGTCGAGCCGATCACGGCGGCGCACATCCACGTCGGCGACGCCACGACGGCCGGACCCGTCGTGGTCCCGCTGTCGCCGTACACGGGCGGCTGCACCGACGTCGACCGCGACCTGGCGCGCGCGATCCTCATGGACCCGGACGCGTACTACGTCAACGTCCACAACGCGACGTACCCGGCCGGCGCGCTGCGCGGCCAGCTCGGCTGAGGCCGTCGGGCGGCCGTGGCGCGCGGTCTTCACCGCGCCGCCACGGCCGTCACCGAACCTGCACGTCGGGCCCAGGACGTCGACAGGACCTCCCTGCCGATCGCCGCCGCGGCAGGCCACCGGATCCCTAGCGTGTGGCGCATGACCGATCATGGCGCGCCGCTGCCCGCGACCCCCCGAGGCCCGCTCCCTCCGCCCGGTCCGCCCCCGTCCACCGGACCCACGACGACGCTCGCCGTCCGGCCCGCGGAGACGCCGCTCGGGCGCTTCTGGGAGGGCTACCGCACGCCGGCGACCGCGACGCAGCTCGTCGGGATCGCGGTGGTGGGGCTCGCCGCCGCCGTGCTCGTCGTCGGGCACCGTCCCGGGCTCGGCGTCGCCGTCGTCGGTGCGGCCGCCTGGGCGCCCGCGGTGCCCGCGCTCGTGCGCCGTCGCGCGGTGGTGGACCTGCTCCTCGCGCTCGTCTCGGTCGCGCTGCTGGCCACGGTCGCGCTGCGCGACGCCGGCTGGCTCGTCGCGCTGTGCGCGGTGGTCGCGGCGGCGTGCGGCGCGGTCGCCGCCACCTCGGCCCGGTCGACCGGCTCGATCCTGCTCAGCGGCGCGACGTGGGCCGCTGGGCTCGTCCGCGCACTGCCCTGGGTCACGCGCACGCTGGCCTACGCGACCGGGTCGCGCCGGCGCCAGGCGCTCGTCGCCCTGCGCAGCGTCGCCATCACTGCGGGCCTGCTCCTCGTCTTCGGGCTGCTCTTCGCGAGCGCCGACCGCGTCTTCGCGAGCTACCTGCCGCGGCTGTCCGCCGAGCTGCTGCCCGGCCAGGTCGTCGTCGGCGTCATGGTCGCCGCGCTGACCGCCGCGCTCGCGCACCTCGCCGCGGCGCCGCCCGCGTGGTCGGAGCTGCGTCCCGGCCCCGGCCGGCCGGCGCGGCCCGGCGAGTGGCTGCTGCCCGTCGTGGCGCTCGACGTCCTCGTGCTGGGCTTCGTGCTCGTGCAGGTCGGGGCCCTGGTGGGCGGGCACGACTACGTGCGGGCCACCGCCGGGCTCGGCTACGCCGAGTACGCGCGGGAGGGCTTCGCCCAGCTGGTCGTCGCGACGGCGCTCACGCTCGCCGTCGTCGGCGTGGCGGCGCGTCACGCGCCCCGCGGGACGACGCGCGACGGCGTCGTGAGCCGCGTCGCGCTCGGTGTGCTGTGCGTCGCGACGCTCGGGGTGGTCGCGTCGGCGCTGCGCCGGATGGACCTGTACATGGAGGCGTTCGGCCTGACCCGGCTGCGCCTGCTGGTGGTCGTGGTCGAGGTGGTGCTCGCCGCGGTCCTCGTGCTCGTCATGGTGGCCGGGCTGCGGCGGGGCGCGGAGGGCGGGCCCTTCCGGGCTGCGTGGCTGCCGCGCGCC
This sequence comes from Actinotalea solisilvae, assembly GCF_016464425.1. Lineage (GTDB taxonomy): Bacteria > Actinomycetota > Actinomycetes > Actinomycetales > Cellulomonadaceae > Actinotalea > Actinotalea solisilvae. Next base: position 23,144 of record NZ_JADDKQ010000030.1, read on the forward strand.
GTCGTCGTGACCGTCGCGGCCGGCATGCTCGGCCTGGCCGCGGTGAACCCGGACGCGCTCATCCTGCGCCACAACACCACGGCCGACCTCGAGGTGGCCCTCGACACCGACTACCTGCGCGGGCTCTCGGCCGACGCCGTGCCCGCCGCGGACGGGCTCGACGAGCCGCTGCGCTCGTGCGTGCTCGACGTCATCGCGCACGACCTGCCGACGGGCGTCGGCGACTGGAACCTCTCCCGCGTCCTCGCGGCGGACGTGCTCGAGGCGGGCGCGCCTGTCGCGGCGGACTGGGAGACGTGCGGGTACGGCCGCTGACCCGCGCCGCACCGGGGACGACGACGGGCCCCTCGCAGGGGGCAGGGGCCCGTCGCGCGTCCGCGGTGGGTGGCGGTCAGTCGCCCTTGACGTTGACCACCTGGCGGAGCGTGTGCCGGATCTCGACGAGGTCCGCGGAGTCCGCCATGACCTGGTCGATGTCCTTGTACGCCGCCGGGATCTCGTCGATGAACGCGTCGGTGTCCCGGTACTCGATGCCGCGCATCGCCTCGCGCAGCTGCTCGCGCGTGAACAGCCGGCGCGCGGCCGACCGCGAGTGGTTGCGCCCGGCGCCGTGCGGCGACGAGCACAGCGAGTCGCGGTCGCCCCTGCCGGTGACGACGTACGACGCCGTGCCCATCGAGCCCGGGATGAGGCCGGCGTCGCCGACCCGCGCCCGGATCGCGCCCTTGCGGGAGACCCACACGCGCTCCCCGAAGTGCTCCTCGACCTCGGTGAAGTTGTGGTGGCAGTTGACCCGCTCGGCCTCGACCACGTCCTCGTCCATGTGCCGCGCGACGGCGGCGACGACGCGGTCCATCATCTCCTCGCGGTTGAGCAGGGCGAAGTCCTGCGCCCACCGGAGCTGGCTGACGTAGGCGTCGAACTCCGCCGTGCCCTCCTCGAGGAACGCGAGGTCGCGGTCCTCGAGGTGCACCCCGGCGCGGCGGCAGCGCTCGACCGCGACCCGGATGTGGTGCTGGGCGAGCAGGTTGCCGATGCCGCGCGAGCCCGAGTGCAGGAACAGCCACACCCGGCCGCCCTCGTCGACCGTGACCTCGATGAAGTGGTTGCCCGAGCCGAGCGAGCCCAGCTGGAGCCGCCAGCGCGCCGCGTACGACGTCGGGTCGAAGCCGACGTCGGCCGCCTGCGCCTCGAGCGTCGCGACGCGTGCCGCGGCCGACGGGGTGAGCGTGCGGTTCTGGTTGCCCGCCGAGAGCGGGATCGACCGCTCGATGTCGAGCCGCAGCGGCGCGAGCGGACCCACGGCGCGCAGCTGCTCCTCGGTCCACTGCGTCCGGACGGCGATCATGCCGCAGCCGATGTCGACGCCGACGGCGGCGGGGATGATCGCGCCGCGCGTGGGGATGACGCTGCCGACGGTCGCGCCCTTGCCGAGGTGAGCGTCCGGCATGAGGGCGACGTGCGGGAAGACGAACGGCAGCCGCGCGGTCCGGAGCGCCTGCTCGCGGGCCTGGGGGTCGAGGACCGAGGCCCAGCTGAGGAGGGTCGGGGAGAGCTGCTCGCGTGCCATGTCGGGCTTCCTGTCGGGCTTCCTGTGTCGTGCCTGCTGTGTCGGGTCTGGTCTCCGCCCCGCCGCGCGCCGGTCGATCGGTCGGCTGCCGCGGCGGACGGAGCCCGGCGACGCTAGTGGCACGACCGTGCCACGCGCGACGTCTTTGTGCAGGTCAGGTGCGGCGTCCCTCCGCCCCGACGCCCGCGGAGGGATCGGTCCGCCCCGGGGGGGCGACGTGTCGGCGGGCCGTGCTGACACGGTGCGCACCGCTCTTGACCGGTACAGTGACGCAGGCTACTGTAGCGGTACAGAACACCGCAGGACGACCCGATGGGGGACTCACGATGATGGACAGCATGCCGACCTCGCTGCTCCTCGCGAAGCAGGGGACCGTCGCCCTGGCGCACAGCGCCGAGCCCGGGGCCCCCGTCGTCGAGGACCGTCCGCGCCGGGCACGGCGCACCGCCGGACGGGCCCGCGCCGTGCGGACGCGCTCCGCGCTCGCGGGCGCGCTGCACCGGGTCGCGGACGCCGTCGCGCCGGCGCCCGACGCGACCGCGCACTGACCCGCCCGCGATGACCGCGGGCAGGCCCGCGCCCACCCCGGCGGATCCGACCCCCGGGCGCCGGCTCACGGTGGCGAGCCGGCGCCCGGGTTCCGCGGCCTACCCTGGACCCCATGGGACCGACGAGGGCGACGCGCGGGGTGACCTCGTGGGCCGCGTGACGCTCCAGACGGTCGCCGACCAGGTCGGGGTGAGCCGCATGACGGTCTCGAACGCGTTCTCGCGGCCCGACCAGCTCTCGGCCGAGCTGCGGGCGAGGATCCTCGCCGCGGCGGAGGAGCTCGGCTACATCGGCCCCGACCCCGCGGCGCGCGCGCTCGCGCGGGGGACCACCGGCGCCGTCGGCGTGCTGCTGACCGACTCGGTCGGCGCCGCCTTCCAGGACGACGTCGCGACCGGGTTCTTCGGGGCGCTCGCCGAGGAGCTCGCGCCGACCGGCATGGCCGTCGCCCTCCTGCCGTCGGGCGGCTCGGCCGACAAGATCCCCGCGCGCGACGTGCCCATCGACGGCGCGCTCGTCTACGCGTGCGCGGGCGACGCCGAGGCGCTCGGCTGGCTGCAGAAGCGCCGCCTGCCCCTCGTGTTCGTCGACCAGGCGCCCACCGGCGGCGCCGACGCCGTGCTCCTCGACGACGTCGAGGGCGGCCGTCTCGGGGCCCAGCACCTCCTCGACCTCGGTCACCGCCGGGTCGGCCTGCTCACCATGGGGTCGCAGGGACGCGCGTCGGGCCTCGTCGAGCCGCGTGAGGCCGGCTCGGCGAACTACGTCGCGGCGGAACGGGTCCGCGGCTGGCTCGGCGCGCTCGAGCCCGCGGGCGCGCAGGTGCTCGCGGTCCAGATGCACGAGAACACCGAGGACGCCGCCCACGAGGGCGCCACCGTGCTGCTCGAGGCCGCGGACCGCCCGACCGGCATCGTGTGCTTCTCGGACCGGATGGCCTACGGCGCCGTGCGGGCGGCGCACGACCTCGGGCTGCGGGTCCCGGAGGACGTCTCCGTCGTCGGCTACGACGACAGCCCGCTCGCGTCGCGCGTGCGCCCGTCGCTGACGACGGTCCGCCAGGACGTCGCCGAGAAGGGTCGCGCGGCGGCCCGCGTGCTCACGGCCGCGATCGAGCGCGCCCGGACCGGCGTGCCGTCCGAGGGCCGGGTCGTGCGGCTGCCCGCCGAGCTCGTCGTCCGGCGCTCGACGGGCCCCGCGCCCGACGAGGTCCGGACCGCGGCCGACGACGCCTGAGCGCGTCCGTCCGACCCGGCCGGTGCCCAGCTACCGCGCGGTGATGACCGTGGGCCGGCTCGCGCCCGGCGCCGACCCGGCCGCGGTGCTCCCGCGTGCCGTCGCCGCCGCGCGCGAGGTCGTCGAGGTCGAGGCGTGGGACGTCGGCGTCGTGCGCGGTGAGGCTCGGGCGACGGTGCGGTTCGTCGCCGACGGCGACCCGCTCGCGCTCGGCGTCGCGCGCCGGGTCCGGGCGCACGTGCAGCCGCTCGCGGACGTCGTCGCGCTGCGCGTCTCGCGGCGCTACGGCAGCCGCTGGTACGACGTGCGCGACTGAGCCCGTCGTCAGCGCTCGGGCGCCGGGTCCACGACCGGCTCGTCCACGACCGGCTCGTCCACGTCGACGCCGAGACCGCCGACGATGCGCAGCTCGCGGCTCGCGAACCGGCCGGCGAGCATCGGCCGCGCGCGGGCGATCTGCTCCTGCACCGACGGCAGCCGCAGCGACGCGTCGTGGTGCTCGCGGCTGAGCCACACCTCGGTGACCACGATCTCGTCCGGGTCCTCGTCGGTGACGCCCACGACGTAGCTGCGGCAGCCCGCGGCGAGCAGCTCCCCGGCGCCCGAGGTGAGGATCTCGACCACCTCGTCCCGGCGCCCCGGGACGGTCCACATCGAGCCGTGGTAGCCGTACATCACCCCTCCTCGGCGGCAGCCTCGTCCGCTGCCGTCCTCGTGCGGTCGCGGTCCCGGCTCGGCTGCACGCGCTTGGGCTCGCCGGGCATCTTCGGGTACTCGGGCGGGTAGGGCAGGTCGCCGGCACCGTGCTCGGCCTCGTCGCGGTCGGCGAGCTCGAGCAGCGGCTCGAGCGAGTACGCCGGACGCTCCGGGTCCTGCGGCGTGGGCGCGCTGAGGGCGTGGAAGAGGTCGCCGACCTCGGCGAACCGCGCGGGCATCGACAGGACGTCGAAGTCGTCCGGGTGGACGTCGCCGAGCTCCTCCCAGCGCAGCGGCGCCGAGACCGTGGCCCGCGGGTTGGAGCGGATGGAGTACGCCGAGGCGATCGTGCGGTCCCGCGCCATCTGGTTGTAGTCGACGAAGATCCGCTGCCCGCGCTCCTCCTTCCACCACTTCATGGTCACCTGCTCGGGCAGGCGACGCTCGATCTCCCGGCCCAGCGCGATCGTCGCGCGGCGGGCCTGGGTGAACGTCCAGCGGGGCTCGATCGGGACGAACACGTGCAGCCCGCGCCCGCCCGACGTCTTGGGCCAGCCCTCCATGCCCAGCTCGTGCAGGAGCGCGCGGACCTCGGGCGCGACGCGGACGGCGTCGTCGAAGTCGGTGCCCGGCTGGGGGTCCAGGTCGATGCGCATCTGGTCCGGGGAGTCGACGTCGGCCGAGCGCACGGGCCAGGGGTGGAACGTCAGCGTGCCCATGTTGGCGGCCCACGCGACGACGGCGAGCTCGGTCGGGCAGACCTCGTCGGCCGTCCGGCCGCTCGGGAAGGAGATGGTCGCCGTCTCGACGTAGTCGGGCGCGCCCTGCGGGACGCGCTTCTGGTAGAACGCGTCGCCGGTGTTGTCGGCGCGCGTGGACATGCGTGCGCCCTCGAAGACGCCCTTGGGCCAGCGCTCGAGCGTCGTCGGCCGGTCGCGGAGGGCGCCGAGGATGCCGTCGCCCACCGCGACGAAGTACTGCACGACGTCGAGCTTGGTCAGCCCGCGCTCCGGGAACACGACCCGGTCGGGGCTCGTGACGCGCACGGTACGTCCGGACACCTCGAACTCGACCGCCGGGGTCGTCGCGCGCGCCATGCGATCAACGTAGACGCTCGGTCCGACACGGGCGAGGGTGGGTCGAGCCGCCCTGCCCCGCCCCGCCCCAGCCGCCGCGTCGCACCCACCCCGCCGGCGTCAGCGCAGGCCCGCGCCCTCGGTCGGCCCGGCGACCGCGGCGAGCCCGCGCCGGTGCGCGACCGTCACGGCCTCGGTCCGGCTCGAGACGCCCAGCTTCGCGAGCACGTTGGAGACGTGCACGCTCACGGTCTTGCCGCTGATGAACAGGCGCTCGCCGATCTGCCGGTTGCTGAGTCCCTCGGCGACCAGGCCGAGCACCTCGGCCTCGCGCGCCGTGAGCAGGTCGGTCGTCACCCGCTGCCCCGGGAGCTCGACCCGCCCCCGCCGGGCGAGCGCGCTCACGGCGGCCCCCAGCGGTGCGGCGCCCATCGCGCGCGCCTCCTGCGCGGCCCGCGCGAGCTGCGCAGCGGCCTCGTCACGTCCGCCCGCACCCAGCAGCGCCTCGGCCCAGCGCCACCGCGAGCGCGCCTCCTCGTACCGGTACCCGTAGCCGAACGCCTCCGTCGCGACGCGCCACGCCTCGGGGTCCGGCGCGGCGCCCGTGGCCGCGGCGCGCAGGCGCGCGTGCTCCGCGCGGGCACGCTCGAGCCACGCCTGGCCCTCGGGACCCAGGCGCCCGCCCCGGGGCCGACCGCGCTCGGCCGACGACACGGCCCGCGCGAGCAGGCCGTCGCCGACGGCGAGGCGGCCCGCGGGGTCGACGCCTGCCAGGCGGTCCTCGGTCGCCGCGTCGGCGAGGGCCGCGATCCCGAGCGCCGCGAGCCAGATGCCGCCGAGGAAGTAGTCGGACCACGTCCGGTTCAGGTGCTCGATGAGCCGCTCCGCGAGCGCGAGCGCCTCGTCGAGCTCGCCCGCCCAGGTGAGCGCGTCGACCGTGCAGCCGCCCGCGATGAGCGCGATCTGCCCGTCACGCGTCCACTCGGGCTCGAGCGCGCGACCGCGGGCGACGGCGTCGGCGTCGCCGCGCGCGACCGCGGCGTAGAGCCGCACGGAGGTGAGCAGCGGGGTGACCCACCCCGGTGCCTCCGGGTCGGCGACGTCCATCGCCGTCGCGCGCAGGTCGCCGCGCGCGTACCGGACGAGCTCGACGAAGAAGGCCTGCGCCTGGCCGAGGTCGCTGCGGGAGAGGCCCGCCGCGCGGCTGCGGGCGACCGCCGCGTCGAGCGCCGCCGACGCCGCGTCGAGCCTGCCCGCGTAGTAGTGGGTCGTCACGAGGTTGTAGGCGCAGCGCTGCTCGGTGACGAGGTCGCCCGCCTCGACCGCGCGCAGCCGCGCGGTGTCCAGCAGCGCGGCCGCGGCGTCCGGGTCGTCGACGACGAGCACCGCGAGCGTGGCGAGGGCGTCCGCCTCCGCGTCCGGCCGCCCCGCGGCGCGCGCCACCTCGACCGCCCGGTCCGCGCTCGCCGCGGCGTCGTCGTCCCGGTCGGCGTTGAGGCACGCGCGGGCGTGGATGGCGAGCGTCCAGGCGCGGTCGGCGGGGTCGGCGTCCTCCGGCAGGTCCGCGAGGGCGCGCTCGGCGTGCCGCAGCGCGCTGTGGACGTGGTCGGCGGCGAGCAGCATCTGCGCGAGGCGGGCCCGGGCGGGGGCCTGCCGTGCCGGGTCGCCCTCGGCGGCCTCGACGGCTGCGCGCGCGTGCGTCGCGGCGCGCTCGAGGCGGCCCGCACGGCTCGCGGCCTGCGCGGCCGCGATGGCGAGGTCCACGCGGTCCGCCGCGAGGTCGCCCTCGGCGACGGCGTCCCACAGGCCCAGCACGGTCTCGAGATGGTGCAGCTCCTCCTCGGGCGCCAGCAGGCGGGCCGCCTCCTCGGCCGCCTCGAGCGACGCGCGCACGGCCGTCTTGGCGTCGTGGCTGCGCTGCGCGTGGTGCGCGCGCTGCGCCGCGGTGCCGAGCGACTCCTCTGCGAGCATCGCGTCGAGGTAGGCGCGGTGCAGCGCGACCTGCTCCCCGGGGAGGAGGTCCGTGTAGACGACCTCGGCCAGCAGCGCGTGACGGAAGGCGATGCGGCCGTCCTCGTCGCCGAGCACGTGCGTCGCCACGGCTTCGCGCAACGCCTCGTCGAAGCCCGTGCCCTGGGTGGTCCAGACCGCGCGCAGCAGGGGCTCCGCGACGCGGCGCCCGGCCACCGAGGCGACGCGCGCGAGGCGCTGGACGGTCGGGTCGAGCTGGTCGAGGCGCGCGCGCAGGACGTCGGCGAGCGACCAGGGCAGCACGTGGTCGTCACCCGCCTCGAGCAGCTCCTCCGCGAAGTAGGCGTTGCCCTCGGAGCGCTCGTGGACGCTGCGCAGCACGTCGTGGGGGACCGGCCCGCCCGCGACGGCGCGCACGAAGGTCTCGAGCTCGTCGGGCGTGAAGGGGGAGAGGTCGATCCGCTCGACGCGCGGGTGGCGCCACAGCTCGGCGAGCACGGGGCGCAGCGGGTGCCGGCGGTGCAGGTCGTCCGCGCGGTAGCTCGCGACCACGAGCAGGTGCTCGGTGCGCAGGCGCGCGACGAGGAAGCGCAGCACGTCGCGGCTCGACGAGTCGGCCCAGTGGAGGTCCTCGATGACGAGGACGAGGGGCGCCCCCGGCGTGCCCACGGCACCGAGCACGGCGGTGAGGCCGTCGAACAGCTGGAGCCGGCTGCCGGCGTCCTCCGGCCCGTCCGCCCCGGGCACCGGCCCGCCCCCTGCGCGGTCGGTGCCCTCGGCGGGGCGGGTGGACGGGACGAGACGGCCGAGGGCGGGCCTGGCCTGCACGACGCGGTCGACGAGATCAGCGGTGCCGGGCGGCGTCCCCTCGGTGCGCGTGCGCAGCTGGGTGAGCGCCTCCGCGAAGGGCAGGTAGGGCAGGCCGACCTCGCCGAGGTCGACGCAGTGCGTCGTGACGACCGTCGCCCCCCGCTCCGCGGCCATGCCGGCCACGTGCGTGAGCAGGCGCGTCTTGCCGACGCCGGCGTCGCCGCCGAGCAGCACGAGGGACGGGCTCCCCGCGGCCGCCCGTTCGAGCGCGTCGCGGATCGCCGCGACCTCGCGCTCGCGGGCGACGAAGGCGGTCATCGGGCTGCGTGCCATGCCCCCGATCCTGGCAGCGACCACCCACGCGCGTCAGCGCGCGTCTCGCTGCCGGCGGCCCGCCCGGCCGTGCGGCCGGACCGGACCCGCGCCCGCCGGCCGGTGCGCACCGAGCGCGCCGCGAGCTGCGCGGTCATCTGCTCGCGCCGGTAGTCGACCTCGGCCTGGAGCGCCGGTCCCCACATGGTGCTGCTCATCGTGATCTCCTCCGTCGCGCCGGCGGTCTGCCGGCATGGAGATCACGGTGCTCGTGAGGCCCGGGGGTCGGGATCGGTCGACCTCCCGGTCCTGCGGGGCCGGACCGCCTCAGGTCCGTGCCTGAGGCGGGTCTGAGGCGGCCTGAGGTACCTCAGACGGCGTCGGGCCGCCTAGGACGCGTAGCGCTCGGCCGCGCGGGCCCGGCGCTTGGCCGCCTCGGTCTCGCGGTCCTTGGGCGGGGCGGTCGTCACGAGGTCCTCGAGCAGGTGCCGCGTCGCGTGCGCGATCTCGGCGACCGCGCGGTCGAACGCCTCGCGGTTCGCCTGCGACGGCTTGGTGGTCCCGCTGACCTTGCGGACGTACTGCAGCGCGGCGGCGTGGACCTCGTCGTCGGTCGCCTCGGGCTCGAAGTTGTGCAGGACGTGGATGTTGCGGCACATGTCCCCGACGGTAGGACGCCGCCGCCGCCCTGTCACGACCCACCGCGCCGCCCTCGGCGCGGGGGGCGGGGTCGACGCCGTCGGGCCCGTGCGCCACGATCGGCGGATGGCCGACGCACCCCAGACCACCAGCCGCGTCGTCGGGGAGGACTGGTACGGCCGCGACCTCTCGCGCGTCGAGCACCGCCGCGTCGCGTTCGTCGACGTCGACATGACCGAGGTCACCGGGACGGGCGCGGTCTTCGAGGACTGCACGTTCGCGGGCGTGCGGTTCAACGCGTCCGTGCACGTCGAGGCGGCGTTCGCCAACTGCACGTTCCGCCGCTGCTCGTTCTTCGACGCCCGCTTCGAGCGGTGCAAGCTCGTCGGCTCGTCGTTCGACGGCTGCGCGCTCGGCGCGCTCGCCGTCGAGGGCGGGAACTGGGCCCTCGTCCGGATGCGCGGCGCGGACCTGCGCTCGGCGCGGTTCACCGGCACGCGCCTGCGCGAGGCCGACCTCACCAACGCCGTGCTCACGGGCGGCTCGGTGCGCGACGCGGACCTCTCCGAGGCGTGGCTCCAGGGCGCCGACCTCACGGGCGCGGACCTGCGCGGGACGGAGCTCGCCGGCATCGACCCGACGACGGTCCAGCTGCGCGGCGCGATCGTCCTCATCCCCCAGGCGGTGACCCTCGCCGAGGCGCTCGGCGTCGAGGTCCGGGTCGAGTAGCCCGCCGGAGGCGCCGGCCCCCTGGACGCGGCGACCGCCGGCCGCTCCCGGCTCGGTAGCGTCGTGCCATGGACGAGATCCGGTGGGGCATCATCGGCGTGGGCGACGTCACCGAGGTCAAGAGCGGCCCCGGGTTCCAGCAGGCCGAGGGCTCGAGCCTCGTCGCCGTCATGCGGCGCGACGGCGCCAAGGCCCAGGACTACGCGCGCCGCCACGGCGTCCCGCGCTGGTACGACGACGCGGACGCCCTGCTCGCCGACCCCGAGGTCGACGCGGTCTACGTCGCGACCCCGCCCGACACGCACCGCCACTACGCGGTGCGCGCGGCCGCGGCGGGCAAGCCGGTCTACGTCGAGAAGCCCATGGCGCGCACGGCGGAGGAGTGCCGCACCATGATCCGCGCGTGCGACGCCGCGGGCGTCCCCCTCTTCGTCGCCTACTACCGGCGCGCGATGCCGCGCTTCCGCACCGTCGCGACGCTCCTCGCCGACGGCGCCGTCGGCGACGTGCGCGCGGTCACGGTCCGGACGACGTCGGGCCCGGGGACCTGGGAGCACGGCCACCTGCCCTGGCGCGTGCTGCCCGAGATCGCGGGCGGCGGGCTCTTCGTCGACCTCGGCTCGCACACGCTCGACCTGCTCGACCACCTGCTCGGCCCGCTCGGCGACGTGCGCGGCACCGCGACGAACCTCGGCGGGCACTACCCGGCCGAGGACACGGTGACGATGACCTTCCGCGCGGGCGCGGAGGTCGAGGGGACGGGCCTGTGGTGCTTCGCGGCCCACGAGCGGACCGACGAGGTGTCGCTCGTCGGCTCGCGGGGCACGCTGCGCTTCTCGACGTTCGGGGACGAGCCGCTGCGCCTCACGACGGCGACCGGCGAGCGCACCATCGAGGCGCCCAAGCCCGCGACGGTCCAGCTGCCGCTCATCCAGACCGTCGTCGACGCGCTGCGCGGGGTGGGGGAGTGCCCGAGCACCGGCACGACGGCGCTCCGCACCGCCGAGGTCGTCGACACCGTGCTCGCGGGCTACCGCGACCGGATGAGCCTCGGGTCCTGACGCGGGGGCTCGCGGCCGCGTGCGCGACCCGTCCCTTCCCCGGCGGCGCCGGCGGTCGTCGTGTCCGGCGAGCGGCGCCGCGTGGTCCACACTGGTGCGCGTGACCGAGCAGCCGACCGGCCCCGAGCACGCGACCGCACCCCCGCCCGCGGCCGAGCCCGTGAGCGCGACGCTGCGCGACGCCAAGGCCCGCGCGCGCTCGACCCACTACACCGTCGGCACGGTCCGCACCGACCCGGACGGCACCGTGTGGCTCCCGTGCTCGTGCGGGACGCAGCTGCGCAACGGGCCCACGTGGACGCTCGACGAGCACGTGCGGCTGCACCGCGCCGAGGCGAAGTACCTCGAGCTCTCCGCCGCGGCCCCGCCGGGGATCCCCCGGCTCATCACCCTCCCGTGAGGCGTGCGAGGCTGGACCGGTGACGAGCCCGACCCGCGCCGCCCTGCCCGCAGCCCTCGACCGGCCCTTCGCCGGTGTCCTCTTCGACATGGACGGCACGCTGATCTCGTCCGTCGCGTCCGTCGAGCGCTCCTGGGCGACGCTCGCACGCGAGCACGGCGTCCCCGCGTTCTCGTTCGACGACTTCCACGGCGTCCCCGCGCGCCGGATCCTCGACACCGTCCTCGCGGACCGGTCCGCGCGCGACCGCGACCTCGCCTACGAGCGGATCCTCGAGCTCGAGCTCGTGGACCTCGAGGGCATCGCCGTGCTGCCCGGCGCCCTCGAGGCGCTCGCCGTCCTCGCCCCGCGTGGCCTCTGCGCGGTGGTCACGTCGTCGACCCGCGACCTCGCCGTCGCGCGCCTCGGCGCCGCAGGGCTCCCGGTCCCGGCCGCGATCGTGACCGCGGACGACGTCGTGCGCGGCAAGCCCGACGCCGAGCCCTTCGTGGCGGGCGCCGCCCGGCTCGGCGTCGACCCCGCCCACTGCCTCGTGGTCGAGGACGCGGCGGCGGGCGTCGCCGCGGGACGCGCCGCGGGCGCGACCACCGTGGGCCTGCTCACGACGACCGCCGACCTCGCGGCCGACGTCGTCGTCGCCGACCTCGCGGCCCTGCAGTTCTCCGTCGACGCCGACGGTGGCGTGCGCGTGGGGGCTGCATGACGACGGGCGCACCGACACGCCGCGGGTCGGCCGACGGGTGCTGCCCGCAGAGTTCTGGCAGGCTCGACACGTCGGTGGTCAGCCCGGGCGCCGGCCTGAGAGGGTGGGACCGAGTGCCCGCCGGCGCCGCGAGGGAGGTCGCATGAGTCCTGACCGGGCCCGGCGCACCTCCACGGGATCCACCCTGCGTCTCGTCGGCCAGGACGCGTCCGGCGTCGACGACGACGCGCCCCTGGGGACGGGCGAGGACGGCGTCGAGAGCATCGTCCTCCCCGGGCAGCGCCAGTCGGTCGGCATGGGGCGGCACTGGGTCGTCCGGACCGCCGCCGAGGGCGGCGTCGTGGGCATGGCCAACCAGGTCGTCGAGCTCCTGTCGAGCGAGCTGCTCGCCAACGCGGTCCTGCACGGCGGCGAGGGCGGCGCGATCGGGGTCCAGGTGCGGCACACCGCCACCACGGTCCGCGTCTCGGTGAGCGACGGCGGCTCGCTCGCGCCCGTCGTCCTGCACCGCGAGCCGAGCGCCCCGAGCGGGCGCGGCATGGCGATCGTCGAGGCGATGTCGACCCGCTGGGGCGTGGACGACCACGCCGAGGGCGGCAAGACCGTCTGGTTCGAGCTGGACCTGGACGACTTCTGAGCACGCCCGCCGACGCCGCGGCCGACGCCGGGACGACCCCGGCGGAGCCGCCCGCCGTGCCCGGGCACCCCGCGAACCTCGTCGCGGCCGTGCTCGTCGCGGGCGGCGGCTTCGCGCTCTTCGGCGTCCAGCAGGCGTGGGTCGGCTACGGGCTGCTCGCCGCGTCGCTGGCCGTGGCCGCCGTCGTCGGGCGCCTCGTGGGCCACCTCGCGCTGCTGCGCGACCTCGCGCTCGTCGCCGTCGGCCTGGTGATCATGAGCCTCGTCGAGGTCAACACCGAGGTGACGAACGAGCACATCGCGTCGATGGGGACCGCGATGGTGCTCGCCGTCGCGGTGCCCTACCTCGTCTCGCGCTACGTCTACCGCGACCACGCGGTGCGCTTCCCGTTGCGCGCGGGGCGCTGGACGCGGTTCGAGAAGGTGTGGCTCGTCGCCGTCGTCGTCATCGGCTACGCGGTGCTGCCCGTCTACATGATCCGCACCGGCGTCTACGAGAACTGGCCCGCGGTCGAGGACGCCGAGGGCGTCGGTCGGCTGTTCCTCGGCACGAACGCGCTGGGCATCTGGGACGAGCTGTTCTTCGTGTGCACGTGCTTCACGCTGCTGCGCCGGCACCTGCCCTGGTGGCAGGCGAACCTCGTCCAGGGCGTGCTCTTCACGTCGTTCCTGCACGAGCTCGGGTTCCACGCGTGGGGGCCGTGGCTCATCTACCCGTTCGCGCTCGTCCAGGGCTACACCTTCAAGGTCACCCGGTCGCTGACGTACGTCGTGTGCGTCCACCTCCTGTTCGACCTCGTCCTGTTCCTCGTGCTGCTGCACGCGCACCAGCGCGACTGGTTCCCGATCTTCGTCTACTGACGCCGCCGCCCTCTCCGGGCGCCCTCCCGGCGCCCTCCCGACGCCCGTCCGGACGCTCGGACGCGAGCGTCCGTGCGAACCGGCACGTCCTGGACGCGTCCGTCTGCACGGACGCTCGGATCCGCGCACCTGGACCGGGGCGGGCGGGGGCGTGGTGGCGGGAGGGCGGGCCCAGGGACGACCGGGCCCCCGGACGACGGAGGGCCCGGCACCTCGTGGTGCCGGGCCCTCCGTCGTCATGCGACCGTCAGCGACGCACGACCCTCAGGTCACGCTCGACCGACGACGGCGCCACCCACGGGTTGCCCGTGTAGGTGTACGTCAGGTGGTGACGTCCGACCGCGAGGTCGTCGGGCAGCTGGATCGCGACGAGCCCCACGCGGCCGAGGGTCACGACGTCGGCCTCCGCGATCACCTCGCCGTTCTCGCTCACCTCGACCGTGCCGAACGGCCGGGCGCCGTCGGTCCACACCATGCCGACCGCCCAGGCGCTCTGCCCGGCGCGGACCTGCGCCGGCGCCTGCATCACGAGGTGCGACGTGATCCGTGCCCGCACCTCGACCGTGACGACCTCCGACGACGACCCCGTCCAGCGCGGGCTGTCCGGCGTGAAGACCGCCTGGAGGGCGTGCGTGCCCGCGGCGAGCGGGACGGCCTTCCACGCGTGGCCGTTCCGGACCGGCGCGGTGCCGAGCTCGGTCGTGCCGTCGAGGAAGGTCACGGTGCCCGTGGCCTCGGGCGGTGCGACGTGCGCGTCGAGCCGGATCGGGGCGCCGTCACGCAGCACGCTCCGGTCCAGGCTCAGCGTCGTCGTGGTGGGCGTCGCGACCGGGGCGGTCACCTCGACCACCTCGGCACGGCTGCCGTCGGCGTTGGCGTTGTGCAGCAGGAGCAGCTGCGCGTCGCCCGTGGTCGGTGCGCGGTGCACCGTGATCGTCGCGCCGTCGCCCGACTCGAACCACAGCGAGTCCGGCGTCGTGCCCTCGAACCAGAACGGGGGCGCGTACGGGTCGGCGGTGAACGGCTCGACGGAGTCGATGTCGCCGCTCGCGTCGGTCGCGTAGGCCGAGGCCGTGGCGACCGAGAACGTGGGCACCTGGCCCGGCGCGATGAGGACCTCCTCGCCCGCGAGCGGGATCGGCACGACGAGCACGTCGTTGTCGAACACCGTCGTGAACTGGTCCGCCCAGACCCCGTTGACCGGGATCTCGCCGACGATGTCGCCCGCGTCGTAGCCGCCGGCGCCGTCGGGGACGAGCTCGTACGTCGTGGCGACCGTGAGGTCGACCTCGGGCACGTACTTGAGGACCGCGGTCTCGTAGTCCCAGACGCCGTCGCTGTCGACGTCGGTCCGGACGTAGGGGATCGTGGTGAGCGAGCCGAGGTTGGCCCACTGGCCCTCGGTCGCGATGCCGATGCCGATCGTGCCCGCACGCGGGTCGCCGCCCGCCGCCGCGATCTGCGGTGCCGTGGAGGAGAAGCCGACGTAGCGGATGTCGCCCGCGGCGACCGACGACTCGGACGTCGCCTGGCCGGACGGGTCGTCCTCGAGCTGCGGGCTCGTGGCGACGAGGGTCAGCGGCGCGACGTGCGACGCCCAGCCCTCGGTCGTGACCCCGCGGCCCTCGAGCACCAGCGGCGCCGTCGTCGCGGCCTCGTCGGCGAACGCCACCGGCTGGGCGGAGAGGTCGCTCACCGGACGCGGCGCGGCCTGGACCGGGACACGCAGCTCGCTGCCGTAGGCGGGCGTGAGCACGAGGCGGCCCGCGATCGTCGTGACGAACTCGCGCGGCAGCACGTCGAACACGGCCGGGTCGGACGTCGGGTCGATGTCCCGCGTCAGGCCCTCCGGGTCGACCGTGAGCGTGAGGGTGACGAGCGCCTCGTCGCCCGGGGCGACGGT
Source organism: Actinotalea solisilvae (assembly GCF_016464425.1). Taxonomy (GTDB): domain Bacteria; phylum Actinomycetota; class Actinomycetes; order Actinomycetales; family Cellulomonadaceae; genus Actinotalea; species Actinotalea solisilvae. The sequence continues at coordinate 38,296 of NZ_JADDKQ010000030.1, forward strand.
GATCGACGCCGGCGTGGTCGTGATCGTGGCGCTGCCCGCCGTCGTGGAGCCGGAGAACGACGTCGCGAACGTGCGCGGCTCGTCACCGGTGTTGCGGACCGTGACCTGGCGCTGCTGCACCACGGTCTCGGCGCCGACGTCGACGATCCCGAAGGTCACCGAGACGAGCTCGGGGTCCTGCGTCGCGTACGCGATGACGTCGGTCGTCACGGCGTCGAGCGCGTCCACGCGCCCGGACCCGACGCGCTCGGGCCCGAAGGCCGGGCCGCCCTGGCCGAGCTCGCTGTAGACGTCGTGGGTCGCGGTGTTCATCACCGCGGCCTTGACCTGCTCGGGCTCCCACCCGGCGTGCTGCTGCACGACGAGCGCGGCGATGCCCGCGACGTGCGGCGTCGCCATCGAGGTGCCCGAGATGGTGAGGACGTCGTCGCCCGTGCCCGACGCCGTCGAGGCGATCCGGGTGCCCGGTGCGGCGACGTCGGGCTTGACGATGCCGAGCGAGCCGTGGACGCCGCGCGAGGAGCCGGCCGCGAGCGTGTCCGCGGTGGCCGGGTCCGTGACGAGCGACGCGTTGGCGAGCGACGGGCCCACGTGGGCCACGAGCGTGCCGGCCTGGATCTCCGGCATGAGCAGGTCGGTCTCGGTCGCGGTGAGCTGCGCGCCGGGGATGGCGGCGTTGCCCGAGATGCCGGCCGAGAACACCGGCAGCTCGGTGCCGATGAGGACGCCCACGGCGCCGGCGGCGGTCGCGTTGTTCCAGCGCACGACGCTGCCGCAGACGCGCGTCGCGTCGACGTCGTCCCACCACAGCCACGCGATCTTGCCCGCGACGGCCGCGGCCTGCTCGGGCGTGAACGGCGTGCAGCCGTCGAACTCGCCGACGTAGGCGACCGGGGCGGTCACGTCCGGGCCGCCGTAGTTGACGGTGTTCTGCGCGGCGTGCAGGCCGACGAGCGACGGGTCCGCGGCCTCGACGACCTCGATCGCGTCGTACGTCTGCGTGTCGGCGACCGAGTTGGCGACGGTGAGCGACGTCCGGGAGTTGCCCGGGCTGCCGCCGATGTCGGTCGCGTCGCCCGCGTTGCCCGAGGCGATCACGGAGAGCACGCCGAGACGGCTCAGCTCGTCGATGAAGAGGTTCTCGGGGTCGTCCGCGGCCGAGTAGTCCGAGCCGAGCGACAGGTTGACGATGTCGAGGTGGTCGTTGAGGTCGCCGTCGCCGTTGGGGTCGGCCGCCCACTCGAGGGCGCTGATGACCAGGCCCGTGCTGCCGCCGACGTCGCCGAACACCTTGAGCGCGTAGATGCCGGCCTCGGGCGCGGTGCCGGGGCCGATCCGCATGTCGGAGAGGTCCGTGAGCGTCGTGTAGTCGCCCTCGAACGTCGTGCCGTCCGCGTCGGTGCCGTAGCCCGCGGCGCTGCCCGCGACGTGCGAGCCGTGGCCGCCGCCGCCCGTGTGGATCGCGTCGATGGGGTTCGCGTCGGGGTCGGGCGTGGTGTCGGTGTCGGCGTCGTACGTCGGGCCGGCGAAGTCCCAGCCGCCGAGGTACTTGGCGGGGTCGAAGAGGCCGTCCGGCACGGGGCCCGTGCCGTCCGTGCCGTAGGCCTCGGCGTACGCCTCGAGCGTGCCGGGGCCGCCGAAGTTGGCGTGCGTGTAGTCGACTCCGGTGTCGATGACACCGATCGTGACGTCCTGGCCGGTCAGGCCCGTGGACTGCCACGACTCGAGGGCTCGCGTGAAGACGTCGGCGCCCTTGTTGGCCGGCTTCTTCGGGACGATGAGGTGCACGCGCACGACGTCGGGCCGGGCCGCGAGCTCGCGGATCTCGGCCGCGTCGCCCGCGACGACCACGCCCGCGACGAGGTTGGACGTGACCTCGAGCGCCTCGGGTGCGGCGGCCTCGGGCACGACCTCCTCGGCCAGCGCGGCGACCTCCTGCTCGACCGCGGCGACCTGCGCGTCGCTGCCGCCGGCCTGGGCGGTCTCGACGGCCGAGGCGGCGTCGAGCTGCACGAAGGCGGTGACCGGGCCGGACGCGGACGCGAGGTTCGCGGCGACCTTGCTGTCGGCGGCCGCGGCGTCGTCGTCCTGCGGCGCGGGTGCCTTCGGCAGCTCGCGCGCGACGGGCACGCCCTGGGCGCCGGGTGGCGGGGGCTCGGGTGCCGTGGGCGCGGCCTGTGCCGCTCCGATCCCGGCGAGGGGCAGCGCGAGCGCTGCGGCGGTGAGTGAGGCCAGGATCGGGCGGCGTACGCGCATGGTGCTTCTTCCCCTCGGCGGTGCGTTGCCCGGCGCGTGGTCGGGCGCGTCACGTCGTCGTGGAGCCCGGGCTACTCGTCGGTAGCCGCACCCTAGCCCGGGTGAAGTTCCGGGTGAAGTCCCCGTGTGGGACTTGTGCTGGCGGTGTGTGACTGTCGCATGACGCGCGGGCGACCCTCAGGAGCGTCTCGGGGTCGGCGCGTGAACCCCGGGGTCGGTTCAGGGGAGGTCCCGATGTGCCCGTGCCCGCCGCAGGCGCACGCTGGAGACCTCGCACGAACCACCACCGGGAGAGACGCTGTGAACATCCACGAGAGCCTGTACCGCCAGGGCTGGTCCCGTCCGCAGGAGGGACGCGTGATCGCCGGCGTGTGCGCCGGCGTGGCGCGCCGCCTGGGCCTCACGCCGTGGGGCGCGCGCGTGCTCGTGCTCGTCCTGCTCGTCGCGCTGCCGGGCTCGCCGCTGATCCTCTACCCGGTCCTGTGGGTGCTCATGCCCGCCGACCGGTACGTCGCCGCCGGGCCGGTCGTCACGCCGCCGACGGCGGTCTGACGCGCCCGGGCGCGGGCGGGGAGGGACCGCCCGCGCCCGGCCGGCGTGCCGGCCCGACGGATCAGGGCAGGGGTGCCGCGAGGAGCGGCGCGGGCCCGCCGAAGAAGCACCGGCACGGGCCGTCGTCGTGCACGAAGCGCGTCGACGGCCGGGCCGCGCACGGCACGCGTGCCGCGGCGCCGTCGACCGGGCGGGCGCCCGCGAGCGTCAGCACGGCCCCCGTGATCGCACGTCGGTCACCGGTCCGGACCGCGGACGCGGCGGGTCTCGGCGTCGACGTCGTCGTGAGCACGCTCTCATGGTGCCCGCCGCCCGCCGTCGTGCCCGGGACCCGGCGCCGACGGCGTGTCGAGGTCAGGCCGCCGTCCGGACCCGTCCGCCCGCGACCGCGGCGCCCAGGGCCAGCGCCGCGGCGACGCCGAAGCACGTGAGGTACGCCGCCACGACGTCCTGGGCGTGGAGCGCCGCGAAGAGCGGCCCGCTGACGGCGAGGACCAGCGCGACGGTGAGGGCCTCGGCGAGCTGCAGCGACGAGCTGTTCGCCCCCTGCTCGGCGGGCGCCGAGAGACGCAGCGTGAGCAGCGAGAGCGTCGGGTAGACCATGCCCATGCCGAGCCCGGACAGCCCCCAGCCGACGAGCCCGACCGCGACCGGCACGGCCTCGAGCGCCGTCGTCGCACCGAGCGCGATGCCGGACGCGAGCAGCGCGCCGCCCACGCGCAGGACCGCCGGGTCCGACCAGCGCCCCTCCTGGCGACCCCGCAGCCACGAGCCCGTCGACCAGAGGACCGCGGCCGTCGTGAGGGCGAGCCCGGCGACCGCGGGCCGCAGCCCGCGCTCGGACACGAGGACGAGCGGCAGGAACACCTCCGCGCCGAAGAAGCCGGCGGCGAACAGGCCGCGGAGCACGACGACGGTCGGCAGCCCGCGCGCGAGACGCAGCGAGCCCCGGGGGAGCAGGGCCGGCGCCGACACGGCGACGAGCACCAGGCCGGCGAGGACGGCCGCGCCCGCAGCCGCGCCGTCCTGCTGACCCGCCCAGTGCAGGGCGAGCGCGCCGCCGCCCGCGCCGACCGCGCTGGGCAGACGGCGCCGGGCGGGCGGCTGCGCACCCCCCGGGTCCGCGTCCGACGGCGCGGCGTCGACGACGTCGCCGGGGCCGCCGCCCGCGGTGAGCGCGGGCCGCAGCGCGACGGCCGCCGGCAGCGCGAGCAGCGGGACCCCGAGGAACACCCAGCGCCACCCGAGGGTGTCGGAGACGAGCCCCGCGAGCGCCGGCCCGACCACCGCGGGCAGCACCCACGCCGCGGCGAAGGCCGCGAAGACGCGCGCCTGGAGCCGGTCCGGGTACACGCGGGCGACGAGCACGTAGAGCGCGACGCCGATCATCCCGCTGCCGAGACCCTGCACGACGCGGCCCGCGACCACGAAGGGCATCGCCGGGGCCGTGCCCGCGACGGCGAGGCCCGCGACGAAGAGCGCGACGCCCGCGAGCACGGCGCCGCCGGGGCCGCGCCGGTCGCTCCACATCCCGGCCAGCACCATGCCGACGACCGACGACGCGACGGGGGCGGCGAACGCCATCGCGTAGAGCTCGAGGCCGCCGAGGGCGTCGACGACCGTGGGCATGGTCGTCGTGACCGCCAGCGCCTCGAACGCGTTGAGCGCGACGAGGAGCAGCATCGCGACGGTCACGCCGCGCAGCCCGGGCGCCCAGGGCGACGTCGGTGCGCCGTCGTGCGCGGTGCGGGTCGGGACGTCGGCAGACATGGCTCTCCAGGTGGGTGAGCGCACAGCCTGCCCGGCGGCGGCGGGGCGCGTCGAGCGCGTTCCGCGATCGGCGGACGGCCGTCTTGTCTGTGTCAGGACTGTACTGCTACGTTGAGACAGTTCTCAGTACAAACTCTGCGCTCACAGGCGCCGCGCACCGCCCCGGGGGACCGATGGACTTCCTACCGCTCATGCCGTTCCCCGTGCTCGCCACGGCCGTCGTGCTCCTGCGCCACGCGACGCCGCGGAGCCGCCTCCTGCGGGCGCACGACTTCGCCCGCAAGGTGGACCTGCGGCTCGAGGACCCCGACGGCGACGGCGTCGTCACGCGGCGGCTCGCCCGTCGCCGGGGCGCGGGCGCGGTCGGCGGGCTGGTGCTGGGTGTCGCCGCGGCCGTCGCGGCGCCGGCCCCCGACGCGGACGCGGGCTTCGCCTCGAGCGGGCTCCTCCTGGTCGTCCTCGGCTGGCTGGCCGGCTACGCCGTCGGCTCCGCGGTGATCGCCTGGTACGAGTCGAGCCGTCCCGTACGGCCCGGGCCGCGGCTCGCGCGGGTCACCGTCCCGGAGCACGGCGACTACGTCGCACGGGTCGAGCGGTGGGGGGCGTGGGTCACCGCCGGCGTCTCCGCCGCGGTCGCCGGCGGGCTGGCCGCCGTCGAGGGGCTCGGCCTGGTCGAGCTGGGGCCGCTGCCCGGGGCGCTCGTGGCGGCGGCCGTCGTCGTCCCCGTGCTGCTCGTGGTCGTCGACGAGCTCGCCGCCCGCTGGCTGCTGGGCCGGCGGCAGGCCGCGGCCACGCCGCTCGACCTCGCGTGGGACGACGCGCTGCGGTCCCTCACGCTGCGTGACGGCGTCACCGTCGCGCTCGTCGCCGGCGTCTACCTGCCGCTGCTGCTGCTGGGCGCGATCGGCGACGGGCTCGAGGGCGGGTGGCCGGCCAACCCGGCCGTCGGCCTGGTGAACGGCCTCTTCGCGGCCCTGCTCCTGGCGCTCCTCGGCGTCGGGGTCGCGAGCATCGCCCTGCGGCCCGAGCGCCACTTCCGCCGCCGGCTCTGGCCCACGCCGCCGGTCGCGCCGGACGTCCCGGCGGCAGGCGCGACGGGCGGTGCGCGGTGATCCTCGGGGTCGACCCGACGTCGCACGTCCCGCCGTTCGAGCAGGTCCGCTCCCAGGTGGTCGCGCTCGTGGACGCCGGCGCGCTCGTCGCCGGGACGCGCCTGCCGACCGTCCGGCGCCTCGCCGACGACCTCGGCCTCGCGCCCAACACGGTCGCCCGCGCCTACCGCGAGCTCGAGCAGTCGGGCGTCGTCGTGACGCGCGGCCGCCACGGGACGTTCGTCGCCGTGCGCGGCGAGGACCGCGAGCGCGAGGCCGCCGTCGCGGCCCAGCAGTACGTGCGCCGGCTGCGCGAGCTCGAGGTGGACGTCGACGCGGCCGTGCGGCACGTCCGCGCGGCGTTCGGCGGCTGACGCGTCAGCGCTCGAGGCGCTGCCAGCGGTGCACGGAGAGGGCGACGAACACCACGGTGAGGACCGTCGGCCACGCGACCGCCACCGCCAGTGCGTGCTCGGCGAGCCACCCGTCGGCGTGGGCCCCCGGGTTGCCGAAGAGCTGGCGGGTCGCGGCCACCGTCGCCGCCATGGGGTTGACCTCCGCGACGGCCCCCATCCAGGCCGGCATCGTCGACGCGGGGACGAACGCGTTCGAGAGGAACGCGAACGGCCACACGAGGATCTGCACCGCCATGACCAGCCCGGGGTCGCGCGAGACGAGCCCGAGGTGGATGCCGACCCAGAGGAACGCGAACCGCAGCCAGAGCAGCAGGGCCACGGCGGCGATCGTCTCGCCGAGCGTCCCGTGGGCCCGCCAGCCCACGACGAGGCCGCAGACGAGCATGACGCCGAGCCCGAGGGTCGAGGCGAGCATGTCCGCGATCGCGCGCCCCAGGACGACGCCCGAGCGCGCCATGGGCAGCGACCGGAAGCGGTCGGTGACGCCGCGCTGGGCGTCGGTCGCGACGGCGGTGAGCGTCGACTCCAGGCCGAAGACCATGGTCAGCGCGAACATCCCGGGCATGAGGAAGTCGAGGTAGTCACCACCTCCCGGCACGGCCATGCCGCCGCCGAGCACGTAGCCGAACATCACGACCATGAGCACGGGGAAGAGCAGGCCGACGGCGAGCTGGCCGGGCTGGCGCCGCCAGTGCTGCAGGTCGCGCAGGGCGACGGTCCACCCGTCGGCGAGGGCCCAGGCGAGGCGGCGCCCCGGTCCCTCGCGGACGGGGTCGTGGGGCGCGCGGGTGAGGCCCGCCACGTCGACGGCGCTCATGCGGCCACCCCCGTCGCGCGCGCCGGGCGTGCGCCGTCCGGCGCGGGCGCGGGATCCGGGGCGGCGCCGTCCGGCGGCTCCGCGGGCCGGCCGGTGATCCGCAGGTAGGCCTCGTCGAGCGTGGGCCGCCGCAGGCCGACGTCGACCGGGGGGAGCCCGGCCGCGTCGAGCGCGCGGACGACCGCGGTGAGCGCCGCGGCGCGGTCCGTCACGGGCGCGGTGACGAGGTCGGGGCGCGCCGCCGGCTCCTCGACGTCGACGCCGAGCGCGGCCGCGACGAGCCGCGCCGCCTCGGCACGACGGCCCTCGGCCACGACGACGTCGATCCGGTCGCCGCCGATCGCGGCCTTGAGCTCGTCGGGCGTGCCGCGGGCGACCACGCGCCCGCCGTCGAGCACGGCGACGTCGTCGGCGAGGCGGTCCGCCTCCTCGAGGTGCTGGGTCGTGAGGAGCGTCGTGACGCCCTGGTCGGCCAGGCCGCGCACGGCGCCCCAGACCTCGAGGCGCGCCTGCGGGTCGAGGCCGGTCGTGGGCTCGTCGAGCAGCAGCACCGGAGGCGCGACGAGCAGGCCGGCGGCGAGGTCGAGGCGACGGCGCATGCCGCCCGAGAACTGCCGGACCGGGCGGTCGCCCACGTCGGCGAGCCCGAAGCGCTCGAGCATCGCGTCGGCCCGCCGGCCGGCCTCGCGCCGGCCGAGGTGGTGCAGCCGGCCGAACATCACGAGGTTCTGGCGCGCGCCCAGCACCTCGTCGAGCGCGGCGTGCTGCCCCACGAGCCCCACGCGCCGCCGGACGGCGTCGGGCTCGCGGACGACGTCGTGCCCGGCGACGCGGACCTCGCCCGCGTCGGGCCGCAGCAGGGTCGCCAGCACGCGGACGGTCGTGGTCTTGCCCGCGCCGTTGGGGCCCAGGAGCGCGAGGACCGTCCCGGCGGCGACGTCGAGGTCGACGCCGTCGAGCACGGGCCCGGACCCGAAGGTCTTGCGCAGGCCGCGCACGCGGACGGGAGGAGAGGTGGTCGGGGAGAGGGGGTGGGACACGGTGACCTCGCTTCCGGAGCGGAACCACGTATGCCGTACGGGGATGCGCCGAGGACGCTACCGTACGCTGTACGGAGATGGCAAGCGCGAGGATGGTCGCATGACCCAGACGACCGGCGCCGGCGACCCCGCGCGCAGCATGGCGCTCCTGTGGCGCACGCCCGGCGACGCCGTCCGGCCGGGCCCGAAGCCGGGCCTGGACGTCGACCGCATCGTGCGCGCGGCGGTCGGGCTGGCCGACGACGAGGGGGTCGCCGGCCTGTCGATGCGGCGGGTCGCGGACCGCCTCGGGGTCGCGCCGATGTCGCTCTACACGCACGTCCCGGGCAAGGGCGAGCTCGTGGACCTCATGGTCGACGCGGTCCTCGGCGAGTCGTACGGCCCGGGCGGCCCGGCGTCGGGCCCGTGGCCCGAGGGCATGGGCTGGCGCGACCGGCTCGAGCGCGTCGCACGCGACGCGTGGGAGGTGCACGTCCGCCACCCGTGGCTGCTGCGGGTGTCGACCGCGCGGCCGCCGCTGGGCCCCGCGATCATGGCCAAGTACGAGCGCGAGCTCAGCGCGGTCGACGGCCTCGGCCTCGACGAGCTCGAGATGGACTCGGTCGTGACGCTCGTCAACGGGTTCGTGTCGGGGACGGTCGTCGGGCTGGTCGAGAAGGCCGAGGTCGAGCGGCTCACGGGCGTCACCGAGCTCCAGTGGTGGGAGGCGACGGCGCCCTACGTCGACCGCGTGTTCGACCCCGAGCGCTTCCCGACCGTCGCGCGCGTCGGGCCGGTCGCGGGCGAGGCGCTCCAGGCCGCCGTCGACCCCCACCACGCGTTCTCGTTCGGCCTCGAGCGGCTCCTCGACGGCGTCGCGGCGCTCGTCGCGCGCCGCGCGTAGCGCGACCGCACGCGCGGACCGCGCGGCGGGTCAGCGCGCGTAGCGGGCGACGAAGGCGGCGAGCAGGCGCGGCGGGGCGTCGACGACGGCGTTCGTGACGCGCTCGACCACCAGGCCGAGCTCGTGCGGCGGGAAGTACCCCGCGTCGCGGTACACCTCGACCCGCGTCACCATGCCCGGCGCGTCGAGCTCGGGGTGGAACTGGGTCGCGTAGAGGTTCCTGCGGATCCGGAACGCCTGCACGGGGCACCCCGGTGAGCTCGCGAGCACGACCGCGCCGGGCGGCGGCACGCGCACCGCCTCCTTGTGGCCGACGAAGGCGTCGAACGTCGGGGGCAGCACGGCGAACACCGGGTCCGCGCGACCGGCCGGCGTGAGCGTCACCGGGACCGCGCCGACCGGCTCGCCGTACGTGCGGTCGATGAGGCCGCCCTGGTGCACGCCGAGGGTCCCGACGCCGTAGCAGGCGCCGAGGAAGGGGAAGTCGCGCGCGACGACCTCGTCGAGCAGGCCGCGCAGCTCCGCCTCGACGCGGTGCTGGACGTCCGACTTCTCCTCGGGAGCGTCGCTCGCGTTGAAGGGGCTGCCGCCGACGACGACGCCCGACCAGTCGTCGAGGTCGATCGCGGGGAGCGGGCCGGACTCGAGCCTGACCCGCCGGATCTCCCGCTCGGGGTCGAGACCGCCGAACCGCGCGATCGCCTCGAGCTCGCCGTCGGCGGCGGCGTCGTCGGCCCTCGTGCTGAGGAGGAGGAACGGCCTCACGCGTCCGAGGGTAGGGCTCCGGGGCGGGCCCGGCAGGTCCGGGAGCGCGGCCGGCGGGCGCCGGCGATCAGCCGGGTCGTCGCTGCCCCTGGCGGTCCGGGCGGGTTTGCCGTAGCGTGAGCACCGAAGTTGCTGTGCTTGCACGTCTCGAGTGCGCCCGGCCTCCACGGCCAGGCGCATTTTCCTTACCAGGAGCGGACGACGAACACCGCGCTTGATGCGGCCCCGCAGACGCGGGACCGTCCCGACACTCCTGAAGGAGACTGCCATGGCTACTGGCACCGTGAAGTGGTTCAACGCCGAGAAGGGCTTCGGCTTCATCGCCCCCGACGAGGGCGGCGCCGACGTCTTCGCCCACTACTCCGCGATCGCGACGAGCGGCTACCGCTCGCTCGAGGAGAACCAGAAGGTCGAGTTCGAGGTCAAGCAGGGCCCCAAGGGCCCGCAGGCCGACAACATCCGCCCGCTCTGATCCTCGCGGACACCTGCTTCACCGGGCGGCACGCCGCCTAGGAGAGCTCTGACGAGAGCCCCGGTCCTCACGGACCGGGGCTCTCGTGCGTCCGGGGCGGCGCGTCGGGCGCGTCGTCGGGCGCCGTCGCCCGTCGCGACGGACGCCGCGTCAGAAGTTGAGGTCGCTCGCCGGGTCGTCGGCCGTGGGGTTGGGCTCGGCGGGCATCGACCGGCCGGCGTACGGGTCCGCGTCGTCGCCGAGGTCGCCCTCGCCGCCCTCGCGCCCCTCGTCGACCGCGGGGTCCGTGCGGGCGTCGGGCGCGTCGCCCTCGAGCGGGGTGCCGTCGGGGCCGTCGTCGGCCGGGCGCTCGGCGCCGCTCTCGACGGGGCCGGCGAGCGAGCGCAGCTCGTCCGCGCGCGACTGCGCGTCCGACACGGGGTAGTCGTCCTGCGGCGCGTGGGCCATGGCGTCTCCGATCTCTCGCGGCTGCTGCTGAGCCTCCTGCCCCGACCGTAGGTCCGCGCGCCCGGCCCCGCGCGGCGGGGACGACCGGCCGGCGGCCCGGCCGGCCGGGTGACGCCGCGCGAACCCGTGGCGCGCCTCGTGCAAGGAACCGCGGCACCGCGACACAGTGCAGGTGGACGGCGGCCGCCGTCCCCTGCCCGGAGGAGCACGCGTGCGCGACGAGGCCTGGTTCGACGCGCTCTTCCGCGCGCACTCGACCGCGGTGTACCGCTACGTCGCGCGCCGCGCCGCGCGCGACGACGCCCAGGACCTCACCGCCGACGTGCTGGCCACCGCGTGGCGTCGCCGCGACGACGTGCCCGACGGCGCCGAGCTGCCCTGGCTCTACCGCACCGCGTCCTACGTCCTCGCGAACCACCGCCGGAAGGGCCGGCCCACGCCGGTCGAGCACCTCCCGGAGGAGCCCGACGACGACGCCGACCCGGCCCGGCTCGCCGTCGCCGACGACGACGTCCGGCGGGTGCTCGCGCTGCTCACGCCGCGCGACCGGCGCATCCTCCTGCTGCACGCGTGGGAGGGCCTCGACGGCGACGCGCTCGCCGCCGTGCTCGGCGTCAGCCGGGGCGGAGCGGACGCCGCGCTCTCGCGGGCCCGTGCGCGGCTGCGCGAGGCCTGGTCCGACGCGTCGGGTGCAAGGGACGACGTCGACGCGACACAAGCACGGTGAGGACGCCCGCCTGACGGCGACGCCGCCCCCTGCGGCCGACGGCCCGCGCCCCGCACGCCCGACCCGCCCCACCTGGAGGCCACCGTGGACGAGAACGACCCCCGCACCCCCGACGCCCAGGGCCCCGCGGGCACGCCCGCGGCGGGCGAGCCGCGTGCGGCCGCCCCCGGCGTCGAGGCCGCCGGCACGTCGCCCGAGGCCGAGGCGCGCCTGCGCGCCGCCGACCCCGCGGGCGACGTCGTCCCGGACGCCGTCGCACTGCGTGCGGCGGTCGACGCGGCCCGCGCCCGGGCCGAGGCCGTCGGTCCCGACGCCCCGACCGCCACGCGCGACGAGCTCGCCGCCCGGCGTGCGCGCCGGTGGACGGGGTGGCCCGCGCGCGCGGCGGGCGTCGCGGCCGCGGCGCTCCTCGTCGGGGGCGGCGGCGGGTACGCCCTGGGGGCCGCCGGTACCGAGCCGGCCGCGCCCGCGAGCGACGTCATCACCGCCGGCAGCGCACCGGCGCCCGCGCCCATGACGGCGCCCGAGACGGCCGCCGGCGCGGCGGACGTCGCCGGCGGCGTCGCCCTGTCGTCCCGCGTGGCCGGGACCGACATGGCGTGGTCCGGCTGGGGCCGGACGGTGTTCACGTCGTCCGGCCTCCCGGACGACGGCGGCACGGCGCAGGCCTGGGGCTTCGACCCCGCCGCGGCGTTCACGCAGGAGCGCGTCGCCGCCGCGGCCGCCGCACTCGGCGTCGCGGGGGAGCCGGAGCTGACCGACGGCGTCTGGGGCGTCGGGCCGCGCGACGGCAGCGGCGCGGGCGTGACGCTCTACGCGGACGGCACGGCGACCCTCAACTACTACGACCCCACCAAGGACCCGTGGTCCTGCTCGCCCGCGGTCGCGACGGACCCCGCCACCACGTCCGAGGGCTCCGGGTCGTCCGGCGGCGCGGCCGAGCCCTCCGTCGGGATCCCGGAGCAGTGCGGGGAGCGGGACCTGGGGGCGGCGCCCACCGGCGACGCGGCCGTGGGCGCCGTGCGCGACGCGCTCGCAGCGCTCGGCCAGGACCCGGCGTCGTACGAGCTCGTGAGCGAGGACTACGGCGACACGATGTGGACGTACGTGACCGCGCACCACGTGCTCGCGGGCCAGCGGACGGGGCTGACGTGGAGCGCGTCGCTCACGGGGGCGGGGCTCCAGTCGCTCTACGGCTCGCTCGCGCCGGTCGTCGACCTCGGGGAGTACGGCGTGGTGAGCCCCGCCGAGGCCGTCGAGCGGCTGGGCGACCCCCGCTTCGGCACCGCGTGGGGCGGCCCCGTGCGCTACCTCGAGGGCGCCGAGCAGGCCGTGACGGACCTGGCCGTGCCGCCGTCGGGCGAGGTCCCGGCGACGCCCGAGCCGGGCGGACGGTTCGCGTGGCCCGTCGACGAGGTGACGATCACGGACTTCCGGCTCGGCTCCGCGCTGCACGGGCTCCCGTCGGGCGCCGCCGCGCTCCTGCCGACGTACGAGCTCATCAGCGCGGACGGCGCCGTGTGGACCGTGCTCGCGCTCACCGAGGACGCGCTCGACCTCGGACCCGTCGGGTGACCGACGACCGCCGCGAGCCGCGCGGACCCGGGGGGCCCTCGCCCCGGGCCGGCGCGCGTGCGGCGACGGACGGCGTGGCGTCCGGTCCGGGCGGCGCGGGCGACGGTGCCGACCGGCCCGGGCGGCTCGCGCGGGTGGTCGAGCCCGACGGGCTCGAGCGGGAGCTGCGGCGCATGGTCGTGCTGCACCGGCGGGCGCTGGTCCGGCGCGTGGCGCGCTCCCCGCGGGCGGGTGGCGCCCGCGCCTGAGCGGTCCGGCGCGGTCGCCGCCGCGCGCCGCACGACGTCCGCGTGCCGTCCGCGTGACGGCCGTGCCGCGCACGGGTGATTGTGCGGCGGGGCGGCGCGCGGCGTAGGTTCGTTGCCGCGCGCGGTGCCGCACGGCACCCTGCGGCGCCCTCGGGCGCTCGAGCTGCCGTCGGGGGTGAGGGTCCGTGGAGGAACGTGACGTGGAGGTCGGCCGACCGCTGACCCGCCGCGAGCTGCGCGCGCTCCAGGCGACGGGCGAGGTCCCGGTCGCCACGCCGCGCCGTGCCGCCGACGGCCCGACGCCCGGGCCGGGACCGTCCGCCGCGCCGGACGTTCCCGCGCCTGATGCCCCTGCGCCTGATGCTCCGGCGCCTGATGCTCCGGCGGCCGATGCTCCGGCGGCCGCTCCTGCGTCCGATGCTCCTGGGCCCGTCGCGGGCGTGACCGACGAGGCGGGCGCGCCCGACGCGGCCGTGCCCGCGGCCGTGCCCGACGTCGCCCACGGCGCGACCCCGCGGCCGGCGACCTCGTGGTCCCCGGTCGCGCCCGACGACGGGGGCACCGTCGAGCTGCCCCTCGCGGCGATCGAGGACGCGGCGCGCGGGGGCGGGTCCGGACCGGACGCCGACGCAGCGGCCGACGACGCCGCGACCGACGACGCCGCGACCGACGACGCCGGCACGGGACCGGACCCGGCGTCGGACCAGACCGACCCCTGGCAGATGGCGGTCGGCTGGTCGCTGCGCCAGGAGGTCCCGCGGCGCCTGCCGCCCGAGCCCGAGTTCGACGACGTGCGCTGGGACCCGGTCGAGGCCGGGACGCCCCGGCACCCGTTCGCCCCCGTGACGCCCCCGGCGGCCGCGGCCGACGGCGAGGCCTCGACGGGCCCGGGGTCCGCACCGACCGCACCGACCGCCCCGACCGCCGCCCCGACCGCACCGCCCTCGCCCGCAGCGTCCGCGCCGCCCTTCGCGGCGCCACCGCCGTCGGGACCGCCGCCCGTCGCCGAGACCCCGGTCGCCGGCGCGCCGCCGGCGCCGCGCACCCCCCGCGCCTCGGGCGACGACGCCCCCACCCCGCCGCAAGGAGTGCCGATGGTCCCCGCCGACGACGCCGTGCCGGGCGGCGAGACCTTCGCGCACGAGGAGGCTGCCGCCGCGCGCGATGACGACGGCAGCCCCGTCGAGGCCGCCGAGGGCACGCCCTCCGCCGCGGACGCCACCGTCCCGCGCCGCACGTCCGCGCGTCCGGCCGCCGGACCGCGCTGGGCGTCGACCCCACCGCCCGCGCCCGCGCGCGCCGGCGTCGCGGGGGCCCCGGCGCCCGCGGCGCTCGGCGGCCCCACGCCGCCGTGGCCCGGCCCGGTCGTCCTGCCGGGCGCGTCCTCGACCGCGGCGTC